>CASWRE010000020.1 GCA_949471785.1 uncultured Lachnospiraceae bacterium | reverse complement strand
AAAAATTCTGATAAGACAAAGGGCGCACAGGTCATTATAAAAATTCCATATTAGACATTCAATGGGGGGAGCTGGCCCATGTACGCAGTCGCTGATTCCGTCGGGGCTGTAGCGCCTGATGGATTAAAAGAAAAAAACATGAATTTTTAGCGTTGACAATCCCCGTTTAAATAGTATATACTCTCAACGATGGCGATGACGAAGAGAAGTAGCGCGGATTATCGTTTCCAGCGAGCGGGGGATGGTGTAAGCCCTGTAAAGTGAATCCGTGTGAATAACACTTTACCAGCCGCGAGCTGAAAGGGCAACCGAGTAGGTGAGCCGTGTGCTGCGCGACAGACAGCAAGGTTTAGCAAGGCCCAGGGAGGGCTGTGCCGAACTGTGGAGGAGACTGTGTCAGACAGTAATTCAGGTGGTACCGCGGACAGATGCTGTTCGTCCTGGACAAAGGGGTTCAGGACGGGCGGCTTTTTTGTGGTTGAAAAGCATACACAGGGCTTTATGGTGTGATATTCTATTTGAGGAGATGATGGTTATGAAAAACAAGTACAGAGTGAGGACACTGGATCAGATTACGGAACAGGATGTGGGATCGGAGCTTCGTGTGGCCGGATGGGTGGAGAATATCCGTGATCACGGCGGAGTATCTTTCATTGACCTGCGGGATATGTATGGCGTGCTGCAGGTAGTGATGCGGGATACGTCTCTGCTGGACGGCCTGGTGAAGGAAGACTGTGTTTCGATTCAGGGCGTAATAGAGCATCGGGACGAGGAAACTTACAATCCCAAGATCCCCACCGGAACCATTGAGCTGGAGGCCCATAGAGTGGATATTCTGGGCAAAGTCTACCGTCAGCTTCCTTTTGAGGTGGTTACTTCCAGAGAGGTGCGGGAGGATGTGCGGCTGAAATACCGTTATCTGGACCTGCGAAACAGGAAGGTGAGGGACAATATGTTGCTCCGCTCACGGGTCATCAGCTTTCTGCGGGAGAAGATGACCGGGATGGGCTTTGTGGAGATTCAGACGCCGATCCTGTGCGCTTCCTCCCCGGAGGGGGCCCGGGACTATGTCGTTCCTTCCCGCAAATGGAAAGGCAAATTTTATGCCCTGCCCCAGGCGCCCCAGCAATACAAACAGCTTTTGATGGTGTCGGGCATCGACAAATATTTTCAGATCGCGCCCTGCTTCCGCGACGAGGACGCCAGGGCGGACCGCTCCCCGGGAGAATTTTATCAGCTGGATTTTGAGATGAGCTTTGCCACCCAGGAAGATGTGTTTCGCGTGGGTGAAGAGGTATTGACGGCTACGTTCGAGAAATTTTCTCCGGAGGGAAGTCAGGTGACGGCGGCTCCTTATCCGGTGTACAGCTACAGACAGGCCATGCTGGAGTTCGGTACGGATAAGCCGGACTTGAGGAATCCTCTCCGGATCATTGATCTGACAGACTTTTTCCAGCGGTGTACCTTCAAGCCCTTTCATAAAAAAACCGTGCGGGCCATTAAGGTCCATGCGGACATGTCCAAGGGCTTTCACGAAAAGCTGCTGCATTTTGCCACATCGATTGGTATGGGCGGCCTGGGGTATCTGGAGATCATGGATGATATGAGCTACAAAGGGCCCATCGACAAATTCATTCCGGAGGATATGAAGGAGGTGATCGCCGGGAAAGCGGGCCTTATGCCCGGAGATACGATCTTTTTTATCGCCGACAAAGAAAAGCGGGCGGCGGATTTCGCCGGACAGCTCCGCAATGAACTGGGCGAACGGCTGGGAATCTGCGAGAAAAACTCGTACAGATTTTGTTTCGTCAATGATTTTCCGATGTATGAGTACAATGAGCAGGAGAAGCGGATGGACTTTACGCACAATCCGTTTTCCATGCCCCAGGGTGGTCTGGAAGCCTTAAACAGCAAGGCTCCGGAGGAGGTGCTGGCCTATCAGTACGATATCGTATGCAACGGTGTGGAGCTGTCTTCAGGCGCGGTGCGGAATCATGACCTGGATACCATGGTCAAAGCCTTTGCCGTCGCCGGGTATACCGAAGAAGATCTCCGGGAAAAATTCGGCGCTCTTTACAACGCGTTCCAGTTTGGCGCGCCGCCCCATGCGGGCATGGCTCCCGGCGTGGACCGCATGGTCATGCTGCTTTGCGGTGAGGAGAATATCCGGGAGGTAATCCCCTTCCCGATGAACGGAAACGCCCAGGATCTGATGTGCGGCGCACCCTGTGAAATTACGGAGACCCAATTGCGGGAGATCCATATGAAAATCCGCCAGTAGTCCGGGATTTCCATGTAAAGAAAAAAGAAGCCATGGAGGCATGTATGCGTAAAAAAGTGATTATCGACTGTGATCCCGGTATTGACGACAGCCTGGCCCTGATGCTGGCTCTGTCAATGGAAGAAATCGAAGTGCTGGGTATCACCATTGTCTGCGGCAATGTGCCGGTGGAGTTGGGATTTGCCAATGCCAAGAAGGTACTGCGGCATATGAACCGCCTGGATATTCCGGTTTATATCGGGGAAACCAGGCCTCTGCGGCGGGAGTATGTCAGCGCCCAGGATACCCACGGCGAGGACGGCCTGGGTGAAAGCTTTCTTCCCGACGTGCCGGGATACAGGCAAAAACTATCTGCCGTATCCTATATAATCCGAACATTGCGGGAAGAGCGCTGTTCCGTTCTGGCCCTGGGTCCCATGACCAATCTGGCCAGGGCTCTGATGGCCGATGAGGAGGCTTTCGCCTGCCTTGACGAGATCGTTTCCATGGGAGGAAATTTCAAAAGCCACGGCAACTGTTCGCCGGTGGCCGAGTATAATTACTGGTGCGACCCCGACGCGGCGGCTTTCGTATATGAGAAGATGGCGGGTCTGGGAAAGCTTGTTCACATGATCGGGCTGGATGTGACGAGGAAAATCGTTTTGACTCCGAACCTGCTGTCCTATCTGCGCAGGCTAGACGAGCGCCACGGCGCTTTTGTGGAGGCCATCACAAAATTTTATTTTGACTTCCACTGGGAATGGGAACATATCATCGGGTGTGTGATTAACGATCCTCTGGCAGTGGCCTATTTTGCCGACAGGAGTCTTTGTTCCGGTTTTGCCGCCTATACGGCTGTTGAGACCGGAGGTGTCAGTATGGGTCAGTCCGTGGTGGATCAGATGGGTTTCCTGAAACGGGAGCCTAACAGCATTGTGCTGACAGAGACGAACGCCCTGGAATTTTTTTATACATTTTTTGGCAGACTGCTGCACAGATCCAGGGAGGACCTGGATCTGCTGGATCAGCTCTGCTGAGCGGGAGAGCGGGTTTGTCCGCGAAAGCATTAACAAATGAGGAGGAAATACATGAAGACGACAAGCATCAATATCCGTAGAATCTGCCTGGTGGCCATGGCCGTGGCAGTCAATGTGGCCGGGGGGCAGATCGCCCTGCTGCTTCGGCTGCCCGTTTATCTGGACAGTATCGGCACGATTCTGGTGGGCGCTCTTTTAGGTCCCCTGTACGGTATGCTACCCAATCTGCTCAGCGGTATCTGTCTGGGGCTGACCACGGATATCTATTCCCTTTATTTTGCCCCGGCCGGTATGGCTGTCGGCCTGATGGCCGGACTAGTATTTGATAAGATGGCTGTGAAAGGCCGATGGATCTTTCTGGCGGCTTTTTTTGTCACTCTGCCCGGTACGGTGATAAGCGCCCTGATTTCCGCCGGGCTTTTTGGCGGCGTGACTTCGTCGGGTTCCACCGTATTGGTGCAGCTTCTGTCCAAAACGCCTCTGGGTATGGCGGGCAGCGTCGTTGCGGTACAGATTCTGACGGATTATCTGGATCGGCTGATCAGTATTTTTCTGGTCTGCGCCGTCCTGAACGCCATGACGGCGGATATGCGCGCCACGCTGGGAAAGGGGAAATGATAGCGGCAGGCACAGAGGACGACAACTTTTTCCTTTCCGTTCAGACACGCAGGAGATAAAACTTTTTTATGCAGGCCGGCATCATGTACGAGGCCTGCTTTTTTGCCGCGGAATATTCGGAGAAGATTTATGCAGACAGGTTTTGCAGGCGGAATATCTGGAACGTGACGCTGCAGGGCGGCTGTCGGACGGGTATATTTTACCGGCTGGGCGGGTATAGTATAGAGTGTGAAAGGAGTAAAAAATATGGGATATTTAATTGCGGCCCTGTCCGGCATATTGATGAGTCTGCAGGGGATATTAAATACAGAAGTAACGAAACAGACCAGCGTATGGGTGAGCGCTGCCTGGGTGCAGGCGACGGCCCTGGCGGTTTCCGTGATTGCCTGGAGGATTACGGAAGGCAGTAGTTTTTTGGCCATTAAGGATGTCACTCCGCGGTACATGTTGTTTGGCGGTGTGATCGGCGCTTTTATTACCATTACGGTGATTATGAGTATGGGCAGCGTGGGTCCGGCCCAGGCGACCATGTTTATCGTAGTGGCTCAGGTGATTTTTTCCTGGCTGGTGGAGCTCGCCGGGCTGTTCGGCGTGGAGAAAACTTCTTTTTCCTGGAGCAAGGCGGTGGGGATGGTTCTGGCAATTGCAGGAATGCTCATTTTTAAATGGGAAAGAAGTTGACGTCATGCGTTTTTTTACTGAAGGATTGCGAAAATAAAAAATTTGTAAATTGCATTTTTATCTTGTAATAATTTGTAATATTCGTTAAGATATTGTCTGGGGATATTTTTCCGTATATGCGCAGAGAGCCTGCTGTTTTCAGTAAGGAGCATATATGAAAATGACAAAAAACATAACGGTATTGTGTTGCGCTTGGCTGTATGGCTGGGCGCTCGTCGGTTGTGCGTCTGACCAGACGGAATTTGTAGAGGCGCCGTCTTCGGCCGGTGCAGATAGCGTACTGACGGAGGCGAATGGGAAGGACAAAACCGTTCCGGAAGAGGAGCTGTATGTCTATGTCTGCGGCGAGGTGGCGAATCCGGGCGTTTACCGGCTTTCCGGCGGGGCCAGAGTCTATGAGGCCCTTCAAATGGCCGGCGGACTGACGGATATAGCGGATGATACGACGCTGAATCAGGCCAGATTGCTGGAAGACGGGGAAAAGATCCGCGTCCCGGCCCAGGGAGAAGCAGAGATGCCCGGTCATTCTCAGACAGATCAGGGCGTCGCGGAAACGGCGCCGCAGGAACAGGAAGGATCGGGCAGGGTAAATATTAATACGGCGGACGCCGTGCAGCTCGCTACGCTGACCGGGATTGGCCCGTCGAGGGCAGAGGCAATCATTGCCTGGCGGGAAGCCAACGGGGGATTTACCGAGCCGGAGGATTTGAAGAAGGTAGACGGTATCGCGGACAAGACATTTGACAAGCTTAAGGACGAGATTACTGTTCGCTGAGAGGAACCGTTTGGTTTATCCGAACGGTTGCCGTTGAGGAGAAAAAAAATGAGTAAGAGAGTGTTGGTTGTTGATGATGAAAAATTGATCGTAAAAGGCATCCGTTTCAGCCTGGAGCAGGATGGTATGGATGTGGATGCGGCTTATGACGGAGAAGAAGCGCTGGTCATGGCCAGGGAAAACGAATATGATATTATTTTGCTGGATCTGATGCTTCCGAAACTGGACGGACTGGGCGTCTGCCAGCAGATTCGTGAATTTTCCAGTGTTCCTATTGTGATGCTGACGGCCAAGGGCGACGACATGGACAAAATCCTCGGACTGGAGTATGGCGCGGATGATTATATCACGAAGCCATTTAACATCCTGGAAGTGAAAGCCAGAATCAAGGCGATTATGCGGCGCACCACCAAAACCGCTCCCAAGGAGGAAAAGGCAAAAAAAGTGGTATCCGGTGATCTGAAACTGGATTGTGAAAGCCGGAGGGTATTTATTGCCGGTCAGGAAATTAATCTGACAGCCAAGGAGTTTGACCTTCTTGAACTTTTGGTGTTCAATCCGAATAAGGTGTACAGTCGGGAAAATCTGTTGAATATTGTGTGGGGTTACGAGTATCCGGGCGACGTGCGTACGGTAGACGTACATATCCGGAGGCTGCGCGAGAAGATTGAGCTCAATCCCAGTGATCCCAAGTATGTACATACGAAATGGGGAGTTGGTTATTATTTCCAGGGTTAATGAGAATTTGGGCAAAATGAAAAGGTTTTCTTTTTTGCGAAGCCTGCGGTTTCGGATAACCATCATTCTGGTGGTTATCGGTATTATTCCCAGTATTGTGGTGGAGTACGGGATCGTGAGCAGTTATAGGGACCGGGCGGTTTCCATCCGCACGGTAAACGTGATGAACCAGTGCGATATATTGTGCAACCAGATGATCAGTGAGAATTATCTGGAGAATCCTTCCTCTGCCACACTGAACAGCGAGCTGGATCTGCTGTCCAATATTTACAGCGGACGAATCCTGATTGTGGATTCCAATTTCAGGATCATTAAAGATACTTTTAATCTGGATGTGGGGAAGACGATGATCTCCGAGGAGATCATTACCTGTTACAGGAATAACAGCGCTGGGCAGTATCCTTCCAGCCAATACATAGAGATGACGGTACCGATCACGGTCAAAGACGGTGTGGGAACGGTGCAGGGAGTGATGATGGCCAGTATTTCCATGGATGAGATCAACGCCAGCGTCAGTATTCTGGAGCAAAAAGGAACTTTCCTGATGGCGATTATATCGGCGTTGGTGCTGGCCGTCGGTTATATTCTGGCCGGCGTGCTGGTGAAGCCTTTTAATAAGATTACAAGAGCCATTGAGAATATCTCGGCGGGGTATATGGACGAGGATATCTCGGTGCCGGACTATGTAGAGACTCAGTTGATCACTGACGCATTTAATGAGATGATGGTCAAGGTGAGGACGCTGGATGAGTCTCGTCAGGAATTTGTGTCCAACGTGTCCCATGAGCTGAAGACGCCGCTGACCTCCATGAAGGTGCTGGCGGATTCTCTGGTGGGGCAGGAGAATATGCCTGTGGAACTGTATCAGGAGTTTATGCAGGACATTACCGAGGAAATCGACAGGGAAAATGAGATTATCACCGATCTTCTGGCCCTTGTCAAGATGGATAAGAAGGCTTCGAATCTGAATATTGAGATGGTCAATATCAATGATATGCTGGAACTGATATTGAAACGGTTAAAGCCCATTGCCGCGGAGCGGAATATCCGTCTGCTGGTGGACAGTTTTCGTCCGGTCAATGCGCAAATTGACGAAATGAAGCTGACGCTGGCCTTTACCAATCTGGTGGAGAATGGAATCAAGTACAATGTGGAAGACGGATGGGTGAGAATTTCCCTCAATGCCGACCACAAATACTTTTATGTGGTGGTGGCCGACTCGGGCATGGGTATTCCGCTGGAGGCTATTGATCATGTCTTTGACCGTTTTTACCGCGTGGATAAATCCCATTCTAAGGAGATCGGAGGAACGGGATTGGGTCTGGCTATTACCAGAAGCGCTATTATGATGCACCATGGGGCTATCAAGGTCTATAGCAAAGAAGGCGAGGGCGCCCAGTTTTCGGTCCGCATTCCGCTGAACCATGTGGAGTGAGGACGGCGTACCGTACACTTTGGGGGGCATATGAAAAAAATTATAGGGAGAGCGTTCTGTTTGCTCTGCCTGTTATGGGTCGGGGGATGTGCTCCGGTCTCCAGCAGCGGAGAGAAAGATAAAGACGCTCTTATGCAGTATTATCTGAACAGTGAAGAAACGAAACTGGTAACGGAGGCTTTCGAGACGGAGAAAACCCAGGCGGCGGATCAGGTGGCGGCTATGGAAGAGACCATAAGCGTTCAGAAAAGTTCCAAGGGAAGAATCTCTCTTTTGCCGGAAAATGTGTCGATTCTGGAATGCCGTCTGGAGAATCATCAGCTGATTCTGAACCTGAACGGCGCTTATTATGATATGGACAGAGCGAAAGAGATTCTGGTGCGGGCCGGACTGGTTAAAAGTTTTGTGCAATTGGATAATGTGGATGAGGTGTTGATCCAGGTAGAGGGGCTGGGCCTGAAAAACAGCGACGGCCAGGATGTGGGGCCCATGGATACAAAGGATTTTGTGGAAACAGAAGGCCGGGAGATCGACGCCTATCAGTATGGGACTTTTACCCTGTATTTTGCCAATGCCGAGGGAGACGGGCTGGTTCGCGAGGTGAGGAAAGTATATTACAGCACCAGCGTTCCCATGGAACGTGAGGTAGTCGAGCTGCTGATTCAGGGACCGTTGGGGGAAGACGCCCAGGCCACGATGCCGTCCAATCTGGGTATACTGAGCGTAAATGTTTCGGACGGAATTGCCTATGTCAATCTGGATAATACCTTTGTATCCGGGGCATTGGCGCTGCCGGACGACCTGATCATCTACTCTCTGGTCAATTCCCTGGTGGAGGGCAGCGGTGTGGAGCGGGTGCAGATCTCGGTCAACGGCGAGACCAATGTTTCTTTCCGCAATTCGGTGGATCTGAACCAGTTTTTTGAAGAAAATCTGACATTGGTGGAGGATGTGGATGAATAAACGGCCTATTGCCGTGATTTGCTTTGGTATGATTTTTTTGATCCTGCTTTCCGGCCTGCTCCCGCTGCCTGTTCCGTGGGCGGCAGGGACAGACCGGAAACTGCAGCAGGCGATGCTGTCCGGCGCGGATTGTACCGCCTATGGGCAAATCTATCGGATAGAGAAAACCGGGGACGGTTGTGCAATTTATCTGAAAAATACAATTCTTGTGATTCAATCGAATTCTTTTTTCCTGGAAAACAGTAAAATTAATTATGAACAAATACCGGAAGTGCAGGTGGGCTGGTCTGTCTGCGCGGAGGGCTATGGCTATCTGCCGGAGAAACCCCGGAATCCGGGGCAGTTTGACGCGGCAAAGTATTATGGACTTCGCCATATATCGGTGCTGGTCGCGGGAAAAGCGTGCCGGGCGACGGAAAAACGTACGGCCTGGGCGCCCGAGCTGTCCAGACGTTTCCGGGACGCTTTCGGGGATGCCCTGGAACGGGGAATGGGGGAAAAGGCAGGCGTGTTACAGGCGATCCTGCTGGGAGAAAAAAGTTCCCTGGACGGCGATATACGGCGGATATACCAGCAGAGCGGTATCTCCCATATTCTGGCCGTGTCTGGCCTCCATATATCTTTGCTTGGCATGGGATTATATGGCCTGCTGCGGAAAATGGCGGGGATTCGTGTGTCCGCGCTGGCGGCCAGCCTGTTTCTCCTGCTTTATCTCTGGATGATCGGCTTTCCGGTGTCGGCCCAGCGCGCCGTATATATGTTCTGGATGGCCATGGGGGCCCGCGTGCTGGGACGGGACTACGATCGTCCCACGGCCCTGGCTCTGGCGGCAGTCGTCCTGTTTTTGCAGAATCCGCTGTACCTCTATGACAGCAGTTTTCTTTTATCTTTCGTGGCTGCGGGACTTTTGCTGTGCGCCAGAAAGGAGTGGGGGACTTTGGGCACAGGCATTTGGCTGTGGCTGGGCATGCTCCCCCTTTCGGCCTGGTTTTTCTACGAGGCTGCCCCTGTCAGTATTCTATTAAATCTGGTGGTGATTCCTCTTTTGTCCCTGGTACTTTTCTTTGGCCTGGTCGGGGGGCTGGCGGGGCTTTTCCTGCTTCCTCCCGGCCGGCTGCTGCTTATGCCGGCGGGATTCATATTGGATATGTATGAGCATATGTGCCGGCTGGCCGGCCGTATACCCTTTAGCGTGGTTATCACCGGCCGTCCGGCGGTGTGGCAGATGATTCTTTTCTATCTGGGGATGGGCGTTGGCTATGGATGGATGGCGCGGAAGGGAAAAAGGCGTGAGAATGAGGAACTGGCAGACATGCCGAAAAGTGGCGGCAGAGGAAGAAAACAGTGCAGATCCATGGCCCCTTTCATGCTGATGCCCCTGGCGTTGATTATATTTTTGCCTGTACACCGGGGAAACGAGGCAGTCATGCTGGATGTGGGCCAGGGGGACTGCCATGTCATCACGTCGGCCTGCGGCGAGGTTTTTCTGATAGACGGAGGCAGCGCTACGGTAAGCGGAGTGGGCATCTACAGGATTCTTCCTTATCTGAAATACAAAGGGGTACGGCGAATTTCCCGGATGATGGTGACTCATCCCGATGAGGATCATATCAACGGTTTGATAGAGCTTCTGGAAATGAAGGCGGAAGGCAGTCTGTCCATGGAGATTGGCGGCATTTTGGCCCCGGTCTGGATGGCGGGCGCCCCGGAAGGGCAGGGTTTTATCCGGGCAGCCAGGCAGGCCGGGGTGGGTATCCAATATGTGGAAAAAGGAGATACTCTCAAAAATCAGGACATAGAGATCCGTTTCTGCCATCCGGATAATCAGGACTATGCGGGTGACACCAATGCGGGTTCTCTGACGTTTCTTTTATTGTGCGGAACATATACAGAGCTGTTCACCGGGGATTTGGAAGGAAAAGGGGAGGAAGCCGTATCGGCATTGCCTCTGTCCTGCGACGTCCTGAAAGTGGCCCATCACGGTTCGAAAAACTCCACCTCCGTTCAGTGGCTGGAGAAGCTTTCACCCCGGACCGCACTGATCTCCTGCGGCGCGAAAAACCGCTACGGTCATCCTCATCCGGAGCTTTTGGAGCGGCTTTGGGAACAGGGGGCTGCGGTGTACGCGACGAAAGACTGCGGGGCCGTGACCATATATATGGAAAAAAATGGGTATCGGATAGAAAAATACAGGCAGTGATTGGCCGGGACAGAGCATTTTTCAGGAAACGTTCGGTGTACCCTGCAGATGCGGGCACAGCCCCTTTTGCAAAAGTCTGACAAAAGAGGCTGTGCTTTACTGGTATATACATGTAAATGAACCCGGAACAGAAGATTAGGATTGCCTGTAACTGTTCAGTACCTTCACAGTTACGATTGTTTATTCTTTTTGGCTCTGCTGCAGATTTTTATTTGCCGTGGACAGCATCAGTTTGATTCTGTTCAGCTGGTTGACTTCGCTGGCGCCCGGATCATAGTCAATAGCCACAATATTGGCGTCGGGATATTGATGCCGTATTTCCTTGATTACGCCTTTGCCCACGATATGGTTGGGCAGACAGGCAAAAGGCTGTGTGCAGACGATGTTTTTGACGCCGCCGTGGATCAGTTCCATCATCTCACCGGTGAGGAACCAGCCTTCGCCGGTCTGATTGCCCATGGAAACAATGGGAGCGGCATAAGAGGCCAGATCCTTAATGTTTGCCGGAGGCGTAAAATGGCGGCTTTTTTTGAACTCCTTTACGGCCGCGCTTCTGAGCCAGTTTACGTATTGAATGCCGGCATTGGCCACAAGAGCCGAAGTCTTTTTCACACCTAGATATTGGGCTTTGAAATTCATATTGTAAAAGCTGTAATTCATAAAATCGATTAAATCCGGTACGACAGCCTCAGCGCCCTCTTTTTCCAGCAGCTCGGCCAGGTAATTGTTGGCCGCCGGGAGAAATTTGACCAGGATTTCGCCCACAATGCCGACCTTGGGCTTTTTCATATTCTCGTGGATGGGCAGCCTGTCAAAATCATGGATGACAGTACGGCAGATCTGCTTAAAGCGGGTATGGGACAGATGCTTCGCGGAGACAAAGTCAATGCAGATTCGCTCCCATTTTTTATGTAATGCATTGGCGCTGCCTGCTTTTTTCTCGTAGGGGCGCATCCGGTACAGACACCGCATCAGGATATCCCCAAAGACTGCCGCATAGGAGATGCGCAGAACCAGATTCGGTGTGAGCTTGAATCCGGGATTGCTCTCCAGACCGCTTAAATTGATTGAGATTACTGGAATCTGAGCCATATCGGCCTTTTCCAGCGCCCGGCGGATGAAAGCGATATAGTTGGACGCCCGGCAGCCGCCGCCGGTCTGGGACATGATGATGGCCACATGATCCAGATCATATTTGCCGGACAGCAGGGCCTGCATGATCTGCCCGACCACCATCAGGGAAGGATAACAGGCATCGTTGTTTACATATTTCAATCCCACATCCACCGCCTCTTTATTGTCGTTGGGCAGTACTTCCAGACGATAACCGGCGGCAACAAAGGCCGGCTGCATAATGGAAAAATGGATCGGCGACATCTGGGGGCACAGGATGGTATAGGTCTTTTTCATTTCTTTTGTAAACGAAATCTTTTGTATGGCGGAGGGTTGGATCTTGCGTTGTTCTCTATCCTTTTCTTTCACGCGGATGGCGGCCAGCAGTGAGCGGACGCGGATGCGGGCGGCGCCCAGATTGTTGACCTCATCAATTTTCAGGCAGGTATAGATTTTTCCGCTGCGTGACAAAATCTCATATACTTCGTCGGTGGTCACGGCGTCCAGGCCGCAGCCAAAGGAGTTGAGCTGGATCAGTTCCAGATCGTCCCGGGACTTGACGAAGTTGGCGGCGGCATACAGCCGGGTATGGTACATCCATTGGTCGTTAACCCGGATGGGCCGTTCAATGGGGGCCAGATGGGACACGGCGTCCTCAGTCAGAACAGCCAGACCATAGCTGTTCACCATGTCCGGGATACCGTGATGGATCTCCGGATCGATATGGTAGGGACGTCCGGCCAGAACAATACCGCTACGGTTATTTTTCTTCATCCAGAGTAGCGTTTCCTCGCCTTTTCTGCGTATGTCTTCCCGCATGGCGGTCAGTTCTTCCCAGCCGTCGTGGGCGGCGCTCCGCACCTCTTCTTCAGAAAACTCCGGGAAAGCGGCCACCAGGCCGTCGGCCAGCACCTGTTCGTCGCTGAATGCGAAAAACGGGTTTTTAAAGCGGATGCTCTCATCCCGCAGCTCCTCCACATTGTTCTTGATATTTTCCGCGTAGGAGGTAACGATCGGGCAGTTATAGTGGTTCACCGAATCCGAAAACTCGTTTCTCTCGTAAGGCACGCAGGGATAGAAGATAAACTTGATTCCCTGCCGGATCAGCCAGGTCACATGGCCGTGGGCCAGTTTAGCCGGATAACATTCGGACTCACTGGGGATGGACTCAATACCCATCTCATAAAGTTTGTGGGTGGAATCCGGTGAGAGAATGACCCGGTAGCCCAATTTGGTGAAAAAGGTAAACCAGAACGGGTAATTCTCAAACATATTTAATACCCGGGGGATGCCTACGACGCCCCGGGGAGCCTCCTCTTCCGGAAGCGGCTCGTAGTCGAAAAGTTTCTTATACTTATACTCGAATAAATTGGGGATATGGTCTTTGTTTTTCTGTTTTCCCAGACCCCGCTCACAGCGGTTGCCGCTGATGTATTTGCGTCCGCCGCTGAAATGGTTGATCGTCAGGCGGCACTGGTTGGTACAGCCGCGGCAGTGGGTCATGGTGGTGGAGTATTCTAACGCATTGATATCCTCAATGGAAAGCATGGTAGTCCCTTTGCAGGGGTCAAACCGCTCTTTCGCTATCAGAGCCGCGCCGAAAGCCCCCATGATACCGGCTATATCGGGACGGATGACTTCACAGTCCGCGATGCGTTCAAAGCTCCGGAGCACGGCGTCATTATAGAATGTCCCCCCTTGTACCACGATATGGCTGCCCAGCTCCGAGGCGTCAGAGACTTTAATTACTTTGTAGAGCGCGTTTTTGATGACGGAGTAGGCCAGGCCTGCCGAGATATCGGCCACGGAAGCGCCCTCCTTCTGGGCCTGCTTTACTTTGGAATTCATGAATACCGTGCAGCGGGTGCCCAGATCAATGGGATGATCGGCAAAGAGAGCCTCTTTGGCGAAATCCTGAACGCTGTAATTCAAAGATTTGGCGAAGGTCTCTATGAAAGAACCGCAGCCCGAGGAACAGGCTTCGTTGAGCAGCACACTGTCCACGGTATGATTCTTGATTTTAATACATTTCATGTCCTGGCCGCCGATATCCAGGATACAGTCCACATCGGGCTGGAAGAATGCGGCGGCATAGTAGTGGGATACGGTCTCCACCTCGCCTTCATCGAGAAGGAGGGCGGCCTTTATAAGGGCTTCCCCGTAACCTGTCGAACAGGCGTGGACGATCTGAGCGTCTTCGGGAAGCAGGCTGTAGATTTCCTGGATCGATCGGATCGTGGTGGCCAGTGGGCTGCCGCTGTTATTACTGTAGAAGGAATAGAGCAGTGTCCCGTCTTCGCCGATCAGAGCCGTCTTTGTGGTGGTGGAGCCGGCGTCAATACCCAGATAGCAGTTGCCGGAATAGTCGGCCAGACTGCCTGTCTTTACGGTATATTGATCCTGCCGTTTGCGGAAAATATCGTATTCTTTACGGTCAGTAAACAGCGGCTCCATGCGGGCTACCTCGAATTCCAGCTTGACAGTGGAGCCAAGCTGTTCTTTCATGGCCTCTAAGGATACCGTTACGTCCTGCCGGCAGTTCATAGCCGAGCCGATGGCTGCGAACAGGTGCGAATGTCCCGGAGCAATCGTGTGCTCGTCGTCGAGGCGCAGCGTGCGGATGAAGGCCTGTTTCAGTTCCGAAAGGAAATGCAACGGTCCTCCCAGGAAAGCAATGTGTCCACGAATCGGTTTACCACAGGCCAGTCCGCTGATCGTCTGGTTGACTACGGCCTGGAAGATGGAGGCGGCCAGATCCTCCTTGGTGGCTCCGTCGTTGATCAGGGGCTGGATATCTGATTTGGCAAATACGCCGCAGCGGGCGGCAATCGGATACAGGGCCTGATACCCCTTGGCGTATTCGTTCAGACCAAGGGCGTCTGTCTGCAGAAGGGAGGCCATCTGGTCGATAAAAGATCCGGTGCCCCCGGCGCAGATGCCGTTCATGCGCTGCTCCACGTTGCCGCCTTCGAAATAGATGATCTTGGCGTCCTCGCCGCCCAGCTCAATGGCCACGTCGGTTTTCGGCGCCAGCTCCTGCAGGGCGCCGGAGACGGCGATCACTTCCTGGACGAAGGGAACCTCCAGATGCCGTGCCAGGGTCAGACCGCCGGAGCCGGTGATGACCGGGTGCAGGCTGCATTCGCCCAGACGGTCTTTGGCTTTTCCCAGCAGACGGGCCAGGGTCTCCTGGATGTTGGCAAAGTGACGTTCATAATCAGCGAAGAGCAGCGTATGCTCTTTGTCCAAAATAGCTATTTTTACCGTTGTGGAACCGATATCGATTCCCAATGCATATGTAGTAGTTGTATTTGACATAAGATAAGCAGAAAAAATCTGCATCCTCCTTTGTATATAGGGCGGGGCGCGTCCAAAATAAGGTGCGCGTTCCCCTGGGTTGCCCGGTTGTGTCCGGGAGCCTGCGGCAACCGGAAAACGTAGTCATTATACGACATAATTTTAACGATGGCAATGCAGAAAATATAGGCAATTTAGAAAAAGATGATAAAAATTCGTTGAAAAAAGCAGGAAGGACCGCTATACTGGAAAAAGTATGTTTGAGCGGAAAGTTCTGCCGACAGGCGGAAAGATGTGGTGAGAAATATGTATAAAGTAATCAAATATGACGGAAAGGCCAAGCGGGCCGTCATGGAGACAGTACACGGTACGATCCAGACGCCGGTATTTATGAATGTGGGTACGGCGGCGGCTATCAAGGGGGCGGTGGCAACCACAGATCTTTATGAGATCGGTACCCAGATAGAGCTGTCCAACACGTACCATCTCCATGTGCGTCCCGGGGACGGGGTGATTAAAAAGCTGGGAGGAATCCATAAATTCATGAACTGGGACAGGCCTGTTCTGACGGATTCCGGAGGCTTTCAGGTATTTTCTCTGGCGGGGCTGCGAAAAATAAAAGAAGAAGGCGTATATTTTAACAGCCATGTGGATGGCAGGAAGATTTTCATGGGGCCTGAGGAGAGTATGCAGATCCAGTCCAACCTGGGTTCTACGATTGCCATGGCCTTTGACGAATGCCCTTCCAGCGTGGCTGATCGGGAGTATGTGCAGCGTTCTGTCGACCGCACGACCCGTTGGCTGGCCCGGTGCAGAGAAAAAATGAGGGAATTGAACAGCCGGGAGGATACGATCAACCGTCAGCAGCTTCTGTTTGGTATTAATCAGGGGGCAGTTTATGAGGATATCCGCATCGACCATGCCCGCGCGATCAGTGAGATGGAGCTGGACGGTTACGCGGTGGGCGGCCTGGCGGTGGGGGAGAGCCATGAAGAGATGTATCGTATATTGGATGAAACGGTGCCTTATCTGCCGAAAGAGAAGCCTACCTATCTGATGGGCGTGGGGACGCCGGCCAATATTCTGGAAGCCGTGGACCGGGGAGTGGATTTTTTTGACTGTGTGTATCCGAGTCGGAACGGACGCCACGGCCATGTCTATACGAACAGAGGCAAGCTGAATCTGTTTAATGCGAAATATGAGCTGGATGAGGCGCCCATCGAGGAGGGATGCGGCTGTCCGGCATGCAGACATTACAGCCGGGCTTATATCCGCCATCTTCTGAAAGCCAGGGAGATGCTGGGGATGCGGCTTTGCGTGCTCCATAACCTTTATTTTTATAATACGATGATGGCGGAGATCCGGGAGGCCATTGAGCGAGGGCAGTATGCCGGCTATAAGAGACAAAAGCTGGACGGATTCCTGGAGAACGACGGAAAGAGAATGTGAGTCCCGGGCGCGTAAATGAAAAAACGTAATTATTATGGAAAAAAATAATTGCCCCTGAGGCGTAAGTCTGGTATGATACCTTTTAACGACTATAGCCGCGGCGCAATAGAAATCGTGTATCGGCGCAAAAGCGGCAGCACAGATCAGGAGGAATAAGATGATTGTAGCAAGTGAGGCAGCAGCAGGCGGCAGCACGATCATGATGCTTGTATGGATTGTGATTATGTTTGCCATTATGTATTTTTTGATGATTCGTCCCCAGAAAAAAGAGCAGAAGCGGTTGACTGCTATGCTGGGCGCCATGGAGGTGGGCGACGCCGTGGTGACGACAGGAGGGTTTTACGGTATTGTGATCGATATCACGGATGAGGATGTGATTGTGGAGTTCGGCAATAATAAGAACTGCCGGATTCCGATGAAAAAGGCCGCTATTTCCCAGGTGGAGAAGCCGGGAGAGACAGAGTAAAGAGAAGATTGCCGCAGAGCAGATGCCAGTCGTCTGTTTTGCGGCAGTTTTGTGTAATCGTTCAGCCGGTCTGTTTGTTACTTTTCACGGCCTGGGGCCGCTCAAAGTAACGATTCGGGGCGACATTCCAGGTTTTGCTACGCAAAAGCCGCCCCTCACTCCTGAATCATGTTCTCACGGAATGCGCAGTAAATGCGCATTCCTGACCCATGAAAAGTAACCTACGTTTACTTTGATTCAGGGAAACGGCCGGATTCCATGTTGAAATTTATATCGGGATGCATTATTATAGAAACAATAGTCGTAACTGTGAAGGTACTGAACAGTTACCAATAGTCATGAGAAAGGAAGATAAAAGGATGGAATGTAAGATAGCGCTGATTCCCGGCGATGGCATCGGGCCGGAGATTGTCCGGGAGGCCAGAAAAGTTTTGGATAAAGTATGCGAGAAATTTGGGCATACTTTTCAGTATACGGAATTGCTGATGGGCGGAGCGTCTATCGATGTGCACGGTGTACCGTTGACAGAAGAGACAATCGAGAAAGCCAAAGCCAGCGATGCGGTGCTGATGGGTTCCATCGGCGGCAACGCGGCCACATCGCCCTGGTACAGGCTGGAACCGGATAAGAGGCCGGAAGCGGGACTTTTGAAATTGCGCAAAGCTTTGCATCTATTTGCCAATCTGCGGCCGGCTTATCTCTACGATGAGCTGCGGAGCGCCTGTCCCCTGCGGGATGAGATCATTGGGGACGGATTCGACATGATGATTATGCGGGAACTGACCGGCGGCCTGTATTTTGGGGCCAGGAAAACAGAGGAAGTGGACGGTCTGATTACGGCTACCGACACCTTGACCTACAATGAGAGCGAGATCCGCCGTATTGCCCGGCGAGGATTTGACATAGCCATGAAACGGCGGAAAAAAGTAACCAGCGTGGACAAGGCTAATGTGCTGGACTCTTCCCGGCTCTGGCGCAAAGTGGTTGCCGAAGTGGCCGCGGAATATCCCGAGGTGGAGCTGGAGCATATGCTGGTGGATAATTGCGCCATGCAGCTCGTAAAAAATCCCCGGCAGTTCGACGTGATTCTGACCGAAAATATGTTCGGCGATATTCTCTCTGACGAGGCCAGTATGGTGACGGGCTCTATCGGTATGCTATCTTCCGCCAGCTTAAACGAGACAAAATTTGGCCTTTATGAGCCCAGCGGCGGTTCCGCACCGGATATCGCAGGACAGAATGTGGCCAATCCCATAGCTACGATTTTATCTGCGGCCATGCTGTTGCGCTATTCTCTGGATTTGGACGTGGAAGCCGATGCCGTGGAAAAAGCTGTGGAAAAGGCTCTGAAAGATGGCTATCGCACGGGGGATATTTTCTCGGTAGGATGTACCCGCGTATCTACCTCTGGAATGGGCGATGTGATTGCGGCGGCTATTTGAATGCTCCGGCGGAAGGAAATGCTGTCTGCCGCGTTTTTCGCAGCCAAAATCGGCGCAGGCGAACGGCAAAAATAATCATTTATGTCGTTCACCATACAAGTGTTTCGAAAAAATAAATAGCAGGAAGGTTAAACTATGAAAAGTGATGCAGTAAAGAAGGGGATGCAGCAGGCGCCCCACAGATCTTTGTTTAATGCCCTTGGTTTTACGAAAGAAGAAATGGATAAGCCCCTGGTGGGTATTGTCAGCTCATATAATGAAATCGTGCCGGGTCATATGAATCTGGATAAGATTGTGGAAGCAGTAAAGATGGGCGTGGCCATGGCAGGCGGCGTGCCGAGAGAATTTCCGGCTATCGCTGTCTGTGACGGAATTGCTATGGGCCATGAGGGGATGAAATATTCCCTGGTGACCCGCGACCTGATTGCAGATTCCACAGAATGTATGGCGTTGGCTCATCAGTTTGACGCTCTGGTGATGGTCCCCAATTGTGACAAAAATGTTCCCGGCCTTTTGATGGCGGCGGCCCGCATCAACGTGCCGACAATCTTTGTGTCCGGCGGCCCCATGCTGGCCGGTCATGTCAAAGGACAGAAGAGAAGTCTGTCCTCCATGTTTGAGGCTGTGGGTTCTTATGCCGCAGGGACCATGAGTGAGGAGGATGTCTGTGAATTTGAAAACAAAGTATGCCCCACTTGCGGTTCTTGTTCCGGCATGTATACCGCAAATAGTATGAACTGCCTGACGGAGGTGCTGGGGATGGGTCTGGCCGGAAACGGAACAATTCCGGCAGTTTATTCGGATCGTTTGAAGCTGGCCAAGCATGCCGGTATGCAGGTGATGGAACTGTTGAAGAAAAATATCCGCCCCAGGGATATCATGACCAGGGAAGCGATCATGAATGCCCTGACTGTGGATATGGCCCTGGGCTGTTCCACCAACAGTATGTTGCATTTGCCGGCTATCGCCCATGAGGTGGGATTTGATTTCGAGATCGGTTTTGCCAATGATGTCAGCGAGAAGACTCCGAATCTGTGTCATCTGGCCCCGGCCGGCCCCACTTATATGGAGGATCTGAATGAAGCCGGAGGCGTATATGCGGTTATGAAAGAGCTGACAAAGCTGAATTTGCTGAATCTTGATTGTATGACCTGTACAGGGAAGACGGTGGGCGAGAATATTGCCGGCGCCGTAAATAAAAATCACGAGGTCATCCGCCCGGTGGAAGATCCCTATTCGGCTACTGGCGGCCTGGCAGTCCTGAAAGGCAACATTGCCCCAGACGGAAGCGTGGTTAAGCAGTCGGCGGTGGCGCCGGAGATGCTGGTTCATGAAGGTCCGGCCCGGGTATTTGAGTGCGAGGAGGACGCTATTGCGGCTATCAAAGGCGGCAGGATTATGGCCGGCGATGTGGTGGTCATACGCTATGAGGGCCCCAAAGGCGGTCCGGGTATGCGTGAGATGCTGAATCCCACTTCTGCTATTGCCGGCATGGGACTGGGTTCCTCGGTGGCCCTGATCACTGACGGCCGATTCTCCGGCGCGTCCCGGGGAGCGTCCATCGGCCATGTATCTCCTGAGGCGGCTGTGGGAGGTCCCGTTGCCCTGATTGAAGAGGGCGATATCATACAAATCAATATTCCTGAGAAAACACTGAATGTGGCTGTGAGCGACGAGGTTTTGGAGCAGCGCCGCGCCGCATGGGAACCCAAGGAACCGAATGTAACCACGGGCTATCTGTCCCGTTACGCTCAGATGGTGACATCCGGGGCCAGGGGGGCTATTTTGCAGATGCCCAGGTAGGATGATTTTCCTGATGCAGTGGGAAATAACGGATATATACAGGAGGATAATATGCAGTTAAACGGATCACAGATCATCATAGAATGTCTGAAAGAACAGGGTGTGGATACTGTTTTCGGGTATCCGGGCGGTACGATCCTGAACGTTTATGACGAATTATATAAGCACAGTGAGGAGATCCGTCATGTGTTGACCTCTCATGAACAGGGGGCGGCCCATGCGGCGGACGGCTATGCCCGGGCAACGGGAAAGGTGGGCGTGTGTATGGCCACTTCCGGCCCGGGGGCCACCAATCTGGTCACCGGTATCGCCACAGCCTATATGGATTCTATTCCGGTGGTGGCTATCACAGCCAATGTGGGCGTGCCGCTGCTGGGAAAGGACAGTTTTCAGGAAGTGGATATTGCCGGTGTGACCATACCGGTCACGAAATACAGCATGATCGTCAAGGACGTGACCAAACTGGCCGATGCCATTCGCCGCGCCTTTGTAATTGCCAAAAGCGGGCGTCCCGGCCCTGTACTTGTGGACGTGACGAAAGATGTGACGGCGGCCGTGACCGAATATACTTATCATAAACCGCAGGAGATTATGCCGGATATGAATCATATTACTTCCGGCGATATGCAGAAGGCTCTCGATATGATTACCGCAGCGAAAAAGCCCATGATTTTTGTGGGTGGAGGAACGGTTCTGTCCGGCGCTGCGGAGGAAGTGACGGAGTTTGCTCATAAAATTCATGCGCCGGTCACGACAAGCCTGATGGGACACGGCGCGTTTCCGGAGACAGATGCATTGTTTACCGGTATGCTCGGTATGCATGGCACGAAAGCATCCAATTATGCCGTGATGGAATGTGATCTTTTAATAGTTATGGGAGCCCGTTTCAGTGACCGGGTGATTGGCAACGCGGCCACCTTTGCGAAGAAGGCGCAGATTCTGCAGATTGATGTGGACCCGGCGGAGATCGACAAGAATGTGATTGTGGACGCCAGTGTGGTGGGGGATGTGCGGGTTGTGCTGCGGGAACTGAATCGCAGGCTGGAACAGCTGGACCATGTGGAATGGGTGAACTGGGTGAAGAATTGCTGTGAAAAGTATCCTCTGCGCTATAATAAGGATTTGCTGACCGGTCCCTACATCATTGAAGAGTTGTACAGAGTGACAAAGGGCGATGCCATTGTGGTGACGGATGTGGGCCAGCATCAGATGTGGGCGGCTCAGTATTATAAATATACGAAACCGAATACGTTGCTGACTTCCGGCGGTTTGGGAACTATGGGCTATGGCCTGGGGGCCGCTATCGGGGCAAAGTTTGGCCGCCCAGATAAAGTGGTGGTCAATATTGCCGGGGACGGCTGTTTTCGCATGAATTTGAATGAGATTGCCACAGCGTCCAGGAATGATCTGCCTCTGGTGGAGATTATTGTCAATAACCATGTGCTGGGTATGGTGCGCCAGTGGCAGACACTGTTCTATGGGCAGAGGTATTCTCACACAATTCTCAACGATAAAGTGGATTTCGTGAAGGTTGCCGAAGGCCTGGGAGCCGTAGGAATGCGGGTGACAAAGAAAGAGGAAGTCGGACCCGCCATCGAGAAGGCTATCGCTATGAATACTACGGTGGTCATTGATTGTGTAATAGACTCTGACGATAAGGTGTTTCCTATGGTTCCGGCCGGCGCATCCATTGAGACAGCTTTTGATGAGGAAGACTTAAACAGAGAATAGCAGGTATGTACCTCCGCCCTGACAGGCAGAGGTACATTTTTGCCGTTGTGCATCCGGAGAGAGTTGTTGTTACTTTTCACGGCCTGGGGCCGCTCAAAGTAACGATTCAGGGCGGCATTCCAAGTTTTGCTGCGCAAAAGCCGCCCCTCACTCCTGAATCATGTTCTTACGGAATGCGCCCTAAAGGACTAGCTTCGCGTCGCAGTATATGCGCATTCCTGACCCTTGAACAGTAACGAGCTGTTACATTTTCATCCGAAAAACAATAACCACCCATTGAAAATCTTTCATAAAAAGTATACAATGTAACGCGAGTGCATTTGTCGATAACTTGAGGAGGTTATGAAAAAATGAGTCGAGTATATAATTTTTCTGCAGGCCCGGCGGTATTGCCGGAGGAGGTACTGAGCGAAGTGCAGCAGGAGATGCTGGATTATCAGGGCAGTGGTCAGTCTGTGATGGAGATGAGTCACCGCTCAAAAGTTTTTGAGAAGATTATTCAGGAGGCAGAAGCAGATCTGAGGGAGCTGATGGCAATTCCTGAAAATTATAAAGTCTTGTTTTTGCAGGGAGGCGCGTCTTTGCAGTTTGCCATGATTCCCATGAATCTGATGAAAAACAAAGTGGCTGATTATATCGTTACCGGCCAGTGGGCGAAAAAAGCATGGCAGGAAGCCCGGAAATATGGTAAAGCCGTAAAAATCGCGTCCTCGGAGGATCAGACGTTTTCCTATATTCCGGACTGTTCTGACCTGCCTGTCGACGAGGATGCAGATTATGTATATATCTGCCAGAATAACACGATATACGGGACGGCGTTTAAGAAACTGCCGGATACGAAAGGAAAACTTCTGGTGGCGGATGTTTCGTCCTGTTTCCTGTCTGAGCCCGTAGATGTGTCAAAGTATGGCATTCTCTATGGCGGCGTACAGAAAAATGTGGGTCCGGCAGGTATGGTGATCGCCATTGTCAGGGAGGATCTGATTACCGAAGATGTGCTGGAGGGAACCCCCACCATGATGAAATATAAAACCCATGCCGATGCGGGTTCTCTGTACAATACGCCGAACTGCTGGAGTATATATGTATGCGGGAAGGTATTTAAATGGCTGAAGCAGATGGGCGGTCTGAAGGTGATGAAGGAACGCAATGAGAAAAAGGCGGCTGTCCTCTATGATTTTCTGGACAACAGCCGGATGTTTAAGGGTACAGTGAAAAAGGAGGACCGCTCTCTGATGAACGTACCCTTTGTCACCGGAGATAAAGAACTGGACGCACGATTTGTAAAAGAGGCGGAGGCAGCCGGATTCATCAATCTGAAAGGACACCGTTCGGTCGGCGGTATGCGTGCCAGTATTTACAACGCCATGCCCGTGGAAGGCGTAGAGAAGCTGGTTTCGTTTATGAAAAAGTTTGAGGAGGAGAACCGATAATGTATACATATACCTGTTTAAATCCGATTTCCAACGTGGGTACAGACAAATTTTCCAGGGCATATCGTCAGGTGGATGCGCTGGAGGAGGCGCAGGCCGTCCTGGTGCGCAGCGCCTCCATGCTGGATATGGAGCTGCCGGAAAATCTGGTCTGCGTGGCGAGGGCCGGCGCCGGGGTCAACAATATTCCTCTGGACGCGTGTGCCGGGCAGGGTATTGTCGTCTTTAATACGCCGGGGGCCAACGCTAACGGTGTGAAGGAGATGGTCATTGCCGGTATGCTCCTGGCGTCCCGCGACATTGTCAGCGGTATCGAGTGGGTTCGGCACAACGCAGATCAGGATAATATCGGCAAGCTGGCGGAGAAACAGAAGAAAAAATTTGCCGGATGCGAGATTGCCGGAAAAAAGCTGGGCATTATCGGTCTGGGCGCCATCGGTGTGAAGGTGGCCAATACGGCTACCCATCTGGGCATGGAGGTTTACGGATACGATCCCTATATTTCCGTGGATGCGGCCTGGAATCTGTCCAGAACCATTAAGCATATCGAGAACGTGGAGGACATCTATCGGGAGTGTGATTATATCACGATCCATGTGCCGTTGATGGACAGTACAAAGAACATGATTGATAAAAATGCCATTGAGATGATGAAGGACGAAGTAGTTCTCTTGAATTTTGCCCGGGATCTTCTTGTGGATGAGGCGGCCCTTGTAGAGGCTTTGAATGAGGGCAAGGTGAAGAAATACGTATCTGATTTTGCCAATCCCACCGTGGCCGGGGCCAGCAACGTGCTGATCACGCCTCATTTGGGCGCTTCCACCCTGGAGTCGGAGGATAACTGTGCCCTGATGGCTGTGCAGGAGGTCCGCGACTATCTGGAGAACGGAAACATCCGTAATTCTGTAAATTATCCCACCTGTGATTTCGGTGTATGTACCACTGCCGGACGGCTGGCAATCTGCCACAAAAATGTGGTGCATATGATCAATAAATTCACAAAGGTTATCGGTGATATGGGGTTGAATATTGCCACCATGACCAACAAGAGTAAAGGGGATTATGCTTATACGGTTATCGATGTGGAGACGCCGCTGAACGAGGACATAGCGGGCCGGCTCAGAGAAATCAAGGGCGTTTTGAAGGTTAGGATTGTAAAATAGGAGGAAGGTATGGCGCAGATCAAACCGTTTTGCGGTATTCGTCCCCGCCGGGATCTGGCGGATCGAATAGCAGCCCTGCCGTATGACGTATACAGTCGTGGGGAAGCCAGAAAAGAAGTAGCAAGAGAGCCGCTCTCCTTTCTGAAAGTTGACCGGGCAGAGACTCAGTTTCCTCCTGATATGGATATTTATGCGGAATGTGTCTATGAAAAAGCCAGAGATACTTTGACGCAGATGCTCAGGCAAGGAGAGTTCATACGTGACGATACGGCCTGTTATTATCTGTATGAGCAGAAAATGGCCGGTCACTGTCAGACCGGGATTGTCGGCTGCGCTTTCATTGACGATTACATAAATCAGATCATTAAGAAACATGAAAATACCCGAGAAGAGAAGGAGCAGGACCGTTTCCGCCATATTGATATCTGCGGGATGCAGACGGGCCCGATTTTCCTGGCTTATCGTGCCGATGATGCTCTCAAAACACTGACGGCGGAAGTGAAAAGGGAAGAACCGGAGACGGCTTTTCATTCTTCCGACGGTGTGGAGCACAGGGTATGGGTGATTCGAGACGGGGAGAGAATACGGCGGATCGAAGAGCTGTTTGCCGGTATAGAGAGTATTTACATTGCGGACGGACACCACCGGGCAGCTTCGGCGGTGAAAGTGGGGTTGAAACGGCGCAGTGAGCATCCCGGTTATGATGGTTCGGAGCCCTTTAATTATTTTCTTTCCGTGCTGTTTCCCGATGACGAGCTTCAGATTCTGGCTTATAACAGGGTACTTCTGGATGTGGGAGAATTAACTCCGGGGGAGCTGCCTGACCGGATGCGGGAGAAATTCACAGTGGAAGGACCGTTTGCCCATGTCGTTTGCCCATCCCGAAAAGGAGAGTTTGGTTTTTATGACGCCTCCGGGTGGTATCGGCTGGAGGTTCTGCCGGAGTGTAGATCCGACGATCCGGTGGAGGGCCTGGACGTAGCCATTCTTCAGCGGGAGGTTCTGGAACCGCTTTTCCATATGGAAGATCCCAGGACAGATCCCCGGATCGACTTTGTGGGCGGAATTCGGGGACTTAAGGAGCTGGAGCGGCGTGTACATCAGGATGCGAAAGCGGCGTTTGCGCTGTACCCTACATCCATCGAGGAATTGTTTGCCGTGGCGGATGCGGGCAGGCTGATGCCTCCCAAGTCTACCTGGTTTGAGCCCAAACTGCGGAGCGGGCTGTTTTTACATAGTTTGGAAGAATAAGAGAAACCGCAAGGAGGAACGACTATGCTGGTAAAACAATATAAAGATATGCTGGGCGCCAAGTCGGTGATCCGGGAGATTTCCGAATATGGCGGGCGCAGAGCGAAGGAGATCGGCTATGAGAATGTATTTGACTACAGTCTGGGCAATCCGTCAGTGCCTGCCCCTCCGGCTTTCAACGAGGAGCTGATTCGTCTGGTACAGGAGGAAGGGGCGGCAGGACTGCATGGCTATAGTCCTTCTCTGGGTATCGACTATGTGCGGGAGGCCATTGCAGATTCTCTGAATCGGAGATTTGATATGGCTTACACGAAAAACCATATTTTCCCCACCAGCGGCTGTGCGGCGGCCCTCACCCATGCGTTTCATCTGGTGACAGAGCCGGGGGATACGATCCTGACCTTTGCTCCCTATTTTCCGGAATATCATCCCTATGTGGATCTTACCGGAGCGCGGCTGAAAGTGGTGCCACCGGATTTGAAAAACTTTCAGGTGGATTTTGAAAGATTGGAGGAGGCGCTCACTCCGGATGTGATGGCTCTTCTGATTAATACGCCCAATAACCCTTCGGGAACGGTTTTTACGCCGGAGACGCTGGCAACCATGGCGGATATTCTGAAACGAAAGGAAAAGGAATTCGGACACGATATTTACTTGATTTCCGATGAGCCTTACAGGGAGATCATATTCGCGGGAGTGGACGCTCCCTATGTGGCGAAATATTATGATAAGACCATCACCTGCTATTCGTTCAGCAAATCGGTATCCCTGCCAGGTGAGCGTATCGGTTACGTAGCCATTGCACCGGAGTGTCCGGAGGCAGAGATCATGATTCAGATGTGTGCCCAGATTTCCCGCGGCGTAGGCCACAACTGCCCTTCGTCGCTTATGCAGAGAGCTATTGTGAGCGTACTGGATATGACCAGTGATCTGTCGGTCTATGAGAAAAATATGAATATCCTGTATCAGGAACTGACGAGTCTGGGCTTTTCTGTTGTTAAACCCAGCGGTACCTTTTATATGTTCCCCAAGGCTTTGGAAGAAGACGCGAAAGAATTTGTCCGGAAAGGGTTGAACTATGACTTGCTGCTGGTGCCCGGCGACACTTTTGAGTGTCCGGGGTATTTCCGCATCGCTTATTGTATTGACACGGAAAAGGTAGAGCGTTCTCTCGACGCCTTTCGCCATTTTGTGAAAACGGAATATGGGATGTGAGACAAGGGCACAAGAAAAGTTGAATAATTTAAGTAAAAAATATAGTATTATAGGTTTCGACGGAAAAGTAAGTTGATTATTTGGGTTTCTGGGCAACTTAGACAGAAAAAAATAAGAAAACCGGAAAAATCATTATAATTGTGTATTCCTAACCCCCGGATATGAGGAAACAGTTAAGACAGTATGTCGCCGGAAAACCCGTGGAATGTGAACCGAAACGGGGTTAGGGATTGACTTTTTGGTATTTTTCTATTATGATGCATATGTTAAGTACCTGATAGGAGAGAATCAGTATGAAGAAAGAACAGGTTATAGTATCCAACACTATAGAAAAAGAACATTCCCTTGCACATCTTGTTCAAATTGCCTGCAAGTATGACAGCAGAATCAATATAGCATATGATAATAAGACGCTGAATGCCAAGAGCATCATCGGCGTTATGTCTCTGAACCCGCAGGTTGGTTCAGCGCTTATTATTACGGCCGAAGGGGCAGATGAGGAAGACGCGATTAGAGAAATTATTGATTATCTCCAATAAGTATCAAAGGTCATGAAACGGAGGAATAGTATGATGACAGAGAGTAAGAAAACGAATACAGAAAAGGAAACGGATATTACAGAGCCTTTGAAGAAAGGCACTCAGGAAGCGAAGGGGGCGGCTACAGAGGTAGTGGAAGCTGTAAAAAAGACTACGAAAAGAGCAGGCAGAAGGGCCAAGAAAGCGGCCACGTCAGCGAAGAAAACCGTGGAGGAAAAGTCTGCAACGGCAAAAGAGGCCGCGGTGGAGACTGTTGAAGCGGTGAAGAAAACGGCAAAAGAGACGGCTGCCAATGTGAAGAATACGGCGAAGAAAGAGTACACTAAAGCGGCTTTGAAGGAGACTTACATTCAGGCAAACGGCTGTGAGTATAAGGAAAGTGAGATCCTGGCAAAAGTGGAGCGGGCATATGTGGACGCCGGCAACAAGCTGACTTCCATGAAATCTCTCCAGCTTTATATTAAACCGGAGGACGGCGCCGCGTATTATGTGATCAATGCGGATTTTACCGGCAAGGTGGATCTGTAGTCAAATAGAGGAAGGCATGAAAAAGAGCTGAATGGAACAACCAATGGGAGTTGTTTCTTTCAGCTTTTCTTATTGGGCAATATGGGGGCATTAAAAAACCTTGAGATCTCTCTCAAGGTTTTTTCGAGCCGATAAGCGGATTCGAACCGCTGACCTACGCATTACGAGTGCGTCGCACTACCTGCTGTGCTATATCGGCCTGCACAAGTACATATTATACCGTATTTTGAAAATAATGCAAGTAGAGAATTGTTTTTTTTTGAAAAATATAATAATATAACTTATGAATAGTGATTTGCTTACTGTAATAGTGAGAATATGATTAAATATTTGGCGGAGGATCGAGAGCTATGAGAGAAATTACAGAGCAATATACAAAGCTGATAGAAGAGGAGACGGCGGAAACCGTGTTGTCTGCCAATCGTATAAAGGATTATGTGGAAAACTCCCCCTTGTCTTATATGAACCGTTGTGTCAAGACCTTGCAGATTCCCAAGGTATTCAGCGAGGATGAGGTGCGCATTTTTGAGGGTGTGGTGGAGACAATGTACAGGATTGCCGGTAAAGTGATTCATCGGTATATGGACTATCCGGAATACAGAAAACTGTTTCCTTTTTCTAAAGAGTTAGAAGAATTGATTCTGACGCCCAATCTGTATGACAGCGTACTGCCCATCGCCCGATTCGACATATTTTATCATGAAGATACCGGGGATTTTGTGTTTTGTGAGATCAACACCGATGGAACCAGCGCAATGAATGAGGACCGCATATTGAATCAGGCGCTGAGTTATAATAATATTCATCAGCGTATGCAGGACTATTACGAGTTTCGCACATATGAGCTGTTTGACAGCTGGGTGGATACCTGTATGTCCCTGTATCGGACTTATGAAAAACAGGTGGAGCAGCCGTATATTGCCATTGTAGATTTTATGTATCATACGACCATGCGGGAACTGGAAGAGTTCAAACGGCGTTTTGAGGCTTTTGGTTACAGGACGGAAATCTGTGAGATACGGGATCTGACGTATGAAGGCGGCGTGCTGTATTCGCCTGCGGGCCATGCTATTGATTTGATTTATCGCCGGGCCGTGACGACGGATATTATGCAGAATTACAGAGAGGTGCAGCCTTTTATCCAGGCAGTGCTGGATCAGAATGTCTGCCTGGTAGGTTCCTTTTGTACGCAGATTATTCATACGAAATGGTTTTTTAAGGTGGTACATGATGCGGGCACGCAGGCATTTCTGTCAGAAGAGGAAAAGGATTTTGTGAAAAAGCATATTCCGTTTACGAATCTGTTGGACCGGCGCTTTTGCAGCCAGCGGGAGATTGTGGAAGATAAGGATCGCTGGATCTTAAAACCCATGGATTCCTATGCGTCTCAGGGTGTTTTTGCCGGGGTGGATTTTAACCGGTATACCTGGGAGGAGATTGTGGATCGATATTTTAACAATAATTATATCTATCAGGAATACCATTCGCCTTACCGTTCCATGAATGGCGATTACACGGATGTCAATGTGGAGGCGAAGCCCTATACCAATATGACAGGGCTGTTTGTGTACAATGGCCGGCTGGCGGGTCTGTATTCCCGTATGTCTGACGGCGGTATCATATCTTCCCAGTACAATGAGAAAACGGTACCTACGCTGGTGGCATCCAGAAAAGCGGGGGTGGATTTTGAGTATGAGTTGTGATACCTGCGTATATTATGTTTATGACGAGGACGGCGACTATTACGGATGTGATGTGGATATGGATGAAGATGATTACGGTCGGCTGGTATCGGGCAGGATGCGTTCCTGCCCGTATTATCAGCCCGACGATGAATACCGTGTTGTAAGGAAACAGATGTAGGAGGAGAAGAGGATGATACAGGAAATTGTTCGGGCCGTGCGTTCCTGCGCGGCTATTTTGCTGGAGGCGGAGCAGATCGATGCGAGCGTTATGGCTAAGGAAGGCCATGCCAATTACGTAACGGCCTATGACAAACAGGTGCAGGCGGTATTAAGGGAGCGGCTTCTTGCCATTCTGCCGGAGGCGGTTTTTGTGGGCGAAGAGGAGGACGTGCACCGCTCTGTTGATCATGGGTACGCGTTTATTGTGGACCCTATTGACGGCACTTCGAATTTTATCAAACAGTACCGCTGCAGCTGCATCTCCGTGGGAGTCGCCAGGGATGGGGAGCGGGTCGGCGGCGTGGTCTACAATCCCTACGCGGATGAGCTGTATGAGGCTGAGAAAGGAAAGGGCGCCCGCAGAAACGGCAAGCCTATCCATGTCTCAACGGATGTTCTGGCGGACAGTCTGGTGGCTTTTGGCACGGCTCCCTATTATGAGGAGCTCTGTGACCGTTCTTTTGCCCTGGCCAGAGAGTATTGCATGAAAGCGGTGGATGTGCGCCGCAGCGGTACGGCGGCCATGGATCTGTGCCAGGTGGCCTGCGGCAGGAACGGCATGTTTTTTGAGCTGCGGCTGCAGCCCTGGGATTTTGCGGCGGGTTCCTTGATCGTGGAGGAGGCGGGCGGCGTCGTTGTCAATGAGGACGGCAAAACCCTGGATTTGTCGGCTCCTTCTTCCGTGTTTGCCATGAATGCGGTGATCTATGAAGAATGGAAGAAAAATGCTTTCTGAACCCCGTTTTCCCGCAGCCATGCAGTGAACGTATGGCTGCGGGAGAGATAATGGAAAAAATACAGTAATCATTCGGTATTATTTAAAATCTAAAGTGAAAATTCCTAAATCATAAATAATTTATCCCGATAATGAATAAAAACTAAACAAATTATAAAAATAGTATTGAAATGTGGGCTGTCTAGTGATATAATTGCTACGCTTAAAAAAATTTACGGAGAAATACATGCAGTATACCAGACAGGAAGCATTGACAAAGCTTTTAAAGAGTTATGAATCATATTACAATATCATCCCGGCCGATGAGGGGCAAAGGCCTCTTGTGGCCCGGTGTGAATTCTTTGAGCACTCTCAGAAGTATGTGCTGTCAAAAAAAGCAGAGCTCTGGTCTGCGGACTGCGAAGAGTTTATCTATCTGTTTGACGTCCCCCATCTGACAAAGGAAATATACGAAGAATGCCAGGATTATGCCCATAAGGACGGTATGGAACGGCTGCACATAGGGCCGGGACATATGTATTCTTACATTACTCCGATCTTTATTTGCGATATCTGTGATGAGGATGCCAGAAAGGCGCTGAAAAAGTGCCGGATCTACAAAAGTTTTCATTTTTCACTACACGGTTGGATGGACTTTCATACTGTGTTGGCGGAGCTTGGCTCCGGCCGGGTGGAGGCCAACCGGAATGGCAGAAGTGTGGCGAAAATTTTGAAAAAAGTACTATTCCAATCTAAGAAGTAAAGGAGAGATTCAGAATGAATGCATTAGTACTGTTAATCATCAGTGTTGCCATCCTGGTCTGCGGTTATATCTTCTACGGCGGATGGCTCTGCAGGCAGTGGGGCGTCGGTGAAGGCGACAAACCCACGCCGGCCCATACCATGGAGGACGGCGTAGACTATGTGCCGGCCCAGACTCCGGTTCTTATGGGACATCATTTTTCATCTATTGCGGGCGCGGGTCCGATTACCGGTCCCATTGGCGCGGCCATGTTCGGATGGCTGCCTGTGACCCTTTGGATTTTAGTCGGAGGTATTTTCTTCGGCGGCGTACATGATTTCGGAGCCCTGATCGCGTCCATTCGCCATAACGGGCAGTCTATCGGTGAGATCATTTCCGCCAATATGAGCCGCCGTGCGAAACGGCTGTTTCTTATTTTTGCTTATCTGACCTTGATTCTGGTGGTGGCCGCTTTTGCGTCCATCGTGGCGTCCACTTTCGGGGCAAAGGTTGATGAGGCGACCGGAGCCATGGATATCGCGGGCAGCGCGTCCAATGCGTCTGTGGCCATGGTATCTCTGCTATTTATCGCGATCGCTATTATTTTCGGTTTTTTTGTATACCGCAGGAACACGCCGATGCTGATTTCCACGATTCTTGGTATTGCGGCGATCGTTGTCTGTATGGCTATCGGTATGAATTTCCATCCTTTCTACCTGACCGCCAATCAGTGGATGATTATTGTGGGCGTTTATATCGCCATCGCTTCGGTGACGCCGGTGTGGATTCTTTTGCAGCCCCGTGATTATCTGAGTTCATTTTTGCTGTACGCTATGCTGGCTATCGCCGTCGTCGGTGTGGTGGGCGCCCATCCGAATATGGATGCGTTCCCGGCTTTTGAGGGCTTTGCTATAACCAATGACAGCGGAACTCAGTTCCTGTTTCCGGTACTGTTTACTACGGTTGCCTGCGGCGCCATCTCCGGTTTCCATTCATTGGTTTCTTCCGGTACCACATCCAAGCAGCTGGATAAAGAGACTGACGCAAAACCCATCGCTTACGGCGGTATGCTGTTGGAGTGTGTGCTGGCGGTACTGACACTGTGTGCCATCGCCTATGCCCGCACAAACGGCCATGTGAATGGGGCTACCGATATATTTGCCGGCGGTATTGCCGGTATGGTAGCCAGCATTCCCGGCCTGGCAGGTTTGGAAAATATTCTGTATACCCTGCTGATCCTTACATATTCCGCGTTCTGCCTGACATCCCTGGATACGGCCACCCGTCTGGCGCGTTTCATGTTCCAGGAGTTCTGGCTGGAGCCGGGACAGACGGCGAAGGATGTGAAAGAGGGCTGGAAGAAGATCATGGTGAACCCGTATGTGGCGACGATTATCACCGTTGTATTGGGCATCCTGCTCGGTATGACCGGATATGGCAAGATCTGGGGGCTGTTCGGCGCGGCCAATCAGCTGCTGGCCGGTCTTGGCCTTCTGGCTGTTGCTACGTGGCTGGGCAATATCGGTAAGAATAATAAGATGTTCCTGCTTCCCATGGCCTTCATGATGGTGGTGACGATCTGCTCTCTGGCTCTGACTGTAAAGAATCAGGTAGCCCTGATCGCTGCGGGCGGCGCTGACTGGGGCCCCTACGCGCAGGCGGTTTTGGGCGTACTGCTGATCGTGCTGGCCGTCATTCTGGTGATTGAAGGCGTGCAGACTCTTTTTGGAAATAAGAAAAAAACTGCATAAAAGCGCAGCATATCGACTTTTCAGGTAAATCGGTTAAAACGAAAGAGTACGCCATTTTGGCGTACTTTTTCGTTTGACATCGCTTTATTTTTTTATTGCCGAAAATAGGAATATGTGATATAATATACCGAAATAATGGAATAACAGATTGAGTGCCTGCAGGCAGACCCTATCCGGTCTTAACTGCAGGAAAGAGGGAATCAGGTGAGAATCCTGAGCGATCCGGTCACTGTAACAGGGAAGTCCGTTTTCAACATGCCATTGCGGCCATGCGCCGTGAGAAGGGGAAAACGGGACATTGATCCTGAAGCCAGGAAACCTGCTCAATATGGGACGAGATGGAGCTTCCGATGAAAGCGACATCTGAGATACACATTCTTGGGAAGGTGTATTTTCTGGTGCCTGCTTTTAGCAGGTTTTTTTATGTCCTGATGTCTCCCATTATGTCATACCGCGGCCATTTTGGACGTAGTACACAAGAAAACAAAAAGGAGAAAAAGGCAATGAAGAAAAAACACATGGTGAAGAAACTAGCGTCAATGATGCTGGCGGCAGGAGTGGCGGTGGGCACGGCTGCCTGCGGCTCTTCCGGAGGAAGCGGGGACGCCGAAAGGAAGGATGCGCAGCAGATTAAAGAGGAAAACCAGGTTTCGTCTGACGCTTTACAGGCGGAGGGCAGCAAGGCGGCAGAAACCACGGAATCTAAAGCCTCGGGGGCTGTTTCCGAAACGAATATGTCCGAAACGATGTCGGAAGCGGAATCCGGAAAAAAGACGGACTATCCACTGACGATAACCACCTATGATTCCGAGGGAAATGAGATACAGACCACCTATGAGAAAGCGCCGGAAAAGGTTCTGGCCGTATATCAGGGATGCATCGAGACCATGCTGGCACTGGGGTTGGAGGATCACCTGGCAGCGGCGGCAGGTTTGGACAATGAAGTACCGGAAGAGCTGAAAAGCGCTTTTTCCAAGGTAGAGTATCTGGATGAATTTACCCCGTCTCTGGAAACCGTCACCATGCTGGAGCCGGATATGATCTTTTCCTGGGGATCTCTTTTCGGTGAGAAAACCCTGGGAAGTGTAAAAGACTGGGTAGATAAGGGCTGCAACACCTATTACAGTTCCAATACCAGACCCGGCAGCGATACGGAGACGAGAAACCGGACGCTGGAAAATGAATATACGGATATCTTGAATATTGGTCAGATTTTTGATGTGCAGGATAAGGCGGAAGCCATTGTGGCGGATATCAAGTCAGTCATTGATCAGACAGTAGAGGCCACAAAGGATCTGGAGGAAAGGCCCAGCGTGTTAGTTCTGGAACCTCTGGGAGATTCGATTACAAATTATGGAGCGTCCAGCCTGGGCGGCGATATGGTGACGAAACTGGGCGCACAGCTTGCCAATCCCGATGCGAAGACCGTGGGAAAAGAGGATATCATCGCGGCTAACCCGGATGTAATCTTTGTGGTCTATATGCCCTATGCCGGTGATGATCCGGAAACGGTAAAGGAAAGTCAGCTTGCCGTGATCCGGGATGACGAGGCTCTTCAGAGCCTGGATGCTGTGAAAGACGGCAGGGTGGTACCGATCATGCTGAGTGAGATGTATGCCAGCGCTACGCGTACGCAGGACGGTATTGAGACGTTTGCGGCAGGTCTTTATCCTGAACTGAACCAGTAGAGGACGGAGGATTATGAAAAAAGGGGAGGTTTCAAACCAAAAGACAGGCGTATGGCAGGCTTCTTTGTTTGTGCTGGCCCTGATCCTTCTGGCTGCAGGTCTGGTGTTCTCCGTTATGGCGGCCATTACCTTTGGGAATGCGGATATTTCATTGAAAGATGTGTACAGTGTGGTGGGCTGTGAAGTGTTGAAAATGAAACGGTTTTCGGGATTTTCTGAGGGATCGGTCCATGATGTGGTGTGGCTGATCCGTTTTCCCAGGGTGGTATTGGCTCTGGCCGTCGGAATGGGGCTTTCTGTCTGCGGCGTCGTGATGCAGGCAATTGTTAAAAACCCTCTGGCCGACCCTTATATCCTGGGGGTCTCTTCCGGCGCCTCTTTGGGTGCGACTTTGGCAATTTTGCTGAGAATAGGAAGTATTTTCGGCGGTAATTTTGTAGGGGTCATGGCCTTTGTGGGGGCCATGATTACCTCCTTTATGGTTATGGCAATCGCAAATATGGGCGGCCGGGCCAATGCGGGGAAGCTGATCCTTGCAGGCACGGCGGTCAGCTCCGTCTGTTCCGCTTTTTCCAGCTTTATCATTTTTATGGTCAATGATAATAATGCCACGGCGGAGGTAATGCGCTGGACGATGGGAAGTCTGTCTGGTGCAGACTGGTCGCGGGCGGCGGTAATCTTTCCGGTGGTTCTAGCCAGTACCCTGATTTTCTGGACACAGTACAGGAGCCTGAACCTGATGCTTTTGGGAGACGAGGTCTCCATAACCCTGGGAACGAATCTGCATAAAAGCAGGACGGCGTATCTGATCCTGTCCTCCGTGATTGTGGGAGCCGCAGTTTATGCTGCGGGGATGATCGGTTTTGTGGGGCTGGTGATACCTCATGTCATCCGTATCCTGTTTGGCACAGATCACAAACGTCTGATCCCGTTGAGCGCCCTTCTGGGAAGCATTTTTCTGATCTGGGCGGATGTGGCCAGCCGGATTATTTTAAAAAATGCGGAAATGCCCATCGGTATCCTGGTATCTCTGATCGGGGCGCCCTGTTTTATCTATCTGTTGGTGAAGCGTTCCTATGGATTCGGGGGTGGAAGATCATGAATATATTGTCAGAGGATATTCGCCTGTCCTATGATAGCGCCGAGATTTTGAAAGGGGCTTCCGTCCGGGCTGCCGACAGGGAATTTGTGGGGCTGATCGGGCCCAATGGCAGCGGAAAGTCCACGCTGCTCAAATGCATTTACCGGGTGCTCCGTCCGGACGTCGGATGCGTATACCTGGACGGAGAACCGTTGAGCGGTCTCAGCTATAAAGAATCGGCCAGGAGAATGGCCGTGGTAGCCCAGCACAATTATTACAATTTTGATTTTTCTGTCCGTGAAGTGGTACTCATGGGACGTTCGCCCCATAAAAGGGCCATGGAACGGGATAACGCCCGGGATTATGCGATTGTGGAGGAGGCGTTGAAAAAGGTGGGGATGCTGGCCTTTGCCGATCGCAATTTTTCCACCCTGTCCGGCGGCGAGCAGCAGAGGGTGATCCTTGCGCGGGCCCTGGCCCAGCAGACCCCCTGCCTGATCCTGGACGAGCCTACCAACCATCTGGATATCACCCATCAGCTTCAGCTTCTGCGGATTGTAAAAGCGCTGGATATCACGGTGATAGCGGCTATCCATGATCTGAATATGGCGGCTATGTTTTGTGACAGAATTTATGTACTGCAGGAGGGTCAGATCGTCGGACAGGGCGCTCCCGGAGAGGTACTGACCAGGGAAATGATTCAAAAAATTTATCATGTGAACAGCGAGACGGTCAAAGACAGCAGGGGACGGACGCATATCCTTTTTATATAGACGGGGATCCTCAAAGGTTATAAGATTTTTTGATTTGCTATTATGCCGTCTGATGTGATACAATGATGCCGTATGAGAACAACAATTTTCAGATTTGAATTGAAAGGAGCCATATATTGAATAAGTATTGCATAAGTTGCTGCTCTACGGCTGACCTGACCCCGGAGCATATGAAAGACAGAGATCTCCGTTATGTGTGTTTTAAGTTTACCTTGGACGGGGAGGAATATCCGGATGATATGGGCGTTACCATGTCTTCGGAAGAATTGTTTCACCGGATGGAAAACGGAGCGGACACGAAAACGTCGCAGGTAAGCGTCGCGGAATATATCGAGCATTTTGAGACTATTTTGCAGGAAGGCAGAGATATTCTTCATGTTACCTTATCTTCGGGTATCAGCGGGACCTACAATTCCGCCTGCGTGGCGAGAGAGGAGCTGGCACAGAAGTATCCGGATCGGAAAATCTATGTTGTGGATTCCCTTGGGGCTTCCAGCGGTTTTGGATTGCTTATGGAAACACTGGCTGATCTGCGGGATGCGGGGAAAACGATTGATGAGCTGTACGACTGGGCAGAGTCAAACAAGCTGCGGGTGCATCACTGGTTTTTCTCCACGGATCTTTCTTTCTATATACGCGGCGGAAGGATTTCAAAGACAGCAGGATTCATCGGGACGGTTTTAAATATCTGCCCTCTCCTCAATATGGATCAGGGCGGTCATCTGGCGCCGAGAGAGAAAATTCGCGGAAAGAAAAATGTCATCAAACGTATTGTAGAAAAAATGACGCTTTTTGCGGAGAACGGAACATCCTATAGTGGAAAATGTTTCCTCAGTCATTCCCTTTGTATCGAAGACGCAAAAGCCGTTGCGGCCATGGTGGAAGAGCGGTTCCCTCATCTGCAGGGGAAAGTGGAAATATTCCCCATTGGCACCACGATCGGCAGCCATACCGGTCCCGGGACTGTGGCGCTGTTTTTCTGGGGAGACGAGCGGAAAGAATAGCGGCATTCTTTTTACCGCAATGTATACAGGACAGAAAAAGGGTAGTGGCGGCTCTTTTTCTGTTTTTTCTTGACTTTTGTATACGGCAAGTGTAGAATATAGATAAAAATACGGCAAATGCCGAATAAATGATCCGGGAGGGAAAGATGGCATATAAGACACTACCGAATTCAGAGCTGGAACTGATGATGATTCTATGGAAAGCAGATAAACCCATGACCAGGACAGAGATTGAAGAGCGATTGCCTAAAAAGAGGAATTTGTCAAAGACAACCGTGCTTTCTTTTCTGTCCCGGCTGGAGGAAAAAGGGTTTGTCCGGGTGGAAAAGGAAGGCAGGAGCAACTGTTACAGCCCCCTTGTGAAAGAAGAGGAGTATTTACAGCAGGAGAGCGGTTCGATATTGAAGAAGCTTTATGGAAACTCGGTAAAGAAATTTATAGCGGCTCTGTATGACGGAGAAAGCCTGTCGAAGAAACAGATAGAGGAACTCAAGGATTATCTGGATAGTTTGTAAAGGAAGGGAGGGCTTATGGAAGCTTTGTTTTTGGAGTTACTGAAAATATCTGCGATGTGCAGTGCGGGAATCTTTTTAATCATTGCCATATCCCCTTTGCTCCGGAAGAACCATACTGTTTTTTGGAGGTATTGCCTGTGGGTGATTTTAGCTTTTCGGCTTGTTTTACCCTTTGATTTTACCCTTCCCGGGCAGGCGGTCGTTATTTCTTTTAACCGGGAAAGTGAAGAAAAAAGGAGCGGTCCGTCAGAAAAGATTTTGCCGGCGCAGCACTTCCGGACGTAGAGTACGCGAAAGAAGAGCTGGCCTTTATACTGGAGCATGAATTGATCCATTATAAACGAAAGGATCTCTGGATAAAGCTTTTACTGGCTTTCGCGAAAACTCTTCACTGGTTCAATCCGCTGATTTTCTGGATGGAGCTGCAGGCAGTACGGGATATGGAGCTTTTATGTGACGGCCGCGTGGTCAGGTATTTTTCCAGGGAGCAAAAAAGGCGGTACGGTACGGCGCTGCTTAACTGTGCGTCATCGAAGAAAGACAGGACGGCGGTTTTATGTACCAGCGAATTTTCCAGAGATGTCCGGACATTAAAGGAGAGATTTGCCAATATTTTTTCCGGAGGAGGAAAGAAGAGAGGCGTCTTTGTTGTCGTTGTCGGTGTGCTGTTGGTCTTGTCAGCGAGCCTGTTTGTCATGTTCGGAGCTTCCGAAAATGGTTCGAGAAGAACCATACGGGAATCAGACGGTTCCGTATCGGAAGAAATGCGCACAGAGAATGATAAAAACGGGGGGAAAGCAGAAGAGACAGGGCAGGGAGATGTTTCATCTGAAGAAGCGGGCGGTAAAGATCAGAGGGATTCGGCACAAGAGCTGCAAAACGGACCGCAAAGTGAACGGCAGCCAGGCGATGACAATCTGTTTTCCCGGCTCATTACCTATACCTGGCAGGAAATCACCGTTTCTGTCCCGGACGCATGGGAAGGAAAGTATCATGTGCGGGAATCTGAGGACGGGTTTGCCCTGATACAGAAATCTTCTTATGAGAAACATGAGGGTATGGGGATGCTGTGCGGCTTTTACAGGGCGGACGGTATGATCGTCGATTATGCGGGAGCGATCCCGCTGGCTTTTACGGATACTCAGACTTACTATATGATGGAGCCCACAGATGTGAATTATGATTATGAGGACCAAGAGATCGCCAACGAATATCATGAGATGTACGATTTGGTCAAAGCGGTTTCTTCTACACTCACAATCAATAAAGAAGGAGTAAAGTATAATCCGGATGAATACATATTGCCTTTGAGTGATACGATTCCGGTGGAAGCGGATGTTCTTTTGAACTATTCCGATAATGAACTGAAAATTGCCCGGAATGAGATATATGCAAGGCATGGAAGGCAATTTGAAGATTTCTATCTTGCCGCGTATTTTAATTCCTGCAGTTGGTATGAAGGGACAGTGCCGCCGGAAGAATTCGGCGAAGGAGTACTTTCGCAGACAGAAAAAGAGAATCTGAGGATCATTCGGAAAGCGGAGGAGGCGTATAAAGCGGATCATCCCTATCCCAGGGAATATCAGGCGGGCGAGGGGGCGTCTGAGGATCTGGATCAGGACGGCCGGGCAGAAACCATAGTCTGTACATTTGAAGAAACCGATACATGGATAAAGATAAACGGAAAAAGATATGCCCTGAGCGATTTTGACGTACAATTAGTCACCCCCAACACAGAAGTATTTTATGTGACGGATATCATGCCATATCAGGAGGGGCTGGAGATCGCGCTGCTGGATTACGGCCCCAGCGACGATCCGGAGACACATTTTTTCTCTTATGAAGACGGTTTACACTATCTGGGCAGTGTTTCAGGATTTCCGTTTGCACGGCAGGCGGGGCGCAATGGATTCACGATAGGGGGAGTCGTGATAGGGGAATCCCGTATGGATTTTACCCATACCAGTTATATCTATGACAGTTGGCGGTATGATGTGGAGGGACGGAAGCTGGTTCACGAAGACGGGGGGTATTACAGCATTGTACCTGAGAGGGCCCATTCCCTTTCAGAAGATATCACCGTGTATCAGGAAATGGATGAGACGCATATGAAAAACGTTCTTCCGGCGCAGGATCAAGTGTTTTTCCTGGAGACGGACGGGAAAGAGTGGGTTCTTGTTAAAGGTAAGGACGGCACGAAGGGTTACATGCATATTGTGGACGGGAAAATTACAGGGATATCAAAAGAGCCGGGAGAGGTGTTTTCCGGAATGGATTTTGTGGGCTGATGCGGATGTTGGCAGATTTGCGGTAAAAGAAAGAACAGAAATCTTGTTCATGATAGCGTCAGAATTTACATTCTGCATAATATCAGATGGAATCAATATACTAATTCACAGGAATGATCAGGGCAGCAAAAACCACAAAAGGAGGATTCAATGAGCAACCATCTGAAAAATGAGACAAGTCCTTATCTGCTCCAGCACGCGGAAAATCCTGTGAATTGGTACCCCTGGTGCGATGAAGCGTTTGAGAGGGCAAAGAAAGAAGATAAGCCGGTTTTTCTGAGTATCGGCTACAGCACCTGTCATTGGTGTCATGTTATGGCACATGAGAGCTTTGAGAACAGGAGGACGGCGGAAATCCTTAACCGGCGCTTTGTTTCCGTAAAGGTGGACCGTGAGGAGCGTCCCGATATTGACAGCGTATACATGTCCGTGTGCCAGGCGTTCACCGGCAATGGCGGCTGGCCCATGAGCATTTTCATGACGTGGGATAAAAAGCCGTTTTTCGCGGGCACCTATTTTCCTGTCCGGCCGCGGTACGGCATGCCGGGATTTTCGGATTTGCTGTATGCCGTGGCAGAGCAGTGGGACAGGGATCGGGATAAGCTTCTGCGTTCGGCAGATCAGATGATCGCGCGTCTCGGCAGATCGGAATCCGGCTCTGAAAAAGAGAGCGGCGAAAATCTTCTCCTAAAAGCAGTGCAGATATTTGCCAATAGTTTTGACGGTACGTATGGCGGATTTGGGGAAGCCCCGAAATTTCCCGTACCGCATAATTTACTGTTCCTGACGTTGTACGCAAAGCAAAGTGACTGTCCGCGCGCGCTGGACATGGTAGAAAAGACGCTGACGCAGATGCGAAAAGGCGGTATTTTTGACCATATTGGTTATGGTTTTTCGCGGTATTCCGCTGATAAATACTTTCTTGCACCCCACTTTGAAAAAATGCTGTATGACAATGCCCTGCTGATTATGGCATACGCATCGGTATACGGCGTGACAAAAAATGCTTTCTATCTGGATACGGCCGAAAAAACCGCGCAGTATGTGTTCCGTGAAATGACCGCGCCGGACGGTGGATTTTACAGCGCCCAGGATGCGGACAGCGAGGGGGTGGAAGGGAAATATTATACGTTTACGTCGACGGAGATTCTGGGGGTTTTGGGTAAAGAGAAAGGGGAACCATTCGCGGATACTTTCGACATCACCCGGGACGGTAATTTTGAAGGAGCGAACATCCCCAATCTCTTAAAAAGCGATGAATCGGATGTGGATTTCGGTGATGAGATTCGGAAACTGTACAGTTATCGGAAAAAACGTTTCCGGCTGCATCTGGACGACAAAATCCTGATCTCCTGGAATTCCCTGATGATCGCGGCGCTGTCCATGCTTTACCGGGTTTCGAAAAACGAGCGGTATCTGCAGGCGGCGGTACGCGCCGGGCGGTTTGCAGAGGAGAATTTGTGTGAGGGCATAAACCTCTATACAAGCTGGCGCGACAAAAAACGTTCGGAAAAAAGCTTTCTGGACGACTATGCGTTCTATATTGCCGCGTTGACCGAACTGTACCATTCCACTCTGGACAAAAAATATCTGGAGAAAGCGGAACGGCTTTGTAAGGAGGCGGTGAAACGGTATGCCGATGACAAAAACGGAGGATTTTACCTGTCCGACGCGGGCGGCACGGAGCTTTTCATGAATCCGAAAGAATCCTATGACGGGGCGGTTCCCAGCGGAAATTCCGTCATGGCTTACAATTTTGTGAGATTGTATCAATTGACCGAAAAGGAGGATTACGGACGTCTGGCCGAAGAACAACTGCGGTATATGTCCGCCCGGGCGCAGGAATATCCGGCGGGGCACAGCATGTTTCTGCTGGCGAAACTGCTGTATGATAACCCGCCGGAGCATGTAGTGATTGCCGTAAAGAGCCCTTCGGATCTGGAGCGGGTAAAGGAGCGGCTTCCCCTGCTGGCAAATGTAATCGTGGTATCAGACAGTGCGGAATATCCGCTGCTCAATGACCGCACGACCTTTTATGTCTGCAAAAACCATGTCTGCCATGCGCCGGTCAATACGCTCTGACAGACAGGGAGAACTATCCGTCGAATTACTGCTTTTCCAGCGCTTCCACATAAGAGCCTTTGATGTCGGCCCAGTGTCTGTCCGCATAGTCCAGAAGCTTTACGGCCTGCTCGTGGGACATCTCAGGGAAGAGGAAAAACAGGCTGTGGGAGCCGTATTTCATCACAAGACGCTCCACGTTGGCAATCCAGTCTTCGAATTCGCCGGTGTAAACTTTTACCCAAAGAGATTTGCCGGCGGCGATGGCCTTATCATAGATCACATCCCAATCCGGCAGAGTGCCGTCCGGGCCGGCGTCGCCGGGGGTCCACTGAAGAGCGTCGATACCGTCTATTTCCATCAGAGCATCCATATGGCGGATGCATTCTTTCCCGTCCAGATGGAACAGGGCATGATCTACATGGCGGGTCTGTTCGATCAGGGACGGCTGGATATATTCGCGGAAATCATCCGGCCCGATCATGGCCGCGCAGTCGCACTGTACCTTGATGGTACGTCCGGGCCCCCAGATCTGAAATACCGTCCAGGCGTTTCCGCCCTTGTCGTCTTTAACAAGATCATAGAAACGATTATAGTAATCAAAATACAGATCGGTTATCTGCCCAACCCGTCTGGCCACTTCTTCCGGCTCGTCGATAATATCATACAGAATATCCTGGGCGCCGCGCATGGAAGCCAGCGTGTCGATATTTTCCATAAGATCCGGCATATCCACATAAAAGTCACCGTTGGCCAGTTTGCGGCATTCCTCGACGAGCTTGATATGCTTTTTAAACCATTCATTGTCCGGGTCGAATTTCAGATCCGGCACGTCGTCCCAGCTGTCCAGAAAGTGTTTGAACCATACGGTATCTTCGTTAAATCCGATGTCGCATCCCAGGTAAGCGGCCAGTGACCCCGGTCCGAAATCTACATCCAGATTGGGGAAGCTTTCACCGAGAAATTTGTGAGTTTCACAGAACTGACGATAACGGGCCACTATACGCTCGGGGTTCTGGTATTTGTCTACCATGTCTTTCCATCTCAGTTCTTCCGGCAGACCGTAATATAAGCCCTGGCAGATCTGGTCGCGGCATCCGCCCTCGGCAGGACGTCCGTCGGAGAGATGTTCAATCTCCGGTTTGCGGGCAATCACACACATCAGCGGCCGTCCGGTATTTTTGTGGTTCCAATAATTGGTCCATTTGATCTTGGCGGCTTCCCAGTCTTTTTTATAGCGTGTCAGCGGTACGCGCATATCTTCGACAACGGTGCGGTTTGCTTCACTCATCATTCTACCTCCTGATATTGCAGTGATATTTTTGAAAGTCGGCATTGCAGTTTATACATATTTTAATGAAAAAGATCCATGTATGCGTCTGAAAAATTACGGAAAATGTATACTTTTTACGGTATGGCGTAGTAACGGTGAAAACAAGATTGACACCGGCAGAGATTTACATTACAATACAGGCAGTAAAACAGTAGGGGAGCTTGTGTGGCAGGCTGAGAGGAAGGCGGACCTTCGACCCTTAAACCTGATGCGGGTAATGCCGCCGGAGGAAGACGCGGATCGGTCTATCGGTCAGATTGTTTCGGGCGGCATTTCAGGCAATGCCGTTTTTTTTGTGCAAAATGAGATCTTAACAGTTTTTTCAACACAAAGGAGTATGAGTTATGTTCGAGCAGATTTTTGAGAATGTCCGGCGGAAATCTCCGCTGATTCACAACATTACTAATTATGTTACCGTTAACGATTGCGCAAATATGCTGTTGGCCTGCGGAAGTTCCCCCATTATGGCCGACGATCCGGAGGATGCGGTGGAAATTACCGCCGTCTGCGATGGGTTGAACATAAATATCGGCACATTGAATCGGCAGACTATCCCTTCCATGTTTGCGGCGGGCAGGCGGTCAGTCGAGCTGGGTCATCCTGTGGTGCTGGACCCGGTAGGGGCCGGGGCCTCTAGGCTGCGGACAGACACAGCCTTCCGGCTGTTACAGGAGGTGAAATTTACGGTTATTCGGGGCAATATTTCGGAAATCAAAACACTGGCCTCCGGCAGCAGCGCCACCAGAGGCGTTGATGCCGGCGTGGCCGACAAGATTGAGGAGGATAATCTGGATCATGCGGCGGTTTTTGCCAGGGAATTTGCCCGGCGTACCCGTGCGGTGGCGGTTATTACGGGAGCCATTGATCTGGTGGCAGACGAAGAGCGGGTGTTCTGCATCCGCAACGGTCATCCCATGATGAGCGCCGTTACCGGTACCGGCTGCCAGCTTTCCGCCATAACGGCGGCCTTTGTGGCAGCCAACCCGGACAGGCTTTTGGAAGCGACGGCGGCAGCGGTATGCGCCATGGGATTATGCGGTGAGATTGCCTGCCGGCGCCTGGACCATGCGGACGGCAACGCGTCCTATCGGAACTATATCATCGACGCTATGTACTGTCTCACCCCGGCGGCGCTGGAGGAAGGGGCCAGATATGAAATGCGATAGAAAACACATGCTCCTCTATGCGGTAACCGACCGTGCCTGGACCGGGGAACAGACCCTGTACCGGCAGGTGGAGGCAGCCTTGAAAGGCGGCGTAACCTGTGTGCAGCTTCGGGAAAAGGCCATGGATGACGCGGCATTCCTGCGGGAGGCCAGGGAGATCCATGCCCTGTGTCGGCAGTACGGAGTTCCCTTTATCGTCAATGACCGTGTGGAAATTGCCATTGCCTGCGGCGCGGAGGGCGTACATGTGGGTCAGGATGATATGGCGGCCGGCGACGTCCGCCGTCTGGCCGGTGAGGGTATGATTTTGGGAGTCTCTGTTCATACCGTGGAGGAAGCGCTGGAGGCGATTCAAAACGGCGCAGATTATCTGGGCCTGGGGGCCGTTTTTCCCACCAGTACCAAGACGGATGTGGAACAGATGGCAAATGAAACAGTAAGGGCTATTTGCGATGTCGTGGACGTGCCCGTTGTGGCAATCGGCGGTATTAATCGAAAGAATATGAGAAAGCTGTCCGGCAGCGGCGTAGACGGCGTGGCTTTGGTATCCGCAATTTTTTCCGAGACGGATATCGAGGCGGCCTGCAGGGATCTGCGCAAACTGTCGGAAGAGATGGTGAACGTATGAGGATACAGGGCGCTATTTTTGATGTGGACGGTACGCTTCTGGATTCCATGGCTGTCTGGGATACCATTGGGGAAACGTATCTGCGGTCCATCGGGTATGAACCCCGTGAAAATCTGAACGAAGTCTTTAAGAATATGAGCCTCCGTCAGGCGGCCTGCTATTACCGGAGCGAATATGGCGTGACGCTGAGTATGGAGGAGATTATGAATGGCGTCAACGCCATGCTGGAGCAGTATTATCGCTACGAAGTCTCTCTGAAACCGGAGGCTGAAAAACTGCTGGCTTATCTTTGTGGACGTGGCGTTAAAATGTGCATTGCCACCGCCACGGACCGATATCTGGTGGATGCAGCGCTGTCCAGACTGGGCGTGCTGTCCTGCTTCTCCGGCATATTTACCTGCAATGAGGTGGGAAGCGGCAAAGATGAACCCCGGATCTTTGAGGCTGCGCTTCGATTTCTGGGAACAGAGAAAGCGCAGACTTTTGTGTTTGACGACGCGCTTTATGCGATCAGGACGGCAAAAGCGGCCGGATTTCCCGTGGCAGCGGTCCGCGACAGCCATGAGAAAGAGCAGACGGCCATCCGTGCTATGGCGGATATTTATCTGGAAGATTTGGCTCAGTTTGAGCGCTGTTTTTTGTCGCTCGATAAAGACAATGTACAGGAGGAAAAAGAATGAGAACCGCATTATCAATCGCCGGGACAGACCCCAGCGGAGGCGCCGGTATTCAGGCCGATCTGAAAACAATGACGATGAACGGCGTATATGCCATGAGTGCGATTACGGCTTTGGTGGCACAGAACACTACCGGTGTGAAAAAAATTGTTGAGATGACGCCCGCGTTTCTCGGACAGCAGATCGATGTGGTATTTGAGGATATTCGGCCCGACGCGGTAAAGATCGGTATGGTTGCTTCCTGCAGCCTGATTGAAATTATCGCGGAACGGCTGCGCTGCCATCAGGCAAAAAATATTGTAGTTGACCCCGTGATGGTAGCGACCAGCGGCGACCGGCTGATCTCAGAGGAAGCGGTGGATACGTTAAAGAGCCGTCTGCTTCCGCTGGCAACGATTGTCACGCCCAATATTCCGGAGGCGGAGATTCTCTCCGGTATACGTATCCGCCGCAGAGAAGATATGGAAGCCGCCGCCAGAAACATCTGCGACGATTATGGCTGCGCCGTTTTGCTTAAAGGCGGGCACAGTATTCAGGATGCCAATGACTTTCTGTATGGAGAAAGCGGGGGGCAGTGGTTTTACGGAACCCGCATTGACAATCCCAATACTCACGGCACCGGCTGTACCCTGTCCAGCGCCATAGCGGCGAACCTGGCGAAAGGATTTGATTTGCCCTCGTCGATTCAGCGGGCAAAAGATTATCTCTCCGGCGCCCTGGGAGCCGGGCTGAATCTGGGCCGGGGCCGGGGACCTATGCAGCATAATTTTAATCTGACGGGTCAATTTGCCCTGGAAGCGGCGGAGGATAGATTTTTCCGCCGATAAAAACTCATCGCCATTGTTTCATATCGTCCCCGAACCAGACAACCTGATTTCTTCCGTAACGTTTGGCGTCATACAGCATGGTATCCGCAATTTTCAAATAGGTATGGTATTGATCGTCCTTTTTGGGAACGACCGTAACGCCGCCGGCGCTGACGGTTACCCATTTGGAAACAGAAGGATTATGTGGAATGTGCAGATTTTCAATTTTCTGTTTGATGTGTTTCACATGCCTGAAAACATCCTTTGCCTCATCTCCTACGAGTATGGCAATAAATTCCTCTCCGCCATAGCGGGCGACAAAGTCCGTTGCACGCTGCAGATTAGCCGAAAGCGTGCCGGCTACTGTAGTAATGACTTTGTCCCCGGCCGGATGGCCGAACGTATCGTTATATACTTTGAAGTAGTCAATGTCGAACATGCAGATAGAAAACGGAAGATGCAGCCGGGTGATTTCGTCCCATTTGGACTTGCTGTAACGCTCATATTGCCGTCTGTTGGCAATGCCGGTCAGCTGGTCGGTTACGGACTGCTGTTCCACCTGTTTGCGATATTTGTAGAGCTTGACATGGGTATTGACTCTTGCCTGAACGATGATCGGATGGAACGGTTTGGCGATATAGTCAACCGCACCCAATGTAAATCCCCGCTGTTCATTTTCTATGTCGGAAAGGCTGGTAATAAGAATGACGGGGATGCTTCGGGTGATGATTTCTTCCTGTAATCGTTTCAGCAGCATAAAGCCGTCCATTCCCGGCATAACCACATCCAGAAGGATCAGAGAATAATCTTCGGAACTTGCGTAGCTGAGGCCCTTTTCTGCCGTCTGCGCGATGGTAATATCATAATCAGCGTCTAAAATAGATTTTAATTGAGCGGCCTGTACTGTGCTGTCATCAACAATTAATATTTTTTCCATAGCAAAACTCCTGGTATCCGGATACGTATGTATTCCCTGAATTTGGTGAACCATGGAATCTATAGTAACATGTATAGGGGGTTATTTGCAACTCATTTAAGGAAGAATCGTTACATTTTGACAGAAGCAAAATGTTCAGGCAAAAAATCGAGGAACATGGCTGACAGCCCGGGTAAAATATGGTAGTATGCTTATGGTACGTCGCCTGACCGCCCCGGGTATACAGACGGGCCATAATCAGGCGGAAGGAGGAACTATGCGTCGAAGCGACAGAGAAATAAAAGAATTTGATGACATTGTGGCGGTTATGAAAAAATGTGATGTGTGCCGTATTGCCCTGAACCATGACGGCTATCCGTATATTCTGCCCCTGAATTTCGGAATGTCCGTGGTGGACGGCAGGATTGAACTGTATTTCCACGGAGCCATGGAAGGCCTGAAATATGAGCTGATGGAGAGGGATAACCGGGCCGGTTTTGAGATGGACTGCGCCCACCGGCTGGTGACGGAGCAAAAAGGGAAGAGCTGCAGCTGCACCATGGAATACGAGAGCGTTGTGGGTCGGGGGCATTTGGAAATACTCTCTGATGAAGAGAAGCAGAGCGCCCTGCAGAGCCTCATGGAACATTATCATGACAGTCCCATGCCATTCAGCGAGGCCGTCGCAGACAGAACAAAGGTCTATAGACTGGCGGTGGAAAGCGTGACGGGGAAGGCCCGGAAGAAAAAGTAAAACGCCCGAAATGCGAAAAAAGAGCTTGTACTTTTACCAGACTGTGCTATACTAGTGGGGTAAAAATACATATGGAGAATGTAATGTTCTAATATGCAAAATAGGATTCCGCGCGTCAAGTGTTCAGTGGATGGGGAGTTGCCGCCGAAACGAAAAGCGCAGGCTTACGATGTGGAATCCGCACCCGTTGCTGATTGTTTGATTTGCTCTCACACTATGAGGGAACGGGATTATCGTTCGCTGTAGCGTGAGTTTTTTTGTGCCATAGTATTCAGAAAAGATGCCGCGCCGAAGGCGTATCTTGTGTGACGGCAGGTTTTCTGTATGGTTTTACGGAGGAGATCATGGTAGATAAAGAGAAAATAGAGGCCGCTGTACGCCTGTATCTGGAGGGAATCGGCGAGGATGTGAACCGGGAGGGGCTTCTGGAGACGCCGAACCGGATAGCCAGAATGTGTGAGGAGATTTACGGCGGCATGGATGAGGAGCCGGGGATTCATCTATCCAAGCAGTTTGCGGTGGATAATAATGAGATGGTACTGGAGAAGGATATTACCTTTTATTCCATGTGTGAGCATCATCTGCTGCCTTTCTATGGGAAAGCCCATATCGCTTATGTTCCGGACGGAAAAGTGGTGGGCTTAAGCAAGCTGGCCCGAACGGTGGAGGTCTTCGCCCGCAGGGCTCAGATTCAGGAGCGGCTGACATCGGAGATTGCCGACGCCATGGAGGAGCATCTTCATCCACTGGGCGTCATGGTGATGGTGGAGGCGGAGCACACCTGTATGACTATGCGTGGGGTGAAAAAGCCGGGAAGCAAGACGGTGTCCGTGGTGACCCGGGGACGGTTTGCCTCGGATATGCAGCTGCAGAACCTGTTTTTCTCCATGGTACGGTGATATGAAGCGGGTGAACCGGATTTTGAATCATGTGCTTTTTCGGGAATGCCTCCGACAGATCGAAGAGGCGGAGCGGGAACGGATTTATTGCGGACATGACATGGGACATTTTCTCGATACGGCCCGGCTGGCCTGGATTGCGAATCTGGAGAAGGGGCTGGTATTGAATAAGGAGACAGTCTATGCGGCGGCCCTGCTTCACGATATCGGCCGTGCGAAACAGTATGTCTGCGGGACGCCCCATGATGCGGCCAGTGTGGAACTGATCCGACGGATTATGCCGGAGTGTGGTTTTTCTCCGGATGAGACGGAGGAAGTGGCCGCGGCTGTGGAAGGGCATTCTCAGAGCCGAAGGACGGCTGTCCCGGGAACAGGCAGTCAAAGTCGAAGGACGGCTGTTGCAGAAGAACACAACCGGGACAATGGCATAGGCAAGGAAGAAGTGAGAAAATATCTCGGAAACATACTTCGAGAGGCGGATCACGCCAGCCGCAACTGTTTTGACTGTGACGTCAGGGAGAGCTGCAATTGGACGGATGATAGAAAAAATCTCGAATTACAGGGCTGACGGCAGGCGAAACAGTTGTTTTTGCGTTACCGTATGTCGAAAAACCATTCGTTTTTACAGGAAGTGCGCGGGGAGGACTTGAATAATGAAAATCGGGAACCGAATATTTGACACGGAAAACCATTGTTATGTGATGGGGATTTTAAACGTGACGCCGGATTCTTTTTCCGACGGAGGGAAATGGAATGACGGGGACAGGGCTCTGTCTCATGTGGAGCAGATGATACAGGACGGCGCCGCCATCATTGACGTGGGCGGAGAGTCCACCAGGCCGGGGTACACGATGATTTCCGATGAGGAGGAAATCAGCCGGGTCGTACCGGTGATCCGGGCCATCCGGGAACGGTTTGACGTACCGATATCCGTGGATACCTACAAAAGCAGAGTAGCCTCCGCAGCCATAGAGGCCGGCGCGGATCTGGTGAACGATATATGGGGATTGAAATATGATGAGAAAATGGCGGAGGTGATCGCGGCAAGCGGCTGTACCTGCTGCCTGATGCATAACCGACGGGAGCCGGACTATTCAGATTTCATGGAAGATATGCTTGCGGATCTGCGGGAGACGCTGTGTATAGCCGAAAAGGCGGGCATTGCCGCAGATAAGATTATCCTTGATCCCGGCGTGGGTTTCGGCAAAACCTATGAGCATAATCTGGAAGCCATCCGCTGTCTGGACAGGCTGCGGGAGCTGGGCTGTCCGGTACTGCTGGGCACGTCCCGCAAGTCGGTCATTGGCCTGACCCTGAACGTACCAGCCATGGAGAGAACGGCCGGAACGGTGGCAACCACGGTCCTGGGCGTGATGGGCGGCTGCGCTTTCGTCCGCGTCCACGATGTAAAAGAAAATGAGCATGCCATCCGAATGACGGAGGCGGTCATGGGAAAAGCAAGATGACAGGCAGAAGAAAGGAAGAAGACGATGGATTGTATACATATCCGTGATCTGGAGATCTGGGCGAAACATGGCGTGTATCCGGAGGAAAACGCCCTGGGACAGAAATTTGTGATTTCCGCGGATCTATATCTGTATGTGCGTCGGGCCGGCCTGGCGGATGAGCTGGAGCTCTCCGTGGATTACGGCGCTGTCTGCCACAGGATCAAACGCATTATGGAAGAGCATACCTGCAAGCTTCTGGAGGCCGTGGCAGAACGGCTGGCTGCCTGCCTCCTGCGGGAACTGCCCGTTGAAAAGGTGCGTATTGAATGTAAAAAGCCCTGGGCGCCGGTGGGCCTTCCTCTGGATACGGTGTCTGTGGAGGTGGAGCGTGGCTGGCATCGGGCTTATATTGCTCTTGGTTCCAATATCGGCGACAGCAGGGCGAATCTGGATTTTGCCGTGGAGAGGCTTTCCCATACGGCGGGGTGCCGCATGGGAAAGGTTTCGGAGTACCTTGTGACAAAACCTTACGGTGTGACGGATCAGCCGGATTTTCTGAACGGAGCCCTGGAGCTGTATACGCTGTTTACGCCGCAGGAGCTTTTGGATGTGATCCACGGCATTGAGGCGGAGGCCGGACGGGAACGTCTGGTTCACTGGGGACCGCGTACTCTAGATCTGGACATTTTGTTTTACGACGATTTGATTATGGATACAGAGGAGCTGATTATTCCCCATATTGAGATTGCCCTGCGGGATTTTGTGCTGATTCCTATGAACCAGATTGCGCCGGGCCATGTCCATCCGGTACACCACAGGACCATCCGGGATCTGTACCGGGCCCTGATGGAAAAGCAGGGGAAAACCGAAGATAACCGGTGAGATATGTACGCGGCAGGGCCGGAGGAAATCAATGAAATTCATACACTGTGCAGACCTCCATCTGGATTCCCGGATGGAGGCCAATTTGACTAAAGAACAGGCTAAAGAACGCAGGCAGGAGCTTTTGGGAACCTTCGCGCGTATGGTGGCTTATGCCGACAGGGAGGGAGTCAGGGCCATTTTGATCGCGGGAGATCTCTTTGACGGCGGCCATGTGTCGAGGACGGCTCTTCATGTGGCGAGGGACGCCGTGTTAAGGTATCCCGGGATAGATTTTCTATATTTAAGGGGGAATCATGATCCGGAGGATTTCCTGCGGAGCTTCGAAGGGCAGCTGCCGGAAAATTTGAAATTGTTTTCGGATACGTGGACTTCCTGGGAATACGGCGAAGTCGTAGTGAGCGGTGTGGAGCTGACAGGAGAGAATCAGGAGCGTATCTATGACGCCCTGCGGCTTTCCGCAGACAGGGTAAATTTTGTTATGCTCCATGGCCAGGTGTCGGATTACGGGGCCGGAAAGGGAATCATTCAGATAAAAAAGCTGCAAAAACGCGCTATAGATTATCTGGCCCTGGGTCATGTCCATTCCTACCGATTGGAAAGGCTGGATGACAGAGGGGTGTGGTGCTACAGCGGCTGTCTGGAAGGCAGGGGGTTTGACGAATGCGGCCAGAAGGGATTTGTGCTGCTGGATATCCGGGAGGGACGTGTGAAAACACAGTTTATTCCCTTTGGCGTCCGTCAGTGTGTGGAAATTCCGGTAGATGTGTCGGGAATGGATACCAGTCCCCGGATGCTGGAGGCAGTGCGGCAGGCCGTCGCACAGATTCCGCCGTCTTCTCTGGTGAAGGTGGCGCTCACGGGGGAGATCCCCCTGGAAGCGGAGAAAAGTACGGCATATTTGCTGCAATGGCTGCGGGAGAATTTCTATTTTGCCAGACTTTATGACAGGACCCGTCTGACTGTGCCCTATGACAGCTACCGCCATGACCGTTCCCTGAAAGGGGAGTTTATTCGTCTGGTGGAAAGTCAGGGGCTTCAGGATGAGGAAAAGGAGAAGATCATACGTATGGGCATCCGGGCCCTGGCGGGAGAGGAGCCGGAAGAATGAGACTTTTATCCTGTTATATAGAAAATTTCGGCCGCCACCATCAGTTTGCCATGGAGTTCACCCGGGGCATCCATGTGGTACGGGCAGATAACGGTTGGGGAAAAACCACGCTGGCCGTCTTTTTGAAAGCCATGTTTTTCGGCATGGCCTATTCTCCCCGAAAAAAGCTGGCAGAGAATGAGCGGAAGCGCTACAGACCCTGGCAGGGCGGTCCCTGGGGCGGTTATGTGATCTTTTCATGCGGAAATAAAGAGTACAAGCTGGAACGCTTTTTTGGCGATAAAGACAGGGACAATACCTTTGCCCTCTATGATATGGCGACGGGGCTATCCAGCCGGGATTATTCGGCAAATATCGGAGAAGAGCTTTTTGCGGTGGATCGGGATTCTTTTGCCCGCAGCAGCTTTTTTCCTCAGGCTGATCTGTCCGTTACCATGTCTGACAGGCTGAATGCCCGGCTGAACCGTGGCGGCGATGCAGAGCGGTACGATGAGGCTATGGAGCTTCTGGAGTGTCGGTTAAAAGAATATAAAAAGACCGGAAACAGGGGTCTTCTGGCCCAGTGGGAACGGGAGTTGTCTGTCCTCAGACAGAGACGGGAACAGTGTGCCGCCCAAAGGGAGGAGCGGGACAGATGCAGGGTGCGGCTTGCCGGGATTCTGAACCGGAAAAGAAACCTGGGCGATGAGCTGGCCCGTGTACAGGCGCAGGAGAGACGATATCATCAGAGCCAGACGGCCAGGGCCGAGGGACGCCGCCGGGAAATGCTGCTGGCGCAGCTGCGGGGAGATGAGGAGCGATTAAAACCGCTGGACGATTATTTTCGGGGCGGCGTACCCTCGGAGGAGGAGCTGGACGAGCTGCTCCGCGAGGAAATACAAAAGGGTGAGCTCCTGATCCGAGACGACGACGCGGCCATCCAGGAGGCGAAAAGCCAGTGCGAGAGGGAAGAGGCGCTGCTGGAACAGATGCAAAAAGAATCCGGCGGCGTGGCTTCGGGAAAGCAGGCGGCGCAGGCCGGGCGTGAGAAGCGATCCCCTGCTTTCTGGCGCAGGCTGTCTGTCTGCGGCGCGGCGGTTGCGCTTCTCGGAGTACTGGTTATGTTTGTCGGGCAGGGATCTCCCGTATCTGCGTATCTGATTTCCCTGGGGAAAGGAGCAGGTATACTGGGCCTGGCCGTTGCCGTGTTGGGCTTCCTGACGGGGAGGATCACGGGTCCTTCGGCAGACAGAGAAACCGGCGGGGAGAGAAACTCTGCGCTGTACGACGCCCAGAAAGAGCGGGTGCGCCTGCAGCGGCGGCATCTGGAGCAGCTGCAGGCCGAACGGCAGGCAGATATGGAAAAACGCCGCCGCCGGCTGGCGGCTATAGATGAGAAAAAGAGCCTTTTTTTGCAAAAATACCAGATGGAGATTTCAGTTCTGGGACGGGAGGAACTGATGAAAATGCGGGACAGGCAGCGGGATTATCTGCGCTTTTCCGAACAGCTGGCGAAGCATCAGGCGGATTGGGAGGCCTATCGGCGCGAAAACGGCGATATGGGGAAAGATCCGTTTGCGCAGATACAGGACAGCCGGCCGGAAGATTCGGGAAAATCGTTTTCCGTGCAGCGGCCGGCAGATTCTTCCGGAGAAGAAACGCTTTCTTTGTGGCAGCTGCAGAAGAGGCGGTATGAGCTGGAGAAACAGCGGGAGGAACTGCTCCGTGAGGCGGAAGCCTGCAGAAAAGATATAGAAATACTGACCGCAGATGCGGAGGGACTGGAGGAAACAGAGCGGGAGATCCATCGTTTGACAGAACGGTATGAGAGCGGCAAAAAGCAGGCCGATCTGTTGGAAAAAACGATGCGGTATTTGCGGCGGGCAAAGGAGATGTACGCCGCCCGTTATATGGAACGAATGCGGACGGGATTTGAAAAATACATGGGGATGCTGGATGAAAAGGCGGCCGTCTGTTTTCAACTGGACGCGGAATTATCTCCTCTGGAGGAGGCCCTGGGGAGTCTTCGCAGTCAGGAGTATATGAGTACGGGACTCAGGGAATTTGCGGGAATCTGCACCAGGCTGGCCCTTGTGGAGGCCATGTATGAAGAGGAAAAGCCGTTTTTGATCATGGATGATCCCTTTGTAAATCTGGATGAGGGGAAACTTATGCGGGGGCGGCTGCTTCTGGAAGAACTGGCCCGGGATTATCAAATCATTTATTTTACCTGCCATGGCAGCCGGGCCTGATGTTCTTTGGGCAAAAGGTTCCGTCCGGCCTGGAAGGCCGAAGATTCGGGCGCAGGTAAGCGGTCATAAATAAAAGCAGGGGGGAGCAGCCGCAGGCAGCTCCCCTTTTATCAATATTTTCCGTGGATATCGGATAGCCCTTTATTGGTTTTCGTTTGTTTTTTCTTCCTCGGCCAGATAGGCGTCCATATCAAAATCCGTATCACAAATGAACGCGACATTGTACTGAGAGGCGGTGTCCGCGTCCTCAAAGGCTACGTTAACCACATACCGTGTCTGATCTTTTTCGTTCAGTACGTCATTGAATTCGTACATATTCTGGTTGTACAGATGAGGCAGCAGGCTGCGGATGCGGTCCGGGTCCGTGATGGTAACGGGGAAAACCCGGCTGTCTTTGCCGGCGCCGGAAGATTCGGCTGCAGCGGTATCCTCTGCGGAGAGATATCCCTCCGCAGAAACAGGAGCGTTTTCCTCATATTCGGCGGCCATATCTTCGGCGTACGCCGGTTCCTCGTATCCCCCATCCACGTACTGTCCGTCGATATTAACGGATGCATTGTCCTCCTGCTCTATGTGTGTACACGTCACGAATAATACAAATCTATAAAGGTGCACCGCAAGTTTACA
>CASWRE010000019.1 GCA_949471785.1 uncultured Lachnospiraceae bacterium | reverse complement strand
GGGTTTCATAACCCCATCGGTGCCTTTCGCAGAAAGGCGGATTATAATTATGGATGAACCGACTTCCTCATTATCCGAACAGGAGGTGGAAGCCCTGTTTCGAACCGTAAAAAGGTTGAAAAAAGAACAGGTAGCGGTGATCTACATCTCTCACAGATTGAAAGAATTGTTTGCGATTGCGGATAAAGTGTCCATTTTGCGGGATGGCAGATATATAAAGACGATACCGATGGGGGAAGTGAATGAAAAGGATCTGATTTCTCTTATGGTGGGACGGGAGATCCGGGCCTATATTGACCGGTCGGAGACGGCGTTTGGGCCCGCCGTGCTGACTCTGGAAAAGGCGGGCCGCAGGGGAGCCTTTGAGGACGTCAGCCTTGAAGTAAGACAGGGGGAAATTGTGGGATTGGCAGGCCTGATAGGGGCGGGCAGGACGGAAGTCTTAAGAGGGATCTTCGGTGTGGAGCCCTTCGATTCAGGGCGCTTGTATTTATACGGAAAAGAAGAGAGAATTTCCTGCCCTCTGCAGGCGATCCGAAGAAAAATCGGTTTGATCCCAGAAGATCGAAGAAACCAGGGCGTTATGCTGAAAAAAACGGTGCGGGAAAACCTCACCCTGCCCTGTGTGATGAAAATGGCGAAAAAAGGTTTTGTAGATACTGCCTGGGAAAAAGAAGAATCCGATCTGTATATACGGAAGTTGTCCATTAAAACGCCCGGAAGGAATGCGGTAACCAGAAATCTGAGCGGTGGCAATCAGCAGAAAATTGTATTGGCCAAATGGCTTTTGGCAAAGGCAGAGATTTTACTTTTGGATGAACCCACCAGAGGGATTGATGTGGGAGCCAAAGCGGAAATCTATGCGCTGATGGATCAGTTTACCCGGGAGGGCGGAAGTATACTGGTGGTATCCTCAGAATTGCCGGAACTTTTGGGTATTTGTGACAAAATTTATGTCATGGCGGAGGGGAAACTTACGGGATGTCTGGCCAATCGGGATATAACGGAAGAAATGATCATGCATCTGGCGAGTGTTCATTAGCAGACAGGAGAGTATGAGTATGACGGTAACTAAACGGGATATGAAAAAACTGATAAAAGAATATGCGTTAATTGTTTTTCTGGTTTTCTTATGTGTGTTTATCTTTATTGTTGAACCGCGGTTTATTTCAAAAGAGAATTTATTGAATGTGCTAATACAGATTTCCATTAATGCCTTCATTGCCGCGGGTATGACCTTTGTGCTGCTGACCGGCGGTATTGATCTTTCGGTGGGGCCTGTCTGTGCTCTGAGCGGTATATTGGGCGCGCTGCTGTGCAAGGTGATCCAGACAGAAAGCGTGGCCCTGACCGTGCTGACAGGAATAGCGCTTTCGCTGGCGTTGGCCCTGGTGGTGGGCGGCATTTCCGCATTGATCATCTGCAAATTTCGTGTGGCTCCTTTTATTGCCACGCTGGCGATGATGAATGTGGTGCGGGGCGTATGCTATCTGATTACCAACAGCAAGCCGGTCTACGAATTGCCCGCCAGCTTCCAGTGGGTCGGGCAGGGCTATGTGGGGCCTGTTCCCTTTATTGTCATTTTGACGGTGCTGACGCTGGCCATAGCCCATGTGATTTTGAGCAGGACCGCTTACGGACGGCATATTTATGCAGTGGGAAGCAACGAGGATGTGTCCAGGCTCAGCGGAATTCGTGTGGACAGGATTAAGACGTCGGTATATATGATCTGCGCGGGTCTGTCGGCTTTTGCGGGAATTTTGCAGTCGGCAAAGATCGGTACGGGGCAGCCGGCCGCGGCGGAGGGATATGAACAGTACGCGATAGCGGCCGCGGTTATGGGAGGCACCAGCCTGACGGGAGGAACCGGCGGCATACCCAATACAATCGTAGGAATTATAGCCATAGGTATCATCAATAACGGTTTGAGCCTGATGCAGGTCAATTCCTACTGGCAGAAAGTGGCGATGGGAGCGATCATTGCGTTTGCGGCCATTATGGACAGGCTGAAAGTGAAAGCGGAATAGGAGGATGGGGTATGAATACCATACACAACCGGCCGGAAGAGATGGTAACGGAAATGATTGACGGGTATACGGCCGCCTGTCCGGCGCTGCTGGAACGGATGGAGGGCACGAAAAGCGTATTGGTAAAAAATGTCCGCGATTGGGTCACCATTCTGGCAGGGGGAGGGGCAGGATGTGAGCCTCTGTATTTGGGCTGTGCCGGTATAGGCATGGCGGATGCGGTCGTCACGGGGGACGTCTTTGCCGCTCCCGCGGCGACACAGCTCCTTCGGGCCATGCAGTATATGTATCATGAAAAAGGCGTACTGATGATTACCGGGAATTATGTGGGGGACGTACTGAATTACGAACTGGCCGTGGAGCTCTGCGGTTATGAGGGGATACGGGCGGACGCCGTTTTTGTCAGAGACGATATTCTGCATAAGCCAAAAGAAATGGCGGATCGGCGCCGTGGGATCGGCGGTATCCTGCCGGTGATCAAGGTGGCTGCCGGCGCAGCAGAGGAGGGCCTTTCTCTGGAAGAAGTGGGACGGGTGGCGCGCAGGGCGGTAGAGGCAGTCGGAACGGTATCCGTTACTTTCTGGCCGGGATACAGGCCGGAGACAGGGCAGCCGATGTACGAGATGCCGGCCGGGGAGATTGCGTTTGGCATGGGGTTTAACGGGGAACCGGGCGTCCTGCGGACGGCGATGCCCTCCGCGGACCAGCTGAGTAAACGGCTGCTGGACTATCTGGAGGAGGATATGGGGCTGCAGGCGGGTGAGGAGATCGCGCTGATACTCAGCGGAAAAGGAGCCACATCTCCCATGGAATTGTATATTCTCTCAAACAGTCTCCGGCGTGATCTGGCATCACGCCATATCCGGGTGTTTAAAACAGAGGTCGGAAACTTTATGACCGCGCCGGGTATGGGCGGCGTCAGTCTTACGATCCTGCGTCTGGATGAGGAGATCAGGCATTTTTATCATAAGGACAGTTATACGCCCATGTATACATATTGTGCCGGAGCACAGGGAGGGAATCATGGAGAGGATGGAGCTTGATCAGGTAAAGGAAATGTTTGGCTGCATGGCGGACGCTGTGATCGGGAAAGAAGCGTTGCTGACCGAAATTGACGAGAAAATCGGCGACGGCGACCATGGGATCGGTATGGCGAGAGGTTTTCTCGCAGTTAAAGAACAGCTGCCGAAGATGGAGGCGGTTTCTGTCAACGCCCTGTTCAAAGAAGTGGGGATGACGCTGCTGGACGCCATGGGCGGCGCTTCGGGAGTGATCTTTGGGACGATGTTTATCAGTGGCTGCGGCGCGGTACCTCTGACGGATACCCTGTCACTGAAAGAACTTGCGCCCATGATGAAAAGGTCTTTGGACAATATTCAAAAGCGGGGCGGGGACAGGCGGGGCGACAAGACGATGATCGACAGCTATGGACCGGCCGTGGAGGCGCTGCTTGCGGCGGAAAAAAGAGGCGATACACTGTCTGCCGCTCTGAAAGCGGCCAGGGACGCCGCGGAGAAAGGTATGGAGCAGACGAAAGATTACAGCGCGCGCAAAGGCCGGGCGGAAGCTTATGGGGATTATTCCGTTGGGATTCCCGATCCGGGCGCCGTGTCGGTCAGTATCATCATGGACGCCATGTATGCGTACGCGAAGAAAACGGAGGAGGAAAATACATGACATCAAGAGAGCGAATCCGGGCGGCGATCAGGCATAAGGAACCGGACAGAGTGCCGATTGACATAGGCGGCACGAAGGTAACGGGTATTCATGTGGACGAATATATCAAAATCGGCAGGTATCTGGGCCTGGACGTGGAGCCCCCCAAATGTTATGACCAGTTTCAGATGCTGGCCCGGGTAGATGAGCCGGTCCTTCGCTGGCTTCACGGCGACGTGATCCAGCTGGAAAATCTGTATGAAACCTGGGGATATAAAAATGCGGACTGGAAGATCTGGGTCAATACGGCAGGCAACAGCATTTTGATGCCAGGGGATTTTACATACAGCGTTAATGAGAAGGGGGATATCGCCCTGTATGATATAAACGGCATACATTCGGCCAATATGGCGGCGGACGGCGGCTATTTTGAACGACTGCCCAATCCGCCCCTGGATATCATGAAAGATATCGTATTTATGGATGGGAAGAAATTCCGCCGCTCTATCCCCATGTATTCAGATGAGGAACTGCGGCTTCTGGAAAGGCAGGCAAAGTTTCTGTTTGAAAATACCGAATACTCGGTTCACGGCGGGGCATTGAAGGGAAAATTAGGGACTACGGGTATTTTTGCCGGGCATCCGTTTACCGAATGGCTCTGTATTCTGGCGGAAGAGCCGGAGTATGCCGGAGAAATACTGGGTATTGCGGCGGAGGCGGCCGTTGAAAATATGTGCATGTATCTTCAGGCTGTGGGCCCTTATATCGACACGATTTTGATTTCAACTACGGATTTTGGTACGCAGAACGGCGAACTGTTCAGCCCGTCGATTTTTAAGGACCTTTATATGCCAAATTATAAGAAAATGTGCGACTGTGTACATCATCATTCTGATGCCAAAACGATGTTCCACAGCTGCGGTTCCATCCGGCATATCATTCCGTATTTTATTGAGGCGGGCTGTGATATCCTGAACCCCATACAGGCCAATTCGATGAATATGGACCCTGTGGAGCTTAAGAAGGAATTTGGCGATAAACTGGTATTCTGGGGAGCGGGAGTGGACAGCCAGAGTATTTATCCCCACGGAAAACCGGAAGAAGTACGTGAGCAGGTAAAACAGCGCCTGGAGGCGCTGATGCCCGGGGGTGGCTGTGTGTTTTCCCCGATACATAATACGCAATACGATGTTCCGGTAGAAAATGTACAGGCATTTGTTGACACAGTATGGGAATTTGGCAGATATAGTGCGCAGGGGGTTTTATGATAACGACCATAAATCTTAATCCATGTATTGATAAAAGTATGTCTGTTTCCGCATTCCGGTACGGGGGCCTGAACAGGGTGCTGCAGACCAGAAGCGACGTATCGGGCAAGGCGATCAATGTGTGCATTGCCGTCAGACGGCTGGGATGCGGAACAGAATGTCTGGGATTCAATTATAATGAGAACGGAAAAGAACTGGAAGAGACACTGATGTTTTACGGTATTCCCTATGAATTTGTGATGGTTAACGGGAAATTGAGGACGAATACCAAAATACTGGACCGGGAAAAACAGACGCTCACGGAATTTAATGAATCCGGAGGGAAAGTAACGGACGAGGATATTCTGCATTTAAAAAAGGTGGTTCGCAGGCATGCGGCAAAAAGCAGCGCAGTGGTGATTGCCGGCAGCGTCCCTGTGGGCGTCGGCACGGGAATTTACCGGGAACTGATAGAAGAGCTGGCGGAATTTCCGGTGAAGGTAATCCTGGATGCGGAGGGAGATCTTCTGCAGGAGGGAGTAAACGCTTCGCCGTATCTGATCAAGCCGAATCTGTATGAGCTCCAGACCACTTTCGGAAGCAGCTGCAGCACAAAGGAGGAAGTGTGCAGTCTTGCCCGGGAAATTACAGGCCGCGGGGTAGAGATTGTGTGTGTTTCTCTGGGAAAAGAGGGCGCTGTGATCTGTGACAGACAGGATGCCTATTTTGCGCCGGGGCTGGATCTGGAAGTAAAAGGTATACAGGGAGCCGGGGATTCCATGGTGGCCGGAATGTGCGTTGCCATGGAAAAAGGGCTGCCAATGCAGGAAATGCTGCGATACGGTATGGCTGCTTCCGCCGGTTCTTTGGTGCTGGAGGGAACGCAGATGTGCGGAAGAGAGCAATTTGATCTGTATCTGAAAAAAATAAAGACAGAAAGGATACGGCTTTGAGCAAATAGCGGGCAGCCGTAAACAATTTCTCTTCTATTTTCCTCCTTTTTTTCATACATTAATACGCAATGGAAAAGAGAAAAGGGGGAACAGGCTTGTATCGATATGAACTTGAAGTACTGGAGCAGTACGGCATTCAGACGGATAACCTGATCCGGGGGCGTGGTTCCTGGATATGCGATACAGGGGAGGGATTAAAAATCCTGCAGGAGTACACTGGATCTGTGCAAAAACTTATCTGGCAGAAGTTGATACAGGAGAGGGCGGAAGACGGGGGCGTGGCTCTCACCGACCTCCTGCTTCCCAATCAGGAAGGGGAGCTGTACAGCTGCGATAGGGCCGGTACAGTCTATATTCTGCGCAATTGGTACAAAGCCAGGGAGTGCGATACCCATGCCAGACAGGATATTCGCAGAGGTACGGAAACCCTGGCCCGGTTACATAATGCGGTGCAGATCCCGTATCAGGTACAGTATGCTCCGCCGTCGCTTTATGACGAGTGCTGCCGTCACAACCGGGAGATCAGGCGTGCGGCCACTTACCTGCGCAGAAAGAAAAGTAAGAATGTGTTCGAGGAGACCCTGTATGCCAGGATTGATGAAATGATCCGTCAGGGTGAGGAGGCTGTGGCGCGCATGGCGGAGCACGGGGCAGGTCAGGCGGGAGAACCCGGCGAGGCGCCCGTATGTCATGGCGACTATACGCAGCACAACGTCCTGTTTTCCGGTAATCAGACGGTGATTACCGGATTTGGCCGTTGGAATTTTGACCGGACTACGGCCGATCTCTATCAGTTCATGCGTAAGATTCTGGAGAAAAATGACTGGAACCGCCACCTCGGCGTTCATATGGTGCGCTGGTACAGCGCCATCCGTCCTCTGGACGAAATGGATATCACAGACCTGATGCTGCGTCTGTCCTATCCCTGGAAGAGCTGGAAGTTAGTCAATTACTATATGCAGAGCTCGAAAAGCATACCGCCCAGGAAAAACATGGAAAAAATACATAAAATCCTGAAACAGCAGGATAATTGGCAGTATTTTATAAATTTCCTCTTTTCGGATTTATTTTTTCAGTAATATGGTATATAATGGTGACGAGATATCCGGGAGATGCTCTGGGATATAGAAAACGCAGGAGGTAGGAATACATGGATTATAAGGAAATCTATGAGTCGTGGTTACAGAATCCTTATTTTGACGAAAAAACAAAGGATGAGCTTAGGGCTATAGCCGATGATGAGAACGAGATCAAGGAACGTTTTTACATGGATCTCCAGTTCGGTACGGCGGGTCTGCGCGGTGTCATCGGCGCGGGAACAAACCGTATGAACATTTATGTAGTTCGCAAGACGACGCAGGGGCTGGCAAACTATATTGCCGCGGTGAACGGGCAGGAAAAGGGTGTGGCGATCGCCTATGATTCCCGCCGTATGTCCCCAGAATTTGCCACCGAGGCGGCTTTGTGTCTGGCGGCCAACGGGATCAAAGCCTACATTTTTGAATCCTTAAGGCCTACGCCGGAGCTGTCTTATGCGGTTCGCAGGCTGGGCTGTATTGCCGGTATCAATATCACGGCCAGCCATAATCCGCCGGAATATAATGGCTATAAGGTATACTGGGAGGACGGCGCTCAGATCACACCGCCCCATGATACGGGAATTATGGATGAGGTGAAAAAGGTCACGGATTACAATGAAGTAAAGACCATGGATAAGGATGCCGCCGTTGCCGCCGGCCTGTACGTGGTCATCGGCGCGGATGTGGACGATCCGTACATCGAGGAGCTGAAAAGTCAGGTGCTGCACATGGACGCGATCCGGGAAGCGGCGAAGGATATGAAAATCATTTACACGCCTCTGCATGGTACGGGCAATATCCCGGCCCGGAGAGTACTGAAGGAGCTCGGGTTTGAGCATGTCTATGTGGTGCCGGAACAGGAACTGCCCGACGGAGAGTTCCCCACGGTCAGCTATCCGAATCCCGAGTCCGACGAGGCCTTTACTCTGGGTCTGAAGATGGCCGAAGAGATGGAAGCGGACCTGGTGCTGGCCACAGATCCCGACGCGGACCGTCTTGGCGTGCGGGTCAGGGACAAGAATGGCGAGTACCATTGCCTGACCGGAAATATGTCGGGCTGCCTGCTGGCAAACTATGAGATCGGTCAGAGAAAGGCTTTAAAAGGCCTGCCCAAGGACGGGATGCTGATCACGACCATCGTATCTTCCAATCTGGCCGCCGCCATTGCCAGGGGCTATGGTATCGGATTTAAAGAAGTACTGACGGGCTTTAAATATATCGGTCAGCAGATCCTGCAGTATGAGACCACCGGTGTGGGTACCTATCTGTTCGGCTTTGAGGAGAGTTACGGCTGCCTGATCGGCACCCATGCCAGGGACAAAGATGCCATTGTGGCCACCATGGCGCTCTGTGAGGCGGCGGCATACTACAAAACCCAGGGCAAAACTCTCTGGGACGCCATGCTGGATATGTATGAGGAGTATGGCTACTATAAGGAGGATATAAAGTCCATCACTCTGGCGGGTATCGAGGGGCTGGAGAAGATTCAGGCTATCCTGAATACGCTGCGCCAGAATCCGCCGAAAACCATCGGTGATTACACTGTGCAGGCCTACAGGGACTACAAAGCGGATTCCATCACCAATGCGGTTACAGGGGAGGTGAGCGCCACGGGCCTGCCTGCCTCTAACGTGCTGTACTATGATCTGAACGATGATGCCTGGGTATGCGTAAGGCCTTCCGGCACAGAACCCAAGGTAAAATTCTATTATGGCGTGAAAGGAAACTCCCTGGAAGATGCCGATCAGAAGTCCGCGGCTCTGGGCGCGGCGGTCCTTGCAATGGCTGATCAGATGATGTAATCGGGGAATTCTGTAATTTTTCTAAAAAGCCATAAAATACGGGACTTTTCCTTGACAAATGCTCCTTGCGGGTATATAAATAGTGTTGTTGTAATTTTCTGAAATGGAAAAAATATATGAGTATAAGAGAGACAGGAGGAGAATACCCGTGAACAAGACTGAATTGATTGCAGCCATGGCGGAGAAAACGGAGCTACCCAAAAAAGACGTGGAGGCAGCGTTAAAAGCATTCGAGGATGTGGTTTCCGAGGAACTGCAGAAAGGTGAAAAGGTGCAGATCGTAGGCTTTGGCACATTTGAGGTATCCGAGCGGGCAGCCAGAGAGGGAAGGAATCCCCAGACTGGAGAAACGATTATGATTGCGGCGTCCAAGACGCCGAAGTTTAAAGCCGGAAAAGCACTGAAAGATCTTGTCAATAAATAAGCAGGGATAAAAAGGAACTGGTGACAGTTCCTTTTTTTACGGATCAGTTTTTATAAAGGAAGGAAAAGCATATGCGGTTGGACAAGTTTTTAAAGGTGAGCCGTCTGATCAAGCGAAGGACTGTGGCCAACGAGGCCTGTACGGCAGGGCGCGTGCTGGTGAACGGTAAACAGGCAAAAGCCTCAGCGGTGGTCAAGGCCGGCGATGTCCTGGAGATCCAGTTTGGTACCAGGACGGTGAAGGCAGAGATCCTCAAAGTGGCGGATACGGTGCGCAAAGAAGAGGCTGCCGATATGTATCGCTATATATGATCGGTATCCGCACGGTCAGGCAGAAAGCATCTGAAAGACAAAAGTACTGAACAGGCCGGACTTTTCATATAATAGGGTTAAACAGACGGTTTGGGAGGCCTATGGCGGCGCAACAGAGTAACCGGGGGCATGAGCTATGCCTGAACAACTGCCGGGAAGGGCAGATCAGCGGTGTGCGGGAGGTGCTGTCTTTCGACACGGAACTGATCCGCCTGGAGACAGATTGCGGGAACCTGACCATTAAGGGGAGTGACCTGCATATCGGTGAGCTGTCGCTGGAAACCGGCAGCGTGCAGCTCACCGGCCAGGTCACCAGTATACAATACAGCAAGAGTAAGAAGGCGGCAGATGCCGGCAGACACTTGCTGCAGAAAATGTTCCGGTGAATGTAGCGGGAAATGTGGCCACAGAAATCATGCTGTTTCTTCGGACGGCCGGTTTGGGCGTGGTTATGGGTGTGGCATATGACGGCCTGCGCATTTTCAGAAAGGGAATTTCCCACAGGAAAGAGTGGGTAGACAGAGAGGATCTGGTATTCTGGATTTGCGCGGGACTGCTTTTTTTTGAGTTTTTGATTTACTATTATCAGGGAAAACTGCGTTTTTTTGAGATTGTTGCCGTATGTTTCGGCGCGTGGCTGTACCAGCGGACAGCCAGTCCTCTCATAGTCCGGGTTGGAGGAAGAGGTTTTGCCGCATTTACCGGTTTGTGCGGAAAATGCAGGCTGCAGGTGTGCAAACTCATAAAATGGTTGAAAAATGGATGTAAAAGAGTTAAACTGCAACTATGTCGTCGGTGGGCGGCAGCGACAAAGGATCACAGAGGGGAACAGACGAAGAATGGGAAAAGCAAACGGCAATCGGAAAAACGCAGGCGGAAGAAGGCATAGAAAGCAGAACGTGGCGGCTATGTTGTGTATCATGGCTGTCATGTGCGTGCTTTTGGCGGTGATCTGCGTGATGAACGCCGGATTGAGACAGAAAATAAAGGCGAACAATGAGGTGATTGCGGGCCTGGAAGCGGAGATTGAGGAAGAACAGGGCCGGACAGAAAAGATCGAAGAAGAAAAAAAATACATGGACAGCGACGAGTATGTGGAGAAGATTGCCCATGAGAAAATAGGCCTTGTCTATGACAACGAGACGATTTTTAAAGAACAGTAACAGGAAAATAGAGAAAATTCTGAAATTCGCTACTTGATTTTGACAGTTTTTTCAGGTAGGCCCATGTATAATAGCCCTGATTAACCAACAGGGGGTCGATATTATGCAGCAGCTAATCTTTGCCATGCTCGCGGCAGGTGCACTACTGATCGCCCGGGACATGGCAAAATCTGTTTTTGGAAAGCGGGAACAGCTATGGGTCAGGGAGGTTCCTCAGGACAGGGATATTCAGCTGAAGGCGGAGGCTTTTCACAGCCTGGCAGACGCCTTTTACGAATTGCCTCCCACAGGAAGTACCGGGGAGAGACAGACGGAGAAACAGATATGGGATAGGTTTTATAAAAAAAGCTGCCGGGACTGCGGTTATCTGGCTGCCTGCGAGCAGTCCGGTATGCACCGCAGGCAGGCCTGTATTGAGGAGATGGCCCGGCTTCTGGCTGATGATCAGAGAGAACAATTTGACAGTCATATGGGCGAATGGCTGGGCTTTTGCAGCCGGGGAAGGGAAACGGCAGGTATTCTGGAACTCTGCGTCCGGGAACACTATCGGGAAAATTTCTGGCAGCAGCGTATGGTAGATGTACGTCTGTCCTCGGCTATGCAGCTTCGTGAGATTTCCCATATGATGCAGCAGACAGCCAGGGAAATCAAGCAGTTTCAGCCGCTTACGGAAAATCAGATGAAACGGCTCAGGGGTTATGCTTACCGCCACGGCCTGGTGACGGGACAGGCCTGGCTCTGCGAGCAGGGAGATCACAGGATACGATTGTTTGTCTCCATGCGGACGAAAAACGGCAGAACCGTGTCTACGCAGGATATCGCCAGGGCTCTGTCCGGGCTGATGGGGCGGAAGCTGGTGCCGGAAAAAAATCAGAAGTTGTTTGCTGGAGAAAAATATCAGCTTTTTGCTTTTACGGAGGATGTAAGCTATGAACTTCTGTACGGGGTATCCCGGCGGATGAAGGATGGCGAGACCGTGTGCGGAGACAGCTACGGGGTGCTGCAGGGACAGGGACAGACATTTTTGTGTCTGTCTGACGGCATGGGCTCCGGGCCCGTGGCCAAACAGACCAGCGAACATGTGCTGAATCTCCTGGAGGAGCTTGTGGAGTGCGGATTTACCAAAGAGACGGCTTTTCATATGATTAATACGGCGTCTCTGATCAAATGTGATGATGAATCCTATGCGACTATGGATATCTGCCAGGTGAATCTTTATACGGGGATGTGCGAGTTTTTGAAGGCGGGGGCCTCCACTTCTTTTATTTTCCGGGAGCAGTATGTGGAGTGCGTCAGTCTGCCAGGTATGGCTCCGGGTCTGCAGATGCGGTCAGATTATGAAAAAGCCCGTAAAAAGCTGTTTCCCGGCAATTATGTGGTCATGGTTACGGACGGCGTGCTGGAAGCGCTGCCCCCGGAGCGGCAGACGCCGCTGATGCAGGAGATTATTTTACATACGACAGGCGGTACTCCGGCGGAGTTGAGCCGTCGTATATTGGAGAAAGTACTGCATCTGTGTCAGTTTGTTGCCGCCGATGATATGACCGTGCTGGTGGCGGGGATGTGGCAGAAGTAGATAGGAACCGGATATGCCCGGACGCCGCCGTGTCCTGGCAGGTTTGAAAAATGTGAAGGGCGAGAGCAGAGGGAACGGCCGGATGAGATTACAGGTGGAAACGTTTATCAGGGAACATCATATGCTGGAGCCGGGGAGCCGGGTGGTCGCAGGGGTATCCGGAGGTGCGGATTCTCTGTGCCTGCTGGATGTTTTGTGCGATATGCGCAGGGACTGGCAGCTGGAAGTTTCTGCCGTGCATGTACATCATGGGCTGCGGGGAGAGAGCGCCGACAGGGATGAAGCGTATGTGAGACATTTCTGTGAGGAGAGGCAGGTGTTTTGTCGGGTATACCATGAGCAGGTGGATCGGCTTGCCCGGGAGCAGGGAAAGAGCGTTGAGGAGGCGGGGCGGGATATCCGTTATTTTCGATTGGAGCAGTGGTGCAGACAGTGGGGCGGGGATTGCATAGCGGTGGCCCATCACCGGGACGATCAGGCGGAAACGGTACTGTTTCAGCTTGTCCGGGGCAGCGGCCTGAAAGGCGCAGGAGGCATTCGCCCGGTGAACGGACGGGTGATTCGTCCTTTGCTCTGCGTAGGACGCCGGGAAATTGAGAGGTATCTGGCCAAGCGGGAGATTTCCTGGTGTGAGGACGAGACAAATGCAGAGACGGACTATACGAGAAACTGTATCCGACAGCAGATTCTTCCCCTTCTGGAGGAGCGCGTTAACAGCCGCGCGGCAGCTCATCTGGCGGCGGCCGCCCTGGAGTTTCGGGAAGCGGAAGCCTATGCGGCCGACGCGGAAAGGCGGCTGTATCCCGCCTATGTGGCGTCGTCCTGTGGGCGGCGGACGGTATCGGAGCAGCTTCTCAACGAGGCGCCTTTTATGGGACGACGGATACTGTATCGCGCTCTGCAGGAAACGGGCGGATCTGCCCGCGACCTGTCGGCAGATCATATAAAGATTCTGGCGGATCTTCTCTCTGGTTCCTGTGGCCGCCGGGCGGATCTGCCCTATGGTGTGAAAGCCTGGAAGGAGGCGGGGCGGCTGGTGCTTGTATCCCGGGACAGGGAGAAAATCATGCAGTCCGGGGATAATGCCGGCAAGTGTATCCCTCTTACGGTTCCCGGAACCTTCTTTGTGGACGGGAAACGGTTCACTTTCAGGATTTTACAGGGAAATCCCGTGAATTTTCCGCGAAAAAAGTATACGAAGTGGTTGGATTGTGATAGAATATCTGGTAGTCTTGTTTTACGGAGGCGCAGGCCCGGTGACAGAATAGCGATTGACGCTGCGGGGCATCATAAGAAATTGAAAGATTTTTTGATCGACTGCAAGATCCCCCGACACCAAAGAGACATGTTATGGCTGGTGGCCGATGACAGGGAGGTTCTCTGGATCATCGGAGAGCGTATGAGCGCCGCATGTCAGATCACCGGAAGTACCAGAAGAGTTTTAGAAATAGAAATTACAGGGGATGAAGAGGATGAGCGATAAGATTTCTGTATTGTTGAGCGAGGATGAAGTGGCGAAAAAACTGGATGATCTGGCGTCCGTGATCAATCGGGATTATGAGGGGAAGTGTATTCATCTGGTGGGTATATTGAAAGGCAGCGTTTTTTTTTCCTGTGAGCTGGCCAAGCGTCTGACCATACCGGTGACCATGGACTTTATGTCCGTCTCCAGCTATGGTAACAGTACTAAATCCTCGGGAGTGGTCAAGATCATCAAGGATCTGGACGAGCCGCTGCAGGATCGGGATGTGCTGATCGTGGAGGATATTGTGGATACGGGGCGTACCCTGAGCTATCTGATGAAGGTGCTTAAGGACCGCCGTCCGGCGAGTATGCGTCTGTGCTGTATGCTGGACAAGCCGGAGAGAAGGATTACCGATGTAAAGGCGGATTATGTCTGCTTCAACATCCCGGATGAGTTTGTGGTGGGCTTCGGCCTGGATTATGCCCAGAAATATCGCAATCTTCCTTATATCGGCGTACTGCAGCCGGAAGAGACAGAATAGATAATCATTGTCCGGTGAAGTCCGAGAGATATCTTCGGTGTGCTGCCAAACCGTTATATTTTACAAATCATAAAGGAGTAACAATTCAGTGGGAAAACAATCAAGAGGTTTCGGTATATACTTTTTAATCTCTATTTTTCTGGTCGGACTGTTTATGTACCTGTCCACAAATCTTTCGACAAGTACGGGATATACGTATCAGCAGTTTGTGAATGACCTGAATGAATCGAGGATTGAGAGGGCTGTTATCGAGCAGAACAGGCAGGTCCCGACGGGCAAGGTACACGTGGCGCTGACAGACGGGGGAGAAGGAGCCTTCTGTGTCAGCAATGTGTCGGAGGTTGAGCTGCTTTTGAGGGACAAGAAAGTGGCCTATGTGGTGGAGGACGTGCCGAAAGACAGCATTATGACGAACGTGTTGCTGCCTGTGCTGCTGTCGCTGGCCGTGGTACTGGTGGTAATGCTCTTCATGAATCGCTCCATGGGCGGCGGAGGCAGTAACGCCAAAATGATGAATTTCGGCAGAAGCCGTGCCAAGCTTTCTGATGATAAGGATAAAAAGGTCACATTCGGCGATGTGGCCGGACTGGACGAAGAGAAGGAAGACCTGAAAGAGATCGTGGACTTCCTGAAAAGTCCTCAGAAATATACCCGCGTAGGCGCCCGTATTCCTAAGGGCGTGTTACTGGTAGGTTCTCCCGGAACAGGTAAGACGCTGATGGCGAAAGCCGTGGCCGGTGAGGCAGGGGTCCCCTTTTTCAGTATTTCCGGTTCGGATTTTGTGGAAATGTTTGTGGGCGTGGGCGCCTCCCGCGTCCGCGACCTTTTTGAGGAGGGAAAAAAGCACAGCCCCTGTATCATTTTTATCGACGAAATTGACGCGGTGGCCCGTCGTAGAGGAACCGGTATGGGAGGCGGACACGATGAGCGTGAGCAGACATTGAACCAGCTTTTGGTGGAGATGGACGGCTTCGGCGTTAACGAGGGCATCATCGTCATGGCTGCCACCAACCGGGTGGATATTCTGGACCCGGCTATTCTGCGTCCGGGACGATTTGACCGTCAGGTGGCGGTGGGAGCGCCGGATGTGAAGGGACGGGAGGAAATCCTCCGGGTCCATGCCAAAGGGAAGCCTCTGGGAGACGATGTGGATTTAAAACAGATTGCCCAGACCACGGCCGGATTCACTGGTGCGGAGCTGGAGAACCTGCTTAATGAGGCGGCTATCCACGCGGCCAGGGAGGCGCGGGGTTATTTAAACCAGGGCGATATTAAGACTGCATTTATTAAGGTAGGAATCGGTACGGAAAAGCGCAGCAAGGTGATTTCCGACAAGGAGAAACGGATCACGGCCTACCATGAGACCGGTCATGCAATCCTGTTTCATGTGCTGCCGGATATGGAGCCGGTCTATACGATTTCCATTATTCCCACCGGTATGGGCGCTGCCGGTTATACGATGCCCCTGCCTGAGAATGATGAGATGTTCAATACCCGTGGTAAAATGATGCAGCATATTATGGTCTGCCTAGGCGGTCGTGTGGCCGAGGAATTGATTTTCGACGATATCACCACCGGCGCTTCCCAGGATATCAAGCAGGCCACGTCCATCGCCAAAGCCATGGTGACCCGCTACGGCATGTCCTCCAGGATGGGCCTGGTGGCCTACGGGGATGATTCCAATGAGGTATTCATCGGACGGGATCTGGCCCATGACAGAGGTTTCAGCGAGGAGACTGCCGCCTCTATTGATTCTGAGGTACGTGAGATCATCGGCCAGTGTTATACCAAAGCGAAGGAGATCGTGAGCAAATACGAGTATGTACTTCATCGCTGTACAGAGCTTTTGCTTGCCAAAGAGAAAATCGGGAGAGAAGAGTTTGAAGCTCTTTTTACCGGCGACCCTCAGCCTGTTAGTGAAAATGGATAGAAATAAAATACAAAATTTGTGAAGTTTGTGCACACTTTTATTGTGTGTCGGGCTATAATAGCACTTGTAAAAACCCCCAATACATTATATGGTTTTTGCTACACCCCATAAGAGAGATACCTTCTCCGAAAAGACAGCTTTGTAACAGAAGCTGTCTTTTTAGTGCTTTTGCCGTCGGATAATGGGCAAAAAACTGCTTGAAGTGAGAGGGCAGGTGAGATAAAATGGGGATACCTGTCTTTTGGCAGGCAGAAGAGGCGCGAAAGTGCGCTAATGGAGGCATATATGGTTCAATTTCCGGAATTAAAAACGAAATATATTGATAATATGAGACCGCTGTTCAGTCGTTATGCACTTTACAGTGACGAGACAGAGAATTTCCGTATACCGGCGGAGCCGGAGCCGAATCAGGCGGTGACGATACGTTTCCGTACCCTGAAAGGGAATGTGGATGACGTTTATCTGATCAGCGGTTCTACCAGGCAGCGAATGAGGCTGCTGGAGTCTTTGGACGGGTTTGACTATTACACCACGGATCTTATGGTGGGAGAGGAGAAGGTGCTCTATTATTTTGAAATCTGCGCAGGACGGGTCCGCTGCTATTATAACAAGCTGGGCGTAACCCGGGATCTGCAGGAGCAGTATTCTTTCGGGATTGTGCCTGGATTTCATACGCCGGACTGGGCGAAGAGCGCGGTATTCTACCAGATATTTGTGGATCGGTTCTGTAACGGCGATCCGGCCAATGATGTACAGACCAATGAATATAATTATGTGGGCTGCAAAGTGCGGCGCGTGGAGGATTGGGACAGACTTCCCGAGGCCATGGATGTACAGAATTTTTACGGTGGCGACCTGCAGGGTATTATTGATAAGCTGGACTATCTGCAGGATCTGGGAGTGGATGTGCTGTACCTGAATCCAATTTTTGTCTCGCCCTCCAATCACAAATACGATATACAGGACTATGATTATGTGGACCCCCATTTTGGGAAAATTGTGCGGGATGAGGGACGGTATCTGGAAGATTGGGAGATGAGCAATGAAAATGCGCAGCGCTACATCATCCGAGTGACGGACAGGGAGAATCTGGAGGCCAGCAACCGGCTTTTGATTACGCTGATTGAGAAACTCCATGAGCGTGGAATGAAGCTGATTCTGGACGGTGTATTCAACCACTGTGGCTCTTTTAACAAATGGCTGGACAGGGAGCGGCTTTATGAACACCAGCACGGTTATGAAAAGGGCGCCTATGTGTCGGCGGACAGTCCGTACCGGTCTTTCTTCAAATTTAATAATGAGCATGAGTGGCCCTACAATGAATTTTATGACGGCTGGTGGGGCCATGAGACGCTGCCTAAATTGAACTATGAGGCCTCTGAAAAGCTGGAGGAATATATTCTCCAGGTGGCAAAGAAATGGGTGTCGCCGCCGTTTAGCGCGGACGGCTGGCGTCTGGATGTGGCGGCGGATCTGGGCTATAAAGAGCAGTACAATCATCAGTTCTGGAAGAAATTCCGGCAGGTGGTGAAGGAGGCCAATCCCAATGCGCTGATCCTGGCGGAGCATTACGGCGACGCCAGACCGTGGCTGCAGGGAGACGAGTGGGATACGGTCATGAATTATGATGCGTTTATGGAGCCCATATCCTGGTTTTTTACGGGAATGGAAAAGCATAGCGATGATTATCGGGTAGATATGCTGGGCAATACGGAAGCATTCGACAGCGCCATGCGTCATCATATGGCCGCTTTTTACAACCCGTCTCTGCAGACGGCGATGAACGAACTGGACAATCATGATCACTCGCGTTTTCTGACCAGAACGAACCACCGGGCGGGGCGCATGACGCATCTGGGCTCCCGCTCGGCGGAGGAAAATGTAAATAAAGCCGTCCTGCGGGCCGCCGTGGCGGTGCAGATGACCTGGCCAGGCGCGCCCACACTGTATTATGGCGACGAGGCAGGCGTCTGCGGTTATACAGATCCGGATAATCGTCGCCCCTATCCCTGGGGGCATGAGGATCGGAAACTAATTGGATATTACCGGGATGCCATCCGTATCCACAAAAGTTACAAAGCGCTGCAGAAGGGATCGATTAAGCTGCTGAAGCAGAAATACAATATTCTTCAGTATGTACGGTTTACCATGGATGAGCAGATCCTGGTGGCAGTCAACAATCGGAACGAGACGGTCACCGTGGAGATTGGCGTCTGGGAGGCGGGCATCAGCCGCACCAGCAACACCAGCATGCGCCGTGTACTGTATACTCATGCCATCGGTTATACGATGGAGCAGGAGGATTACGAGGTGATCGGCGGTATGATTACGCTGGAGATGGCTCCGCGTTCGGCCATGATCCTGGTGAGACAGCGGGGAGAGTAGTTTTAATACTATTTATTATTGTACAATAGACATGGTATTTCCTAGAGGGCTGTGTTAAAATATAAACAAAAAAACGGAGGAGAACCATGGCTGAATATACAATTGTGTTAATGAAAGAAAAATGGAGTTTTCAAGCGACGGATGCGGAGACTCTTTTGGATGCGCTGATTCGGGCTCAGGCGGCGCCGGACGCGCCGTGCGGGGGACGGGGAACCTGTGGGAAGTGTCTGGTGAAGGTACGCAGCGAAAAATACCATGGCGTGCAGAAAGCGTGCCAGATCCGCGTTGACTGTGACATGGAGGTGGACACTTCATTAAAGGCTACCGGGCACAGTCTGCTGACTGAGGGAATAGAGAGAGACATTCCGGTTATGCCCATGGTTCAGTCCGTGGCCGTGGAGATGGAGCGATGTAAAGTGGGCGAGAGCTATTCCGAGTGGGAACTTTTGAAGATGGCGCTTGCACGGTCCACAGGCAGGAACATAGAGGAATTTACGGCGTCCCCGGCGGTGATTTCCGGAATCTATGCCTTTATGGAAAGTCATGATTACAGAGGAGACGCCATTCTGTGTAAAAACACGGTGCTTGCCCTGGCGGAGCCGGGAAAGAAACTGTATTTGGCGGCTTTTGATATCGGAACCACTTCGGTGGTAGGTTATCTGCTGGACGGCGCCAGCGGAAATGAGAGGTGTGTGGCCAGCCGGCTGAATCCGCAGTCTCAGTTTGGGGCGGATGTGATTGCCCGGAGTGATTATGTGCTGAAAGCGGGGAGCGGCGACGAGATGAGCAGGGTGATCCGCAGGGCGCTGGACGAGATGCTGGGAGAGCTGGCCGAAAAGGAAGGCATTGACCGGACAGATATCTGGCAGGCGGCGATTGTGGGCAATACCTGTATGAATCATCTGTTTTTGAATATATCTCCGGATTCTCTGGTTCATGCTCCCTACAACCCGGCTTCCCGGGAGAGTATGATTCTCAAAGCTTCAGAGGTAGATCTTGCCATTCATCCCGAGGGACGGGTGCTGATGCTGCCCAATATTGCGGGATTCGTGGGGGCCGACACGGTGGGATGTCTGCTGGCCTCGGATTTTGACCACCGGGAGAAAATGTCTCTGATGATTGATATAGGCACGAACGGCGAGATGGTGCTGGGCAACAGGGATAGAATGATCACTTGTTCCACCGCCGCCGGCCCGGCTTTTGAGGGGGCGAAGATTGAATGCGGTATGAGGGGCGCGCTGGGAGCGGTGGATCATATTCATATAGAAGACGGGCAGGTGGTCTATAGTACGATCGGGGGAGCCAAGGCTGTCGGTATCTGCGGCTCCGGTCTGATGGACGCGGTGGCTATGCTGCTGGAAGAGGGCTTTTTGGAGGATACAGGCCGCCTGATGGACCCGGATGAGCTGGAAAGCGAACATGCGCTGGCCAATAAGGACCGGATTATCAAGATTGGTGGTAAAAATGCGTTTTCCATTACGGAAAACGTTTATATCAGCCAGAAAGACATCGGCGAGGTACAGCAGGCTAAAGCCGCTATAGCTGCCGGCGTGATCTTGCTGTGCGGTAAGATGGGCATTCCGGTTTCCGGCATTGAGGAAGTGATGATTGCCGGGGCATTCGGTAATTATATGCGTGCCGAGAGCGCCTGTCGGATCGGGCTGATTCCTCAGGAACTATCGGGCAAAATACGTATGATTGGCAATGCGGCCGGTGAGGGCGCTAAAATATCCGTGCTCAATGAGGCCGAATATGATCGCTGCGACGGGTTGATTCGTCAGGTGGAGTTCCTTGAGCTGGCGGCCGATCCGGATTTTAACGATACTTATCTGGATGAACTTATGTTTTTGACCGACGGGGTGTAAGCTAAAAAAATGTTAGTCTAACCTAATATGTGCGAATCATACAAAGCACCTGTAAGAAAAGAATAAAAAAGATTTCTAAAATCTTAGATTTTTATTTACGACGGAAAAGTTTTGTGCTATGATAGCCATATATTGTTTAGGAGGTTTTTGCGCAATGATTATTATTGGTGAGAAGATCAACGGCTCTATCCCGTCTGTGGCAAAAGCGATTGCCGAGCGTGACGCGGAGTTTATCAAGGCAAGGGCCGTTGCTCAGGCCGAAGCGGGCGCCACATACATCGACTGCTGCGCATCCGTAGAGGAGGATGTGGAGGTTGAGACCTTAAAGTGGATGATCGATTGTATTCAGGAAGTTACGGATCTTCCGATTTCTGTGGACAGCCCCAGCCCCAAAGTATTGCAGGAAGTATTCCCGTACTGCAAACGAGAGGGCCTGATCAATTCCGTTTCCATGGAGGGCGATAAGGTGGACGTGCTGTTCCCGGCTATCGCTGATACGAAATGGGAAGTGATCGCCCTGCTGTCCGATGATACCGGTATTCCGAAATGTGCGGCGGACAGGCTGAAAGTATTTGACAAATTGATGGCGAAGGCTAAAGAGTACGGTATTGCTCCGAGCCGCATCCATATTGATCCTCTGATCGAGATGTTGTGTACATCCGAGGATGGCATCGCCATGATTGAGGAAGTGATCGGAACGATCCGCCAGCAGTATCCGGAGATTCATATCACAGCTGCCATCAGTAACATTTCCTTTAATCTGCCGGTTCGTAAGCTGATTAACATGGGCTTCACCGTTCTGGCAATGAAGGCCGGTCTTGACAGCGGAATCCTTGACCCGACGAACCGTGATTTGCTGGGCCTGATTTACGCCACAGAGGCGCTTCTTGGTCTGGACGATTACTGTATGGAGTATATTGACGCGTATCGCGAGGGATTGATCGGTCCGGTAAAGAAATAAGTAATACATAGTTTTACGTATTTAAACGGGCAATGAGGACTGTCTGTTTAAAATAAATAAAAAGCGGAGGAAAAATGAAATGTCCAAAATTGATGAAGTTGCAGCATTGATCGAAAAAGGTAAAGCGAAACTGGTAGGCCCTGCCGTACAGGCAGCCATCGATGCAGGCGAAGACCCGAATGAAATCCTGAACAAAGGTATGATCGATGCCATGGCCGTGGTTGGTGAGAAATTCAAAAACAACGAGATTTTCGTTCCTGAGATGCTGGTAGCGGCAAGAGCTATGAAGAAGGGTGTTGAGGTTCTGAAACCCCATCTTGGCTCCGGCTCCACAGGTGCTCTGGGCAAACTGATCATCGCTACCGTTGCAGGCGACCTGCATGATATCGGTAAGAATCTGGTGGCTATGATGATCGAGTCCGCTGGTTTTGAAGTTATCGACCTGGGCGTGGATGTTCCGATCGAGAAAATCATTGAGACTTATAAAGAGAATCCGGACACAAAGGTTATCTGTCTGTCTGCTCTGCTGACGACCACGATGCCGTCTCTGAGGGACACCGTTGCCGCTATTAACGCCGAAGACTTCCGTAAAGATGTTAAGGTTATGGTTGGCGGCGCTCCGATCACCCAGGCATTTGCCGATGAGATCGGTGCAGACGGATATTCCGAGGATGCTGCTTCCGCAGCTACGCTGGCAAAATCTCTGGTTGGCGCATAATTGTTCCGTGTTTTATACAGGAGACCCGCGTCAGCGGCGTTTTTGTACAGACAAACATATAAAGAAAGGGCTGCCCGGTAAGGGCAGTCCTTTTTCGAGTCTTTGATCACAGAGGGAGCGGTTTTTGGCAGATATCGGTCAGTCCAGAATGTCCGAGGGATCTTCGCCCGCGTTCTGCGGATAGACCTGCAGATCGTCGGGCGCCTGGTGAGTGGCCAGCAGGACTTCCTCAGGTCCGCCTACACCGTAGCCTTTTAGTTTCTTATCCAGCCAGTTTCTGTCTTTTCCTGCATGGCGCAGGTTCTTTTCCATAACATGCCCGTCGAGAATCACGTTGGCGTTCAGATATTCCTGTTCCGGTGACAGGTTCATATCTTCCGGTGTCAGGGGCTTTTTATCGGCTTTGGGGATAAAACTGATCTTTCCGTTGCTCTCCAGAATGGCCGTCTGCAAGTCTGCCAGAGAAAAATAGCCGCTGATCCGGCATTCTTCCAGAAACTCATTGAGATTCATCCGGGCTTTGGTTAGATTTTTCTTGTAGATGAGTCCATTGTTCAGCAAAATCACCGGTTCGCCTGTGATAAAGCGTCGAGCCTTGATGGATTTGGCGGTCATTCGGGAGACGATGATGGTAAAAATTCCGTAGAGTACCATAGCTACCAGAGGATATATCGGATTGGACTCCAGTTCTGTGGCCATTTCCGCGGCGATGGAGCCTATGGTAATACCGTTGATGTAGTCAAACAGACTGAGCTGTGAAATTTGCCGGTAGCCGATCATCTTTGCCAGGATGAACAGTACGATAAATGATAGCAGTGTCTGCCAGACCAGGTTAATATAATCAAACATAAATGAGCCTCCTTTGGAAAAACTGCAGGGTGAGTATAGCAGGCGGGTCTGCGCATTCGCTGTGCGGGCCGCAGGAGAAATGCTTACGATTTTTGGCATGTAACCGTTCGGCGTATCTGAACGGTCACAAAAGATTATATTTTTAAAATAGTATGGGAAGAGTAAACAGAAAATATGTATGGAAAATTAATTTACGGTTTACATAAAATATCAGAATATGGTACGATAAAGCGGAGGGAAGGGGGAAATGTATGCGTGAGGTAAAAGAGTATAGAGGCGCGGAGGTGAATCTGGACTATGTGCTGCGCCAGGCGGTGATTCAGATGCACGCGGTGATTCGTGTATTTGATAAGAGCGGATACCTGATACGGAAGTACGGGATACTGGATGATGACAAGGACCCCGTCATGCGGGATACGGATTTTTTTCGGCGGCTTATGGGGTATGGCTGGCAGGATTGTCCCCATCTTTATTATGAGTACGACCAGGTGATCAGCGCGGTGATTCAGATGGACCTGGGCTGGGTGATGATTATCGGGCCCGTCAGCCTGACGCCCGTATATAAGGAATTGAATCAGAAAATGATCATGGGCCATCATCTGGACCCGGCGGACGGCTTTCGTTTATCTTATTGCTCACGGGAATTTTTTTTCTGCGGACTGTTATCTGTTTTTCATATGATTACCGGGCTGGAGCTTTCTGTGGATGATGTGTGGGAAAAGAATTTTATGAACAGCGAGATGAAAAAGCGTCTGGAGCAGAATCTGGTGGAGGTAACCATTATGCACCAGGAGAAGGAGACGTCCCGCACGCCTTACAATATGGAAAGACGGGAGCTCGACTGCATCAGCAAAGGGGATAAAGAAGGGCTGCGGAAAGTAATTTCGGAGACGGATGTGGGAGAGCGCGGCATTCTGGCGGCCGATCAACTGCGGCAGTCGAAAAATAAAGCGATTTCCCTGATCACTCTGGCAAGCAGAGCCGCCATCACAGGCGGTATTTCTGCGGAGAACGCTCTGACGGTCGGTGAAAGCTACATATGCATGGCAGAATCCATGAAGACGACAGAGCAGGTGGAGGCTGTGATGCGGGAAGCAGAATACAAGCTGGCGGATATGGTTGTGGAAGAGAATCAAAAGGATGAGCTGCCACATCCGCTGGTGGCAAAGGTAAAGGATTATGTTTTCCGTAATTTGCAGTCAGAGATTAAAGTCAGCGATATGGCCGCAAATTTTTGCGTCAATGCGGATTATCTTTCCTCTCTGTTTCATAAGAGCACAGGCAAAACGATCACGCGGTATGTGCTGGAGGAGAAAGTTAAGGCCGCCAGAAGTATGCTGATTTATACGACTAATACCTTGCAGGAGATCGCTTTTGTGCTGAATTTCAGCTCCCAGAGCCATTTCAGCACGGTGTTTCGTAAGTTTACCGGACTGACTCCTAAAGAGTACAGGGACACTTACAGTTTGCAGGATGCAGAGGAAGAGGAATAAAAAGCTCCTAAAAACCGGAAATATGTATAAGAAATTTGAAAACGTCCAAGATATTTGATGTATCGCGGGCGTTTTTTTTGATAAAGTAGCACTTGTAAACGGAAAGACATATATTTCCGTGGAAGGTAACTGATGTTTTTAGGGCTTGAGGAGGCGTTATTATGAAAACATTCCAATTATCGTTAAACAGTATTGAAAAAGTAAGTGAATTTGTGAAACAGATTTCCAAGTATGAGGGATCTATGGATATTGCAGCAGGTAGATACAGCGTAGATGCACGCTCTGTGATGGGTATCCTGTCCATCGATTTGAATCGCGTACTGGAGCTCAGAGTACCGGAGGACTATTACCAGATGGGAGCTCTTACCAATGACATCCAGCCGTTTCTGGCTTAAGCCGGGAAGAACGGCCGGGCAGCCGCTTGCGGCTGCATGAAATACCAACCCCATTGGATCTGCGGGAAGAGGCGGATGGCGGACGATCACCCACCGGCATCGGAAAAATACTTTTTTCCGCGGTTTCAATTCCTATATAAATAGTTTCTCACCCTGAAGGGCTGCCGTTACAAAATACGGCAGCTTTTTTGGGCATAAAGCAGATAAAAATCTGTCATTTCGTGGGGGGGATTCATTGCCGTGACGTTTTTTGAAAAATCGGGAATAAAAAAACTTGCAGTCTGAAACTGCAAGCTTCTACCGTGCGTGAGAAGATTCGAACTCCCGACACCTTGGTCCGTAGCCAAGTGCTCTATCCAGCTGAGCTACACGCACACGCTGTTCTCTCAAACAACAGTCATATAATACTCTTTTATGTAGGGGTTGTCAATAGTTTTTCAAAAAAAGATTCCCGGACATACCGGGAATCTTTCGGCAGAACGATTTAGTAGTTCTCGTTCTGAGCTTCGTCAGAGAAGCTGTTTTTGTTCTGAGAGTTTTTGCTCTGAGAGTTTTTGCTCTGGGCGTTCTTATCTGTGGAGTTTTTGCTGTTTTTGTTGTGGCAATCATTGCTCTGGTTGCTCTCGTTTGTGGAAGTATTGCTCATTCTGTTTTTGTCAGTGGTGTCTGAACTGTAATTTTTAGACATTTTCTTACCTCCAGTGTCATAAATTTTAATTACAATGCTATTATTCCAAAATACAGTGGGAATATTCATCATTTTTTATTGCATTTTATTTAAATATGTATTATAATTGTAACGTAAAAAAGAATCTGTCTTATATGATGTCTTTTTTACAATTAATAACCCCTTATTAATTATTTATACTCCCCTTGAAACAGTCAGTAGCTCCCCTACTGGCTGTTTCTCTTTCCGTTGGAAACAAGGCCTTTGCGGCTGGCGACAGGCGTTCCTTGGGAAAAGCACAGACTTGTCTGTAGCGTAACACAAAATTTTTTATCGGGAATATAGTAATAAAAAAGGAGTTTCAAGATGAAAAGACCGGAAACCATATCGGCGGAAGAGTTGGAGCGGCGGATGACTCAGCCCGGCGTGGTGGTGGTGGATCTGCGTTCCGCCGCGGAATATCGTAAGATGCATATACCCGGCGCCGTTCATGTTCCCTATGAAAATCTCGGGCGTCTGTCCCGTTATCGTGATCAATGGATCATCCTGTACTGCGAACACGGCATCACCAGCATGGCGGCTGCCGTCACCCTGGCGGAGAGAGGATATAAGGTATCTTCTCTGAAAGGCGGTGTACAGGCATATATGGCAAAAAGAGGCCGCACAGTTCTTGACGGGAAGGACAGGATGTGGGTACAATAGCCTTACTTTAGCAAAGGAAAAACAGAAAAATTACGAGGAGAGTACAGTATGAAAATGGTAGTTGCGTCAGATATCCATGGGTCTGCCTGGGCCTGTCGGAAACTTCTGGAGGCTTTTGACCGGGAGGGGGCCGGGCGTTTACTTCTGCTGGGGGACATTCTTTACCACGGCCCCCGCAATGATTTGCCGAGGGATTATGCCCCCAAAGAGGTGCTGGCTATGCTCAATGCCAGAAAAGAAAGGCTGCTCTGCGTGCGGGGAAATTGTGATACGGAGGTGGACCAGAGGGTGTTGGAATTTCCGATTCTGGCAGATTATATGGTTCTTCCTATGGCGGACGGGCTAATCTACGCAACCCATGGCCATCATTTTTCACCGCAGCATTTTCCGCCATTTTGTAACGGCGATGTATTGCTCTATGGTCACACCCATATCTGGCAGGCTGAGACAGTGAGGGATCATATCTGCCTGAACCCGGGTTCTGTGGCGATTCCCAAAGGAGGAAATCTGCCTACCTATGGTGTTCTGGAGGGGGGAATGTTTTCCGTGCGTACGATGGACGGCGCCGTCGTCGGACAGATTGCGCTGGAACGGCAGACCCCATACGGGACGGATGAAGAAAGGATGCGGCTATGCAGAGATGGAAACTGATAGCCCCCTGCCATTTTGGCTTGGAGGCGGTGCTGAAACGAGAGATCCTGGATCTGGGGTACGATATTGCCTCGGTGGAGGACGGGAAAGTGACCTTTTACGGCGATGCCGGAGCCGTGGCATATGCCAATATATTTCTGCGCACCACGGAGAGGGTGCTGATTAAGGTAGGGGAATTTCAGGCCCGCACCTTTGAGGAATTGTTTGAGGGAACAAAGGCGCTGCCCTGGGAACGGTATATCCCGACGGACGGGAAATTCTGGGTGGCAAAAGCCACGTCCGTCAGGAGCAAGCTGTTCAGCCCCTCGGATATACAGTCCATTATGAAAAAGGCCATGGTAGAGCGGCTAAAGGAAACCTGCGGCCTGTCCTGGTTTGATGAGCAGGGGGCATCCTATCCGCTGCGCGTTACTATTATAAAGGATGTGGTGACGGTGGGGCTGGATACCACGGGCGTCTCTCTTCACAAACGGGGTTACCGTCAGAGGACGGCCAAGGCGCCGATTACGGAGACACTGGCTGCCGCCCTGCTTATGCTGACACCGTGGAACCGGGACCGGATACTGGTTGATCCAATGTGCGGAAGCGGTACATTTCCTATAGAGGCGGCCATGATGGCCGCAGATATGGCTCCCGGGATGAAACGCACATTTCTGGCCGAACAGTGGAAGAATCTGGTACCGGAGAGCTGCTGGCAGGACGCCAGAGAGGAGGCTGCGGACAGGGTGCGCACAGATGTCGCGACGGATATTCAGGGGTATGATATGGATGGCGAGGTGGTCCGCCTGGCAAGGGAGAACGCGAAAACGGCAGGTGTGGAATCGTTGATACATTTTCAGCAGCGCGCAGTCCGGGATTTGAGTCATCCGAAAAAATATGGCTTTCTCATCTGTAATCCGCCTTACGGCGAGCGTTTGTCGGACAGAGAGACACTGCCTGCTTTATATCGGGAGATCGGCGAGGGATATGCCCGTCTGGACGGCTGGTCCATGTATTTGATTACTGGCTATACGGATGCGGAACAATATATAGGAAGAAAAGCGGACCGAAACCGAAAAATTTACAATGGCATGCTAAAGACCTACTATTATCAGTTTCTTGGGCCCAAGCCGCCGAAAAAGAGGACAGGCCGGTCTGCCTGCGAGGTATGAGGAGGGAAGAATGCGTATTATATTTGCCACAGGAAATAAGGATAAGATGAAAGAAATACGGGCAATCCTGGCTGATCTGGGCATGGAGATTTTGTCCATGAAAGAGGCGGGGCTAACAGCGGATATCACGGAGGACGGCGTTACTTTTGAGGAGAATGCCGAGATCAAAGCCCTGGCTATTGCCGGGCTGTGCAGGGATATTGTGCTGGCTGACGATTCCGGACTGGAGATCGATGCCCTGGGCGGTGAGCCGGGAATCTATTCCGCGCGGTATCTCGGTGAGGATACTTCTTACAGAGTGAAAAATAAGAATCTGATCGACCGCCTGGAGGGAATTCCCGATGAGAAGCGCACGGCCCGGTTTGTCTGTGTCATTGCCGCCGTATTTCCAGACGGAAGCAGTGAAGTCGTGCGGGGCGTCATTGAGGGGCGGATCGGTTATGAAGAGAGAGGTAATAACGGTTTCGGATATGATCCGATTTTCATAGCTCCGGAGTACGGCTGCACCACGGCGGAGCTCTCCGAAGAGCAGAAAAACAGAATCAGTCACAGGGGGAAGGCCCTGGAAATGATGAAAATCATAATAAAGGACAGGATAGAAAAATGAAGATTTTGGTGATCAGTGATACCCACGGCCGTGACAGGAGAATGGAGCGGGTAGTGAAAAAGGAACTTCCGGTGGATCAGGTGATCCATTGCGGAGACGTGGAGAGCCGGGACGGTTATCTGCGCCGTCTGGTACCGGGTCCTTGCTGTATTGTGGGTGGCAACTGTGACTATGACCCGAAACTGCAGTCTTCTGTATCGTTTAATCTGGCAGGACATCGTTTTTTGGTGACCCATGGACATCGGCAGGGCGTGAATTTCGGTATGGAATCTCTGCTCCGCCTGGCCCGGGAGAACCAGGCGGATATCGTATGCTTCGGTCATACCCACCGTCCGGTTTTTGAGCGGCAGGAGGGAATCTGGCTGTGTAATCCCGGCAGTCTGACCTTTCCCCGGCAGATGGGCCGCGCTTTTACCTACTTGGTTTTGGAAGTGGACCAAAACAGAGTTAAAGGGGAGATACGGGAGGCGGAATAGGCCGTACCAGTAAATTTCCATGCTGTTTCGGCAGTTTGCCCTGTAAGGTATACTGGTCGAAAGAAGATTCGTACAGAAAAACCGCGGTACCGAAATAGATTTCCAGCAGTTGAAATATCAGAACTGTTAAAAAACTATTTCGGTACCGCGGTTTGCCGTGGACTTCTTATAGAGATCGGCGGCATCCGGGCGGCGTAGCATTTTATAGAGGCATTCCGGCGATAAATACATACATGACAATGAAATGGCAGATGCTGCCGCCCATGACAAAGAGATGAAAAATTTCATGGGAGCCGAAATATTTGTGCCTGGCGTTAAAAATGGGGAGCTTCAAGGCGTAAATGATTCCACCGATGGTGTAGATAATGCCTCCGGCCAGCAGCCAGCCAAAGGCTGCGGCGGAGAGCGAGTTTAAGATTTGTGTGAAAGCCAGCACGCAGACCCATCCCATGGCGATATACAGCACAGAGGAAAACCATTTGGGGCAGGTGATCCAGCAGGCTTTGATCAGGATACCGAAAAGAGCAATTCCCCACACCAGGGCGCAGAGCATATAGCCTTTCTGATCAGCCAGAGCTACCAGACAAATGGGAGTATAGGAACCTGCAATCAGAATGAAGATCATCATGTGGTCGATTTTCCTCAGAATACGGTTCCATTTTTCCGAGATGTTCAGCGTATGATATATTGTGCTGGCCCCGTATAGGGCGATCATGCTGCCTATAAACACGGCCAGAGATATGATATGGATTTTATCTGGATTTTGCGCAGCCTTAATCAATAACGGGGTGGATGCGAATAAGGCCATCATCATGCCGATAAAATGAGTAATTGCGCTGCCGGGGTCTTTGATCTCAAATTTCATCATGTATTACCTCCTGATTCAAACTAACGATTCAACATAGTTTTTAAAACTATGTTGAGTATAATTCAATACTATATCTGGAAGTCTAAAAAGTCAAGGGTAAATATGTGTAATCATCTGGAAACGCGGTTGTACCGATTTTGCTGGTATGAACTGTCACATGGGGTTTATCAGAAGTGTGTTGAAAATGTCAGAGAGTATGATGATGGAAAATAGAGGGCAGTACGGAAGCTGAAAATAGAAAAGTAATTTTTCGGAGTTGTGAATTATGGCGCATGGATCGCAGGCTTTTTGTTATTTTACCGTAATTATTATCTGATCAAGCAGATTTTTTGTAAATCTGTACAAATTTCCGGAAGCATACTTCATTTACAAATCATTTATAACAGCTAAAATATGTTCATACTTATCCGAATCCAAAGTCTGCAATTTTTTAATGGCGTCCAGGGAACTCTTACTGGGAGCAGGATCTGCCATAAAAAATTCTCCGGGAGTGATTCCAAAATACTCACAGATATAGAAAAATACGGTCATTGACGGCATCATTTTGCGGTTTTCGATACGGTTGATGTAAGCTTCGCTCTGTCCGAGAGACAAACTCATATCCCGTGCAGATACACCTTTTTCCAGTCTGAGTTGGATCAGGCGCTCATAAAACTCTTCCTCAAACATGGCCTTACCTCCATATCGTATTTTAATATATATCACCGGATAAAATGTATATTTTAAGTATATATTACTGTTGACTTGGGAAACTTATAGTATATATAATAGACATATATGACTATTTTATGTATGCACAGGGAGGTGACTGAGATGACGGAAAAAATGTTATGCAAGGCAAGAAAACGGGAGAAGAGGTTCCATTTTTTTCTGAGGGCGGCGGCTGTTGTTCACGGATTGGCCTTTGTTATGCTTTTCCTTGCCATACAAGTGGGAAGTATTCGCTGGTTTGGCGGCGCGAGTGTTGTTTTATTTTTTGCCGGAGCTCTGCTTTCCGGGCTTGCAGGTCTTAATGCCAACTTTTTTTGGGGAGTTACAGAGAGCGTGATTGTGTCAAAAGAAAAGCGGGATCAGCTGTTTGAGATGTGCAGAGAGCTGGAATAAAATGATGACGCCGGTATTTTGATGGGGGCGGCCGTTTGGGCAGACTGAACGGCCGCCCCGCCGTTTTGGGAATAGTGGGATACGGGATAAGCCGTAGCTTTGGGATTGACGGCGGTTAGAAAAGATATTAGTATTAGGAAAGAAAAAGGGGGAAACCAGGATGCAATATGAAAATCGTTATGTATTGTCGGATCAGATGATGTCGGACTATATTAGGAAAGTGCTCTGCAGAGATATCCGGCTTGCGGGGGCTGTGCTTTCCCTGGTGTCGGCAGTGATGCTGGTATTGACGCTGGCGGAAGGCAGCTATGTACTGGCGGCCGTGTTCGGGGTATGCCTGCTTATTGTGGCGCCCGTATCTTTGCTTACGCCATTTCTCACGCTGCAGCAGATGCGGGATTCCTCGGAGAAGCTCCACGGCGGCAGAATCTGTGAGACGGTGATCCGTTTCGGAGAGGATATTGTCATGGAAGAGGGTACCGTGAGCATACGGATTGCCTATGAGCAGATTAAGCGGATTGTGGAGCTTCCTTCCGTCTGCGTTTTGGCAATGGGGAAGCATAATGCGGTATTGGTGAAACCAGATGGTTTTTCTGTGGGACAATATGAGGAGTTTCTTGCATTTATTCGAGAGAAAACAAAGGCTGTCTGAGGGCAGCGCAAGGTAAAAAACGTTCAGGTTACAGGGAGGATAGAGATGGCTGCACTAGACGGAGTGAGGAGAGATATCGACCGTGTGGACGGTGAGATCAGGAAGCTGTTTGTGGAGCGGATGGAGCTGGCAGAGCGTGTGGCGCAGATCAAAGCGGAAAATGGGGACGTGATTTTCAAGCCGGATCGGGAAGCGGCCATGATTGAGAAACAGTGCGCAGGTATGGATGGGGAGCTGGTAATGGAATACCGGGCTTTCATCAAGCGGATGATTGCGGTCAGCCGAAAGTATCAATATAAACGTATGCTGGAGCTCAGAGGCGGGTTTCCCTACGAATACGGAACCGAGGAGCCTTTATGTGAATGTGTGGCGGTTTTGGACAGGGAATTGTGGTCGCCCGGCTCTGCAGATGAGAGGAGGACGGCTTTTGATCTGCCCGCCGGCGTCTCTCTGGAGACGGCAGATGGTTACGAAGCGATGGGACGCCGGATTCTGGAAGGGAAAGCCGACGCCGGGATGGGTATACTGGAGGAGATTGGCGGCGGCGTGTCCGACGGGCTGAACGGGCTGCTGGTCCGGTGCGGACTGTATATCCGTAAGTGTAAGATTCTGCAGAGGGAGAATGTTCGCCGGAAGGCAGTGCTTTTCGGTAAAGAGCTGGTGGTTTGCCCGGAGCACAATCGGCTGAAACTGGTCTTTGTCTGTCCGAACAGCAGCGGATCGCTGGCCAACATCCTCTCAATGATTGCCGATTACGGCATCAATTTGACGGAGATCCATTCTGTTCCCTTCCGCGAGGAGGAAGGATGGAATTACCGTTTCTTTGTGGAGATGGGAACAAATCTGGCGGAGAAAAATTCGCGGGCGTTGATCTGTCAGCTTTACCGGGAGACGGGGGCGTTGCAGCTTTTGGGAAGTTATAATTGTCAGGGGGATTTTGAGTAAAAGGATTATTATGGAGACATTACAGGAATATATACAGGCCTGCGCAGAAAACGGGCCTTATCAATGTGTGCTCAGCGCGCCGTCAGGAAAAGGGAAATATGTGAAAACGGTTATCCGGCAGATCGGCCGGGCGTATCAGTGTGAGAATTATACCAGTACGCAGGTGTTTCATGAGAATCTAGAAGCGGATTGCCTGGCAGGGCTGCTGCTGAGATTGATGGAAACAGCCTACACGCAGCTTCACGCCTGGGATGGTACATGGGAGTATGCTCTGCGGATCACGAAAAAGGGGAAAATTCTGTATAATAAGAAGAAAAGTATTCAGGCGCCGCCGGTGAAGATGACGCATAATCGGAAGAAGCGGTATCTGATTGAGGAGAATACCGTTGTGCCGCCTCTGGTGGACATGGGGATTTTTACTGCCGACGGCCGGGTAGTCCGCAGCATGTACGACAAATTCCGTCAGATTAATCGGTTTCTGGAGTTTTTAAATGATGAGCTGGATAAGCTGAATTTGGCGCGGAGGCTGCGCATATTGGATTTTGGCTGCGGGAAATCCTATCTGACTTTTGTCGTGTATTATTACATGGTCCATGTGCGGGGATTGGATGTGGAAATCACCGGCCTGGATCTGAAAGAGGATGTGATTCGCCATTGTAACGAGACGGCGGAAAAATATGGTTATGCAAACTTGCATTTTGAGAGAGGGGATATTCAGGGATACTGTCCCGATGGCGGCGTGGATATCGTCATTTCTCTTCACGCGTGCGACACGGCTACAGATTATGCCCTGTATAACGCCGTGAAATGGAAGGCAAAGCTGATCTTGTCGGTTCCCTGCTGCCAGCATGAACTGAACGGGCAGATCCGGTCTGAAAGCTTCGGGACGCTGACGCGCTATGGGATCGTGAAAGAACGTATGGCGGCTTTGATGACCGACGCTATCCGTGCCAATCTTTTGATTAGCCAGGGCTATGACACTCGTTTGCTGGAATTCGTGGATCTCTCTCATACGCCGAAGAATCTGCTGATCCGAGCCGTTCGCACCGGGACAAGCGCCTTCGCGAAGGAAAAAGCCATGGCGGAAGTGGAAAACCTGCGGGCCGAATTCGGGGCAGAGCCAACGCTGTACAGACTTCTTACTCTCTCTGAACATGAGAAAATTCCTCACAGCTCCTGATCTTCTATGAGATAATAGGAATAGAGCAGACTGAAGCGGAGCTTGGGTGTGTTCAGATTCATACCGGTCAGGGCCCGAATGCGTTCCAGGCGGTACAGCAGCGTACTCCTGTGGATGATCAGAGCTTCTGAGGTATGGGAGATATTCATATTCTGCTCAAGGTAGACTTTTAAAGTCTTGAAAAAATCTGTGCGGTGTTCCTCATCGTACGCGCGGAGCAGGAACAGTTCCTTGCGGCACAGTAGATGGGCCGGCAGTTCCCGGATGGACTGGCGGAAAATGTAGGGCAATACATAATCGTCAAAACAGTACTGCCAGAAAGAGGGATCTTTCTGGCTGCCCAGATCATAAACCTCCAGAGCCTGCTTATAATAATCTGCCAGCTGAGAAAAATCTCTGCCCACAGAGCTGATCCCTGCCCGGAACAGTCCTTCCCGCAGAAATACGGCCAGTTGACGGGCAAATTCATGGATGGTCAGGCGTCCCTGAGAAGTGTTGACCACAAGAACGATTTTATCGTGGTAGGAAAAAATGCAGGAGTAGGGGAACATGTCGTACAGCTTTCGGCATGTATAGGCGATAGCGTTGGTCCGCGTATCCCTGTATTCCGTCTGGAGTACGGCGCAGAAATACTCGTCTTTTGTGTCCCAGCCGTATTGTACCAGCGCGTTAAACAGCGGCGTTTTTTCGAGGTTTCCGCTGGCGATCAGCTTTAAAAATGCGTTTTCCAGTTCTCGTGTATTAGGAGAGACGTGGGCGTGCCCCATTTCCAGAGACATGAGCAGCATATCGGACAGATGGGACAGGAGGGCGAAATCGCTCCGGCGGAATTTGCGCTTCAGTTCGTTGACACAGAGTCTGCCGTACCAGGCTCCCTCGGTGCGCAGATTTCGGTAGAGAATGCGGTAGCCAAAAATCGTGTCGGAAAAAATATCTGGGCCGTCGATGGACATAGTGGCTTGATAAGCCTCGTCCAGTTTGTAATCGTTCATGATTTCCAGGGAAAGGATGTACTGCTGGTTCCGCTGGTCGTATTCCCAGCCGTTCTGATCCTCATGCATATTGACGCTGCCCAGCAGAGCAAAGTTCCGGTCATGGACGTAGATAGGATTCTCCAGGATCGTGGTGCTGAGCTCCAGCATGTGCTGAATACTTTTTCTCTCCACCAGCGCCCTGTGCAGGCTGTCGTCCCATTCTTCATAGCGGGCAAAAAGCAGTTCGATTTCTTGGTAGACAGCGGATCGGCTGCTGTCATCGGGGAAAACCAGGAGGGTATTGTGGACAGCCAGCTCCTCGGGGAGCCGCCCGAAAGAAATGACGGCCTTATCCTTGAGAGTTCCGGGAAAGAGAGCCGGCTCGCCGAACAGGATTTTTCCCGGGATATCCGTGATCTGATCCGCTGCGCAGTACAGACCACTGTAGATCATAGCGTCCCGTCCGGAATGCCCAAGGAGCTTGGGCTTCCAGCGGGTCATATTTTCGTATAATACGGATATGCTGATTTTCATGACGGCGTATACTCCATTCCTTCCACACGGTCAATAACGGCAGAAGCCTGGAGCGCCCGGTCAATAATATGCCGTCCTTCCGGCTCCAGGTCATCGGGCAGGCTCTCCCTGTCAAAGGGCCGGTTCATCAGAAATGCGCAGGAAAGGCGCATAACATAATTTTCATAGTCTGTTTTTTCTTCTGCCATCAGTTCTCCATTTTCATGCATATCATCCAGATTCATATTGGCTTTCAGGCTGAGCTGGTTCAGCATGTCCAGCATAATGAAAAAGTGCTCGTCATCCCAGCAGGACAGATACATGCATTTGCAGAGCCCTTTAGTAAAAAAAGCCGCGCCTGCATAACAGTCTGTCAATTCTTTGAAGCGTGAACGATGCGCGTCGTCTTCAAAAAGCTTCTGCGCATCCAGCGCCTGAAATACAGCGTCTTTCCAGATCATATCGGTTCCTCCACAACGAATATTTTTCCGGGGTTGTCAGTTGTTTTTTGTTATCATATCATATTGTCTTTCGGGAGAAAACAAAAAAATGGGAAAATAATCACCTTAGACGCGGGATTTCTGTTATAATGCTGGAAGTGTCGAAAACGTAACAGAGGAGGAGTATGATGAAGCATCAGGTAACAGCGTCGGACATCAAAAAGATGGAAGAAGAGATTGAGCACCGTAAACTGGTGGTGCGCAAAGAGGCTTTGGAGGCGGTAAAGGAGGCCCGGGCCCAGGGAGATCTGAGCGAGAACTTTGAATACTACGCCGCTAAACAGTTCAAAAATAAAAATGAGAGCCGCATCCGTTATTTGGAGCGGTATATTCGAAACGCCGAAGTGATTTCCGATACGTCCGCCGGAGATGAAGTGGGGTTAAATAAGACGGTGGAGCTGTATTTTGAGGATGAAGACGAGACGGAAGAGTACACGCTGGTAACGACGGTGCTGGGAAATTCCCTGGACAACCGGATCAGTATAGAATCTCCTCTGGGCCAGGCGATACGCGGTCATGTCTGCGGGGACAGGGTTTATGTAGAAATCAAACCGGGCGCAGGATATTATGTGGAAATACGCAGTATCCGGGCCTGCGATAAAGAGATGGCATTGAGGAAGTTTTGATTATGAAGAGAAAATACAGAACGGTTATCTTTGATCTGGACGGTACGCTTTTGGATACATTGGATGATCTGACAGCCAGTGTGAACGCGGCGCTCACGAAATACGGGCTTCCTCTGCGCAGTAAAGATGAGGTGCGGCGTTTTGTGGGGAACGGTGTGCTCCGCCTGATGGAGCGGGCAGTGCCGGGAGGACATGCGCATCCGGAATTTGATCGTATTTATCAGGAATTCCGGAAGGATTACGGACTGCACTGCAATGACAGGACCAGGCCCTATCCGGGAGTCCTGGAGCTGTTGGCCCGGCTTAAAAGCAAAGGATATGGGCTGGCCATTGTGTCGAACAAGGCGGATTTTGCAGTGAATACCTTACGGGAGATTTATTTTGACGGATTGATCGACGTGGCCATCGGCGAGCGGGAGACGATACGGAAGAAGCCGGCTCCCGACACTGTGCTGGCGGCTCTGGAACGGCTGGGGGCGGACGTGGAGACGGCCGTTTATGTAGGGGACTCGGAGGTGGATCTGGAGACAGCCGCCAATGTCCCTATGGATGTGATCTCTGTGTCCTGGGGATTTCGGGACTCCGCTCTCCTAAAGGAGAGAGGAGCCTGCAGGCTGGCCTCAAATGCCGGGGAGCTGGAGGAAATGCTGTGCGGGATGTCTTAATGGACGCCGCTTCCCAGCTTAACGGCAGGAGTGTCTGCCGCTGCCCGTCCTGCCATGGGGAACGACGGCGGCAGTCTGTTCTGTGCGGGCTGTCACTTCTGGCATTTGAGGCTCCACGTATTGATAGAAATCCGTGGAAAAAATCAGATCAGACAGGGTATACCAGTTGTATGCCCTTTTTTTCATGGCTGTCAGGTATTCATCGTCTACGACGCAGCCGTCAAAGCTGCTCACAGTTTTTGTTTTTGCATTATAGATGCAGCGCTCTGTTATGAAGCTCAGTCCGGGAAACATAATAAACTGTTCCGTATCCGACAGGATATCCTGGCCGATCAACATACGTGAATCATAATACCAGCCCATCAAGTTGGAGACGGTGGGCAGAATGTCCACGGAGGAACAGTATTTGTTTACGGTGATAGGCTGTCTCATGGAAGGGGAGTAGATGATCAGTGTGTTTCGGTAGGCATTAATCTCGTCCTTGGGTGATCCGGACAGTTCGTCTATGAGATCCATGTCGTTGTAGGGGACATGATCCGGCGCCAGTACGATCAGTGTGCGGTCAGATAGTCCGGCCGCTTCCAGTTTTTGCAGTAATTTTTGTATGGCCAGATCCAGCTCCATCTGGCAGGCGATATAGGCTTTTGCTTTTTCGGAGCAGGGGAGGCCGGTTACCCTGTCTTTGTTTTTTCGGCATATGGCGTTTCCGGAAAAATTATATTCCACATGGCCGCTGACGCTCATGTAGTAAGTCATAAAGGGTTCCGACCCGGCGTAGGCGGAAAAGCTTTGATCGATCAGACGCACGTCGGACTGAGGCCAGAGCGCCTTGCCGGAGTCTTCGCGTACTTCCGGGATGTAGCCATGTCCCGTTCCGTACCAGTCATAGCCCATATTGGGAAAGGATTTGTCCCGGTTGTAATACGTATAATCATTATTGTGCCATCCCGTGACGGTGTATCCCAGCCGTGCTGCCTGACGGCCCGCCGTGAACAGCATATTCAGGCCCAGGTCGCCGGATTTTTCCATAGCCACATAAGAGCCGTTGTTCGGTACGGTTCCGGTCAGATTGGCCCATTCGCCGCCGGAGGTACTGCCGTACCAGAGAGGGGAGAAATAATTGGTAAATACAAAGCCTTCTGTTGCCAGTTTATACAGTGTGGGCGTCCATTCCGGAGTAACGGCATATTTGTCCAGTCCCTCGGCGGTGATCCAGATCAGATTATAGCCTTTAAACATTCCGGTATACTGGTTTCTATTTGTACCCGGTTTGCTCTGTATGTATTCGCAGAGAGAGGCCACATTCTTGTCATATCCGGAATCCGAGAGAATTTTATCAAAATCAATATCCAGAATATTGGGAGAGGTATCGACAGCCGTTCGGAAGATATCCGGCGTCGTGTTTCTGGCCGACAGGGATGTGGCGGTGGTCCGGGTATTGTTAACCGGAGATTCCTCCGCGATGCGTGTAGCGCCCGTCTGGCCGGTCAGTGTGTTTTTTCCGGACAGAAAGGTGGTGACCATAACGCCCAGGGCATCCACAGAATTATCCACGGCCTGGCTGTTAAAATATAAGTCAAAGGGAGAATATATCTCACGGCCGCCGATGAAAAGACATATCAGCATAAACAGATGTATGCCCATGGCCCGGCACAGATTGGTAAGTGATACCATTTGCCTGTCATTGATGAATTTTTCGGAAAATTTTATAACAAACCCTATGGGTATGATAAATAGGAAGATCAGCGGAAACAAAGAACGGATTATTGTGGAAAACACGATGTTCAGATAATCCATGGCCTGGCTGGCCACTGTCAGTACGCCGAATAACGCGAAATAAGTCTGGAACACATTTTTGTAGATGACTTCCGCGCAAAACAGCACGCAGATCATTATCGTGACGGCAATCATAAATCGCCGATTGACGTCTCTGGAGAATGTCTCACAGGCAGTACCCAGCAGCGTTCCCAAGGAGAGAGAAAACAGAATCGGATAGATCGTGGTGAGGGGCAGATTGCGGAACATTATAATATGGAAGGAAATTTCCATGTAGACAATAAAAATAGAGAAATACGCGATGTTTGTATAAAGTTTTTCGCGGGGAAATATGTCCCACTTATTCCATTTCCGTATCACTCTTGTGTAAGTGTTTACTATTTTGTCAAGAAATTCCATGCCGATCCTCGCTTTGCGAACTTTACTTTTTCGAGTTAATTACCCTGTTTTTTGCAAAAAAAACTAAAATATAATGAAGTGTGATTTACAAATAAAAAAATTAGTGGTAAGATGAATAGAAATTTGTGCTGAAATTAATTATAAACAGTGAGTAAGACAAAGTACAGAAAGGGATATAGTGTGGGTAAAATAATATCAAAAATACTGGGGCTGATACTGGTCGCCTTGCAGTTGCTCGTATCAGTGATATTTTGCGGGATTTTATATGTATCCAATTTTCTGGAGTTGGATAATATTTTGATTGTTATTTTAGTGCTGCTGATACTGGTACTGATCAATTTGATCCTGCAGAGGTGGCTAATCAGCGGTATTATCGGCAAATTTTTGGCTCTTTTCCTGATTTTGGGTTTGGGGTACGGCTGTAATATGCTGCTGCATACCAACACCATGTTGTCGGACATCACCAGCGGCACCAGGGAAGTAGATGAAATCAATTACTATGTATTGAGTGACGATCCTGCTCAGTCTATCATGGATGCGGCGGATTATACTTTTGGCGTACTTGGTTCCATGGATCGTGAAAATACGGATTACGCGGTTTCCGAGGCAGAGAGTAAGACAGGCACTCCGCTGACGCTCCAGGAATATGACGACATACAGGCCCTGGCCGCGGCGCTGTATGCAAAGGAGGTAGGCGCTGCGATTATTAACCAGGCATACGTGGATGTGCTGGAGGACATGGAAGCTTACAGTGATTTCAAGACGGAAACCCGTGTGTTGGAGTCTGTGAGCAAGGAATCAGAAGTTGTCTCCGCTGAGGAATTCCTGCCAGCCGACGAGATCTGTACGACGCCTTTTACTGTCTATATCAGCGGATGTGATCAGTCCGGAAGTATATCGACCAAAGGCCGCAGCGACGTCAACATTTTGGCTACGATCAATCCGGTTACCAAGCAGGTAATACTGATTTCTACGCCCCGGGATTATTATATTCCGCTGTCCAACTCGGGCGGAGAAAAGGATAAGCTGACCCATGCGGGGATTTATGGCGTGGATGTGTCCATGGACACGCTGGGCAAGCTTTATGGTACCGATCTGTCCCTGTATTTTAAGGTGAATTTCACCGGATTTAAGGATATCGTTAATGCGCTGGACGGTATTGAGGTGGATTCAGACGTAGCCTTTACCGCCGGATGGCAGGCCTGCTCTCAGAGTGACAGAGATTCCTACACGTTCAGGGAGGGCACGAATGAGCTGGACGGCGGAGCGGCCCTAGCTTTTGCCCGTGAGCGTCACGCTTTTGCCAGCGGAGATCGCCAGCGCGGTATCAATCAAATGAAAGTGATCCAGGGTGTATTTAAAAAGGTACAGTCGATGGCTTTGTTGACTAATTACGCGGATGTCATGAAAAGTATTTCCGGCAGCTTTGAGACGAATCTGACGTCCAAACAGATTCAGGCGCTGGTGAAAATGCAGATGGATGATATGGCTTCCTGGAATGTCCTTGCCTACAGTGTGACGGGTACGGACGCCAATGAATCCACGTTTTCCAGCCCGGGCCATAAAGCTTATGTGATGATTCCCGACGATTCCACCGTAGAAAAGGCCGCCAGGCTGATCGATATGGTATGCGACGGTGAGGAACTGACCAAGGCAGATCTGGAAAAATCCTCCGACAGCTCAGATGAGGAAGATTCCGAAGAGAGTGAATAAACGGGGAGATCGCGTCCCATGAACAACATATGCCGCGGCCGGCGGTTTGATGCGTAAAGCATTAACCGCCGGCCGCGGCATATATTTTGCGCTTTATTTGTGTGAATTTTATTTTCCGGCCCTGGCATTCTTGCTGATGGCGTCGCGTTTGCGCAGGCGGGAATCCAGGATTTTCTTGCGGATGCGCAGACATCCCGGCGTTACCTCTAAAAGCTCGTCACTGTCAATGAACTCCAGCGCCTGCTCCAGACTCAGGATTCTGGGCGGCGTCAGTTTCAGAGCCTCGTCGGCGCTGGAAGAGCGGGTATTGGTCAGATGCTTGGTCTTGCAGACATTCAGTTCTATGTCTTCGCTTTTCCCGCTCTGGCCGATGACCATGCCGGCATAGACCTTTTCGCCGGGGCCGATGAACAGCGTACCGCGCTCCTGGGCGGCAAAAAGGCCGTAGGCGACGGATTCGCCGGACTCAAAAGCGATCAGAGAGCCCTGTTTACGATAGTTGATATCGCCTTTATACGGAGCATATCCGTCGAAAATGCTGTTCATGACGCCGGTACCTTTGGTACTGGTCATGAAGATACCCCGGTAGCCGATCAGGCCGCGGGAGGGAATCATGAATTCCAGGCGGGTGGAGCCGTCGCTGGCCAGGCTCATACCCTGCAGTTCCCCTTTGCGTTCGGAGAGTTGTTGAATGATCGTACCGGAGAACTCTTCGGGGACGTCCACATAGGTCAGCTCCATGGGTTCCAGCTTACGTCCCCTTTCGTCGGTCTTATACAGGACTTCGGCCTTGCTGACCGCAAATTCATAACCTTCGCGGCGCATATTTTCGATCAGCACAGACAGGTGCAGCTCGCCCCGGCCGGATACCTTGAGGATCTCCGGCGTGTCCGTATCCTCCACCCGGAGACTGACGTCCGTATTCAGCTCCCGATACAGGCGGTCCCGGAGGTGGCGGGAGGTGACGTATTTGCCTTCCTGCCCGGCCAGGGGGCTGTCGTTAACGATAAAATGCATGGCGATGGTGGGCTCTGAAATTTTCTGGAAGGGGATCGGTTCCGGGTTTTCCGGATCACAGAGCGTATCGCCGATGTGAATGTCCGCAATGCCGGAGATGGCTACGATAGAGCCGACAGAGGCTTCCTTTACGTCCACCTTTTCCAGTCCTTCAAACTCGTAGAGCTTGCTGATCTTTACTTTCTTTTTCTTGTCCGGGTCATGATGATTCATCAGCATCACCTCTTGACCCACGGCAATGCGGCCGTTGTCCACCTTGCCGACGCCGATACGGCCTACATATTCATTATAATCAATGGTGCTGATCAGCACCTGGGTGCCCGCGTCGGGATCGCCTTCGGGGGCGGGGATATAGTTCAGGATCGTTTCAAACAACGGTTCCATGTTTTCGGGAGAGTCGTTGAGATCCAGCATGGCGATCCCTTTTTTGGCGGAGGCATAAAGGAAGGGACAGTCCAGCTGCTCGTCGGAGGCGTCCAGATCCATCAGAAGCTCCAGGACCTCGTCCACCACCTCGTTGGGCCGGGCTTCGGGCCGGTCAATTTTGTTGATACAGACGACGACTTTCAGGTTCAGCTCCAGCGCTTTTTTCAGCACGAACTTGGTTTGGGGCATGGCGCCCTCGAAAGCGTCTACCAGCAGGATTACGCCGTTGACCATTTTGAGTACCCGCTCCACTTCTCCGCCGAAATCGGCGTGGCCGGGGGTATCGATGATATTAATTTTTGTATTTTTATAATTGACAGCGGTATTCTTGGACAGGATCGTGATGCCCCGTTCTCGTTCGAGATCATTGGAGTCCATGACTCGTTCCTGTACTTCCTGATTTTCCCGGAACACGCCGCTTTGTTTCAGCAGCTCATCCACCAACGTGGTTTTGCCATGGTCTACATGGGCGATAATAGCCACGTTTCGGATATTTTCTCTTTTGATTTTCATATGCGTTCACATTCCTTTCCTCTATATACGGCAAAAAACTTTTCTGCATGTGCGGTTAAATATTTTTCAGTATCAGTGATGGTACATCCTTCCTATAGTAGCACATTTTTTTCAGAAAACAAGGGCGAAAAAAGAAAAAAAGTTCCTGTTCTAAAAAATACATCCCCCTCATAGATTGATTAATGAAAATACAGGTGACGGTCCGGCTCCCCCGTTCCGTCGATTGCTGCAAATACAGACAGGAGGAAATATACATAATTATGGCAGATAAGGTAATTGAAAACAATCAGGTAGAAATCATGGGGAAAATCGCTTCAGAGTTTGAGTTCAGCCACCAGGTATTTGGCGAGGGCTTCTATCTTGTGGACGTGCTGGTCAAACGACTCAGTGATTCGGAGGACTGTATACCCGTCATGATATCCGAGCGGCTGGTGGATATCACGCAGGACTATATTGACGAATATATCCATGTGACAGGACAGTTCCGATCCTACAACCGGCATGAAGAAAAGAAAAATCGTCTGGTATTGTCGGTCTTCGCTCGGGAGATTGAGTTTGTGGACGAGGAAGATGAGACCATGAAGACAAACCAGATCTTTCTGGACGGTTTCATCTGCAAACCTCCGGTATACAGAAAGACTCCTCTGGGCAGAGAGATTGCGGATCTTCTTCTGGCCGTCAACCGCCCTTACGGAAAATCAGATTACATACCCTGCATTTGTTGGGGAAGAAATGCCCGCTATGCTTCGGCTTTTCAGGTAAGCGGACATGTTATGATCTGGGGCAGAATCCAGAGCAGAGAGTATATCAAACGAATCAGCGAAGAGGAGAGCGAGAAAAGGGTAGCCTATGAAGTGTCGGTGAGTAAGCTGGAATACGTGGATTAGTGGTTACTGTTCGTACAGTCCAAATTGCCCCCTGAATCATTTCCTTGACTTGCCGGGTCAGGTTGGGATTGACAAGGCAAAATTCAAATGCTATAGTTGTAGCATGAGATAGAGGTTGCGCATTTCATCAGTACTGTTTTGAAGGCTGCAGAACCGTTGAAGGGACAGGAAAGGGGCGTGCGCCGAAAGGAAAAAGAGACTGCGGCTTTTTTCTTGGGCGTGCAGTTAAGGGCTGTACGACTGTCATCGCACGATGGAGGGCTATCAGGGATTAAAAGGACGCATTCTTGAGACCGGCCATGTGCCGGCTTCTTTTTTGCCCCGGGATAGCAAAAGAAAAGTGCCAAAGGAGGAAAAAGTATGGCAATTTTTAAAGGTGCAGGTGTGGCTATTGTCACGCCGATGAATCAGGATTTTTCGGTGAATTATGATAAACTGGGGGAGATTCTGGAGGAGCAGATTGCGGGTGGCACGGATGCCATCATCATTTGCGGCACCACAGGAGAGTCTTCTACGCTGTCTGAGGAAGAACATAAGCAGGTGATCAAATATGCTATTGATAAGGTGGCAAAACGGATTCCTGTGATCGCGGGCACGGGTTCCAATTGCACGCGTACAGCCATCGAATTATCCGTACAGGCGGAAAAGGACGGGGCGGACGGACTCCTGCTGGTGACTCCCTATTATAATAAAGCGACTCAGAACGGTCTGATTGCCCACTATACCGAAATTGCCAGTCATGTATCACTGCCGATCATTCTGTATAACGTGCCGAGCCGGACGGGCTGCAACATCCTGCCGGAGACGGCCGCTTATCTTGCGAAACATGTGGAGAATATCGTGGGGATCAAGGAGGCCTCCGGTAATATTTCCCAGGTGGCTAAGCTGGCGCATCTGGCCGGGGACAGCATAGACATTTATTCTGGTAACGACGACCAGGTGGTTCCGCTGCTCTCTCTGGGCGGCGTGGGAGTGATCTCCGTGCTGTCCAATGTGGCGCCGAGGGAGACTCACGATATGGTGGCGAAGTATCTGGATGGTGATATCAGGGGCGCTCTGGATATCCAGTTGCGGGCTCTGCCACTGACGGAGGCTCTGTTCTGCGAGGTGAATCCGATTCCTGTGAAGGCGGCCATGAACCTTATGGGCAAGAATGTGGGGCCGCTGCGCGCGCCTCTTTCTGTGATGGAGGAGAAGCACACGGAAAAGCTGGCTCAGGCGCTGAAAGATTTTGGATTGGAACTGGCATAAAGCTGTTTAGACGAAAGAGGCGGGAGCCGTTTGGACTTCTGCGGGAGGATAGAGCATGGTAAGATTACTTATGTACGGCTGCAATGGCTATATGGGCCAGGTGATCAGCAGCCTTGTGGCGGAAGATCCCGATGTTAAGATTGTGGCGGGTATCGACCTGGCAGATAACCGCGACAATGGATATCCGGTGTTTACGGATATCCAAAACTGTGATGTAGAGGCAGACGCCCTGGTGGATTTTTCCACTGCAAAGGCTTTGGATGGGATATTGACGTACTGCACGGAGAAGAAGCTTCCGGCGGTGCTCTGTACGACAGGTTATTCCGAGACGCAGCTGGATAAAATTCAGGAGGCCAGCAAAAAAGTTGCAATCCTTAAGTCTGCCAACATGTCTTTGGGGGTCAATACATTGCTCAAACTTCTGCAGGATGCGGCAAAAGTCCTGGCTCCTGCGGGCTTTGATATGGAAGTGGTGGAAAAGCATCACCGGCGGAAACTGGACGCCCCCAGCGGTACAGCTCTGGCTCTGGCGGACAGCCTGAATGATGCTCTGGGAAATGGGTACCATTATGTGTATGACCGGAGTCAGGTGCGGCAGAAAAGGGATGATAAAGAGATCGGCATATCGGCTCTGAGAGGAGGAACGATTGTCGGCGAGCATGAAGTGATTTTTGCCGGAACAGATGAAGTGATTACTTTGAAACATACGGCGTATTCCCGGGCGATTTTCGGAAAAGGCGCCGTGCAGGCCTGCAAATTCCTGGCCGGGAAAGAGCCCGGTTTTTACACCATGAGCGACGTAATAAATTCTGAAAATTAATGGAAAAAAGCACAGCCGCCTGTTTATAAAAATTGAAAGCCGGAACATGCATATTTTGTCTCCGAAATGCACATATTACTCCTGTGTAAGAATAATGGTAAATGCATAGAAAAGGAGACATCGCTATGAAACGTTGTAAAGTCTATCAGATGATGTGTGTACTGGCGCTGGTTCTTTGTCTGGCTACGGGATGCGGCAATAAAAACAGCAGCAGCCAGGCCAACAATACGGAGAATACCGGCAGTTCCAGTGCAGATGCGGCAGGTACGGACGCGGCGGGCACAATGGACGATAATGCGTCCGGCGGCAGTACAGTGAACGACGCAGGCAGCAGCGCGGCTGCGGGTAACGGAGCCGGAAGCTCTGCTGTCGGAGAGGGCAGTCAGACGGATAAAGGCAGTACTGCGGGCAATGGAAGCGCCGTGGACGGCGCCGACGGCAGTACCGTTAATGACGCCACCGCCGGAAACGGAACGGGCAGCGGAAATGGCAGTATCGTAGATGATGCGGCCAACGCAGTCGGCGAAGGCGTTGAGGATGTAGGCAAAGGTGTGAAAGACGCTGTGGGTGACGCGACCAGCAGCGCCAAATGACAAAAGAGTGTTCCCGGGTGAAGGATGGATCTTTACCCGGGATTTTACATTGAGGGCGGCATGGGCGTTGCCGTATATGACAAATATGAGAAAGGATGCGGGAGGTACTATCGCAAATGAGATTTCGGCCATGCATTGACATACATAACGGAAAAGTGAAACAGATCATCGGCGGTACGCTCAGGGACCGGGGGGATCAGGCGGAAGAAAATTTTGTCTCGGATAAAGACGGCGCCTGGTTTGCCGGACTATACAGGGAGTATGGGCTTTCCGGCGGACATATCATTCTGCTGAATCCTGTGGGTTCACCTCATTATGAAGATACCAGGGCTCAGGCTATGACAGCGTTGGCAGCCTGGCCGGGAGGGCTGCAGATCGGCGGGGGAATTACGGCGGATAATGCGGCGGAGTTCCTGGCAGCGGGGGCAAGCCACGTGATCGTGACATCCTATGTGTTCCGTGAGGGCAGAATACACCGAGGGAATCTGGACAGGCTCGTCGGCGCAGTGGGGCCAGAGAAGCTTGTCCTGGATCTGAGCTGCCGCAGGAGGGACGGAGCATACTATATTGTGACAGACCGCTGGCAAACGTTTACGGATATCCGTTTGACTCCTGATGTGCTGCGGGAGCTTTCTTCCTGCTGCAGTGAATTTCTGGTTCATGCCGTAGACAGGGAGGGAAAGATATCGGGGATAGAGGCTCCGGTGGCGGAACTTTTAGGAGAGTATGCGGAAATTCCCTGTACTTATGCGGGGGGAGTAGGCTGTTACGAGGATCTGGAGCTTTTGCGGAAAAAAGGGCGTGGACGGGTGGATGTGACTGTGGGCAGCGCGTTGGATCTCTTCGGCGGACCTCTGGAATTTGAGCGGGTGCTGGCGTATTGCCGGTAAAGCGGCGGGGATGAATTTTCGTAATAGTCAAGCAGAAAGTGGAATTGTTGTTACTGTTCACTCCGTGACCAGTAACCAGCAGTTTGGGCATGAAAATTCGCTTCGCGAAGCCCAAACTGCCACCTGAATCATGTTCTCCCGCAGCCACGCAGCAAGTGCGTGGCTCGGGTGTGAAAAGTAACGAATTGTATAACAAAAATAAGTGAGTTTCCAAATTGTGGTTTTTTATCCGGTAAAACTGTAGTATAATAACTATAACAGAACGGTTGTCATGAAAACGTAATTTCTTGCCTGACGGACGAAAGGCAGGGAGACGGGCGCAGGCTGTTTTGTGCCGTGTATTCTATACAGAAAGGAGAGTGGGGATCAGAGAAATCCCTGCGGGAATGTGTATGCGTTATAGAATCAGTGGAAAGAATCTGGAGCTTACCGAAGGTTTGCGCAAGGCTGTTGAAGAGCACATGGACAGGCTTGGCAAGTATTTCCAGCCCGATACCGAGGTGAATATCACTATGCGGGTGGAAAAGAAACGGCAGATCATTGAGGTGACGATTCCGGTCAAAGGTTCGGTGATCCGCACCGAACAGTCCAGCTCAGACATGTATGTATCCATGGATCTGGCCGAGGAAGTGCTGGAGCGCCAGTTGAAGAAGCATCGGAAAAAGCTGGCAGATCAGTATCAGAGCGGCGCGACCTTTAAGAAGGATTTCCTGGAGGACAAGATTGCCGAGGAAGAAGAGGAGGAGATACGGATCACCAGGAGCAAACGCTTTGATATCAAGCCCATGTACCCGGAAGATGCCTGTCTGGAGATGGAAATGACGGGACATAATTTTTTTGCTTTTGTCAATGCCCAGTCCAATGAGGTGAATGTAGTGTATAAGAGGGCTGACGGCTCTTATGGTATGTTGGAGCCGGATTTCTAAAACAGTGGACATAAGCTGAATTGGAGCAGCGAAAGTATCTGGCGGAGATGTTCCGGTCTGTCTGAAAAGGCAGGAAGGGACATCTCCGCTTTTTTGATTTTACAGACGGCGGATATTGATTCACGGGCAATCGGAAAGTGTATACAGGGAGTCTTTAGGCTCGGATTTTTTTCGATAAAAATCGGATTATTCTCCGGAAACACAAAAATATATTTTTGGCGTATACCCTTGATTTGCCACTTGCAAAGTCGGCAGGGGAGGTTACGGATTTAACCTTTGATTAAAAAAATCTCCTGAAAGTTAACAACCGCTCAATTGTTGTGAACAGAATTCGGTGATAAAATACAGACAACAAAAACTTTTGTATCATTTAGACTGAGAGGATGATAGTATGCCGATGAATTTGGTGATTCAGGAAAAGCGAAAAGAATTGGGACTGACACAGGAGCAGGTAGCCGAATATCTCAATGTATCAATCCCTGCCGTAAGTAAGTGGGAAAAAGGCTCTACAACCCCGGACATTTCATTTCTGGCGCCCTTAGCCCGTTTATTGAAAATTGATTTGAATACCCTGTTTTGTTTTCATGAGGACATGTCACAACAGGAAATTGATTTTTTTTGCAGAGAAGTTGCGGCAATCGTTCAGACAGACGGCGTTGCATCCGGCTTTCAGGCGGCGGAACAAAAAATCCATGAATATCCCCATAATGAAACATTATTGCACGGTCTTACCGTTCTGCTTGACGGCTTACTAATCATGTCCGGATTGCCCGATGAAGAAATGTATCCGTATAACGCGATGATTACCAAATGGTATGACCGGCTTGCAGACAGTAATGACGGCAAGATCAGGAATTATGCGAACTATATGAGGGTAAGCAGATTAATCCGCAGCGGCGATTATGAGAAAGCGCAGGAGATTCTGCATTTAATGCCGGAGAAAGAGGATTTGATCAGCAGCATGGCAGATAAGCGGATGCTGCAAATGAATATTTATCTGTACCGGGGCGAAACAGAAAAAGCGATTAAAGAATTACAGAACGCATTGCTTATGGCTCTTAATAAAGTTCAAATGCTGCTCTACAAAATGATTGACGCCGAATTGGCGGATCACAAGATACAGACGGCAAAGGAGATTGCGAATAAAACAAGCCAAATGGCTATGATTTTTGACTGGTGGGAGTATAGTTCATTCGTAGCTCCGCTGCAAATAGCCGGCGCGGAGAAAAATGCCGATGAATGTATTGGCCTTTTACGAAAAATGCTTGCGGCAATACTCACGCCGTGGGATATGAGTCATTCCCCATTATTTTACCGTATTGCGAAGACCTCCGATACGAAACAATGGCTGCGGGCAATTTTGTCCGAAATGGAAAGAGACGATTCTGACTATGCTTTTCTCCAAAATCACAAGGAATTTCAAGAGCTGATTTGTGAATACAAAGCATTGTTGGAAAAATAAATTTTTGCGCAATAGAAAGATGTGCATGTAACAGTCCGGACAGACTGAAATGTTACATGCGCATACCCGTCTGCCGCGAACAAAAGCCTTATCGTCTCAAAATCCTATAACATCTGAACATGAGTAAGTCAACCAGGGAGGAACTTTCATGTTAAGTATTAAAAAAAGTATTTTACCACTTGTTCTGTTTTTGGGGCTGTTTGCCTTTGGGTTCTGCACCATCGGCGCGGGACTTTGCTATTCTGCACGTATGAAGGAGAAAACCTGCAGCGCGGTGGCAGAGGGAAGAGTAATCGAATACAGGAAGAATTCATATATCGGCCAGAAGCGCAGGTTCACTCCGGTTGTGGAATACCAGGTGGGAAATGAGATCTTCGCCGGCGAAACAAATGTCTGGTACAGTTCCAGAACTTTTGAGATAGGTGAATATGTGATGATTGGATATAATCCGACAAACCCAGAGGAATTCTATATTAAAAGTTACGATCTGAACATTCTGACCAGGATGGGTATAGTATTTCTTGTTATCGGCGGGGGAATTTTGGCGATTACGGTAACCGTTCTGATATTGGACAAAAACAGAATGGACAAAGAGAAAAAGAAGACAATTCAGACGGGAATTATTGTCGGCGGAATAGTTCTTTTTATATTTGTAGTGTTTGCCGCTTTGGCTGGACTTAAAAATACTCTGTGTGTATCTGGCGTAATGGGGTTGTTTGCCCTGTTTGGGCGGTTTCATAACAAGCGGATGGAGAAAAAAGGGTAAAAAGAGTTCGGCGGCCTTCCATGGGCTGAACGCGTTACTATCATGGCCGTATATGAGAAAAGATACGATTCGTTACTATTCACGGCCTGGGAGGCCGCTCATAGCAACAATTCGGGGCGATATTTAAAGTTTGCTTTGCAAAATCGCCCCTCACTCCTGAATCATGTTCTTACGGAATGCGCAGTTCAGCGCATTCCTAATCCATGAATAGTAACTACGATTCCGCTCATATTGCCGGGATTGTAAAAAGACGACGGAAGAAGTGGAGGCTGTTATCTGAAAAAGGGAGCCTTACTGGCGTAACCACAGTAACTTAATAATACAGGCAGTAAAGCAGTGAATTTGTTTTTGTGGGAGCACGATTCACTGCTTTTTCTGTTTTCATGCAGAAAAACAGTTATAACAGATTGTTTTTCTGCATGTAGATTATATTGTTTTCTACGGTCTTAAAAGAACGATTGACTGAAAGAAGTTCACATGCTCTGATCGTTTTTGCATTGTGGGAATATGAAACAGTATTTTATGTTAATATATTGAAATATTATCAGAATAAGTTTTTACGGTTTACCTGTTTAATTAGCAATGATTACTTCTATTGTATCTGTAAGTATTCTTACGCCGCTTGATAGATATTGCGTTCTTATGTTCAGTTCAATACATCTTTTGAAAAAGAACATTGATAAATTGAGAAATAAAAAAGTGGCGATATTGTGTATAGGGGCTTCTCCCTATGATGAAAGTGCATTTGCAGAGATTAAAGCACACAATTTAACAGGAGATTTAACAGGAATTCCGCTTTTTTATGGGAGAGGTGCATGGGATGAGAGCAAAATGAAATATGGTAGTGATCAAGGGTGTTCCGTGGAGGGGAATCAGAAACATTATCCGATCAGGGACTTGATGTTTTGGACGATTATTTCATTTACCGCCCATTTATGCTGTGTGTGGGTGTTCATGCCCCGCTAAATCATGGTGCTCATGGATATGGATTTCTGAATTACTGCTATGGGTATGCAGGTGGGCGTGTTTATGGGTATGGGTGTGAGTGTGAATCAGATTTCCATGACTGTGTTCGTGCGTATGGGTGTGTTCGTGTTCATGCGTATGCTGCAGACTGATGGTATCTTTTACCATGACCATCGTACTTGCGACCATAATTGCCATGGCAATATAAAACTGTATGGCAGGTCTTTCCCCCAATATTACCATGCTGAACGCAACGCCTAAAAACGGGGCGACGGAATAATAAGCGCTTGTTTTGGCCGCGCCTAAATGCTGCTGTGCCATAATATAAAATTTGATACTTAGCCCATATGCCACAAAGCCCAAGAGAAGTATGGCGGCTATCCATTGTACTTCGGGTATGCGCTCCCCCAACAGCAGGGCAATGATGAAACTCCCCATGCCGGAAAAACAGCCTTTTATAACGACGATTTCTGTTGAACTCTTGTTGCTGATCATTTTCGTGCTGTTATTTTCAAAACCCCAACAGATACAGGCCCCTAACACCAAAAGCGACCCCTCATTCAGCGCAAAAGCGCTCGCACCTTCAAAACTAAGGATTATGCTGGCTATTGTAACCATAAAAATCGCAAGCCATAGTTTTTTGGATATGACTTCTTTAAAAACCACAAGGGCGATCATGGACGTGGCCACGATTTCAAAGTTGTTCAGTAATGACACATTGGCTGAATTTGTCCGTGTAATACCCAACATCAGTAATATGGGGGCTATAATATCTAACACTACCATAGCAACCGTATAGGGCAATTCTTTTTTCGTCAGGCGCTCCTGTCTTTTCCCGGATTTTGCAAGTTTCTCAACGCCACCGTATATCAGTAGTCCGATCCCCGCTCCCAAATAGAGAAATGCCGCTGTTATGGTTGCGCTTGCATGGTGTAACAGCAGCTTGGACACCGGAATATTTATTGCGTATAGAGCCGCCGCCAATATGGCGTATATCGTTGCAATATTTTTCGTTTTCATTTCTTTAGCCCCATTTTTTCTGAACATTTTAACAGGTGAATTATAGCATATAATCGACTGCTTTTCAAACATCCCCGGCATGACCGTTTCGCCGCAGTTAATACGGGCATAAGCTGCGTGCCATAAAATATAAAGATTATAATTCAAGACTATTCGGATTCAGAAGAAAATCCATGATTCCCATAATTACAATTCCTTCATCATTTCGCCATAATTTAATCCGGTCTTTCACTACAATAATCTTTTTAAATGAATCGCCAATATGCACCAATGATTTCTGCTCCTGCTGCATTTTATTATTGTCTGGAATGGCAAATGCTGAGTGAATATAGTATCTTTGATTGCCACGATTGCAAACGAAATCGACCTCCAGTTTTTTGCGTATCGCTTTTCCGTTTTCATCACGTTCGGAACGTTCCACAACGCCAACATCTACATTGAATCCTCTGACAAGCAATTCGTTAAAAATAATGTTCTCCATAATGTGATTTTCTTCCTGCTGCCTGAAATTGAGTCTGGCATTACGCAGTCCGATATCAGTAAAATAATATTTAAAGGGAGAGGCAATATATTTTTTCCCTTTTATGTCATACCGTTCTGCCTTATTAATAAAAAAGGCATCCAATAAATATCCAATATACACGCCGATCGTTTTATCACTGACAGGAATCCCATTACTTTTGAAAGTATTAGCCAGTTTTGTCGGATTTGTCAGGGAACCTACTGCAGATGCAAGTATGTTGACCAGAGTGTCCATGACATGATCTCCCCGCAGTTTATGCCGTTCTTCAATATCTTTTAAATACAGTTCTCTACATAAGTCAATCAGATATCTTGATTTTAACTCATCCGTTTTTCGGCTGAGAATCAACGGGAGTCCTCCATAATTATAATAATCAATCCAGGCATCTTGTTTATCCCCTGGATATGCAGTAACATATTCGGAAAAAGAAAGCGGATAGACCCGTACTTCATCTCCGCGCCCCCGAAATTCCGTCAGTACATCCGTAGAAAGGAATTTTGAATTACTTCCGGTCACATAGATATCCAAATTATCTCTCCTGTTTAGACCGTTGAGCACCGACTCGAATCCCCTGCACATCTGAATCTCGTCCAGAAAGATAAACCATGTACCCTCATCAGTTATACACTTTTTGATATATGTGCTGAGGCGTCTGCTGTCACGGAGTTCTTCATACTCATCGTCATCCAATGGAATTTTGATAATCCTGGATGCCTCTATACCGGAATCCAACAGATATTGATAATATAATTTGAACAGAAGATAAGACTTTCCGCACCTTCGGATACCGGTAATCACCTTAATCAAACCATTTTCTCGGCGTTCAATCAATCGATTTACATATAAATCGCGTTTAATCGTCTCCATTTTCCTCTCCTTACTTCGGAAATTTGTACTATGATGCAATTTTCCGTAATTGCATTGTATTAGAAACTATTGGTAAAATCAATTCCTTTTAATAATATATGACGAATTTTCAGAAAAATATGCAGTTTCCCGAAGTAAGGATTCCGAAAGTTATTTTTCATACGGAAAATCTATAAAAAAATAGGCAAATTTTTATGCCGCCTGATACAGTCTTCGTAGCGGTTTGCTGCCTCAGGCCATTCTTCGTCCTGCGCTAAAGAGTTATTACACTGTAGGTTCATTGTCATTTGACTTTGGTATCGTAAATTTTACCGAAAATCCCCCATAAGCATTATTGGTAATGACGACGGTTCCGCCATGAGCAGATACAATTTGTTTAACAATCAGCAATCCCAAACCGTGTCGTTGCGCGGTTGTGTTCTGATCGCAAAGCATATAATGAGGTGTTTTATTGAGCTTTTCTATTAATTCATCTGTCTCTCCGACCCCATCATCTGAAACTATTACGGTGCAATCATCATGGTCAGCCGTGACACAAATATAGATTTTACAGCCCTGCTCGTTATGGTTGATACTGTTTTGAATGAGATTGCTAACCGCCCGTTTTAATAAGTCCTTATCGGCGTTTACAGGGCATACAGTTAAAGCTTCATTTGTTTGCCATTCAATCGGGTAGTTGTCCTCAATATCCATATTGATAAAATCGACAACGACTTGGCGAACAATAGCAATCAGATTTTGCTTTGCAGAATTTATCGGCTGCATATCGTACTCTAACTTCGAAGCAAGATTAAGGTCATTGATTAAATTCTGCATACGCTTACTTTGCTTTACAATGACTTCCGCCTTTTGACATTCCTCGTCAGTCAAATTGGCATTGTCTTTGAGCTGACTTGCATAGCCCATAACCATGGACAAGGGTGTTCTGATATCATGCGATACGCCCGCAATCCAGTTCGCTCTGGCAGTTTCTTTTTTCATTAACTGTTGCCGCTGCTCCTGCAATATATCTGAAGTCCGATTGATATTGGCAGAAATATCAGAAAGCAATCCTTTTTCTGGAATATGAACAGGCTTTCCGATAGATAAATCTTGTATGCCTTTTGTAATCGGTTTTACAGGTTTTAAGAACTTCATATTTGCTATTACATAAATCAAGAGGATAACAACAATGTTGACTGTTAAAACAATAAAGATAATTTGGGGTAAGCGGGCGAAAAAGTTATAGTTCCAACTCGCCCTCGTATGTTTCCAGAAACTATCTTTGGGATAACCGAGAATGACAATGCCGTTTTCCGTTTTGCCCGTATAAGTAGGATACCCATCAAGATACCCGACAGCTAAATCAGCTATATCAGACAATGTGTAGCTGGTCGGTATGGTATCGGGAAGGTTTTCCGTTTTCCATACGATTTGGAGGGTATCGTTGTCAACAACAAATGCCCATATATCCTGTTGTTTTAATTGTGCAGACAGATCTTCTTGTAGCGTGTATCCGTTTTCGAATGTCTGAAATGTCTTTCCTGTCTGTATTGCTACATTATAGGGCGAGCTGGCGACAGATGGCGATTGCCAGGCCATAAGGAGTGCTAATACGGCAAAATTAACGAGTACCAACAGCACGAAGCTCAACAGGAGAATACCTGTAAAACGTCGTAGGAGTTTCGGTAAAGTATTCATATTATCTGCTCTCTACAATCAGTTTGTATCCCAATCCTTTTATAGTTACCAATGAAACGGGGCGTGAAGGATTCAGTTCTATTTTTTCTCTGATACGGCGTATGTGTGCCATTAAAGAATTTTCATATCCGAATGGATTATCCCCCCATGCAGCTTCACATAAGGCATCAATTGTTACAATTCGTCCTGCATTACGGTATAGGGCAGATAATAAATCATGCTCTTTGGCGGTCAATGGAATATGCTCTCCGTTTTTTATTACTTCGGCTCGTGAAAAGTCAATCTGGCTTCCATGAAGTTTAACAAGCGGATTTTCATCTTTGTAGCTTCTTCTTAAAATTGCCATAATGCGGAACAACAGTTCCTTTGGTAAAAATGGTTTTACAACATAATCGTCTGCCCCCAGACCAAAACCTTTGAACTTATCGTCATTTTCGCCGCAGGCAGTTAGAAATAGTACTGGATACCCGCCTTTTAGTTTTTCCAGTAAAGAAAAGCCGTCGCCATCTGGCAGCATTACATCAAGAACGGCAAGTTCCGGTTGAAAGCTGTTTGCCGAATCAAGAGCATCTTTTACTGTTTTGGCTGT
>CASWRE010000018.1 GCA_949471785.1 uncultured Lachnospiraceae bacterium | reverse complement strand
TTTTCACGGCCTGGGGCCGTTCAAAGTAACGATTCGGGGCGGCATTCCGAGTTTTGCTGCGCAAAAGCCGCCCCTCACACCTGAATCATATTCTCACGGAATGCGCCCTAAAGGACTAGCTTCGCGTCGCAGTACATGCGCATTCCTGACCCATGAAAAGCAACCGATTATGCGCTAATAGTGTACAAAAAAATAAAAAACACTTGCATATGTAAACAAAAGTGGTTATACTGAGTATATAACAGATCTGATGTCTTTCGACAAATTTTCCCAATTATAACAAATTGAATGATGTGGCCATACCTGTATTCGGAGGAATAGTAATGCTGAAAGTCGGAATGCTTGTAGACGGCAAATATAAAATTCTCAGCAAAGTGGGGCAGGGCGGCATGAGCGTCGTGTATCTGGCGCTGAATGAACGGGCCAACAAGACCTGGGCAATCAAAGAGGTGCGGAAGGACGGGGCGCAGGGCTTTGCCACGGTAAAGCAGCGGCTGATCGCGGAGATAAACATATTGAAAGGGCTGAGTCATAAATATTTGCCCAGCATCGTGGACGTCCTCGACGATGAGGATACGTTTATGATTGTCATGGATTATGTTGAGGGGCGATCACTGTATGAGGCGCTGCAAGAGAGCTTGTCGGGGAAGAAGCTTCCCCTTGCCGTGGAAGATGTGATAACCTGGGGAGTTCAGCTCTGCGAGGTACTGCATTATCTCCATACCAGAGACGCCCCCATCATTTACCGGGATCTGAAACCGTCCAATGTCATGCTGAAGCCGAACGGGGAGATTTCCCTGATTGATTTTGGCACGGCCAGAATATTTAAAGCGGACCGTTCCGATGATACCACCTGCCTTGGCACGCCCGGGTATGCGGCGCCTGAGCAGTATGGAGGGAACGGTCAGTCCTGTCCCCGGAGTGATATCTATTGTCTGGGAGCTACACTGCATCATCTGATCACGGGCCGCAATCCGGCGTCGACCCCTTTTCATTTTCCACCGATCACCCAATGTCGGCCGACCCTTCTGGAAGAAACGCCTAGAGAGTACAGGAACGCGCTGCTCGGCCTGGAGATAATTATTGAGAAGTGTACCCGATATGCGGCAGAAGAGCGCTATCAGAGTTGCGCCCGGCTGCAGTACGATCTGGAACATCCGGGAGGGCTGGGGTTTCCATACAGGCAAAAACTGAAAAGAAAGATGGCGGTTTTTTTGGGCGGCGCGGGGACGGCGTTGTTCCTGGGCCTTAGTTCACTGGCGGGCGGTATATTGGCCGGACAGACACAAACCACAGGCTTTGATTACTATATGGAGAGTGCGGCGACGGCGTCCGACGAGGAGAAATTGAGGTTATATCGAAAAGCCGTTGCCTTAAAGCCTCAGCAGGAAAAGGCCTGGCTGGAGATTCTGGAGGCGGTAGGTGAGGACAATATCTTTACGGCCGAGGAAGACGGCTATATTCTTTCCCTTCTGAATTCCAGAGATAATGGGAGAAGCCAGGAGAATAAAGCGCTGTTCCGGAAAAATGAGGGAGGATATATCCGCTTTGCTTACAAACTGGGTATGTTGTATTACTATGCCAAAGGCCGGGGGCAGAATAAGGCGTCCGCAGGCGGTTGGTTTGCTGTTGTCAGTGAGGCAGATTTGTCAAAACTGGATCTGGGAGAGGATGATGATAAGAAAGCAGCCTGGAAAGCCCGGGCGGAAATTTTGGGAAAAATCAGCGCTTACAATAGTAAGATCGGGCAGACGAATCAGGCCGGAGACGCGCAGATATCCTATCGCGACTATTGGAATGATCTGACGGCTCTCATGGACAATAATCTTGCCGGCCAGGATAACGTGATTACAGAGCTGAGGTTATATAACGAGATTGTGTATCAGATCTGTACCCATTATGACGCTTTTTGCGGGTCGGGACTGACCAGGCAGGAAATGGAGAAGGCTCTTGACTCTACGGACAGGGCTGTCCGAAGACTGGAAGTGTCGGATAATCCGGTGGCCGGGGAACTGAAGGAACATATTTTGACAGCGGTTCGGATGGGGAGAAAACAGGTGCGGGCTGTTTTTGCGGCCAATGGGCGAATAGAAGCGGTTCGCGGGCCATCGGGAGGAGGCGAGGCGGAATGATAACAGGAACAGGGAACTTTGAAAACGCCTGTCTTTTGTATGAAAAGATCTGTCTGTATTGCGGTATCGCGGCCGCTGCCTTTCTGTTGCTGACCGTTATTCTCTTTTTTGTTCTCCATATCCCGCAGGTTTTCGGGGAGCTTACCGGGCGGACGGCCCGCCGGGCAGTGCGGAAGATAACAGACAGCAATTTACAGAGAGATAAAACCGCGGCACTTTCCGCCGTGCAGAGAATACCGGCCGTTTTTATGGCGGAGACGGCCGCGCTGCCGACGGAAAAGAGGAGGATGGCCGGCCCGGGGACGGAAGTATGTGAAAAAGCAGAATATCTCCGCGATTCGGAAAAAGGAATTTGCGATTTTGGCAAGCAGGGCGGAGGTTCATACGAATGAGGTAAGACATGAAAAAAGAGAAAAAAACGAGAATGAAAAAAGCAGCAGCCTTCTTATTAGCTATGGTAGTTGTTTTTTCCGATTGCCTGCCCAATGATTTGCGCGGCGTGCAGGCGGCCGGGAATGGTACGGAAGAGATGACGACAAAGCAGGAAACCGGCGAAACGAGGGAGGCCGACGCAAAAAAAGGGGAAACCGCAGACGGCGACGGAGCAGATGCGTCGGCGGAAATGGCGGACGCCGCGGGGCAAAAAGAAACAGAAGAACATGCAGAGGATACAGAAACTTTTACGGATGATGACGGCCAGGAAAGCGGCAAAAGTGAAATATATGAATCGGAGGGAGAAACCGGCGAGGTGAATTTCGCAGAGGCGTACACAAAACAGGCGCCCCTGCGATTGACATACGGCGCACCGGGTACGACGAAAGCATTCACCCTTCGGGATGGGGACGGCGTTCCGGTGGAGGATGAATTGTCCGATGTCTCTGTCACGCCGGATCATAAAGGCGTGTTGCACATCGCCGTAAACCGGGAAAAGAAGACGATTACTTTTGTGCCCCTGAAGGTTTCCGGCGGGCCGGTGAAGGTGCGGCTGTCCATGGAGGCGGAGAAGGGTAGTTTTGAGAAAGCCCTGTATATAGAAGTGACGCCTATGCCGCTGACTGTCCGTACAGACAGTATTTTCGTCAGCGCTCCCGGGAAAGACGATTACTGTAATGTGAAGATTTATGATGCCGGCGACAGAGTGGATGTCAAAGCCACTTTGGAAGCGCGGGAAGGGCTTGCCGTGACCGCTGAGGCTGCGCAGGAAATAGAACAGTATTTGACAGATGTGATTTTTCGCAATTATGCCAGCGGGCGGACAGATGTACAGGGGGAAAATGAAGTACAGGCCTTCACCTTTGCGCCGCGGGACCTTTCTCTCTGTACCGGTATCACAGACGCGGAAATCAGAAACAATTATACAATCGAAAGGAAAGAGGGGGCAGAACCGGTTCCCCTGATTATTAAAAAGCGGAAGCTGCATCTTGCGGTTGCGGACGGCAGGCGGCCCTTTCGAAGTCTCGCCTATACAAAGCCGCTGCAGACGTTAGTTTATGCAGACTCCACCGGGGATGAAACCGGCTTTGCGGGAAACGATTCCCCGGAAATGGAAGGGTTTTCCTTTCCGACGGTCATAGATACCACGGCGCGGGGGCTGACAGAGGAAAATGTCAGAACAGGCGATACGGCCGTTTACGGAAGGCACACGGCCGCGCTGACTCTGGATACCGCCACCGGAAATGCGACAGGTAATTATGATTTTGAATGGCAGAACTACGGCAGAGGGGAGCTGGTCATAGCAGAGGAGAGGGACGCCGGAGATTACGTGACAGTGGATAACGGTCTTAGCACCCGTGTATGGGAAACTGTCAGGGATGGCAGTCCGGCACGCTATCTGGGCAGGGAAGCCTGGATTCAGTTCTCCCTGACCGGCGGTTATAATAAGATTTATCTTGTCGACGGCACGGATATTACCGATACAGGGCTTGCGGGCTCTGCCCTAATGACGGATGCTTCCGGCTGTGTCTGTGAGCAGGACTTTTACCTTGTCAGAGAGGAAAGTAATGACGCGGACAGGAACGCGCCGGGGAAAGTCACGGCTAAGACGGAACCTTTCCGGCTCTCTTTCATCTGCGACCAGGACGCGCCAATCTGCGGTAAAATTGCTTTTGGCCTGAAAAATAAGGTTATTTCTGACCTGGCGTCAGTCATCACTTTCGGCATTTTCCATAAAAAGCAGATTGTGGCCGACGTGTCTTTTGACGATGCCGGCGCCGGGGTAAAAGAGTGGTCTTATTATATTGCCACAACGGACAGAGACGGTACTTATGAAAAACTTCTGGAGAATGCCGTATTTCAGACGGGCACGGAGGATTATAGGATCTTTGTGGGCACACTGTCCGAAGGACAGACACTGGAGGAAGGAAATAATTATATCGTGTTTGTCAAAGTGACGGATCATGTGGGAAATACTAAGATCTATGGTTCCGACGGCGTTGTGCTGGAAAATTTTCATGATATATCCGTCGGCTATACAGAAAAGGCGGCGGAGAGCACAGGGAGTAAAGGGATATGGAATCATGTCGCTTATTATTCCGGCGATGCGGCACTGGTTTTGAAGGCGGAGGAAAATGCCGGCGGGGGCAGGTATTATTCCGGTTTAAAAAACATGAGATATGTGGTTTCCAGGCATTACGGCGACGGGACAATCCTGACGGATCAAGAAGAGACGGTTATAACGAAGGCGGCGGAGGACCATGCCGTTTTGCCGGTTTTTCCCGGGGGGATGACGCTGGCCGGGCTGCGGGAATACTGTACGATCACGAAAACGCTGAACTTTGCCAATGACCGGCAGAAATCCCAGGTTATTACCGTCAGCGCCGCGGCGAGTGATCACGCGGGCAATACTATGGAACGTCCCTCTCGGTATACGATTGTACTGGATGCGGTCCGTCCGGTGGTTACGTCTTCGCATACACAGGTAAACAACCATACAAAGCTGGCCAACGGCTTTTATGCCAACAGCCATGTAACTTACGACGTTGCCGTCAGAGAACGTTTTTTAAAGACGCTCCGGGTGGCTGTTAACGGTGTTTTCTACACGCTGGCCGAGCTGGAAGCGCAGAAGGAGCATTTGGGAATCGAATCTGTCACAAAGGATGCCGGGGCGGATATTTTGCGGACAACAGACGAGACGGTGTACCGCTTTGCCATCACCTTCGCGGCGGACGGCGAGTATACGGTACAGACCACGGCCACCGATGCCGCCGGTAATGACGGCCGTGACTGCCTCTTTCGCTTTATCATTGACACGGTGAAACCAGAGCTGGAGCTTATTTATACGGCCTGTCATATGGACGGCGCTCAGACGGTCCTGGACGTGTCCGGGGGCCGTGCGTATGCGAACGAGACGGTTTCCCATGTGATGGCGACAGCCGTCATAACAGAGCGCAATTTCGATCCGGAGAATACCGGCCTTGTAGTCAAAGCCACAGACAGCGGGAATAAGGAGATTCAAATCGACGACTATGGCGCGGCTTTCTACAGCGGCTGGATCAATAAAGGCCGCGTCAGCGAGACGGACAGTCGTTATGTGTATGAGCTGACGCTGCCGGCGATTCAAGTAGACGCCAACTATACGTTTACTTACAGCTATACGGATCTGGCCGGCAATGCACTGGAAACTGTGCAAACGCATACCCTTACCCTGGATCGTGTCAGGCCCGGCGGCGCCGTGACGGTTGAGAATCTTGTGAACGGAACAGGTACCGCGGCCTGGGAAAAACTGTTGCGTGTCATAACATTCGGCTTATTTGGTAAAACCCGCGTAAGGGTATCTCTGACGGGCGCGGACGAAACGGCCGGTGTGGATTCCGTCTGGTATCTGGTCTCGGATACGGTTCTTAATAAAAGCAGCCTGGAAAAACGGAGGGACTGGAAGGAATATAAAAATAAGAAAACGTTTAAAGCAAACCGGTATCTGATCGTATACGGAAAGATTATCGATAAAGCCGGAAATATCCAGTATATCAGTACGGATGGTATTATCCTGGATCATAAAACTCCCGGGCCGGTCGTAAAGGCTGCGCCGGCGGCTCCAGGCTGGGGCAGAGGAGTCTATGGGGCGAAAGACGCTCCCGGATTCCGGGTGTCCGTTATGGATTCTCCGGTTAAAGGCGTATACGCCGGGTTGAAGCGAGTCACGTACAGGATTGTCAACGGAACGAACGGGTATACAAAGGCCGGTATCCTGGCGGAATGGAAAGAAACAGCACACAGGCAGCAATGGACAGGCCATGTCGGGATCGATCCGATCAAGTTTTATTCCAATGACGTCAGGATTACCGTATCGGCCGAGGACTGGTCCGGCAACGCGGCCACATCCGGGGAAATTCACATGAAGGTGGACAGTAAAGCCCCGGCGGTCAGATTTTCCTTTGACAAAAATGACGGACAAAACGGCAAATATTATAAGAAGGATAAGAAACTGATAATAACAGTGGAAGAAAGAAATTTTGACGTGTCTTACCGTCCGAAGGTGTCGTCCTCGGCAGGAGGAGGCTATCGTATCGGTAAATGGACCCATCGCGGGGAGACCCATACCGCCGTGATTACGTTTACCGGCGACAGTGATTATACCGTAAGCTACAGCTGCTATGATCTGGCGGGAAACAAGTCCAACAGGGAAATCCTTCAGGAGTTTACCGTGGACAAGACGGCCCCGGTCATCACGGTGGCTTATGACAATCATGACGCCCAAAACGGCAGTTACTATAGAGAGGCAAGGACCGCCACGATCACGGTCGTGGAGCGCAATTTTGATCCGGCACAGATCATGGCGACCGTGACGGTTTCGTCGGGCAGCGCGCCCAGGATCGGCGGCTGGTCCGGGGCCGGTGATATCCATACGGCCAGAATTAGTTTTCGCCGTGACGCAGACTATACTTTCCGTATCAATGGGACAGATCTGGCCGGCAATCCGTCGGCCGGGGTGCCGCAGGAGCAATATACGATTGACCTGACGGCGCCAGAGATTATATTTGACGGCGTAAAAGATCAATCGGCAAACAACGGGACTGTCGCTCCGGCAGTCCGAATCCGGGACAGTAATTTCGCGGCAGGCAGTACGGAAGTAACTTTGCGAGGCGCAAACCGGGGAGAGCAGGATGTGGACAGGATGGCTGCGATGGTCGCCGACAATTCCGGCATGACGATTCAATTTGAGAATTTTGCCGAGAATATGGATGATATTTACACATTGACCTGTAAGTCGGCAGACAGAGCCGGCAATGAGAGCGCGGCTTCCGTCCGTTTTTCCGTAAACCGCGACGGCTCGACCTATGAGATCGATCAGGACACCCAAAAGATGCTGGATGAGGGATATATCAGCCGGCCGCAGGACGTGGTGGTCACAGAGATTAATACGGATGATCTGAGGACGACGGAGCTCAGTTACAGCCGGGAGGGCAGGATTGTTATTCTCAGAGAGGGAACGGATTACACCGTGGAGAAAAGTGGCGGGCTAGAGCAATGGAAAAAGTATAAGTATCGGATTTACGGAACCTGTTTTGAGGCGGAGGGGGCCTATGACGTCAATATTTACTCGGAGGATGCGGCTCATAATACGGCAACCAACAAATCAAAGGCCAAGACGCTGGCTTTCACGGTGGACAGGACTGCGCCGACTATGGCCGTGGCCAATCTGACGGACGGCGGCCGTTACAGGGAGGAAAGCCATCTGTTTACGCTGCACGCCAAAGATAATATCCTGCTGGATTACGTGGAGGTCCGTCTGAACGGGAAAAGGGTATATATCTGTCGGGGCGACGAACTGATTGCAGCCGGAGGAGAGATCCGCATGGCTGTCCCCGGCAGCCCGCGTTACCAGACAGTAGAACTGACGTCCTGTGATAAGGCCGGCAATATTGGCAGAGAGGTATATGATCCGAAGAAAAATAAAATGGCGGCCGCGTCTTACAGGGTATTGGTAACCGCCGACCGTTTTGTCCAGTTCATGAATAACAGGCTGCTGCTGACCGGTTTTGCGCTGTCCGTTGCGGCAATTGCGATTCTGCTGATTCTGCTGGCGGTGAAACGGAGAAAGATTCAATTTCTCCTTGACAGCCATGCGGACTGAACGTATAATAACTCATGCGTGCACAAAACAGGCAGTTATTTTTGTGTGCGTTTGACAGAGAACAATAGCAACCGCAGAGACACTTTTACAGGAGGTGAAAGGAATGCCTACATTTAATCAGTTAGTAAGAAAGGGACGTCAGACATCCGTAAAGAAGTCCAACGCTCCGGCTCTTCAGAAAAGTTTCAATTCTCTGAGGAAAAAGACGACGGATATGTCCTCTCCCCAGAAAAGGGGCGTATGCACGGCAGTGAAGACGGCAACTCCTAAAAAGCCGAATTCAGCGCTCAGAAAGATCGCCAGGGTTCGCCTTTCCAACGGAATCGAGGTTACATCCTATATTCCGGGTGAGGGCCACAATCTGCAGGAGCACAGCGTTGTGCTGATCCGCGGTGGTCGTGTAAAGGATTTACCTGGTACGAGATACCATATCATCAGAGGTACTCTGGATACGGCAGGCGTTGCAAACCGGAAACAGGCCCGTTCTAAATACGGTGCCAAGAGACCCAAGAAAAAGTAACGGAAGCAACCGTTTCGTTTGGGTCGCGGCACTTCCGAAGGAATACCTTTGGTGTGCTGTCAGGAACGTAAAAACAGGAAATCGGATTTCCACATGTAACAAGTATCACAGAGAGTATCACAGAAAGTTGTTTTGTACGGTATTCCATATACCCTGTCGGTTGCGGGTCATATAGAAGATTTTACTCGTGCGAACACAAGATGATGGGAGGTAAACTGCATACCCCCGTTATGTGAGTACCGATGAGATAATCATTTTGATTAAGGAGGGAAGTAACGTGCCACGTAAAGGACATACCCCAAAAAGAGATGTTTTAGCAGATCCGATGTACAACAGTAAAGTGGTCACCAAGCTTATCAACAATATTATGTTGGATGGTAAGAAAGGCGTTGCCCAGAAGATTGTGTACGGCGCGTTTGCTAAGATGGAAGCAAAGTCCGGGAAACCGGCTTTGGAAGTATTTGAAGAAGCTATGAACAATATCATGCCGGTGCTGGAGGTAAAAGCCAGACGTATCGGCGGTGCTACCTATCAGGTTCCGATCGAGGTGAGGCCCGACAGACGTCAGGCCCTGGCCCTTCGTTGGATCACCATGTTCTCCCGCAAGAGAGGCGAGAAGACTATGGAAGACAGGCTGGCGAATGAACTTCTGGATGCCATGAATAATACGGGAGCTTCTGTAAAGCGTAAAGAAGACATGCATAAGATGGCAGAAGCCAACAAGGCATTCGCTCATTACAGATTCTAGAGGAGGAAATCTCATTGGCTGGAAGAGAATATCCGTTAGATAGAACCAGGAACATCGGTATTATGGCGCATATCGACGCCGGGAAAACCACTCTTACCGAGCGTATCCTGTACTATACCGGTGTGAATTACAAAATCGGTGATACCCATGAGGGCACTGCGACCATGGACTGGATGGAGCAGGAGCAGGAGCGTGGTATCACGATCACCTCCGCGGCCACAACCTGCCACTGGACGCTGCAGGAGGATAACAAACCAAAGCCGGGCGCTCTGGAGCACCGTATCAATATCATTGATACCCCGGGCCACGTGGACTTTACCGTTGAGGTGGAGCGTTCCCTGCGTGTCCTGGACGGCGCCGTGGGCGTGTTCTGCGCCAAGGGCGGCGTGGAGCCCCAGTCGGAAAATGTATGGCGGCAGGCCGATACCTACAACGTGCCCCGTATGGCGTTCATCAATAAGATGGATATCCTGGGTGCGGATTTTTACCGGGCTGTCGATCAGATCAAGACCAGGCTGGGCAAGAATGCGATCTGCCTGCAGCTGCCCATCGGCAAGGAAGACGAGTTTAAAGGTATCATCGATCTGTTTGAAATGAAGGCCTATATCTATAACGACGATAAGGGCGAGGACGTCTCTATTACAGACGTTCCCGAGGACATGGCGGATGATGCCGAGCTGTACCGCACAGAGCTGGTGGAGAAGATCTGCGAGCTGGACGACGACCTGATGATGGCTTACCTGGAGGGCGAGGAACCCAGCGTAGAGGAGCTCAAAGCCGTTCTGCGTAAAGGGACCTGCGAAGGTTCTGCCGTACCGGTCTGCTGCGGGTCCGCGTACAGAAACAAAGGCGTTCAGAAATTACTGGATGCCGTTCTCGAATATATGCCCGCTCCCACGGATATCCCGGATATTGCCGGCGTGGACATGGAGGGCAACGAGATTACGAGAAAATCTTCGGACGAAGAGCCTTTCTCGGCTCTGGCGTTCAAGATCATGACTGACCCCTTTGTGGGTAAATTGGCTTATTTCCGTGTGTATTCCGGTACGATGAACTCCGGTTCCTATGTACTGAATGCCACAAAGAATAAAAAAGAGCGTGTGGGCCGTATCCTGCAGATGCACGCAAACAAGCGTATGGAGCTGGATAAAGTGTACTCCGGCGATATCGCCGCCGCCATCGGTTTTAAGACCACGACGACAGGCGATACGATCTGCGACGAGCAGCACCCGGTTATTCTGGAGTCCATGGAGTTTCCGGAGCCGGTTATCGAGCTGGCCATCGAGCCTAAGACCAAAGCCGGTCAGGGCAAGCTGGGCGAGTCTCTGGCGAAGCTGGCTGAGGAGGACCCCACTTTCAGGGCCCATACCAACCCGGAGACAGGGCAGACGATCATTGCCGGTATGGGTGAGCTCCATCTGGAGATCATTGTGGACCGTCTGCTCCGTGAGTTTAAGGTAGAGGCCAATGTGGGCGCGCCCCAGGTGGCTTACAAAGAGACCATCACCAAACCCGTGGAAGTGGACAGCAAGTATGCGAAGCAGTCCGGCGGACGCGGCCAGTATGGTCACTGTAAAGTTAAATTTGAGCCGATGGATGCCAATGGTGAGGAGCTTTACAAGTTTGAATCCACCGTTGTGGGCGGAGCTATTCCGAAGGAATACATTCCGGCTGTAGGCGAAGGTATCGAGGATGCCATGAAAGCCGGACAGCTCGGCGGATTCCCGGTGGTAGGTGTTTACGCCAATGTATACGACGGTTCTTACCATGAGGTCGATTCCAGTGAGATGGCCTTTCACATTGCCGGTTCTCTGGCATTTAAGGAAGCGATGCAGAAAGCGTCCCCGATCCTGCTGGAGCCGATTATGAAGGTGGAGGTTACGACGCCCGAGGATTATATGGGCGATGTAATCGGCGATATCAATTCCCGCCGCGGCCGTATCGAGGGTATGGAGGATATCGGCGGCGGTAAGATGATCCGCGGCTATGTGCCTCTGGCGGAGATGTTCGGTTATGCCACAGATCTGCGTTCGAGAACTCAGGGACGAGGCAACTACTCCATGTTCTTTGAGAAGTATGAGCCGGTTCCGAAGAGCGTACAGGAAAAGGTGCTTTCCAACAAAGGAAAATAAGGAGCGGTTCGGCTAGTCCGAGCGGTTACGAAAATTAAGGAAATAAAGGTAATAGTTCAGCCCAGGACTTTGCGCTTGCCGCAAAAGTCCGTAAGAACGTGTGAATTGAGTCAAGAGGGAATCTGTCCCTCGCCGAAGGCGACTGGGAATGGGCAGATTCCGTAACAGTGAAGCCGGAGGCTGAACTGTTACAAATAAAGCGATTCTGCTGATTTTTGTGCTTGCAAATATCCTTAGTTTACCATATAATCTAGGATAGCAGCCACAGGACTGAAAAGTAATCAATAGTGAATAGCCCGGGAAGGGGCAAAGATTTTAAGGAGGACTTTAGAAATGGCTAAAGCAAAATTTGAGAGAACCAAACCGCATTGTAACATTGGTACGATCGGGCACGTTGACCACGGTAAAACCACTCTGACAGCCGCTATCACAAAAGTGCTTTCCGAGAGAGTAGCCGGTAATGTGGCTACAGATTTCGATAACATTGATAAGGCTCCGGAGGAGAGAGAGCGTGGTATCACAATCTCCACCGCCCATGTAGAGTATGAGACAGAGAACAGACATTACGCACACGTTGACTGCCCAGGCCATGCCGATTATGTAAAGAACATGATCACCGGCGCCGCCCAGATGGATGGCGCTATTCTGGTTGTGGCTGCCACCGACGGTGTTATGGCTCAGACAAAAGAGCACATCCTGCTGTCCCGTCAGGTAGGCGTTCCCTACATCGTTGTATTCATGAACAAATGTGACATGGTAGACGATGAGGAGCTGCTGGAGCTGGTTGAGATGGAGATTACCGAGGTTCTGGAGGAGTATGAGTTTACAGATTGCCCGATCATCAAGGGTTCTGCTCTGAAGGCTCTGGAAGATCCGTCCAGCGAGTGGGGCGACAAGGTTATGGAGCTGATGAAGACCGTTGACGAGTATATTCCTGATCCCCAGCGTGACACCGACAAGCCGTTCGTTATGCCTGTTGAGGATGTATTCTCCATCACTGGCCGTGGTACTGTTGCCACAGGTAGAGTGGAGGCCGGTACTCTGCATGTATCTGATGAGGTTGAGATCGTTGGTATCAAGGAAGAGGCTCGTAAAGTTGTCGTTACCGGTGTTGAAATGTTCCGTAAGCTGCTTGACGAGGCTCAGGCCGGCGATAACATCGGCGCACTGCTTCGTGGCGTTCAGAGAACAGAGATCGAGAGAGGCCAGGTTCTGGCTAAACCCGGCACACTGACCTGCCACACCAAATTTACCGCTCAGGTATACGTTCTGACCAAGGATGAGGGTGGCCGTCACACACCGTTCTTCAATAACTACAGACCGCAGTTTTACTTCCGTACCTCCGACGTTACAGGTGTGATCACTCTGCCGGAAGGCACTGAGATGTGTATGCCTGGCGATAACGTAGAGATGACGATCGAGCTGATCCATCCGATGGCTATGAGCCAGGGTCTTACCTTCGCTATCCGCGAGGGTGGACGTACTGTAGGTTCAGGCCGTGTTGCCAGCATTCTTGAGTAATCGGTAAAAAGCTAGATTTTATGGGGCTTTCCGAGAAATCGGGAAGCCCTTTTTGAAACTTTGCAACAGTGAAAAAGTGTAAAACGGCGTCATAAAGTAGAAATTTTATGAAGTTTGGTTATGTATCAGAAAAAATTCTTTGACATATTCATAGTATAATGCTAATATGATTATAGAAAAGGCGCTACCGATAGACGGTTAGCCCAGTATATAAGTGAAACAAAAATTGCCGCTTAGTTTACCAGACAGGGCGGCTATTTTTGTGATTTATTGCTTCCGATGGTATATCCAAGTCCGAAAGATGTCAAGCATAAGCTGATTACTGCAATCAGACCTTCAATAGTCAACATTGGCATCCCCTCCTTTAGCAAGATTTCCGACAGACAAGCTACGGATTTCTATGTAAACAGAGGGTCACAGTCCCTCTGTTGAAGGACTAACCGCCTACCGTATTTTGGTAGCACCCATGAAACGATTATAACAATTTGGGGTTATATAATCAATCTCTAAATTTTTCGGCGAAAATACCAGCCGAATAAATATGAGGAACGTGTAAAAATTGCCAATAGTGTGCTTAATCAGGCTGTGGTGGTTTTTCATAAAGCCATAGATTACATGGAAGATTAGAAAATGCGTACAGAATGTTTATAGAAGTTCTGTACGCATTTTTTTATATAAATGACCAATAGCATTTACTATTGACGAAGATTTATAGATAAGTATAATTAAATTATTGAGGCAGGGATGTATGTTTGGTATAATCTAAGTGCCTGTATGATGATGGCGGAATTGTATGGGCGCTGTTATTGTATGGTTTGACGAAACGGCTAAAACCAAAGAGCAAGTGAGGAAGTATGCCATGAGGGTGAGTTATAACAAGTTATGGAAATTGCTGATTGATAAGGATATGAAGAAGATGGATTTACTTGAAGCAGCCCGGATGAGTCCCAACACGTTGGCAAAGTTGGGAAGAAATGAGGATGTTTCTATGAATGTTCTTAGACGTATCTGTGAATATTTACAGTGTGATGTTGGCGATATTATGGAAATGGTTCCGGAGAAAGATGAGGGATAACGGATTGAAAAGGAAAAAATATAGCGCGGGAGCTGTAAAGTTTGCTTTGTGGTTTATGGAATTCCGTAAAGCGGTGCAGCTTTTGGAACAGGGAAGAACCTTTGATGAAATAAAGGAGCTCAGCGCTAAGAAGAATATATTTGGGGCGTCAACACCGGCAAGGGCGGCGATGGTTCAATCTACGGTAATTGCAAGGATAAAGAGTCTTGATGATAGTTTTTATCCTCTTTTTCGGGATAGTGATGTAGCGACTCAGAAGTTATATGCGTTAACAGGAAGCTTTGCCCATGATACCTTGTTTTTTGATTTTATGTATGAGGTGGTCAGGGAAAAAATGATTATGGGAACGAATGTACTTGCAGATGCAGATATCCGTATATTTTTTAAAAATAAACAGGCACAGGATGAAGTGGCAGCAAAGTGGACAGATCAGACGCTGCAGAGGTTAGGAAGAAGCTATAAGACACAGCTTTACGAGGCGGGTATTCTGGATGAAAAGGCGGGAACAACGGAACGAAAAATATTAAAGCCGATTCTTGATCCGATATTTAAGCATTGGTTAGAAAATTATGGGTATGGGCAGGTAGTCAAAGCATTGGAGGGAGTCAGATAGTGGCTGATTTAAATGAACGTCTGGATAAAATGGAGGATGCAATTCGTAAACCCTCATTCCGACAAAGCAGCGGTCGGGCAAATGAAGTGAACTATTGGATTTTCGACTATCCACCAGATAGAGAACTGGAAGTTCGTGAGCGAGTCAGGTGTATGCAGAACAGGAATGCCAGGGGTGGAGAAGAATTTGAACTGAAAGTGTTTGATTTGTATGATATAATTATCGATTTTCTTGATAAAAATAATTTCCTGGAAGAGTGCTATAAATTTGAAAAGAAAAGAGGTTTGGAGCGCATTGGCAAAGCGGTCAGCAATTCCATGAAAATAAATGATGATGATAGTTACATTGTACAGTATATCAGGGATAACACACCGGAAAACGCCATAGTTTTCCTGACAGGAGTGGGGAAATGCTTTCCTGTTTTGCGTTCCCATAAGGTGTTGAATAATTTGCATCAGGCATTTGTGAGGGTTCCGGTGGTGATGTTTTTTCCGGGAATATATAATGAGCAGGAATTGATTCTGTTTGGCGAGATAAAAGACGATAATTATTACAGGGCGTTTAAGTTAGTTTGATCGCAGAAGGGCACAGAGGAAGGATACAAAGCATCTGTGCCCTTCACGGGAAGAAACGCAGACGCGTTTCTGAATTAAGGGAGGATTCATTATGCAGATAAAAGAAATGTTTGCGAAACCGATAGACCGGGAAATCCAAGGAGTCATTATTGTTGGACAGGGTGAAGAAACGAATGTTTCACAGGAACTGGAAGAGTATGTGGTTACCCGAGAATTGCAAAAGCATTTTGCGAATTTTTTTGAAGCCTATAAGAAAGGGATTACAGGCAATACAAATGAAATTGGCGTATGGATATCAGGATTTTTTGGCAGTGGTAAATCTCATTTTTTGAAAATTTTATCCTATATTCTTGACAATAAGGAGGTTGAAGGAAAGAAGGCAATAGATTTTTTTGAAAAGGATCACAAAATATCCGATGCAGCGGTTTTGGCTGATATGAGGCTGGCAGCGGAAACGCCGACGGATGTGGTGCTGTTTAACATTGATTCTAAAAGCGATAGCAACAGTAAGCAGAATAAGGACGCGATTGTCAATGTTTTTTTAAAGGTATTTAACGAGATGCGGGGATTATGTGGGAGTATGCCTCATCTCGCAGATTTGGAAAATCAGCTCATGGATGTGGATAAGTATGAAGCATTTAGGGAAGCGTTTGCAGGTGAATATGGCTCTCAGTGGGAAGAATCGCGCCACAAGTTTGACTTTATTCAAGATGATGTAGTTGAAGCGCTTGTAAAGATTGGTTTTATGAGCGAAGCGGCCGCAAGAAATTGGTGTGAAAAAGCAACGGAAAACTACCGTATCAGTATTGAGGATTTTGCAAAGCGCGTGAAAGCGTACATAAATAAAAAAGGTAATAATCATCATGTTGTATTCATGGTGGATGAGGCAGGTCAGTATATTGGCGATGATTCTAACCTGATGTTGAATCTGCAGACTGTAAGAGAGGAACTTTCCAAGGAGTGTAAAGGAAAGGCATGGATTATCGTTACAAGCCAGCAGGATGTGGATTCGATTATGAAAGTAAAGGGGAATGACTTTTCCAAGATTCAGGGGCGGTTTGCGACGAGACTTGCTCTCTCTTCCGCAAATGTGGACGAGGTGATCAAAAAAAGAATATTGGAGAAGAATGACACTGGCGCACAGACGCTTAGGCTTCTTTATGAGCAAAAGGCGACGGTTATTAAGAATCTTATTATATTTAATGACGGCGTAGAGAAGAAACTCTATACAGATGAGAATGATTTCTCATTGTGTTATCCATTTGTACCATATCAGTTTAATCTGCTTGCGAGTGTGCTGACTTCCATCCGCACGCATGGAGCCTCCGGAAAACATTTATCAGAGGGAGAACGTTCTATGCTTGCGCTGTTCAAAGAGTCGGCGGTTCAAATTAAAAATAAGCCGGAGGGAGCGATTGTACCATTTCATCGGTTTTATGATGCTTTAGAGAATTTTCTTGATCATAGTCATAGGGGTGTTATTATTCGTGCGTATGATAACAGCAAAATTAATCCGGAGAAAAAAACTGTGGATGTATTTGTGATTAATGTACTAAAGACACTCTTTATGGTTAAGTACATTCTTGAGATTGAGGCAAATGTGGACAATATTACAAGCCTTATGATTAGTGATATTGATGATGACCGTATCGTTTTAAAGGATGAAGTTGAGGTTGCCTTAAAAACGCTTCAGCAGCAGATGCTCGTACAAAAAAATGGCAGCGTTTATGTGTTTCTGACAGATGAAGAGCAGGAGATCAATCGAGAGATTGACAGCCAGAATGTAGAAATGGCAGAGGTTATTAAAAAAGTATCCGAGATGATTTTTGAGGATATTTTTGCCGATAAAAGGTATCGTTATCCTGCGCCGGCGGGTCATGCGGCATTTAATGGGCGATATATGTTTTCGTTTAATCAGGTCGTGGATGACAGACCATATAAATCAAATCAGAATTATGATGTGGGACTGCACATTTTGACGCCGTGGTATGAGGGCGGCAATGATGACGCCACTCTTCGTATGATGTCAGGAATGGGAAGAGAGGTACTGGTGCTTTTGCCCAATGATTCTGCGTTTCTTGATGAGCTGATGACCTATCTGAAGATTGAGAAGTTTCTACGGCTGAATACATCATCGCAAATGACAAAGTATGAGACAATCAAAGAAGCAAAACGTGTGGAGATGCGAGAACGCAATGCGAATGCAAAGCTTTATCTGACTGAGGGACTAAAGGAGGCAACTATCTATGTAAACGGCGATGTGGCTCATTTGTCGGCCAAAGAAGTGACCGGACGTATCAATGAAGCCATTGGACGGCTTGTGCAGACAGTTTATCACAAGTTGTCATATATTGATGTGGCAATGGATGAAATGGCTGTCCGCAGGATGTTTAAGACGAGCAATCAGATTAGCCTGAATTTTGACAAGGGGATAGAGCCCAATGTTCACGCACTTAATGATGTGCAAAATTTTATCAAGGGCAATACAGACATCCATATCAAGACTTCCATGAAAACGATCAAAGACCGTTTTATGAGAGCGCCTTATGGTTTTGTAGAAGATGATATCTATTGGCTTATAGCGAGACTGTTTCGGCGCGGTGATCTGACTTTTACTGTCAATGGAACGGTCGTGACATGGATGAATAAATCCGGGGATGAGCTTGCAGATTATATTACTAAGAAGCAATATGCAGATAAGCTGTTGATGGAAGTAAGAACCCGTGTATCCGAAAAAGATAAAAAGGCAGTACAGAAGGTTATAAAGGATGTGTTTGGAACTTCTTTGGTATCGGAGGATGAAGATACCGGTATGCAAAATTTCCAGAAGTATTCGCGGAAACGCATAGAGGAAATGGAAACTCTGCAAATCAATTATCGGCATTATGCATATCCGGGGAAGAAAGTGATAGAGGAAGGAAAGAAATTACTGCTTTCCGTGGTACAGCTTTCTCAATCGAAGGAATTTTATGAGTATGTCTCAAAGCGTCAAGATGATTTTATGGATTACGCTGAAGACTATGAACCTGTTAAAACGTTCTTTGGCGGGGAACAGCAGCAGATTTTTATGAGAGCGCTGGACATGCTTGAAATCTATGATGACAGTAAGACTTATATTGTGGATGAAGAACTTGAAAATATTGTTGCCCGGATGAGGGCAATCGTGAAGATGGATAAGCCGTATAGGGATATTCCACAGCTCCCCGGACTTCGCAGAAAATTTATGGATGCCTATTCAAAAGTTTTGGAAGCCGCATCCGCTCCGGTCATGCAGTCAATTGAGGAGGCAAAGGGCAGGGTAGTGGAGATTGTCGATGCGAAGGAGTATGCATCAGAAAAGAAACCGAAATATATCGAGCTTTTTATGGAAATCAGCAATGGCGCCGAAAGGTGCAATAATGTTTCTGTTCTCAGAAGTTATGCGGATAAAGCAGAAGCGTTGAAAATCCGTATATTAAATGAAATGGATGCCATAGACGCGGTTATTGCGAAGAAAAGGGCGGAAGAGAGAAAGCAGAATCCGGACGGCGGATCTGCTGATATGGTCATAAAGGCGCCGGTAAAGAAAACCAGGAATGTTACCATTAAGAGTATTACACATACTTCCTCGTGGCGTGTAGAAAGTGCGGAGGATGTTGAGAAGTATGTGGAGCGGTTAAGAAGATCTTTACTGGCAGAACTGGATGGAAATGATATTGTAAATGTGGAGTTTTAAAGACGGCCTTTGGGGGCAGACAGGAGAATGCTATGGGTAAAATAGAGGGAATAAAAATTAAGAATTATGGTCCTTTAAGGGAAGTTGTTCTGGGAAGGACTCTTTCTCATCAGAAACCGGAACCATTGGGAAATATGATTACGATTATTGGTCCCAGCGGGAATGGGAAAAGTACGTTGGCGGATGCGTTTGGTTTCATTGCTGACTGCCTTGAGTTGGGGATTGAAGCCGCATGCGATGCGAACAATCGCGGCGGGTACGATCAGATAATCTCACAGGAGGTAAAAGAACCAATATCTTTTGAAATATATTATAGAGAGAACAAAAACACGACGCCTATCACATATGAGTTAGAGATTGATAAAGATAAATATGAACGGCCTTATGTCAGAATGGAGCGGTTGCGATATCGCAATCAGAAAATTGGCCGCCCGCTGTCCTTTTTATATCTACAAAATGGAGTGGGCTATGCGTTTGAGGGGAAAAAGGGGGGACAGGATGAACAGGGGAATGAAATAGACGGGAAAAAAGTGAATGTGAATTTAAGTGATAAAAGGCGTTTGGGCATTGTCACACTTGGGGCAATGAAACAGTATGAGAGAATCGAAAAATTTCTCGGATTTCTGAGAAGCTGGTATTTGTGCTATTTCCTGCCGGATGTTGCAAGGCGGATTCAGACTGCAGCGCCCCATCCCTATTTGGATCGCCATGGGAGTAATATCAATAATGTGGCGCAATATATGTACCGCGAGAATAAGAATGAATTTATGAAAGTATTAGAACATATACAGAACAAGCTTCCCGGTATCTATAAGATTGAACCGCAGAAATTTGATAATGGACAGATGATGTTAAAATTTTGGGAAAATGGATTTGAAAAGGCATTTTATTCTCCCAAAATGTCAGACGGTACATTGAAACTCTTTGCATATTATTTACTGCTGCATGAAAAAAATCCAAGACAATTGGTATTTATTGAAGAACCGGAGAATGGACTGTATCATCACTATTTAGCTGATTTGGCGGGGGAGATGGCGGAAAATGTTGGGGGCAGCAATAAAAAACAGTTATTTATTACAACACACAGCCCCTTTTTCGTAAATGCCCTGAGGCCGCAGGATGTATGGGTTTTGAAAAAGGCAGACGATGGATATTCCACTGCCACGCGGGCTTCCGAGTATCCGTATGTAAAAGCGTTATCAGAAGAGGGAGTGGAATTGGGGGACATGTGGTATAGTAAATATTTTGGATAAGGAGTAGACTTATGTATTTTCAATTTCTGACAGAGGATAAATCGACAGAAGTTTTTGTGGAGCAGATCATGAATAAACTCAAAGCTGCTTATCCGGAAAAGGAACTGTCCTATAATATTAAAAGCTTCCGCGGGATTGGGCATCTGAAAATGCGGGGAAATGTTCAGCAACAGAAAACGGGAAAACTGTTAAATGATTTACTTCCAATCATGCGGGGAATGGGGAAAGCGCTTTTGCAAGTTGAGCATGCAGCAATTATCGTGATTCTGGATAATGATAAAAATGACAAAATTGCTTTTCGAAATGAATTGAGTCAAATGGCAGTCAGCAATATGGTACTTATAGACCATGAATTTTGTATTGCCGTAAAGGAGATGGAGGCGTGGCTGCTGGGCGATATAAAGGCAATTGAGACGGCATATCCAAACGCCAGGAAATCAGCATGGAAAGAGTATGAACAGGATGGGATCTGCGATACATGGGAGGTCCTGGCCAATGCGGTATATCCGGGAGGTTTGACCAGGCTGAGGAAAAAGGCGGCGGGCGCTTATCAACAAATCGGGCTTGCAAAATGTGAATGGGCAAGGTTGATTGGGGCACAAATGAGCCTTACAGAGAATGCATCGCCAAGCTATCGTTTTTTTGTGGAAAGTTTGACCAAAAGAATAGAGACAGCATAAGTGAAAATGGCTTGCGTGGCAAAAGAGCAAAGGGAGTAAGGATGAATAAGAGTGTGATTAAAAATTTTGCAATTTGGGCGAGAAACAAGCTGATCGCAGATATACAGTACAGAGCGGGGCTTATGGGGATAACAGCCGATGGGATTCGTTCTGCATTACCACAGTCCACGAAGGAAACGGAGTTTTATGACATAGGAACAGCGAAACCCTATGCCCTCACGGGAGAAGCTGTCAAACAGCGCAGGAGTCTTGTGGATGCAATTAACCAGAAGACAAGTGAGACAAACTATCAGACTGCCTATAAATACATTATGGAAAGCGTGGCATACACTTGGTTTAACCGTCTGATTGCGATTCGCTTTATGGAGATTAACGATTATCTGCCGTCCCATATTCGTGTGCTGTCCTCTGAGAGCGGCAAGATGGAGCCGGATCTTGTGACGACTCCTTTTGATGCGGATTTACCATTTACAGATACAGAGGAGCGGGAAATTGTACAATTAAAGAATGAGAACAATCTGGATGAGTGTTTCCGAGTATTGTTTATTAAGCAATGTAACGCACTGGGTGAGATACTTCCTGCGCTTTTTGAAAAAACAGCAGATTATAGCGAGCTTTTGCTGAATATTTCTGCCATTGATAAGGAAGGTATTGTTTACCGTCTAATCAATGATATCCCGGAGGATGATTTTAATGTTGAAAAAGGCGGACAGGTGGAGATTATCGGCTGGCTGTATCAGTATTACAATACCGAGCCTAAGAATGCAGCCTTTGCAAAGAGCGGAAAGATCACAAAGGAAGAGATTCCGGCGGTAACACAGCTCTTTACGCCGGACTGGATTGTGCGCTATATGGTGGAGAACAGTCTGGGCCGTCTGTGGGTGGAAGGGCATCCCAATGATTTGCTGAAATCCAAGTGGAAATATTATCTGGAAGAAGCCAGGCAGGAGCAGCCGGTGCAGGAGAAACTTGATGAGATACATCGGGCGTATGCGAAACTGAATCCGGAGGATATTCGTTTTATTGATCCATGTATGGGCAGCGGACATATTCTTGTCTATGCCTTTGATGTGCTGATGCAGATTTACGAATCTGCGGGGTATTCCCGGAGAGACGCCGCGAAGAGCATCCTGGAAAATAATCTCTATGGTTTGGACATTGATGACAGAGCGTATCAGATGGCATATTTTGCAGTGATGATGAAGGCGAGACAGTATCATCGTCGGATTCTTTCCGCAGAAACCGTTTGTCATGTGTATGCTATACAGGAGAGCAATCCTGTCAATAGAAACCAGCTCACATATTTTGGCGTGGGTTTAAGCGAGGCGGAGAAAAAAGACGCGTTGAATCAGATAGGAGGCCTGCTTGACACATTCAAGGATGCAAAAGAGTATGGTTCTATTTTGCATGTTGAGGATTATGATTGGGGGTTATTGAGAAGGTTTGCAGAAGAGGCTGACGTTGAGGGACAGATGACGTTTGATACGGTGGGATTAGAGCAGACCAGGGAAAAACTGCGGACGACGATCGATATTGGCGAGGTGATGGCAAGGAAATATGAAGTGGTTGTGACGAATCCGCCGTATGCAAATGCAAGTAAATTAGATGAGCCAATAAATGATTTTGTGAAAGAATACTATCCTAATAGTAAGGCGGATATGAGCACAGTTTGCATGGAAAAGGCTCTGTTAATGCTCAAACCTAACGGTTTTATGAATATGATTAATATTCCAGTATGGATGTTCTTATCTACTTATGAGCGGTTGCGTGAAAATTTAATAAATCTCAATACTATTATTAACCTGATACATCCTGGAAGAGGAATTTTTGGTTCGGATTTTGGAACTACATCTTTTACAATCATGCGTAGCAATATACATAATTATAAAGGGCATTATTGTCGCCTGTTTGTTAAACAGGGGGATGTGGAAAGCGTAGGCGAACGAGAAAAGGCATTTTTGCAAGGAATAGGAACTTATTTTGCAAAACAAGAAGAGTTTAAAAAAATTCCAGGTAGCCCAATTGCATATTGGGCAAGTCGAGCAGTAATTGAAGCATTTGTTAATGGAATAACATTGGGGACATTTGCACCGCCAAAACAGGGATAAACTACAGGAAATAATGAGTTGTTTTTACGACTATGGTTTGAAGTAGTAAAAAATGAAAAAAAATGGATTAAGTGTCTAAAAGGTGGAGCATTTCGTAAATGGTATGGCAATCAATCTTATTATATTGACTGGGAAGACGATGGTCATAATATAAAGGCAGAAGGAAGACAGACGATAAGGAATGCAGAAAAACTTTTTGAAGAAGGCATTTCATGGTCACGTGTTACCATTGGTGCATCTTCTTTTCGAATAATGCAAAAAGATTATTTTTTTGAAAGTGCATCCGGTGTTTGTTTTCCAAAGAGCAGAGATATTCCATATACATTGGGGGTACTTAACTCAAAAGTTATTCAAAAATTTGCAGAGATGTTGAATCCTACGGCAACGTTACAATCAGGAGATCTAGCCAGAATTCCTGTACTGATTTCTACTGAAAATTATGAAAATGTTACCGAAAGAGTAAACGAGTGTATTGAGATTTCTAAAGAAGATTGGGATGCTTTTGAAGTTTCGTGGGATTTTATACAGCATCCGCTGATCAGATTGAGGAGCAAATCAAGAGAGCGGAAAAATAATGGCGAATGGTCATATTATGTTGAGGATTCCTTTTTTTGGTGGAATAATGAGTGCAACAGCCGCTTCAACCAGTTAAAAGCAAATGAAGAAGAACTGAATCGTATATTCATAGACATATACGATTTGGAAGATGAGCTAACGCCAGAAGTCGAGGATAAAGATGTAACCGTTCGCAAAGCAGATTTACAGAGAGATATCAAAAGCTTAATTTCCTATGCTGTGGGCTGTATGTTTGGACGATATTCTCTTGACGTAGAGGGGATTGCCTATGCCGGTGGTGACTGGGATGATAGCAAGTACAGTACATTTATTCCCGATAGGGACAATATTATTCCCATCACAGATGAAGAATATTTTGAGGATGACATTCTGGGCCTGTTCTGCAGTTGGCTAAAGAAAGTGTATGGAAAAGATACACTGGAACAAAATTTGGATTTCATAGCTTCTGCACTTAGCAACAAAGGCAGCACGTCCAGAGAAATCATTCGTAATTATTTTGTGAATAGTTTTTTTAAAGACCATTGCGCAACTTATTCAGTGACAGGTTCAGGCAAGCGTCCTATATACTGGCTATTTGACAGTGGCAAGCAGAACGGATTCAAAGCGTTGATTTATCTGCATCGATATCATGCGGATACCATTGGAAATCTGCGGGTTGATTATCTGCATCGTATGCAGAGAGTTTATGAATCAGAAATAGGACGTATGCAGGATATGATAGATCACAGTACAAATAGCCGTGAGGTGGGGGCGGCGACGAAGCGAAGGGAAAAACTGCAGAAGCAGTTAAAAGAGTGTCGTGATTATGATGAAAAGATCGGACATTTGGCGTTGTCCCGGATTGAACTTGATTTGGATGATGGTGTAAAGGTTAATTACAGAAAAATGCAGACTGCGAGTGATGGTAAGTTTTATGAAGTGCTTGCGGATTCAAAAAATATTATGGCAAAAAAGTAGAATGGAGATGAAGATAATGAAAGATATCCCTTCGTGCATGAAATCGCACAATATTTTTATAAAGTATATAGATAAAGAAGTATTTGCAAAGCAATTGAGATATGGAGGACTTTTTATGCGAACTCCCAGGTATTATCGCATGCAGGGAATGAAAAATATGAGTATGGGTGATCCACAAGAGTTGGATGAACTATATCCCATATGGTGTGTATCAATTTTTCAACGTCGGGCTGATTTTAAGGGGGAGTGGAAAATAGATATAGAATCCAATCAATTTGAAACAGAAATTATCATGACGAAAGAAGCATCTGCTGATATTATAAAAGCACTTAACGGATTTACAGAAAGAGATGGAACATCGTTTGCTTCACTGGGTAATTATGCAGTCGTAATATTTGATGCAGCTCAATACGTTGGGAATCTGGTAGAAGGATTTACAGATGCAGATTTTAATTTTGCAGACAGAAGTGTTAGTGCAATTCCGATTGAGTGTGGAAAAGTATCATATGGCAAGGAGATGAATAATCATCCCAAACTTTATAAAGTTGATAAGCGCTTTGAATATCAAAGAGAATATCGTATTAGGCTTGGATTAAATGTTTCACCCAATAAATATGATGTGGAATTTAATCTTAAAGATAATAAGATATTTAGTAATAAATATTATAAAATCAAGGTTTTTGATAAGAAAACAATAATAGATGATTTTAAGCAGAATGGATGTATTACTTTTAGGAATAGATATGATATTACACAAATATTGAATAATAGGCTTTAACGGGCAAAGCATGGTGCAGAAAGTCCATCAGGAAGGGGAAACAGGGCGTTGTTTCCGTGTACAAGGACGATGAAATAGCATGTGAGAGATACCGTGTCCAAAAATGTTAAGGCTTATTCGAATGGATGGCTGGAATTTATTTAGCAATGCCGTACGATTACGATATTACAACGGACGTGATGGTGAATGACCGCGTATTTGATACAATAGAATGATATTTTGAAAAGCTGATCAGCCGTTCAGGGGCAATTGCCAGATTGGTAATGAAGGAACCCAATATACAAAATTATTTTCGCAGACAGGAGATTATAGACAAACATTTAAAATTTGAGAGGAGTTACTGTGTATGAAGGCAAACGCTATTTTACTGCAAAGAAAATACGGACGAGTCATTATAAAATTTGCTGAACTTGCGGGCATCACTGTGAAGGAAGCAATGGATTTTTTCTACCACTCTACAGAGCGCGAACTAATTCGTGACGGCGTATCCGATCTTCACTGCATGAGTGATACTTATTTAGCCAGAGATTTGTTAGAAGAGTATCAGGAGAAAAATGCATAAGGGCAATACGGATAAGAGGGCGTTTGTTTATGGGGTATTTAATTTCAGATTAATATAAAGCGTGGGAAGCAGAGGGCGGCAACGAAACGAAAGGAAAAATTGCAGAAGCAGTTAAAGGAGTGTTGGCAAAGATATAAGCTTTAAACAAATTGAAACAGAAAGGTTAATGAGCTATGAATAATAATTTTTTGCAAAATCAGTATGGCCTATATGGGTGCATGAGAAATTGCGAAAATTGTCCATTTTATTCGAGAACAAATTTTCAATCCCCAAATTCTTTGGGAATTTCACATTATAATTGGCATGTGGATAATTTTTGGATGCGGATGCCAGAAAAAGTTTTTTGGCGGGACAATGATGGTATATGTCATACAAGGTATGAATGGCTACAAGATTATTTGTTAGAATACTGTAAAAATAATTATCCATGGTGTATGTCCATATATATGGAAGTGGATTATGGACAAGTTGTGTATGTATCAGATTCTTGTACATACGAAAATCACATAAAAGATATTTTTAAGAAAGCAATAGACATTGCGGCAAAAGTAACAAAAGATAGAAATCCACAGCTGTCAATTATGTTCGACGAGATAGGTCTTGTTTTGGCAGATGATGTAAAAGAGGCTGTGAAAAAGGTGTTTTCTATATTAGATAAAGCAAGCAATTCGGTGAGAGGGATGAGATAATGAGCAGTTTTAATTATCTTTTTTAAACAGGCAGAGGAAGGGACGAAGTTATATCATGACGGTGCTGAATCTAAAGCAGATTATAGACAGGCTGAATGCTGAGTTTACAGGTGGGACACGCAAACTCATTTTCTGGTATGATGATAGGGCGGAGTTTGCCGAAGATATGGAATCCGTGGAACTTCAAAATGCAAAGGTTTACCATTTGGAGAGGGATAATCAGTTTTATACCAAGTACTTTTTGGAACGGGTTGATACGGAGACGAACTATCTGATTTATGCTCCGTTTCCCAAACCGGAGGTAAAGGATAATCACCTTGAAGATACAATGCTGTATTCCAGGAGATTTTTTGCAGACAGAGCATCGTTATTGTCTGATGATTTGGGCATCGCGGAAAGATATAAGCCGATTATAGAAAAACATATTAAATTCTTTGCAAATAAAGAGAGAACACAGCGTTTTTATGATCTTGAAATCGAAAACTTCAATGAGGAAAACATTCTGATTGGTCTGCTTAGCGCTATCTGCAGGACAAGAACCTGTTCGTTTGAAGAAGTTTTAAGGATTGTTATTTCAGAGCATACGATTGAAGAAGATAAATATCTTGAAGAAATGGATAAGTATGATCTTCTTGGCGCATTCTGGAAGCTTTGCGAGCAGCATTTTGGCTATGTGGATGTGGAGCCCACAGTAGAAAAACTGATAGTAACTTTATTTGTTACCTATACAGACCATTATATACAGCGAGGAGTTCCCAGAGAATGGCGAGGCTTTGTTTCCATGAAGCAAGGCAATATTATTGCGTTTCTTGATAATTTGATGAACAATGTCGTATATAGAGAAGATTATGATAGATTATCCGTTCATGTGGCCTGCAGACTGAAGGTGGGAGATCACCTCTTGAAATATGACCCGGATGCTTTTGTATATTGTGATACTTTTGCATATTTTGATGATAGTATTCTGAAATGGATGGCTGAAAGACTTATATCAGAGGATATCGGTGCAAAACTGGATGGAATGACAATTTTGCAGATCTGTGATATGCGTTCAAAAATGCATTTTGGTGAAAGATACAAAAATCAATATTTCATGATCCGAAATGCGTTTTCTGTTATTTGTGCTGCAAATTATGTTGGTGGAGAACAGTTAAAAGATATTGTGAAACAGTATTTGGATAGTGACTGTATGATAGATTGGGGGTATCGGAAGTTTTATTATTATTATGATAAAATAGAGGATACAGCGGTTTATGAGCAGTTACAGGTTTTAGTCGAAAATATTTATACAAATGAATATTTGAATAATCTTTTACCAGTATGGAATCGGGCATTTATGAGAGCGGATGGACTTACCGTTCTGCCGCCTCAGAGATTTTTTTATAATAGTTTTGTGAATCAGGCAAAGGAGAGAATCGTTGTTATTATTTCTGATGCCATGCGGTATGAAGTTGGGCGGGAATTGTTTCTGCGGTTGAAAGACGATCCAAGATGTACTGCAAAACTATCGGCAATGATGAGTACGTTGCCGTCGTATACAAGACTGGGAATGGCGGCTTTGCTGCCGCATACATCCCTGGTAATGAAAGATGATTATGAGATTTATGCGGACGATATTCTTTGTAATGATTTGACTGGAAGGCAGACTGTGCTGCAGGGTCACTGTAAAGATTCTGTGTGTGTGCAGCTGGATGATATCAGGAAATTGAAGATTGCGGCGCTCAGAGAAATATTTACGGGCAGACAGGTGGTGTACGTCTATCATAATCAGATTGATGCCAGAGGCGATAAGCGGAATACAGAAGATGAAGTGTTTGCTGCCTGTGAGGATGCAATTAGTGAAGTAATGGAAGTGATACACAGGATTTCTACAAATGCAAATACCTATCGTTTCCTTGTGACAGCAGATCATGGATTTATATATAAGAGGGATAAGATTGCGGAGAGTGACAAGATTAGCGGTGTAAACAGGAAAGATGCATGGATCAATCGACGATTCATTGTTTCTAAAGAAACAATTGTAGATGATGGGGTACAGACCGTTGATCTTGGCCACATTCTTGGATATGAAGATGAAAAAAAAGTAGCTTTTCCTGTCAGCAGCAATGTATTTAAGGTTGCAGGAGGCGGGCAGAACTTTGTGCATGGCGGTTCTTCCCCGCAGGAAATGATTGTGCCGGTGCTGGATGTAAAAATGGAACGTGGTCATGTGGAAACCAGGCCAGTGCAAATAAATCTTGTGAGCATAATACAGAAAATTACAAACTTGATTACAAACATAGACTTTATTCAGGCTCAGCCGGTAAGTGATACGGCGAAGGAGGCGACGTATAGAATGGTATTTCTGTCTGATGACGGGGAACATATTTCAAACGAGAATATTTATGTGGCGGACAGCCGTGAACCGGATTCTGCCAGGAGAATGTTCCGCATGCGCTTTCACTTTAAGAACCGGAGGTACGACCCCAATAAGCAGTACTATTTGGTGGTAACAGATGATGAAACGGGGATAGAGCAGTTCAGACATCCTGTAATAGTAGATAGTACATTTGCAGAATGACTTTGGAATTTGGTAAAGCAAAGCGCTTCAATGGATGCTTCCCCGCACCGGCAGTTCCAGAATGAAAGCGGCGCCGCCCTCTGGCGCGTCTGCCGCGGTGAGCCGTCCGCCGTGCTGCTTTACGATATCCCGCGCTATGGGCAGGCCCAGGCCGTAGTGGGCCTTGTCGGAACGGGAGGTTTCGGCCCGGTAAAACCGTTCAAAGACAGCTTCTTTGTCTTTGTCCGCGATACCGGGGCCGGTGTCGGACACGGTGAGCCGGAAGTGGCGCCGGGTCATGACGAGAGTCAGGCTCACCGTACCGCCGGCAGGCGTGTAACTGAATGCGTTATCAATCAGTACGGCCAGGGACTGCAGGATGCGTTCCCGGTCGCAGGGACAGTCGGGAAGGGCGTCGTCAGGCAGGGATACGGTCAGACGGACGCCCTTTTCGGCTGCCAGGGGTTCGTACTTTTCGCAGATGTCTAAAAGCAGCGTGTCCAGGGGAGTGGGCTGCAGGCGCAGCCCGGGCGCCTGTGCGTCCATGTGGGCCAGCTGCAGCATATCCCGCACGAGATGATTCATGCGGCGGCTCTCGGACAGGATTGCGTTCAGAAAACGCTGTGGGGAAGCATTCTGAAGGGACGCGGGATTTTCCTGCGCTTCGGGCATGCCCCGGTCGGACACGGGAAGATTTCCGGCGTCGAGAAGCTCCTGCAGGCACGAGGCGCTGGAGAGGATGACGGCCAGAGGGGTGCGCAGTTCGTGGGAGGCGGCGGCCACGAAGCGGGCCTGTTTTTTCCGGCTTTCCTCCACAGGGCGCAGAATAATGCCGGTAAAGAACCAGAAAAAGGCGGCCAGAGCCGTCAGGGCCAGCAGAGCAGCCAGAAAAAAATCTCTGCGCTGCCTGTGGATCTGGGCGGTCTGGGCAGTCAGCGGATGGAGGATCACGGCGCCCAGGCCGGATTTTTGTCCGGGAACCAGCAGGGCGGCGGCGTAGTAACGATTGTTTCCATCGGAAAAGATAAAAGTTGTGTGCTGGGTCAGCGTATAGGAAGTGTCAGAGGAAAGGACGTTGACGCCGTTCTTTTTTTGGGCCTCTGCGATAACGCGTTCGGCCAGGGAAGCATTCTGCTCTGTTTTTTTTCCGTGGGAAGCGGAGGCCAGACTGTTGATCAACAGAGGTTTGCCGTTGTCATAGAGCCAGAGAGTCAGGTCGTGGCCGCTCTCCATGCGCAGCACCCACTCGTGGGAAATTACGGACTGGCCTTCCAGATAGCTGATGACGGCATAAACCGTGTTCTCAAAGGTGTGGTATTCATTTTGATCCATGTTTTTTTCAGAGATATGCAGGCAGAGCAGGCTCATGGCCGTGAGGATCATGGCCGAAATGACGACGCAGAATCCGGTCAGTTTTATTTGTAGTCCTTTGATCATGGGATGTCCTCCAGACAGCGACCCGCTGCAGCCATCCGGTGTCGAAACGGCCGCGGGGGATCGGCGGTATTATCAGTGTCCACTTAGCGGCTATCTTCCAGACAATAGCCGATGCCGCGGATGGTCCGCAGGGTCACACGGCTGCTGACTGATCGCAGACGACGCCGAATGAAATGAATATAGTTGTCCAGATTTCCTTCTTCCACCGGGGCGTCCGGCCCCCAGACACGGGACAGGATTAATGAACGGGGCAGAGACTGTCCCGGATTACGCAAAAATACTTCCAGAAGATCACTCTCCCGCCGGGAGAGGACGAATTTTTTTCCGCTGCCGGAAAGCTCATGGAGGAGAACATCATAAGTAATGTCGCCGAAGGTAAGACGTTCGCTATCCTCCCAGCGGGACGGCCTCCGGCTGATACAGTGGATGCGGGCGGTGAGTTCCTCAAAGTCAAAGGGTTTGACCAGGTAGTCGTCGGCGCCGCAGTTTAAGCCTTCAATCCGGTCATTGACTTCACCCAGAGCGGTGAGGAGGATGACCGGGGTGCAGATATGTCCGGCCCGGATTTTTTTCAGGACAGAAGCGCCGTCCAGAGAGGGCAGCATCCGATCCAGCAGGATCAGATCGTGGGCCTGTTCCTGTATAAGAAGGAGGCCTTCTTCGCCGTCATGACAGATATCCACAGTGAAGCCCCGGCGTTCCAGATAAAAGCCGAGGGAGTCGCATAGTCTTTTATCATCTTCAATTAAAAGCAGCCGCATAAAACCTCCGCATATAAGTAGTATTTGAAGTATAACATAGTTTTCTGTAATTAATCTCTAAAATAGATCTAAGGAAGATATTTTCTGGTAACGGTTTTGCCATATACATTCGCAGCCTCCCGGCATGGATGGGCTTGCTATATCGGCCGTTGGATTTTAGATAAAAAATAGAGTTTCCTTAGAGAAAGTTTAGAGGAAAGGAGGGTAAACTTTAGACAATCGCAAAAAGGGAGGTAAATAATACGATGAAATGTAAGAAGAAAAAAATAGGGGCCCTTGTTCTGGCGTCAGTCCTGGCGGTGCAGGCGCTGGGCGGGTGCCAGAAGCAGACGGGAGATACGCCGGGATCGGGGGATGCCCGGGGATCGACGGGAACGGCGAACGCGTCCGGGGCAGCAGACGGTCAGGCGGAAGGTTCCGGCGGAGAGACGGCTATGGGGCGTTATCTGGAATCGGAAATAGCGTTTCCCGAGGGCGTATACGATGCCTGCGGCATGGGTGTCCTGGAGGACGGTTCGCTGCGGCTGGTAGGAGAGGATGAAAATGCCATCGGCCGCAGTCTCTGGTCCTCGACGGACGGGGGAGTTTCCTGGAATAAAGAGGAATTGCCGGAAATCCTGTCTATGGAAAACACGCCGGATATTCTGAGTCTGAGTTTTGGGCCGAAAGGGGAGATCGCTGCGTTAGACGCCGGTTATACGCCGATTATTGTCGGCGCGGACGGTTCGGGGAGCAAGGTAACATTCACTCTGCCTGACGGAACGGAGCCGGAACTTATGTTTGAGCTCTATTTTGCGCCCACCGGGGAGCTGGTGGGGAAGGAGAGCGGCGGAGGCCTGTATCTGCTGGATTCGGAGCAGAAAAAAGCGCTACTCTGTTACAATGAATCCGGAGACCGGATTGCCGGTTACAGTTTTGCGGGAAATAATCTCTTTACCTATGGAAACGGCGACATCCGGATTTATGATACGGCTACGGGAGAAGAAAAGGATGCGGACAGTGTGCTGAATGACAATGCAATATTGGATTCTCAGGATGCGGACGGCGACACGCCGGCAGGCGGAAGCCGTTCGCTGCTGTTTGCCCCCGGCGAAGGAGAGGATGACATCTATTTCTGTAATGACGAGGGAATCTATCGTCATGTCCTGGGAGGCGGCGTCAGTGAACAGATTGCCAACGGCGCCTTAAACAGCCTCAGCAATCCCAGCCTGTCCCGACGGGAATTCGGCACACTTCCGGGAGGCGATTTCTTTATCTTTGGCTTTGACGCGGTGGAAAGTCATACGAAGCTTCTGCGTTATACCTGGTCGCCGGACACGCCGGCCATGCCGGAGACGGAGCTGCGCATGTTTACGCTGGAGGATTCCTCCGGACTCAGACAGGCCATCGCTCTCTACCAGAAAAACAATCCGGATGTGTACGTTCATCTGGAGGTGGGGCTGACCGGCGGGGACGGCAAGACTGCCGAGGACGCCATACGCGCCCTGAACACGGATCTGCTGGCCGGAAACGGTCCGGATCTGCTGGTGCTGGACGGTATGCCGGTGGACAGCTATATGGAGAAGGGTATGCTGCTGGATGTCCATGACGTGGTGGATGAGGTGAGCGGCAGCGACGGGCTCTTTGAGAATGTAGCCCGGGCCTATGAGCGGGACGGAGCGGTTTACGCGGTGCCCACCAGGATCAGTATCCCGATCATCCAGACGGAAAGCCAGATCCTGGAGGCGGCGGCCAGTCTGGAGGCTTTGGCTGACGCGGCGGAAAAACTGCAGGCGGAGACGGGCGGCGGCGTCTTACGATCTATGGATGCAAAGACCCTCGTTTATCTGCTGTACCGAATGGATTCGGCAAACTGGACGGATGAGAACGGCACGATCGATGAGGCGGCCGTGACCAATTTTCTTACCCAGGCCGCAAGGCTGTACCGGACCAGCGGTACCGCGGACAGCCATCGGACAGACTGGACCTCTTATGACAGCCTTCCGGGAGCGAAAAGGGACGGAATCATGTCCATAGGGCTGATGATGAAATCGGAGGGCGAGCGTATCGAACTGGCTAATCTGGATTCCATGTGGGAGTATATGGAAATGACGTCGGTCAATCACTCAAGCGATGATCGATATCCCTACAGGGCCATGCAGACCGGAAGCCATGCGGCCTTTATACCGGCCTGCCAGATCGGTGTAAACAGTAAGAGCGCGGCGCCGGACAAGGCCAAGGGGCTGTTAAAGGAGCTGCTCAGCGCGCAGATCCAGTCCTCCGGCGACGGCTTCCCCATCAACAAGACGGCCTTTGCCAAAATGACCGAAGAGAATGAGGTGCAGTCCGGGCTGTCGGTAGGAACCTCTGACGGGGAAGGCGGCAGCGTGAGTCTGGATATGAGCTGGCCAGACGCCGGGGAAATAGAGACCCTGTCCGATATGTTGGAAAAGGCGGATACGCCGGCGCTGACAGATCATGTGATTGAGGAGATCGTGCTGGAGCAGGGTGCGCTCTGCCTGGAGGACAGCCAGAGTCCCGAAGCGGCCGCAGCCAATATCATGCAGAAAGTGAAACTGTACCTTGCGGAATAAGCGGGCGGGTAAAGGATTCTGGTTCATTCTGCCCAGCCTTCTGGGGGTGATCGTGTTCATCCTGCTGCCCTTCGTGGACGTGGTGCGGCGCTCTTTTATGGGCGCCGTGAACGGCAAATGGATGGGGCTTGCTAATTACCGAAACGTGCTGGGCAATCAGGCATTTCTTCTGGCGGCGGGGAATACGGCCCGGTTTGCGGCAGTCTGCATTCCCCTGCTGATCGGCCTGTCCCTCTTTACCGCCGTATTTTTACAGCGGTATAAAACCTGGGGGGGCCGGTTAAAGAGCGCGTATCTGGTACCTATGGCCATTCCGGTGGCTTCGGTGGTGCTGCTCTGGCGGGCGCTTTTCGACCGCCAGGGTATTTTGAACGGCGGGCTGAGCCTGCTGCAGCTTCCCGCCAGGGACTGGATGAATTCGGGCACGGCCTTCGGCGTGCTGGTATTCAGTTACATATGGAAAAATCTGGGTTATGATGTGGTGCTCTGGATGGCGGGGCTTTCCGCCATACCAGAGAGCCTTGGCGAGGCGGCCCGGGTGGACGGGGCGAATGAATGGCAGTGTTTTTGGCGGATTACTCTGCCGAACCTGATACCCACGCTGTTTACGATCACAGTGCTGTCTTTTTTAAACTCTTTCAAAGTGTTCCGGGAAGCGTATCTGGTGGCGGGGAATTATCCGGATCAGAGCATGTACCTCATACAGCACCTGTTTAACAACTGGTTCCGGGATCTGGATATGGATAAAATGGCGGCGGGGGCGGTGCTGATGTCTCTGGTGATCCTGTTTCTGGTTCTGCTGTTGCAGAGGGCCTGGGGCGAGGAGGAATGACAGTGAAGTTTGGAAGTAAGATCATGATTGGTTTTCTGGCCCTGCTGGCGCTTGTCGCCTGCTATCCCGTGATTTTTCTGGCGGTGGGCTCTCTGATGGGCAAACAGGAGGTGCGGGAGACCCTGGGCGGCATTTTATCCGGCGGATCGGAGTTTGTCTCCTGGCGGTTCCTTCCCCTGTACCCCACGCTCGCCTCCTGGGTGGAGCTTTTGCTGGATTCTCCCCAGTTTTTTGTGATGTTCTGGAATTCGGTGCGGCTGACTGCCGGGGTGCTCGCGGGGCAGCTTCTGATTGCGGTTCCGGCGGCCTGGGGATTTGCCAGGTATGATTTTCCGCTGAAACGGGCGTTGTTTATGATGTATGTCATTCTGATGATGATGCCTTTTCAGGTGACCATGCTTTCCGGCTATCTGGTGCTCTCCGGCCTGCATCTTCTGGATACTTACGGCAGTATCTGGCTGCCGGGGATATTTTCTACCTTTCCGGTATTTATCATGTACCGGTTTTTCAGGGGGATTCCCGACGCGGTGATCGAGTCGGCAAAGCTGGACGGCGCGGGGGATCTGCAGATTTTTTTCTACCTGGGTCTGCCCCTGGGAAGCGGCGGCGTCGTGTCGGCCATGGTGCTGGGTTTCCTGGAGTACTGGAATCTGATCGAGCAGCCGCTGGCCTACCTGAAAGATCCGGCGCTGTGGCCTTTGTCGCTGTATCTGCCCAATATCGGGCTGGAGGAGGCGGGGCTGGCGTTTTGCGCCTCGGTGACCGTGCTGATTCCAGCGCTTTTCGTATTTTTTGCGGGACAGGATTATCTGGAACAGGGCATTATGGCGGCGGCGGTGAAGGAATAGAGAAAATGAGGACAGATACGGCGGCCGTGGGCGGAAGGTTTTGGGGAAACGGCCATTAGCGGAAGAAAATCACGGCCATAGAGAGGATGGAAGCATATGGGGAGACTGGAAGAATTCTTAAAATTTTTGGAGGAGCGGAATGTCACGCTGCGGGATAAGGCGCTGCGGGGACTTTGTCTGTTTCTCTGCCTGATGACGGGGTTTACGGTTCTGTCCAGGGCGGCGGACGGCGTGACAATCGCCAGGGTGAAGGTGGAGCAGGCTTCGCCGCGGACGCTGGACAGGAGTATCGAGGCGCAGGGGAAGGTACAAGCGGAGCGGGAAGTGGCGCTGCGGGTGCAGGCGGGGCTTGTCGTGAACGGCATTCCGGTGATTCAGGGGCAGCAGGTGGAGAAAGGGGATTTGCTGCTGGAACTGGATATGGATGATCTTGACGAACAGATCCGGGCGGCGAAACTGGAGATTGAGAAGCTGACATTGAGCCAGGCGGACGCGGACAGCCAGAAAGCGGCGGCGAATGCGCAGCGGCAAAAGGCCGCAGAGCGGGCCGGCAAGGATTATGCAAAGGCGAAAAAACAGAGCAGCCAGACGGTGGCGGAGGCGGAGAAGGAGCTGAAACAGGCAAAACAGAAGCTGGCAAATTTTCGAAAGAAGCGGAAACAGGTGTCCGGCGCGGCGGAAGACGGGACGGGCAGCGTACGGAAATCGCTGGAGGATGACATCGGGGAGAAGGAAGACGCCCTGGCGGCGGCCGAGGAGGAACAGGTGCGGCTTACGGCTGAGAGGGAGGACGCCGTGAAGGACGCTCTGGAGGCTGCCCGTCAGGAAAATCCCGGGCTCACGGCCCAGGAGGAGGAATCGCTTCGCAGTGAAGTTGAACAGGGCTATCAGGAAGCTCTGGACGAAGCGAAGGAAGCGGCGGAGCAGGCCGGGAAAGATCTGAAAGAGGCCGAAGACGCTCTGGCAGATTACGAGGCGCAGCGGCAGAAGGACAACCAGGCCGGTTTAGATGAACAGGAGGAAGCGCTGGCCGCCGATGTAGAGCAAAAAGAAAAGGAGCTGAAGGCCGCCAGGAATGCGGGGCAGGACAGCAAAGAGGCTGCCCGCCGGGCCCTGGAGGACGCCCGGGAGCCACAGGAGAGCGACAGCAGCGGGACCGTCACAGAACTGGAGATTGAGCAGAAACAGGCGGAGCTTACGAAACTGGAAGCTTTGCGAGAGCAGGAGGGCAGAATCTGTGCCCCGGTGGACGGCGTGATTACCGAAATCTGCGTCATGGTGGGCGACCGAACCGGCGATACGGCGGCGTTCAGGATGGCGGATGTGCAAAAGGGCAGTCGGTTTACCGCCAGGATTACCGGAGAGCAGTCACGGTATCTGGCTCCGGGCGATCCGGTGACGCTGAGAGCGGACGGCAGCGGGAAAGATCTGGGGGAATATACGGTGGATTCTGTGACGGCGTCGGAAACAGAGACGGAAGATACAGAGGAGCAGTATGAGGTAACCGTGCGCCTCGGAAGCGACGGACCGGCTCTCGGCTCCTCGGTTACGATGATCTGTGTGAAAAAGACGCAGAAATATCCGGTCACCGTCCCCCTTGCCGCCCTCCATCAGGATAATCAGAGGAATTTCGTGTGGGTGGTGAACGAGACGCCGTCGGTACTGGGCAATACGCTGACGGTGCAGCGGGTGGACGTGACCGTGGCGGAAAAGAACGATTCCTATGCGGCGCTGGCAGAGGGGTCTCTCACGGGCGAGCAGCAGATTGTGGTTTACGCCGACCGGACCATCGAGGCAGGAAGCCGGGTACGGCTGATGGAGGAATAAAGCGTCTGTTCCTGTCCGGAGGAGGGGCCGGCCCGGGGGAACGGCATGGGATACGAAGTAAATCGGGGAGGTAATGATTTTGCGGGGAGATGAGATGAGAGGGGTAAAAGGATACGCGGCCATGTATCTGCTGTGGATGGCGTTCACCTTGTGTCTGGGATATGGACTGGTACAGGCAGATTACACGGCAAAATTGCACAGGGGAACGGTGGTGGCGCTGGATGGCGGGGCGGACCGGGAAACGGGGGAGAGGATGTCCTCCATGGAAAATGAGGAGGACGCGCCTGTGGATTTTGCGCTGTGGAGAGAGGCGCCCGGGGAAATTCTGGCGGAGGACGGCGGATACAGCCGCCTGCCGGCGTCGGTGACGGAATGTTTTGGCAATACGGGGCTGGCCTGTCAGGACGGCAGCGCGCCAGAGCTCCTTTTTGGGGATGAGGGAGGGTGTCTGCTGTCCGCAGATCTGGCCCGGCAGCTGTTCGGCAGCGAGAACGTGGTGGGGCAGACACTTTTTTGCGGAAACCGGCAGAGGGTAATCCGGGGCATCCTGCGCCGCGGCCGGGGGCGGATCGTTGTTCAGGCCGGGGAAGATTTTGCAGGGACAATGGATCGGCTGACGATCGGAGACACGGGAAGTCAGGCGGATGACTTTCTGCTGCGTCACGGCCTGAGCGGAAAAAAGCTTTCTCTGGAATATGCCGCCCTGGCGGCAAAGCTGGCGGCCTGGGGACTGCTGCTTTTTGTGGGATTATATCCGCTGTACGGCGTACGCGGATTATCCCGGGGGTGTCCGGCCGTGCTCCGTGCCCGGGCGGAAGACGGGTGCTCCGCGCCGGAGAATCAAAAGAAAGAGCCGCCCGCTGTCATGGATGAAGAGAGAATCGTGCCCTATCCGAGGGTCCGTATTCTGATCCGCCGTCTCGGGATTTTGGCGGCGGCATTTCTGTATCTGTATATGCTGATTTTTGCTATGGACTGGGGCGGCAGTTTTTCCGTTCATGAGCTTTTGCCCACAAAATGGTCGGACTTTGCTTTTTGGAGCAGAAAAGGGCAGGAGATCGCGGCATCCGTCGGATTTTTATTTGGATGCGAGAAGACAGAAAGGGAGCAGGCGGTGCTTTGGGCTGCCGCTGTGGGAATATTTTTTTTGTTTCTGGCTTTTTGGCTATACTGGGGAGTGGCGAGACGGCTGGCGGGAATATCTGTCTATACGCTGACAACTCTGATCATTCTCCATTGGGCGGGGCTGGCGGCGCTGTCCGTGCGGTGCGGGGAAATCAGCGGCGTATGGGCTGCCCACAGAGGACTGTGGCTGGCGGCGCCCCTGGGAATTTCGTTTTTATTTTTCACCCGATGACAGGCTGCCTCTCGGGCTTACCGCTATTTCTTTGCTTCTTTTTTCAAGAGAATATGCTATAATGGCTTTTGTGATAAAAAGGATGAACTGTCGCGGCAGTTCGGACGAGCCGGGTTTTTTATCCGAACAGGTGAGGAGGAAAAGAGAATGTCCATAGAAAGAGTAAAAGCATATTTCAGGGAATATGGCCTGGAAGGCAGAGTACGGGAGCTTGATATGTCCAGTGCGACGGTGGAGCTGGCAGCGGCGGCGCTGAACTGTGAGCCCCGGCGAATAGCGAAGACGCTGTCGTTTTTGAAAGAAGGCCATGCCCTATTGGTGGTGGCTGCCGGGGACGCGAAGATCGACAATCGCAAATACAAGGAACAGTTCGGAACGAAAGCGAAAATGCTCTCCCGGGAGGAGGCGGAAACCCTGGTGGGCCATGCCGTGGGAGGGGTGTGCCCCTTCGTGGTGAACGAAGGCACAGAAGTTTATCTGGACGTGTCCCTGAAGCGTTTTGAGACGGTATTTCCCGCCTGCGGCAGCGCAAACAGCGCCATTGAGCTTACGATTCCGGAGCTGGAGCGGTATTCCGGGTATCAAAAGTGGGTGGACGTATGTAAGGGGTATCAATAAAACGGAGAACGCGCGCCCATCGGGCGCACAATAAAAACAGCATGACCGCGGAAGGTCATGCTGTTTTTGACGGGAATATATTGTTGTTTATGCCGGAAGATACTTCTTGAGTTCTTCCACTTTGTCCAGTTTCTCCCAGGGCAGATCCAGATCGTTCCGGCCGAAATGGCCGTAGGCCGCGGTCTGCCTGTAGATCGGACGGCGCAGGTCCAGCATCCGGATGATGCCGGCGGGGCGCAGGTCGAAATTCTCGCGGATGATTTCCTCCAGCCTGGCATCGTCTACCTTACCGGTGCCGTAGGTATCGGCCATGATAGAAGTAGGATAAGCCACGCCGATGGCGTAAGAGAGCTGGATTTCACATTTGTCGGCCAGCCCTGCGGCTACAATATTTTTTGCCACATAGCGGGCGGCATAGGCTGCGGATCGATCTACTTTCGTGCAGTCCTTGCCGGAGAAGGCGCCGCCGCCGTGACGGGCATAGCCGCCGTATGTATCCACGATAATCTTCCGGCCGGTCAGGCCGCTGTCGCCGTGGGGGCCGCCGATGACGAAGCGTCCGGTGGGATTGATAAACAGTTTTGTATTTTCGTCCACCATTTCGGCGGGCAGGATCGGCCGGAATACATATTCTTTGATGTCCTTATGGATCTGTTCCTGGGTCACATCCGGGTCGTGCTGCGTGGACAGAACCACGGCGTCCAGACGAAATGGTTTGCCGTTCTCATCATATTCCACAGTTACCTGGGTTTTGCCGTCGGGGCGCAGATAGTTTAAAGTACCGTCCTTGCGCACCTTTGTGAGCTGTCTGGCCAGCTTGTGCGCCAGGGAAATGGGGTAGGGCATGTATTCGTCTGTCTCGTTTGTGGCGTATCCGAACATCATGCCCTGATCGCCGGCGCCTATGGCGTCCAGAGCTGCCTCGGACATCCTGTTTTCCTTTGCTTCCAGGGCTTTATCTACACCCATGGCGATATCGGCGGACTGCTCGTCAATGGCCGTCAGCACGCCGCAGGTATCGGCGTCAAAGCCGTACTCGTCGCCGGTGTAGCCGATTTCCCGGATAGTGTCTCGGGCGATCTTCTGGATATCCACATAGGCTTTTGTGGTGATCTCTCCCATCACCAGGACCAGACCCGTAGTAGTACAGGTCTCGCAGGCCACACGGCTCATCGGGTCCTGCGCCATCAGGGCGTCCAGGATGGCGTCTGAGATCTGGTCGCACATTTTGTCGGGATGGCCCTCTGTCACGGATTCAGAAGTAAATAAGCGTTTTTCCATGATCATTCTCCTTTCAGTATGTATACCCTATGGGTATTTCGTATCGCCTTTCGGCGTTTCGCAAAGTAGGCAAAAAAATAAGTCCACTCATAAGCGGACCCAACATTGTATCGGAATGTTCAATCCCCTTATTGTTCGAATCGATCGCTCAGGCTGGCACCTTCCTGTCGCCAGGGGTTGCCGTGGTTTCACAGATCCTATGTATCTCCGCCACTCTGAATAAGAGAACTTATTTGGTAATCGTACCCGTGAACTAACGGAACAACTACTCTTTTTTGTCAAAGCTAATATACTGCTGTTCTTTGTATGTGTCAATAGAAGGGGTAAATGTTTACAGGATTTTAACAAAAGATTTAGAAAAAGAAAGAGTACCTTGCGGGCGCTTATGCTATAATGAGGGACAGGAATGGGAGGAAAGCGCATGAAAAAATTAAAGACGAGACTGGTTTTGGCCTTTGTGATCATGATTTTGCTCCCGGTACTTCTGATTGCCGGCGGTTTTTTCGGGTTTATGAGGCATCAGCTTCATATGATGGAAAAAAATTATGGCATAAAAGTGACTTACGATACGCTGTCGGACAATGCGGCTCTGATCAGCAATCTGACAGAAAGCTATGTGTCTATGCTGGAGGAGCAGATCAGTAAAGAACCCTCCCGTATTCTGGATCTCTCTTATCTGGAAAAGATCAATGCGGAGATGGAGAGCCGTCATTCCTGCCTGATCCTGCGGGTGGACGGCGAGATTGTGTATTCGGGGGCCGGCGGTATGTTGCAGGACGAACAGGATATGATCTATGGGATGCTTCCCGGTTACCGGGGCTATCCGGACGCCCGGGAAAACCGTGTCTATCTGGGCGGTCAGGTGCAGGCGCTGGTGAAACAGCTCGATTTTGAGGCGGAGGGGGGGCGCGAGGCCAGTCTGTATGTGCTGACCAGTTCGTCGGCGCTGGCGCCTCAGATACAGGAGATGATGACGAGCCTGGTTATTCTGGCGGTCTGCGTGCTGGCATTGAGCAGTCTTATCATGAGCGTGTGGATCTATACCAGCATTAATGCTCCCCTGAATCAGTTGAAAACGGCAACCAACAATATAAAAGCGGGCAATCTGGACTTTACTGTCGAGGGCTGCGCGGTGGAGGAAATCAATGACCTGTGTGAGGCCTTTGAGGACATGCGCCGCCGGCTCAAGGCGACTACGGAGGAGAAGATGGCCTTTGATCAGGAGAGCAAGGCTTTGATCAGCAATATCTCCCATGATTTGAAGACGCCGATCACGGCGGTGAAAGGTTATGTGGAGGGGATTATGGACGGCGTGGCGGATACGCCGGAGAAGATAGACCGTTACATTCGTACTATCTATATGAAGGCGAATGAGATGGACCGGCTGATCAATGAGCTCACCTTTTACTCTAAGATTGATACGAATCGGATTCCCTATACGTTCAGTAAGATTCATATTGCCGGATATTTTGACGATTGTGCGGAGGAGCTGGGCATTGAGCTGGAAAACGAGGGGATTGAGCTGGAGTACAGCTGTCAGGTGGGGCAGGATGTGATTGTGATTGCCGATGCGGAGCAGTTAAAGAGAGTGATCAATAACGTAATCAGCAACTCTATCAAGTATATGGACAAGGAAAAACAAAAGATTCAGATTCGTCTGCGGGACGTAGGGGATTTTATACAGATTGAGATGGAGGATAACGGCAGAGGTATAGAGGCCCGGGAGGTACCCAGTATTTTCGAGCGGTTCTACCGCACGGACGCTTCGCGCAATTCCTCAAAGGGCGGCAGCGGCATCGGCCTGTCCATTGTGAGGAAGATCATGGAGGATCATGGAGGTAAGGTGTGGGCCACCAGCGTGGAGGGGGAAGGCACGACGATCTATTTCGTGCTGCGGAAATATCAGGAAGTTACAGCCGTTCAGAGGAACGGGTTGAAATAGGGAGGTTGCTATGAATAAAATTTTGATTATTGAAGATGAAGAAGCCATTGCAGAGCTGGAAAAAGATTATCTGGAGCTGAGCGGATTTACTGTGGAAATTGAAAACCGTGGGGATGAAGGGCTGAAGAAAGCCCTGGATGGTGATTTTAATCTGTTCATTCTGGATCTGATGCTGCCGGGAATGGACGGCTTCGAGATCTGTAAGCAGATCAGACAGGAGAAGAATACGCCGGTGATTCTGGTCTCGGCAAAGAAGGACGATATAGATAAGATCCGGGGTTTGGGACTGGGGGCGGACGATTATATCACCAAGCCCTTTTCACCAAGCGAACTGGTGGCTCGGGTGAAAGCCCATCTGGCCCGCTATGAGAGGCTGATCGGCAGCGGCCTGCCCGAGAACGATATCGTGGAGATCCGCGGTATCAAGATCGACAAGACCGCCCGCCGCGTCTGGGTGAACGGGGAGGAAAAGAATTTTACGACCAAGGAATTTGATCTTCTGACTTTCCTGGCCCAGAATCCGAACCGGGTGTTCACTAAGGACGAGCTGTTTAACAAGATCTGGGATATGGAGTCCATCGGTGATATTGCCACTGTCACCGTGCATATTAAAAAGATCCGGGAGAAGATTGAGTTCAACACGGCCAAGCCCCAGTATATTGAGACGATTTGGGGCGTGGGATATAGGTTTAAAGTATGAAGAAGGGGGAATGTCCGTCCGGGGGCATTCCTTTTTTTGTTCCGGCCGGTTCTTACTGGGCGCCACTGGCGCTCACAACTCGTTGCGCAGCGATTTAAAACGGATTTTTGCAGGTGACGCTGCAGCTTGTCTGAACGGATCTGTAAAAAAGAAGCGCGGATTTTTGGACAAATTTACAGGTGGCGTTTTTGTAGATTATGTGATATGATCTTATTGTGAAACGATTCATGAAAACGCAAAAATCATAATGCGTTGAGGAAACACAAAAAAAGAAGCAGATAGGGGAAAGAGAATATGACCGGAAAAGAAAAATTAAAGCTTGCCCTGAATCATGAAGAGGGCCCGCTGCTGTTTGACATCGGCGGAATGCCCACCACGGGCATGCACTGTATGGTTATGGAAGAACTGCGGGATTTCTATGGACTGGAGAAGCGGCCAATCAGGATACTGGAACCGGTACAAATGCTGGGCGTGGTGGAGGATGATTTAAAGGAGTGCCTGGGCGTACAGACTACGCCCCTGTGGTCAGCGGGATGTATGTTCGGGTTCCGGGTGGAGGATACATTCAAGGAATGGCGTACTCCCTGGGGGCAGGATGTGCTGGTGCCGGAAGAATTTGAAGTGACCGTCAATGAAAAGGGCGATACGTTGATCTATGCCTGTGGAGACAGGAACAGCGAGCCTGCCGGATGTATGCCGAAGACAGGGAAATTTTTCGACAATATCGACAGAGCTCCGGAGTATGATGAGGACGCCTACGACGTAAAAGACAACTTCGAGGAATTTCAGCTTGTCAGTGACCGGGATCTGGCATGGCTGAAGAAACAGAAAGAGACTATTGGGGAGACGGACGACGTGGTCATGGGTAACCTGGGGGGCACTGCTTTCGGAGATCCCGCACTGGTGCCCGGTCCCATGCTCCGCAATCCCAGGGGTATCCGGCGTCTGACGGACTGGTATATGGCCACGGTTTCCGACCAGGATATTCTCCATGAGATCTTCAGCTATGAGGCTGAGGTCGGGCTAAAGAATCTGGAGAAAATGTACGGGGTACTGGGGGATTTTTTGGATGTAACCTATATCTGCGGAACGGATTTTGGCAGCCAGCGGGCGCCGTTTTACAGTCTTGCCACCTTCGAGGATGTCTACGCGCCCTATTATAAAAAGGTAGACGACTGGATACATACCCATACGAAATGGGCCACATTCAAGCATACCTGCGGCAGTATTGAACCCTTCATCGGGGGTATGGCCGACGCGGGGCTGGACTGCATTAACCCGGTGCAGTGGACGGCGGATTATATGGACAGGCATTTGCTGAAGGAGAGGTACGGCGACCGGGTAGTATTCTGGGGCGGCGGTATTGATACCCAGCACATGCTCCCAGAGGGAACGCCGGAACAGGTTTATGAGCAGGCCCTGGAATGCTGCAGGATCTTCGGTAAAGGCGGCGGTTTTGTGTTTAATACCATTCACAACATCGTGCCCGGGGTGTCCGCAGCCAATGTGGACGCGCTGGCGAGGGCCGTCCGTACATATAATAAGGGATAATGCGTCAGAGGACGGACCCTCCGGATACCGGGGCGCCGTCATCATATATAAAAAAAGAAAGGAGACGCCATGAACGATATTAAGAGAGAGCTGGAGCTGGCCACTATACCCGAAATGCCGGAGAGAAAGGATTATCGGATCGGCATCATCGGGGCAGGATTTATTGTCCAGGGATGTCATCTGGCGGCCTATCAGAAGGCCGGTTTTACGCCTTATGCCATCACATCAAAGTCCGGTGTCCGGGCAAAGGAGGCGGCGGACGCTTTTCAGATTCCCAATGTATACAGGACCTGGCAGGAACTCATTGACGATCCCCGGGTGGAGATTCTGGATATTGCGGTTCCGCCCCATGTGCAGCCGGAGATCGTGCGCTATGCCTGCAGCAAAAAGCATATTAAAGGAATTTTGTGCCAGAAGCCCATTGCCATGTCTACGGCGGACGCCGAAGAAATCGCCCGGCTGGGGGAGGAGGCCGGCATACCCATCGCCGTGAATTCCAATATGCGCTATGACCAGTCTATGCGGGCCCTGAAAAAAATTCTGGACAAAGGGCTGATCGGCCGGCCGGTTATCGCTTCCATTGACATGCGGGCTATCCCGGACTGGCAGACGTTCCTGAAAGATTACAAGAAGCTGGAGATTTATGCCATGGCGGTGCACCATATTGACGTGTTCCGCTATCTGTTCGGTGATCCGGAGAAGATTACGGCGGTGTGCCGGACAGATCCCAGGACGAAGTTCGAGCATACGGACGGGATTGTGCAATATACTTTCCAGTATACGGACGGTCTGATGGCTACTTCCCTGGACGATGTATGGGCCTGGCCGGAGGAACCCTGCGAGAAACATAATTACATTAACTGGCGGGTGGAGGGCACGGACGGTTTTGCCGAGGGAGATATCGGCTGGCATAAAAGGGAACCGGAGTTTTGCGGCAGCACGCTGCGTCTGGCCTGCAAAGCTTACCCCCATCAGTGGATCGAGCCGAAATGGGAGACTATGTGGTTCCCCGATGCCTTTGTGGGCACCATGGCCAGCCTGCTGCGGGCCGTGGAGAGCGGCACACAGCCGGAGATCAGCGCCCGGGATAACATTCGCACGCTGGCCTGCGTGGAGGCCTGCTATCGTTCAATCGCCGAGGAAAAAACCGTGTATTTGAGCGAGATACTAAAATAGAATTTTTAAATTACAGGAGGAAACCATTATGATCTCAGTAGGTATTTTTACAGGTTATTATCCGTACACATTGGCGGAAACCATCGAGCGGGCGAAAAAAGACGGCATGAACTGCGTACAGCTTGATCTGGAATTCAAGGACATCGATTTGTCCCGGGGCCATATCACGAAGGAAAAGGCGCATCAGGTGCGGGATGCTTTCCGCGACGCCAATCTGCCCATCGTGGCTATCTCGGCCTACACCAATCTGGTGCATAAAGATCCGGCCGTGCGCGAGGCCAATATTAACTGGGTAAAGGAGATCTTGGCCCATGCCAGAGATTTCGGTACCCCCTATGTGGTCAGCGAGACGGGGACCTACCATGATGACGACTGGCTCTATGACCCGAAGAATTCCACCGAGGAGGCTTATCAGGAATTTAAAGCGGTGGCCGAGGATCTGGCAAAATTCGCCTACGACCATGACGCGGTATTTCTGATCGAGAATTATGTGAATAATATTGTGGGTTCCGTACAGCGCACCGCCCGCCTGCTTCATGAGATTAACCATCCGGGCATCGGCCTGATGCTTGACCCCACGAACTATTATGACGACTCCAATATCGACGACGTGGACCCGACCCTTTATGATATTTTTCATGTGCTGGACGATAAGGTGAAGGTAGCCCATGCCAAGGACTGCAAACGGGCTGTGGATACGGGGACGAAATTCGGAGGCGGTTCCGCAGAGCACAACAGTTTCCGCGGCGCGGGCGCGGTGGAGCTTCCCGGCGCCGGTCTGGGAGTGCTGAATTATGAGCTGTACCTGAGGCTGTTGAAGAAGAATCATCCCAACATCCCGATTATCATTGAGCACATTGAGGAGGAGGACATCCCGCGGGCCAAGAAATTTGTGGACGACACTTTAAGAAAAGTGGGTGCGTAATACAGAAGGATGCCGTAGATGAGGCCTGTCGTCGGATACGCCCCGGAAAAATCGGATTTTATACCCATCGGCTTTAGTCGATGGGTATATTTGTCTTAAATGGAAGGAATCTTTATAAAATTTTTTGTGAACGCATATTGTTATTTGACGAGGTTCTGTGGTATGATTAGTTCAGCATGGTATCGTGTCCGTAGAGTCTTTAAAAATCAGACAGAAGCGGGCGTAATAGTCGTGCGAAAAAAGTAACGGGAAGTTACCGGAATTTTTGCGTTCGCGCAGGGAATCCGATTTACGATACAGAGTCAGAGAGCTGTCAGGCCAAAGGGCAGCGTTAAAATGGTATGAAAGGAAGTTGAATGTCAGCATGAAGCATTTACTCTCACTTCAATGGAAACACGCCGGTCGGAAAGAGAAGGGGCAGAGGCGGCGCGCGACGGCGCTGTTGCTGTGCCTGTGTCTGATCTGTTCCCATCTGGTCAGCGCCGTCTATGCAGCGGGGGTGGACGGTTCCGAAATCAGCCGGACGGCGGAAAGCGGCCCGGCTGCAGACGGCGCAGATCAGTCCGGTGATTCATCGGAGGCTGCGGGGAGCGGCGACGGCGTCACGGAAAACAGCGGAGATGAGAACGGCCCGCAGGGAGATACCGGCGCGGCGAAGAAGCCTGCCGATACGGCGGACGGTCCGACGGATGATACCGGGGCGGCTGTTGCAGACGGCACGGACAACACCGGGGCCGGAACGGTCATTGTGGGAGCGAACCCTTCCAAGGTTCCGGGAATCGGAACGGCTGCCGGGGAATATAAGCTGTACATAACCCATGTGCTGACGGTGGACGGTTATCTCTTTGCGGATGAAAATGTGGAAGTGAGCGGAGGCTTGACGGAGGAAGATCTGTCAGGCGGTTATAACGTGCTTCAAAATGCTTATGCCCGGGCGGGGATGGCAGTCACCACGCAGGAGCTTACCGTCACAAAAGATGATTTCGATGAGAACAAGTCCTGTTATATGGAGATTGCTTATCGTGTGGCGGACGGATATAAGGCGGTTTATACCCTGCCCCAGATCATGACGCGCAGTATTTATATGGGAGAGATTGACGACGTGGATCTGGTGCCTGCCCGCACGGTGGAGGTAAAGCTGGAATACAAGTTCCATAAATCTACAGGAATGGAAAATGTGCCGGCCCACAATTATGATCAGCTTGTGCTGGAGATGGAGGGAGACGGAAATTACCTGCTGAGGCATCAAATACCGGATGTGATCGGGCAGACGAATCTTGCGGAGCAGAATCTGTGGGTGGTGCTGGACCCGGCTCCGTTGGAAGCCCTGGTTCCGGCCGGCAAGAAGCCCGGGTCCGAACCAATTAAGCGGGAGGATTTCGAAAAAGCCCTGGCCAGTTCGCGCACGCTGGTGAAGACGGGGACGGCCAACGGCGGACCGGTCAATATCGTCTATACATATGACGCGGAATCCAATCTGCTGACGGCGTCGATTCCCAAGGACGCCGTGGATACGACGAGCAAGGACCTGCTGACGCTGCCGGTTTATTTCTATCGCTGGAATCCGGGAGTAGATCCGGGCTGGTACGGGGTGCGATATAAGGATATCAGCGTATCGCCGACGGAGGTCGAAGACTCGGAATATTTCCTCGGGCAGGTAGGAACATTGACGGATTACGATCCGGAGAAACAGGGGAAACAGATCATTCAGAAAGACGGTAAGACATATATCGCCAGGGGAGTCGTCCAGCAGCAGATTGAAGAGACGGCGTCGGGGGAGACGGAGCCCAAGACCTGGGTGAATGTCTACTATGACGAATATAAAGACAATTTGTATCAGATCATGTTTGAGACGGATGGGGGAAGCTATATTGCGCCCATGCCCTGTGAAGAGGGAACGACCGTCAAGCTGCCGGGTAAGCTGAACAGCGCGGTCGGAGCGCCCACAAAGGCGGGCTATACATTTCAGAAATGGCAGTACCTGAGGAAAGGTTCCGGCAGTACGTGGGTTCCTTTTGGGACGGGCGCCGGGTATAACGAATCTACGGAAGAGTTGAGCCTGACTCCGGATTTCCTGAATTCGGCTGAAGTGGAGAAGGTCACGAAAACCATTGACGGCGTTAACGTGACCGTCAATGTGATCCGGCTTAAGGCGGCATGGGAGATGAACGCGATGACTACGGCCAGGGTGGAATTCTGGACGGAAGACCTGGATGCGAATCCGGATAAGAATGCCGGCACAGCGCCGGGGGAGGCCTCTCCCACCACTCCGCTTCCCGTTACCGCCCCGAACCCCTCTGACCTTACGGCAGGATATAGTTATGCGGGTGGCACCACGGTAGGGAATATACCGACAGGTACGGATTTGCGTACCGTACTGAGCAGCGGGACGACGGTGTTGTCGGATATACAGAACGCGTTTCGGCAGTCCATCAGTTTTTCCGATGCGTCCCACTATGATTATCACAGTTATCATTGCGCGGCGGGAAACGCGGAGGCAGACGGGTCTTCGGTGATTTATGTATTCTATACCCGTAAGCAGTACAGGGTGCGGTTTGCTTACTATCAGGGAACGGGAAGCGATATCCAGTTCATGAGGTACGGTAATACGTCGACACTTTTGCCGGGGGAAGGCGAGACGGTCAATCCCAACGGGGTGGAACGCTATCTATGGCTTACGGCCAAATACGGCGCGGATCTGCAGAAGGTGTGGCCATATCCGAACCCGGCATCCAGAGATCATCTGACGGTCACGGACAGAGGAGGGGGCCGAACGGATTATTATCCGCGGGCCTGGTATCTGCCGGATAAGGGGACTTACATTACGGATATCTATTCCACCATGGATGGAGGGCTGATGGCAAGTCCGGGAGATCCGGGGCAGTTCTATGAGTTTACGGCCTGTTGGGAGGATAATCTCAAAGACTACCGATACAATTACTGTCTGGAGGTGCCGGGCCTGACGCCGGATGAGCTGTTTCAGAGCGGCACCCTCTATTTCAATCTGGAAAAAAGCACCAAGGTAGGCGAACAGACGGCAGGACAGTTAGGCTCTGAAAAGATCCTGTATGGCGTGCCCAAAGACCGCGGATGGTTTGACGATACATACGATACCCAGGATTATCTGGAGGTGGGCCATGACGCGGAGGACGGAGGCTCAGGTATTTATCTTGTCCGGGTCTATCAGGGAAAATGCTATATTGTTTTGAACCGCATGATGGTAAAGGGTGGCTCGGACGCGGCGGAACAGACTGCAGGTTCCCGGGCTCATATGAAGCTGGCGAATGAGGGCGGAGTTGCCGATTCCGTGCCGTATATAGGATATCAGCTGCCATGGGATGAAGGACAGGAGGAAATGGTTTCTCTGGGCAAGGGGACTTTCCGGGACTGCTTTTTCTATTATGACCGTGAGCGCTGCAAAATCACTTATCTGGTGAATGACCAGACGAGTACGCCCGTGGTCCTGGGAACCCAGGATCTGCCCTACGGCGTGAGACTGGATGCGACAAAGTACGGTTTCGCCAGCTCTGAAAACGGCGCAGACATAACATATGATCTGGACTGTACAAAGAATAACGGTTTTTACGCGCGTGAAGGCGGCTCCGCTATCAGCAGCAGGAGAATATGGACCATGCCGGTGAACAGCAGCAGTCAGCCGGTCTATGACCGGCCGGTGTGTCCGGCCAGGTCCCGGGAGGAAACGAAATACTGGAAACTGCTGGGATGGATGTCCACGCCCACAGGAACGGATAATCTGATCCAGAAAGATAAATTCCTGAAAAGCGATATCCGGGTCTACGCCAAATGGGAGCCGGATGACTATAAGGTGAAGTTCGAACTGGAGGGCGGATACCTGGCTTCCGGAAGCAGTGCCGATCTGGAACAGAAGATTCCGGGCGGATGGAATATTTCCACGCACAAAGACGGAAAAGTCCTGCAGCCCGTGCGGGCCGGTTACGATCTGTCAGGCTGGATCGTGGAGACGTTCACCCTGCCGGGAGAAGAGGCCAATCTGGCGAACCGGAAGTATTCCTATGACCGGCGTATGGGCGGATACTATAACCAGAACGGACAGGAGTATAAGCAGCAGCTGCCGACGAAGTATCTGCAGAAAGACGGCTCGCTCCGATATGACTTTGATATGGATATTTTCGCCGATATGGAAGTCCACGCACAGTGGAAAGTGGACGATCAGACTTATGCCCATGCTTCCACGGATTACATCGTCCATTACTATGTCCTGGACGGCTATTCCAACGGGCAGCCGGTGGCGAAGCTGAACGGCGCTTCGAGACAGCCGGTCCGGGTGAAGGCGGATAAAGTGGTAACCAATATCCCTATTATTCCCAATGAAAGTACCATGGCGTGGGAACAGCCGGCAGCGCCCGAGATTCCGGGATATGAAAATTATACGGCGACCGAGCAGCAGGTTTTCATGCGGCTGTCCGCCAACAGTGCGGCCAATGTGATTACTTTCTATTATGCCGAGAACAAAGAAACCGGTTACTATGTGCAGTATGTAAATTACAGGAAACAGGACGAAGTCCTGTGGAAGACCGACGAGCCGATCATGGGATACTACGGTAATGAGCTCAATGTGACCGTATATCCGGATCAGGATATAGCCAAACAGCTGGGATGCAGGCTGGTGGATGACAAAGGCAATGTGGTCACCAGTGAGGAGGCGCTGGTTCAGCGTATGCAGCTTCTGGATAAGCCGGGGGACAATGTGTTTACGTTTTATCTGGACCCCATTCGTTACAGCATCACTTACCGGGGACTAAATCTCTATTATGAGAGCGGCGGAAAGCTGGAGAATCCCACCGGATATTATTCCATTTACCATACAGGTAAGCTGAACAATCCGAGTCCTGCGGAGTTTACTTTTGACGGAGAGACCTATACGTTCCAGGGCTGGCGTCTCGTCGAACCTACGGAGCAGTGGCTGGGTAATGATTTCCTTGATGAAGGCGGGACGTCTACCAGCGTCAATATAGAACGGCTCACGCGGGGTAACCTGATTTTTGAGGCAGTATGGAGCCCGAAGCTGCCGGGTAAGCTGGAAGTCAGCAAAGTAGTCAACGGTTCTGAGACCACCGCCGCTGACAGGAGCAAATCCTTCAACTTTACGGTTAAACTGTACAGTGGGGACCCCATAGATAATCTTACCTTCCCCTGTCGGGGACAGAGTATTATAGACGGCGTCAGTGCGCCGAGACTGACGAATAATGAGCTGACCTTTGCTTTGGAGAGTGAGGACAGTACGGGTGGAAGTTTCGTGTATACCGCGACATTCAGCCTGATGCACGGGCAGGCGTTCTGCCTGTATGGGCTGCCCGACGGCGTGCAGTACAGAGTGGATGAGGCAGAGGGAGACTGGGACGGCCAGGTCAGCTTCACGAACAAAGACGGCAGGCCGAGCGGAGAGATTGAGTCGGATCTGACCGCGGAGGTATCCTGCCTGAACCAGAGGGGCGAGATTCTTCCCGACGGAGAATTACATGTGCGCAAGGTGGTTGCCGGCATGAGCGGAAGCCTGACGGACGAATTCACATTCACCATCAATCTGCAGGCTCCGGAGAGCAGTTTCCTGTTGAACCGTTACGCCTATGAGGGCAGTAGGGAAGGTACGCTGACGCTAAATCGCGGCACGGGCTCCATAAAGCTCTGCCACGGTGAAGAAATCTGGCTGTCATTGCCTGCGGGAACGACTTATACGGTAACAGAGAGCGACAACCACGAGTATGTGGTGAGCAGTGAAGGAGAGGCGGGCGTCGTCGGAAGCGGCGAGCAGTCCGTGGCGGTTTATACCAATTATATGGGTTCCGAAGAGGAGAATGAGAAAGGCGACCTGCTGATCGGTAAGTCCATTATCGGCAGTGCGGCGGAAGCGGACAGAGATTTCCATTTTACCGTGTCTTTCACAGACAGTGAGGGAAGAAAGCTTGCCAGCAAATACAGCTACATTTATGGCGGCAACGGAAGCAGCAGAACGGGAGAAGTGGAGAGCGGCGGAGAGATCACGCTGAGGGGCGGCGAAACCGTCACGATCCGGGATCTTCCGGCGGATGCGCGGTATACGGTGACGGAGAAGGAGGCCAATCAGGACGGCTATACGACCATGAGTTCCGGAGAGACCGGTACCATATCCTCCGGGGCGGTCACGGCCAGGGCGGCATTTACCAATTACCGTGAAACAGACCCCGATGATCCGAATAATCCGGACGATCCGAACAATCCGGACGATCCGAATAATCCGAACGATCCCAACAATCCGAATAATCCGGGCGACACGACTCCGACGACTCCGGATGATCCGAATAAGAAGCCGGGCGACTCGGACGATTCGAATAAGAAGCCGGGCAGCTCGGACGATTCAAATAAGAAGCCGGGCGATTCGGACGATTCAAATAAGAAGCCGGGCGACGGCACTTCCGGTAAAGCCGGAGGTTCGACCCGTACGGGCGACGCTTCTCATCTGACACAGTGGCTGGCGCTTCTGGAGCTGTCTCTCGGAGGGCTCCTGATCCTGCTGATCGTCTATCTGGTTCACCGCAACAGGCGTCTGGGTTAAGAAGGGAAATGGAATGAACAGGATATTTTACCTGATGGGCAAGAGCGCGTCAGGCAAAGATACGATCTATGAGTGGCTTCTGGGAAACCGGAAGCTGGCTCTGGAGCGTATCGTGCTCTATACTACCCGGCCCATTCGGCAGGGAGAATGTGAGGGCATAGAATATTATTTTACAGATGAAGCGAAGTTTTATGATCTGAGGGCCCGCGGCCGGGTGATCGAATCCCGATCGTACCGTACGGTACATGGGGTGTGGACATATTTTACGGCGGACGACGGCCAGATCGATCTGGAGAGCCATGCCTATCTTGGCATCGGCACACTGGAATCCTTCGCCAGACTGAAGGGGCACTTTGGCCGGGAAAGGGTCGTGCCCCTTTACGTTGAGGTGGAGGATGGCGAGCGCCTGACGCGGGCGCTTTTGCGGGAAAAACGGCAGCCATATCCCAGGTATGCGGAGATGTGCCGCCGTTTTCTGGCGGATGAGGAAGATTTTTCGGAAGAAAAGCTTCGCCGCGCTGGAATTACCCGGCGTTTCTCCAACCAAAATCTGGAGGAATGCCTTGCGGAAATCGAAAAAGCAATTTACAATAGGATATAAGTACAGCCAATAGGGAAAGGAGGAGAGGACATGCCGGGATTTGACAGTGTGATCGGGCTGGAGGATGTGGTTAATTATCTGCAGAAGGTGATCCGGACGGATAAGGTGGCCCAGACATACATTTTTTACGGAGAGGCGGGGACGGGTAAGAAGCTTTTGGCCGGTATCTTTGCCATGACATTGCAGTGTGAGAAGGGCGGCATTGAGCCCTGTCTGGAGTGTCCCTCTTGCCGGAAAGCGGAGACGGGAAACCACCCGGATATTATTACCGTGACCCATGAAAAGCCGGGGAGCATAGGTATCGATGAAATTCGGAAACAGCTGGTGGGGGATGTGTGGATCAGGCCGGAGTGCGGCAAAAGCAAGATTTACATTCTGCCTGAGGCGGAAAAGATGACGATCCAGGCGCAGAATGCCCTGTTGAAAACTTTGGAGGATCTGCCCTCCTATGCAAAAATATTTTTACTGACGGACAATGCGGACCAGCTTTTGCCTACGATCCGTTCGCGATGCGTGCACTTGCAGATGCGTCTGGTGAGCGAGCAGCAGATTCGGGATTATCTGGTGGATTCCTGCGATGTGCCTGACTACTATGCCGAGCTGGATGCCGCCTATGCGCAGGGCAATGTGGGAAAAGCAAAGGAAGTATCCTCTACGGGAGAATTTCACAGCCGTGTGGAACATACGGCACGCATTTTAAGTCGTTCTTCCCATATGTCCATGAGCCAGGTGATGGAATTTGTTAAGTTCTTGAATGATGAAAAGGCCTATGTGGATGAATATCTGGAGTTGTTTACACTGTGGTTTAGGGACGTGCTGCTGTTTAAGGCCACAGCGGAGGTGGATAAGCTGGTGTTTCGCAGACAGCTTAACGATATTAAAATGCGGGCCAGCCAGAGTTCCTATGAGGGACTGGAGGAGATTCTGGATGCTATAGAGAAAGTCAGATCCCGATTGAACGCCAATGTCAATTTTGAGTTGACGATGGAGCTTTTGCTGCTCACTATTCGGGAAAATTAGTTCGATATAGAATGGAGAATATATGATAAATGTGATAGGAGTCCGTTTCCGCAATGTGGGTAAGATCTACTATTTTAATCCGAAAAATTTCCCGATTCATGAGGGAGATCATGTGATCGTGGAGACTGCCCGCGGGGTGGAATACGGTTTTGTGGTTTTCGGGCCCAAGGAGGTTCCGGACGATAAAGTCATACAGCCTCTGAAAAGTGTGATCCGTGTGGCGACGCAGCGGGATGAGGCCAGGGAAGAAACCAACAGAAAAAAGGAAAAAGAGGCTTTCCAGATCTGTCTTGAAAAAATTCGCCAGCACAAGCTGGGGATGAAACTGATCGGGGCCGAGTATACTTTTGATAACAATAAGGTATTGTTTTACTTCACGGCGGACGGGCGCATTGACTTTCGGGAGCTGGTAAAAGATCTGGCGTCGGTATTTAAGACCCGTATTGAACTTCGGCAGATCGGCGTTCGGGATGAGACAAAGATCCTCGGAGGCATGGGTATATGCGGCAGGGCGTTGTGCTGCCACACGTTTTTGTCTGAATTTGCCCCGGTTTCCATCAAAATGGCAAAAGAGCAGAATCTTTCCCTGAATCCCACCAAGATATCCGGCGTCTGCGGCAGGCTGATGTGCTGTCTGAAAAATGAACAGGAGACTTACGAGTATCTGAATCAGAGAATGCCGGGAATGGGGGATACGGTGACGACGCCCGAGGGCATTCGGGGCGAGGTGAGCAGTCTCAATGTGCTCCGACAGACCGTGAAAGTGCTGGTAAATGTGAATGACGAGAAGGAACTCCGAGAGTACAGTGTGGACGAGCTGAAGTTCCGGCCCAGGCATAAAAAGGTGAAGCTGTCCCCCGAGGAGATCAGGGCTCTGGCAGATCTGGAGAAGTAGCCGGCGCGGAAAGGGATGTTCGATGGATGTAGTATTGGAGGCGGGAGAGCGCCTTGACGACCTGCAGAACGGGTATAAACTGATTCAGCAGACGCGGGATTTTTGCTATGGCATAGACGCGGTACTGCTTTCCTGGTTCGCGAGGGTGAAAAAGGGCGAACAGGCGCTGGATCTGTGCACCGGTTCCGGTGTGATTCCGATCCTTCTGAGAGCAAAGACGGCGGGGACTCATTTTACCGGGCTGGAGATTCAGGAGCGAAGCGCGGCCACGGCCCGGAAAAGTGTGAGATATAATGATCTCGAGGACTGCGTGTCCATCGTGACCGGAGATGTGCGGGAGGCGGTGTCCATATTTGGCGCCGCCTCCTTCCCGGTGGTAACCTGTAATCCTCCATATATGACCGGGAAGCATGGGCTGACCAATGCGGCGCCGGCTAAAGCCATTGCCCGCCATGAGATTCTGTGTACATTGGAGGATGTCATATCCCAGACCGCCGCGCTGCTGACGGACAGGGGAAGGTTCTACATGGTACATCGGCCTTTCCGCCTGGCGGAAATCATGGGAACACTGATGAGATATGGGCTGGAGCCTAAGCGGATGCAGCTCGTTTATCCCTATGTGGACAGAGAGCCGAACCTGGTGCTCATAGAGGCGCTGAAAGGAGGGCGGCCCCGGATTACGGTGGAGCAGCCATTGATCGTATATGACGGGCCGGGGCAGTATTCAAGGCAGATTCACGAAATCTACGGTTTGCAGTGGCAGCCAGGGAAATAAGGGAGGAGGAGTATGGCAGGGAAATTATATCTGTGCGCGACGCCCATAGGCAATCTGGAGGATATCACCCTGCGGGCGTTGCGTATTTTGAAAGAGGCGGATCTGATTGCGGCGGAGGATACAAGAAACAGTATCAAGCTGTTGAATCATTTTGAGATTCATACGCCCATGACCAGTTATCATGAATATAATAAGACGGATAAAGGGCAAAAATTGGTGGAGAAAATGCTGGCAGGAACGGTGGTGGCGCTGATTACGGACGCGGGCACGCCGGGTATTTCCGATCCGGGCGAGGAGCTGGTGCGGATGTGCCTGGAAGCGGGCGTCCCGGTCACTTCTGTGCCGGGGCCTGCGGCCTGTATTATGGCGTTGACCATGTCCGGGCTGCCTGGCAGGCGTTTTGCTTTTGAGGCCTTTCTCCCTGCGGATAAAAAAGAACGGCGGATGATTCTGGAGGAGCTTGCGGAGGAGACCAGGACGATGATTCTGTACGAAGCGCCCCATCGGCTTGTGCGTACCCTGGAAGAACTGGCCGGGGTCCTGGGGGAAGAACGTCCCGTGGCGGTGTGCCGGGAGCTGACCAAGCGGCACGAGACCCTGTTTCGCACCACTCTGGGGGAGGCGCTGGCCCATTACCGGGTTCAGGAGCCCAGAGGCGAATGTGTGCTGGTGGTGGCGGGAAAAAGCCGTCGGGAGATAGCGGCCGACCTGCAGAGGGCCTGGCAGGAGATGAGTGTGGACGAACATATGGCTTACTATGAGAGCCGGGGAATCGGCAATAAGGAAGCCATGAAACTGGTGGCGAAGGATCGGGGAATACCTCGTCGGGAGATATACGGCTATCTGGTAAAGCAAAAGAGCCGACATTCGGAATAACAGTCTTTTGGCGGAAAAAGGACGGTAGTTCTTTTGAGTGGCTAATTTCCATATACTGTCATGACAGGAATAATGAAGAGGCAGCTATGCTCAATTTACTCTGGTGTATGATGATGCTGATCGGTATTGTTTACGGCGCTTTTAACGGGACGATGCCGGAGATCACCGACGCGGCTCTCGATTCGGCCCGGGAAGCCGTCTCCCTGTGTATATCTATTGCCGGGGTGGTGGCATTCTGGAACGGACTGATGCGCATAGCCGAAGAGACCGGCATGGTCCAGGCGGCGGCAGGGAAACTGCGTCCGTTTTTGCTCTGGCTGATGCCGGGGTTAAGAGGGCAGGACCGGGCTTTGCAATATATTTCGACGAATATGATTGCCAATGTGCTGGGGCTTGGCTGGGCGGCCACGCCGGCGGGGTTGAAGGCGATGGAAGAGCTGGCCCGTATCGAGGGCAAGAGCGGCAGGGCAAGCAACGAGATGTGTACATTTCTGATTATCAATATCTCGTCGCTGCAGCTGATCCCGATTAATATTATCGCCTATCGCAGCCAGTACGGCAGTGTAAATCCCACGGCCATCGTGGGTCCCGGTCTGGCGGCCACGGCGGTGAGTACGGCAGCGGCGATCGTGTTGTGTAAGGTAATGGATGGGAAGCGGAGGATATAACATCTTCCGCTTTCGTAGTATTTCAGAAGAGAGGAAAAAGAGTTTTGAAAGATTATTGAGAGGGACTGTTTTTTCGGGTATACTAAGAAAAAGAATATAGTTTAAGTAAGAATGGTGATAATTGGACATGTCAATTTTACAAAGGCAGGTAATTCAATTCCTCAATGGCTTGTCGGATGACAATTTGCGCTTTTTGCTTGAATAATAAAACAATTCGTGCCACTATCTTGACATAAGGTACTGAAGGCGATGGAGAAACTTGGAAAACTGGAGGAGAGCTATGGCAATTAAAACGATAGATATTTTAAATGTGATGGTATTTAAACGCCATTTAAGAAAGAATAATGCCGCTTTTAAGTCTATAGAGGAAGGGGATTCATTTAATGAGGGGTTCAAATTAAAATTTTGTGATGGAATAAATGTTCTGATTGGTGGAAATGGGGTTGGAAAGACAACTATTCTAAAAATGATCTATGCCGCAACACAATGGTCGATCCGGCAGACCGATCCGGGAAAGACTAAAAGACTGGTACAATTTTTCTCAAACAGCCTGGAGGATAGCGATGCTTTAAAAAATGCAGAAAATAAAGAAGGGTATTGTTATTATAAAGTATCAGACGGAACACATAGTTTTGAAGACAGCCTTTCCCATAAAGGTATATTTAATTATGAAGAGTGGCTTGGATTAGAGATACAATCGGTATTTATCCCTACGACAGAAATGTTATCTCATGCAAAAGGTTTCCTGGCTATGAACCAGAAATATAATATGCCATTTGATGGAACGCAGATAGATATTATTGTAAATGCTTCCTTACCTGAAACGCGGGAAATTCCAGCTGTTATGAGTAAAATTCTTGACAAACTCAGCGCTGTAATTGAAGGGACTGTTATTCTGGAGAACGATTCTTTTTATGTATTAAAAAAGGATGGCCGAAAAGTCGATTTTTCCTTAGAAGCAGAGGGACTGCGCAAATTAGGCCTTCTTTGGAAATTAATACGAAATGGTCTTTTGGAAAATGGTTCCATTCTTTTGTGGGATGAACCAGAAGCAAATCTAAATCCCGAGTTATATCCTCTTGTTGTTGATATTTTGTTGGAGTTACAGAAAAATGGAGTTCAGATTTTTTTAGCGACACATAGTTATAATTTTGCAAAATATTTAGAAATTCGACGTACAGATAAGGAGCAGGTAATGTTTCACAATTTGTATAAGAGTTGCAATTTATTTTCGGATGAAATGCGGAAAACATTTCCTGGAATGGATGATAGCAGCGAAGCAATATATAGTCAATCAGCAGACAGGATGGAAAAGATTGAATATAATCCCATTATGGCTGCAGATAATAAATTGCTTGATGAAGTATACGATCTGTGAGGAAATGACGGTGAAGAATTTATTTATAGAAGAAAATGGTGTATACGGCATTGACTGTGAGGCTGCCATATGGGCAACAGATAAAATGCATGAAGATTATCATAATGCGGGAATACACATTAATGACGTAGACTTTTTGATTGAGAATTCTACGCATATTCTCATGGTGGAATATAAGAATGCATGTTTGCATAATGCAAAAAATCCCGAGGCATTTCACCCACTGGAGGATAAGAAAATATCAATTATTATGTAAAAATGGTTGATTATCTCAAAAAAAGCCTTGATTTACGGGCATACAAGCAGGATTTCAAGCTGAATTTACTAC
>CASWRE010000017.1 GCA_949471785.1 uncultured Lachnospiraceae bacterium | reverse complement strand
GGTTGATAAGACACCCCAATCCGTCTTTCCGTATAATTACATATTTCTTTCCGCAGGCTGTATAAGCCGCTGTTAGACGTATAAAAAGTCTTGCCTGACTGCATAGCCCATGTTCCCGTCTCACGGATATGATACGGTGTTGCAAAATCCGGCTCTCCCACGCCGAGTGATATTACACCCGGAATCTCATTAACAACATCAAAAAATTTCCGGATTCCCGACGGTTTCAGCCGTAATATTTTCTGCGACAGCAACTCTTTCATGGCGTCACCACCATTCCCTCATCCTTTGACAAATTGTTTTCCATATGTCCTCCCATCAAAACCATACAATCAATTCAATTTCAACAATACTCTTGACTTTGTATGTTTTCAAGAATAAAATTGTATGCAATACAATATTGTGAGGTGTGACATGCCAATAAATTCATTTGATAACTACCCTATGAACTGGAAACCCGATAAGAAAATGCTTAAATTTCCCATGTACCTTTCATTGGCTGACCTTTTAGAACAGGATATTATGAGCGGCAGGCTTCCCGCTAATACGCAGCTCCCCCCGCAAAGGGAACTTGCTGATTTTTTAGATGTAAATTTAAGCACGATTACCCGCGCCTTCAAATGCTGTGAAACAAAAGGTCTGATCTATGCCATAATCGGCAGGGGAACTTTTGTTTCTCCAAATGCCGCCTTGCCTGATCTGGATATTTCAGACGGGAAACCATACATCGAACTCGGTCTGATACGGCCTTACTATCAGTTTAATACTGATGTGGCAGACGCAGCCCGCAGGATTTTACAGGGAACACATTCCGATAAACTTTTTGAATTTGAATTTACATCCGGAAATGACCGTCACCGGAAAATAGCCGCAAAATGGCTCTCAGAGTTTCAGCTAAACGCTTCTGCCGATCATATTATCCTGACTTCGGGTACTCAAAACGCTCTTGCCATAACCTTGCTGTCTCTTTTTAAGGCAGGTGACAAGATTGTTTCTGATGTCTATACGTACGCAAACTTCATCAGCCTGGCAAAACAGCTTGGCATCCAGCTCATTCCTGCTGAAGCTGACAGGGAAGGCATGATGCCGGATTCGCTGGAAAAACAATGTAACCTTATGGATATCAAAGGCGTTTACCTGATGCCGTCCTACCATAACCCTACGAGTATTACAATGTCCGCTGAACGCAGAAAAGAAATCAGTCTTATCATTAAAAAGCAGAATATTCTGTTAATAGAAGACGACACCTATGGGTTTATGGCAGGAGGTAAACTTCCTCCGCTGGCGGCGCTGATTCCGGAAAATACAGTCTATATACATGGCCTGTCCAAATCTCTTTCTGCAGGACTCAGGATTGCCTATGTGGTAATTCCGTATAAATACCAAAAGCTTTTTCATACGACGGCCAATAATATTACTTTAAAAATCCCCATGCTGAATGCAGAAATCGCAAGTGAACTGATCCTAAGCGGAATGGCTAAAGATATTATAAAAAAGAAATGTAAGCTGTCAAAAGAACGAAACCGGCTATACGCAAAATTTTTCCCGGATTCTGTATCTGCAAATCCATATGGATTTTTTCAATGGCTTCCTCTGCCGGAAAAAACAGACGGATACCATTTTGAAGTACAGGCCGGGAAACGTGGCGTAACTGTATTGTGTTCAGACCGTTTTGCCGTGGGAAATACATCCCGCTTTTCCGCAATCCGCATAGCCGCCTGTTCCCCAAACACAACAGAAGAACTAGAAAATGGCCTGCAAATTGTCCGGGAAATATTAGAGGAGAACCAGTTAGTGATGCAGCGGGAAGAATTTATCATTTAAACAGAATTCAAAAATTTCAGTTTTTTTGCCTCCATTATTTTTTTATATTTACGGTTTTTTTGCCGGACCAGTCCGAATACAGTTTCTTTTTCTTTCCGTCCACTTTCACGGTTTTATAGGTCCGTATCCGTACATAATACCGGGTTTTCTTCTTCAATTTGGAAATCGTCTTCGCTGCGGCATTCTTTTTGGCCGTAGTCGTCTTTACTGTCTTTCCGGTAAACTTTTTGTTTGTGCCGTACTGAATCTGATAACCGTCGATCTGCGCTGTCTGCTTTTTCCATGTCACCTGCATTCCCTTTGACTTTGCCGTCACTTTTTTCAGGCTGGTTTTCCTGGGCTTAACGGTAAAATCTTTTGTCATACGGCCGCCGTAATTCCCCTGGAATTTCACGGTCACGGTATAAACTCCCGGATTTTTTCTTCCTTTCGGATAACTGACCTGATAGTCTGTACCGGCCTTAAGGATCTTCCCTTTACTGTCTTTCACGGTTACCGCGGGCTTTTTCGCCTTTCCGTCGTAAGAGTAATCCTTTTTGCTCAAAATGACCTCCCGGGGACTGTCGATCACGGTCGCCGACCGGGTCAGGGCGCATACACGGCATACCTGCTGCTGCTTTCCGCTGCTTTCGGGGGTAGCCGGGATATGTTCCCGGGTATACTGATGATCCACAAGGGCAATCTCTTCCGTATAGGTATGGCCGCACCCGCAAGTGTAAGTCCTGATTCCCTTCTGCGTACAGGTGGAGGCTCTGGTCACAACGCTCCGGTAGGAATGCTTATGGGGCTGGGAAGTCCCTGAATCCGTGGAAGTCCCGGGAGCTTCCGGTTTCCCGGTGGCGGGAATCGTTTGCTGGGCTTTTATGATCTCTCCGCATACGCCGCAATGGCTTCCCTCCGTTTTCCCGTTTGCCGTCTCTGTAGGAGATACCGCCGGGTCAGTGACCGGCCTGTGGCCTGTGGCCGCAACCTCTTTCGTATAAGTATCCCCGCAGCTGCAGATATACGTCATGATTCCCGCTTTTGTGCAGGCAGGCGCCGGATTCAAAACCTCCCGATAGCTGTGAACATGCTCATCAGGCCTCTCCGAATCCGAATCATAGAACTTCACCCTGCATTCAGCCATCACTATATCCCGCAACGACTGAACGTCTGCCACCGTATCCAGTTCTTCCTCTATATACCGGGAACAAAATAAAAACGTATAATCGCCTGGGCGATAACCCTCCTGCGCCACCGGATAATACCTGCCCGGATGATCTTCTGACTCCAAAAGTATGACCGGCTGCGACCAGACGGTCTCATTCTGAACGGAACCGTCGTTACTTTCCCAATAATCCGACCGAATTAAAAGAACATAACTGCTGTCAAAAAACCAGTACTCTTCCCGTATATCCTCGTCGCTGAAAGGGGTTCCGTCTTCATCGTACCAGGTAATCTCAAAATATATATCCTCATCCGGGATCATTTCCTCTTCTTTTTGAGCAATCCTTTTCAAATCCACCGTCTCCGGCGCAGATGTAATTTCTATGCGTCCTATTTCCCGGAAACTTATCGGTTCGCCGCATACCGTCCAGGTGTTATCAGCATATTGAAGCTCATAACCACGCTCGATATGTTTCTGGGCCAATATGAAAGCGGATGCGTCACCTTTTCCCCCTGCCGCAAAAATATAAGGCTTTTGCAGCAGGACTCCGGGAAACAGTCGGGACCCGGTCTGAAACCGGGTAGTTCCGGTTATATTTCCCTGTACGGTCAACGACCCCTCCTGATTCAGTACCAAAATACCTTTGTCTTTGGCCGGATCATTTTCCCCGTTAAAATTCCCCGCTATCACCGCATCTCTCACACCGTTGAGATTCAGGCAGGTCCCTTCCCCCAGGGTGACATTGCGCAAAATATCCGTTGCCGGCGCCAGGCATGACTGGTTTTGCAGCACAATATGCCCGACATTATCCACCTCCACCGCGTTCGCTTCCGAATTTTCCATGGAAACTCCGTCCAACGTCAGGGTTGTGTTTTCATTACCCCGGAATTTTCTTGCCGCCGCAAAGGAACTCCCCGTCCCGCTGATACAGATTTCCGCCCCGCTGTTCCGACTCGTATCCACCACATCCCGGACGATTGCCTTTGCATCCAGATTTACCTCGGCCCCTGCCTGATAGGGGACTTTATTGTCATTCCCTTTATCATGCCCCATGTAAATCCCCTGGAACCTGGTCTTATCATCAGAATTGACCACCCGCAGGGACGCGTTCCCGCCAACGGCCGTGCCGGCATATCCCCCCGCATATACGGTGGGAAGCAGCTCCTTCTCGGACCCCCCCAGCCCTCCCTGGCTGGACCCGCTCCCTTCCAGATAGGTATCCACATGATCCAACGTAAGGATGTGCCCCGCAAGAAAGATTTCCCGGTGAATCACGCTGCCCAGCGCGTCCGAAGATTCAAAATGCAGCTTGACATCCTTGAACATAACGCCGTCGCCCGCAAGCTGTATGGGGCTCCGGCATACGACGATTCCGTTGTCGCTGCCCTGAATCACAGTGTTGGCCGGTATCATCACCGGGCGCATTTGCCCGCTCTCTTCCGCGCCGTTGTCAATGACAACGAGATCCGCAACGGTAATCGGACTCCTTTTATTCGCCAGGGCGTCCAAAAACTCCGCCCTGGTGCTGACGGTTACTCCTGCGGCCTCCGCCGGCAGGCCGGTTCCCTGTACGCTTACCGGCGCCGGTATTCCTCCCGCCAGCAATGCCGCGGCCATCATCGCGCATACGCATCTTTTGATCGTCTTTAACATGGTAGGGTCCTTTCTTGAATTTTATATTATATTAGTACTTAATCTGCATTATAACGGATTTATCTGTGAACGTCTATGGATTTTTTCTGTTTCTCACATAAAATTATGGCAGCGGGTGGGATATTTCTGCTTTCTTTCAGCCAATACCGGGCAGGTTCTGACGACCGCTTTTCATCACCGGCATAAAAAACGGTGTTTACAAAAAACACTTTCTTTTTAAGCATTTTCTGTAAACACCATATTAAGCTGTCTGGTTCGCCAAAAATCCGTTATCCGAGCACCCGTTCCAGCACGTCCGTGACCTTTCCCACCGGCACGATCTCCAGCGTCCTGCGGACTTCCGCGGCTACCTCGTCCAAATCTTCTTTATTCTCCTCCGGAATGAAGACCGTCTTCACACCGGCCCGCTGGGCCGCCATCAGTTTCTCGGGAAGGCCGCCGATGGGCATGACCCGCCCCGTCAGGGATATCTCGCCGGTCATGGCGTAGAACGGACTCACCGCCCGTCCTTTCAGCAGGGAAACCAGGGCCGTCGTCAGCGTTATGCCCGCCGACGGGCCGTCCTTTGGCACGGCGCCCGCAGGCACATGGATATGGAGATCACTCTCCTCCAGTTTCTTTGCCTCCTCCGGAAACATGCTTTTCACCAGGCTTACGGCCAACTGGGCCGATTCTTTCATCACATCTCCGAGCTGCCCGGTAATGCGCAGCTTGCCGCTGCCTCCGGCAAGGGAGGTCTCGACAAACAGAATCTCTCCCCCCGCCGCCGTCCAGGCCAGACCCGTTACCACCCCGGGCTGCTTTTTCTCCAAAATGTGCTCGTGGCGGATCTCATGGCCGTCCAGAAATTGCGACAGCCGTTTCTCGCTGACCGTGACGCTCTTCTGCTCTCCCCTGACCAGTTTGACAGCCACACAGCGGCACAGGGTATCCAGCTGCTTTTTCAACCCCCGCACACCGGATTCTGCCGTGTAACCGTCGATGATTTTTCTTATGGCCCCGTCCGTGACCTTAAGATTCTGAGCCCGCACCCCCATCTGTTTCATGGCCCGGGGCAGCAGATGCTTCCTGGCGATCTGAAATTTCTCCACCGCCGTATAGCCGGGGAAGCGGATCACCTCCATACGGTTTAAGAGAGGCTCCGGTATGGTATCCGTGGCGTTGGCCGTACAGACGAAGAGCACATTGGACAGATCATAGGGCGCATTCATATAGTGATCGGTAAAATTGTTGTTCTGCTCCGGGTCCAGCACTTCCAGAAGGGCGCTGGCCGGATCGCCCGCGTAATCCCGGGACAGCTTATCCACCTCGTCCAGCACCATCACAGAATTCATGACGCCGCTGCGCCGGACGCCTTCCATAATCCGTCCGGCCATGGCCCCTATGTAGGTCCTCCTGTGGCCGCGGATCTCCGCCTCGTCCCGGATGCCGCCCAGGCTGATACGGACGTACTCCCGATGCAGCGCTTTGGCAATACTCTGTCCGATACTGGTCTTTCCCGTACCCGGCGCTCCCACAAACAGCAGAACAGAGCCCGACTGCTTCCGGTTCAGCGCCATGACCGCCAGCTGCTCGATCACGCGTTTCTTTACTTTTTTCAGGCCGTAATGATCCTCATCCAGAATCTTTTCCGCCTCGTCAAGGTCAATGGGCGCAGGCTCCCCCGGCTTCCAGGACAGGCTGGTGACAAAGTCCAGATAGTCGTAGAGCATACCGTATTCATGGCTGTTCTTACCCTCCTGACGCATCCGGTTCAGCACCTTCTCCGCTTCTTTTTCGGCCTCCTCGCTCATGCCGGATTCCTCAATCTTCAATTCGAAACGGCGCACATCGGAAACATTTTCAGGATGCATGGCGTCCAGCTGTTTCTGCAGAATCTCGATCTGCTTTTTGATGGCGGATTCCCGGTAGAGCTGCTCGTTGCTCTGCTTCTGAGCATTCTCCGCCTCCTCGCTGACCCGGTTGATCTCGATACATTCCAGGATCGTCTTCTCGATCAGGGCATTGCGCTCCCGGCGGGAATCCGTCTCTAAAATACGGTATTTATCCGTCCAGTCTATGGGCAGATAACCGGCCACCGCGCAGAGAAGCTCATTCACATTCTTCCAATGCAGAAAATAGCCCCGGGCCCACGCTCCCCATTGAAAAGGCCGCACATAACTGATCAGAGCCTGGCGGACCCGTTTGAGAGCCTCTTCCTCCTGATCAGCATCGACGTCTTCCGTCTCCGGCCGGCCGGTGGCCGTGACCTGAATGGTCTGCTCATCCACATCTACGTCGCTGTAAGTCACCCGTTCGCCGGTACGGATACGAATATTACTCTCTTCATCCACAGATTCCACCTGGCCGGACAATCCCACCGGGTAAAAATCTTCGGCAAACATCTGGATTCTCTGTTTATCTTCCCGCAGCATCAGAAAAAGGACTTCGTCGCCCTCTTTCACATCCGCATATCCCAGCTTTTCAAATATCTCCCGCTTAAAGTGAAAGGTCACGCCCGGCAGCATCATCATATCATAAATAGGTATCGTCAACATCTGGCATCCTCCTCTCGGGCTGTTAGCACTCATTTTAATCGAGTGCTAGTATTGGTCTTTTGTATTCTATACCATTTATGCCGAAAATGCAACAGAAAATACCGGGAAATATATTCATTTTATTCGATACCCTTTTTTCCATGTTCCTTTGACATAGCGCCCCACAAACAGGCCCGACCGGAAAACCCAATCCAAAAGCATGGCAAGCCATACGCCTATGGCGCCCATCTGCATACGGATACCGAAGACGACGCTGAAACCGATCCGGAATACGATCATGGAGAAGATAGAAACCACCATGGTATACCGTACGTCGTTGCAGGCCCGCAGCATATTGGGGAGGACGAAAGCCAGAGGCCACAGAAAGATTGCGGCTCCGTTATGAATCATAACGAGCTGCCAGGCCAGATGGGTCGTCTCCTCTCCCAGGTTGTATATCCTCAGTATCCAGGGTAAAGCAGTGAGAATCGCCACATTGACCGCTGTGGCATATAGATACGTTGTTCCCAGCAGTTTTTTAGTATAATAGCGGATCTGATTCTCGTCCCCCGCCCCCACGCAGCGGCCGATCACCGATATCATGGCCAGGCTGACGGCCTGACCCACGATACAGCCCACGGAATCCAGATTATTGGCCACGCCGTTGGCCGCGATCTGCACGGTGCCGAAACCGGAGATAATGCTGACCACCAGCACCCGCCCCAGCTGGAAGATGCCGTTCTCGATACCGCTGGGGATACCGATGTACAAGATCCGTTTCACTACCGCCGGCTCAAAATGAAATTTTTCCCGGTTCAGATAAATCGTATGACTGGGATTTTTCAGCAAACCATACAAAACCACCGCCGCCACGGCCCGGGACACCAGAGACGGCACGGCTACGCCGGCCACGCCCATACGCAGGACAAAAATGCAGAGTGCGTTTCCCACAATGTTGATCCCGTTCATGAGCAGGGAAACCTGGAAAGTGACTTTGGAATTGCCCATGGCGCGAAACAAAGCCGCGCAGCACTGGTACACGGCCAGAAAGGGGAAGGACAGAGCGGAAATCACCAGATAGGTGACGGCGCTGTCCATGACGTCCTGCTCAATACCCCCGAAAAACAGGCGCAGCAGAGGAGTTTTCAGCAAAATAAATACGGCCGTAATAATAACCGAAATCACCCCTGCCGAGACAATCAGCTGACGGGCCGACTCGCAGGCTTTATCCCTCCTGTTTGCGCCTATGTACTGGGACGTCACCACGCTGCCGCCGGTGGCCAGCGCGGCCAGGATGCTGATAATCAGGTTGTTGACCATATCCACCAGGGATACCCCCGATATGGCCGCCTCCCCCACCGAGGACACCATCATGGTATCGGCCATACCCACGCAGATGACCAGAGCCTGCTCAAACAGCAGCGGTATGATCAGTTTTTTTAAACTGTCTTTAGAAAAAAGCATTTCTGTCTTCCTTCTTTCCTTTCTGAAATATTATAGGGAACAAAGCAGCAGCCCTGATTGCTCAGAGCCGCCGCAGTTTTATTCCAAAAAAGTTTATACGTTAATGCTGGCTTTCATGCCCAGCCATTCCCTGTTTTCCTCCAGAACCGGCTTCACCACCTGGGCGAGGAAAGCCTCCGTCTGCTCCTTGGCCCGGCCCGTATATTTTGCCGGGTCCATGGTTTTCTGCAGATCCTCCAGGGACAGATTAAAGGATGGGTCCGCCGCGATTAATTCCAGCAGATTGTTCTCCTTGCCCTCCACTTTCACATGCTTTCCGGCCTCCATAGACAGAACACGGATCTTCTCATGGAGTTCCTGACGGTCTCCGCCGGCCTTCACCGCATCCATCATGATATTCTCCGTAGCCATGAAAGGCAGCTCGCTCATGAGCCGTTTCTCAATGACCCTGGGATAGACCACCAGGCCGTCCACCACGTTCATGTACAGATCCAGAATACCGTCCACGGCCAGAAATGCCTCGGGCACGCTGATACGCTTGTTGGCGGAATCATCCAGGGTGCGCTCGAACCACTGAGTAGCGGAAGTGACCATGGGATTTAACACATCCACCATCACATAGCGGGACAGGGAGGCGATACGCTCGCTGCGCATGGGATTTCTCTTGTAGGCCATGGCGGAGGACCCGATCTGGGATTTCTCAAAAGGCTCCTCAATCTCCTTCAGATGCTGCAGCAGGCGAATATCGTTGGAAAACTTGTGGGCGCTGGCGGCGATTCCGGCCAGCACATTCACTACGCGGGTGTCTACCTTGCGGGAATACGTCTGTCCCGACACGGGATAGCAGGAGGCAAATCCCATCTTTTCGGCAATCATCGGGTCAATTTTATCAATCGTCTCCTGGTCGCCGCCGAACAGCTCCAGAAAGCTGGCCTGAGTACCCGTAGTTCCCTTGCTGCCCAGAAGCTTCATACTGCTGATCACATGACACAGGTCCTCATAGTCCAGCATCAGCTCCTGCATCCACAGCGTGGCGCGCTTGCCCACCGTAGTAGGCTGAGCCGGCTGAAAATGGGTGAACGCCAGGGTGGGAAGGGCTTTGTATTCCTCCGCGAATTTTGCCAGTTCCGCCAGGACGTTTACCAGCTTTTTCTTCACCAGTTTCAGGGCCTCGGTCATTACTATGATGTCCGTATTGTCCCCCACATAACAGGAAGTGGCGCCCAGATGGATGATGGGCTTGGCCTTCGGGCACTGTACGCCGAAGGCGTATACATGGGACATCACGTCATGGCGCACCTCTTTTTCCCGGGCCTTTGCCACATCGTAATTGATATCTTCCGCATGGGCCTTCATCTCGTCGATCTGTTCCTGGGTAATGTCAAGCCCCAGCTCCCGCTCCGTCTCCGCCAGAGCAATCCACAGACGCCTCCAGGTGCGGAATTTCATATCCGGAGAAAAAATATACTGCATTTCCCTGCCGGCATAGCGCTCGGACAGCGGACTCACATATTTATCACTCATAAAAACCTCCTGTTTGATGTACAATTAGTATAATTACAAAAAAACAACGGTTACCATCCCTATTTTCGGATTTCATTCCGGATCGCTTCTATGCGCGGCGTCATACATATACGAATCTGCCCGAAACGCCGCACAGAACCTATTCATATTCTCCCCGTATATCTTCTTTCGGCGGATCGATGGGATATTTTCCGGTGAAACAGCCCGTACAGATACTTTTTCCCCCGGCCAGATCCGGAAGCCGGGAGAGCTCCAGATAGTGCAGGGAATCCGCGCCGATCATCCGACAGATCTCCTCCACGGAATGGCTGTAGGCAATCAGCTGTTCCCGCACCGGCACGTCGGTACCGAAATAACAGGGCCACAAAAAGGGCGGGGAGCTGACCATCATATGAACTTCCCTTGCCCCGGCCTCCCGCAGCATGGTCACAATATGGTCGCTGGTGGTTCCCCGGACGATGGAATCGTCGATCAGGACGATCCTTTTTCCCTGAACCGCCTCCCGCAGCACATTCAGTTTCACCCTTACGCTGGATTCCCGGCTACTCTGCCGGGGCTTGATAAAGGTACGCCCCACATAACTGTTTTTCACAAAGGCCACGCCGTAGGGAATACCGGACTGCAGCGCATAGCCCATGGCGGCGGCATTGCCGGACTCGGGCACGCCCACCACCAGATCCGCCTCCACCGGCGCGTCCATGGCCAGAAATCTGCCCGCCAAAATACGGGAATCGTAGACGCTCCTGCCCTCCAGGGCGCTGTCCAGACGGGCAAAGTATATGTATTCAAAAATACAGCGGGCCCGTTCCTTCTCCTCCAGACACATACTCCTGTCCGAAACGATACGGCCGTCCTGACCGATCGTGACTACCTCCCCCGGCTCCACGTCCCGGACATACTCGGCCCCTACCGTATCCAGAGCGCAGCTCTCGGAACAAAAGATGTAAGCGTTGTCCCGTCTGCCGATACATAACGGCCGAAAACCCTGCGGGTCGCGCACGCCCATCATTTTCCTCGGTGAAGCCACCACCAGAGAGTACGCGCCCTTCAGCTTCCTGGCCGCACGGATCACGGCCTCCTCGGCGGTCTTCGCCTTCACCCGCTCCCGGGCAATGTGGTAGGCGATGATCTCCGTGTCGATGGTGGTCTGAAAAATCGCCCCGCCGTATTCCAGCTCCCGCCGAAGCTCCGGTGTATTAATCAGGTTACCATTGTGGGCCAGGGCCAGAGTACCCTTGACATAATTCAGTACCAACGGCTGGGCGTTCTCTCTGGTGGAAGCTCCCGCCGTGGAATAGCGCACATGCCCTACGCCGATATTCCCTTTCAGCCCCTCCAGATGTTCCGGCGTGAACACTTCATTCACCAGCCCCATACCCTTGTGAGCCCTGACCACATTGGGTCCCTCCGTATCGCTGACCGCAATCCCACAGCTCTCCTGCCCCCGGTGCTGCAGGGCCATCAATCCGTAATAGATCGTGGAGGCCACGTCTCCGCCGCTCAGGTCATAAATTCCAAACACCCCGCACTCCTCGCCGGGTTTATCCGCATCGGTCAAAATCTCATATTCTGTCTGCATCGTCAACCGGACCTCTTTCTAAACAGCATCTTCCGTCATATTCCCGTATCCTGTGACTGCGCCGGGCAGCGTCGTCCGGCACAGCCAAATCCATACAAAACAAATTTACCGCAGCGCTTTTACGCACTCTGCGGTAAATCCCTCAGACATACCTGCTTAAGCCAGCCCCAGCCGCTTAAACACCTCGTTATATGCCTCTTCCACATTTCCGAGATCCCTGCGGAAACGGTCTTTATCCAGTTTTTCGTCGGTGTCCACATCCCACAGCCTGCAGGTATCCGGCGATACCTCGTCGGCCAGAATGATCGTGCCGTCCGGCAGACGCCCAAACTCAATCTTGAAATCAATCAGCTTCATGCCCGCGTTCAGGAAATAAGCTTTCATGATCTCGTTAATTTTCAGCGTATAAGAACGGATCGTCTCGATCTCCTCCTTTTTCGCCAGGCCCAGGGCCAGAGCGTAATCGTCATTGATAAAGGGATCGCCTAGATCATCATTCTTATAGCTGAATTCCACGATGGGACACAGGAGCCGGCGTCCTTCCTCCACACCCATTCTCTTGGAAAAGCTTCCGGCGGCTACGTTTCTCACAATCACCTCCAGCGGAACGATCTCCACCTTCTTGACCGCCGTCTCCCTGTCGCTAAGCTCCTCCACCAGATGAGTCGGAATCCCTTCTTTCTCGATCAGCCTGAACACATGATTCGTCATTCGGTTATTGACGACTCCTTTTCCTACAATGGTGCCTTTCTTCTCGCCGTTAAAGGCTGTGGCGTCATCTTTATAATCCACAATTACAACGCCTTCCACGTCCGTCGCAAATACTTTTTTTGCTTTTCCCTCATAAAGCTGCTCCAGTTTTTTCATGATAATCGTCTTTCCTCCTGATCAATTCCTTGTATATATGCATTTTAATCAGATACCGGTTACAAAATTCGCAGATATTATAGCCCAGCCCACCGATGAAAAGCAAGATGACAATAGCCGAATTTTTGCCGAATTTCTCTGTTTTCCTAGTGAAGTCTGCATACTGCGCCACTAAAAACCCGTATTCCTGTGATAGCCGTCCGTGAGCTCCGCCAGAAACCGGTCCACCTCCTCCTCATATTCCTGCTGTCTGCCCTGTTTCTCCAGCTCCAGCATCTTTGCGTAGCGCTCTCCGAACCGGGTCTGCCAGAGAGAGTCCCTGGTCTCCTCAATCTTCTGCTTCAATTCCGCCAGAACCTTATCCTCCACGCCGAGCCGGGCGGCTTCCTCATCCATCTCCTCCTCGTCTCCGGCCATATACACGGCCGTCAGATAGCTTCGCAGCACCGATTGCGTGGACAGGTACTCCCAGGCCCTGCGGAAACACTCCTTTGCCTCGTCCATCTGCAGCAGCCGGGCATAGGCACAGCCCATATTGTGATACACGCTGCCGGTGAACTGGCTGCCGGTGATATCCTTCCCCTGCATGGACAGACAGTTGCGATACACCTTAACCGCATTCATATATTTTTCATGACCGAACAGGTAATCGCCCTTGATTTTCTGCTTCGTCACACGAGGCTGAACCTCAAACTGATTCAGCCGGACGCTGAACATACGGAATTCTTCATGGGACAGATAATGAATTTCCTTGAAAGCCGGCAGGATCACGGCGCTGACCGAAGCCTCCTGATCCAAAAGCTGCATCATGCGCCGGGCCAGCACATCCATCCCCAGCTCATCCCGCAGCCAAAAGCACAGCCGCTCATTCAATATTGTTTCGTCCAGCAGATAAATATTGTGATACAAATAGAAACACAGCTCCTCAATGGAATAAATATTCACACTGATATTTTCTATATAAAAGGGGATCTCGCTCCTTTTTGTCTTGCACAAAATGTAACTCATGCCGCTTCTCTCCCTGTCGTCAATTGATCATGGTTTCCTGCCAGACCTTTCCGCTGGAAGGATACAGATCGCCAAACCCCAGATCCGTCACCCGTATCCGCATCTGCCGGGCCGATGTAAACTCCAGATGCACCGCCAGCCTGGTGGCCTTGGGGGGCCTTTCCGGCAGGCCCGGCAGTTTCATCCCGATCACGCGTCGGTCCTTGGCGCTCATCTCTCCCACCACCAGCTTCAGGCTGTCCTCGCCGTCCAGCAGCAGCTCGCACTCTGCCACCGCGTCATACCAGTTGATACCGCCATACACCAGAGGATAATAGCCTTTCACGCCATTGATCAGCATATCCATCCCCACATTATGGCGCACCATATCTTTTCCTTTATACAGATAGGACTTTAACCGCCTCTCCTCCACCTTCTCCCGGGCTGCCTGACAGGCGCCCCGGGCATAGAGATTATCGCCGAAAAAGACTTTGCGCCGGGCTTTGCACAGAAGCGTCACCGACTCCTTTGCCCAGTCCCGGGAAAAACCCTCGCCCACCAGATACACAGAGGCATATACGCCGTTGTCCAGTGACTGATTGATCAGATCGCAAAATTCCGCATCCCGTTTCGCGGAATCCTCACTGAGCGTCGCTCTCTGTCCCGCTGCATAGGTCACCATAGCCGGGCGGGTCTTCTGATCCACATCCAGCCGGGCAAAGGATACCTCCTGGTTTTCAAAAACAAACAACCCTACCTTGCGCCCTCTGTTCTCCAGGCGGCTGGAAAAAGTCTCATAGAAAAAACTCTCCTCATAGGCCTGCACCGAGCAGCGCTCCGGCTTAAAGCCCAGATAACGATACGCCACCCGGACATTATCCACCAGAATCTTAGATATCCGGGGAGCCGTCAGCATAAAAGAAGTGATTCTTCCCAGGGGATTGCTCAGTCCCAACAGCCGCAGAGATTCCCGGATAAACACGGACAGCAGCTCACCGGGCTCATATTCTCTCCCGGCGACGGGGATAGCCTCCCTGCCCTGGCACAGTTCATAGAGATTCCCCACGAAAGTCTCCCCTTTCTGGGAAGAAAAGTCCTCGGCCTCCGGCCCGAAATGCCATGTCTGTCCGTCCGCCGTACTGATGCAGTTGGGAAAGGAAGCGTCAGGGTCTCCCACCTTTACGGGCAAAGATACGGCTTCATCCGTCTGGCGGTTATAATAACAGATCTGGGAGGATGTCCTGCCAAATTCAAAGCCCAGAAGTATATTTCTTGTCTCGTTCATCCCTCCGCCTCCTACAGAATCGTGAATATCTGTTCACTCAGGGTGTCCTGTTTCAGATAATCCAGCATCAGCTTGTCTGTCTCTGCCTGCCTTTTCAACTGGCGAGACGCCAGTATTCGGTTCAGCATCTGGTATTTTGTCCGGCCGTTTACCTCTGCCTGCTCCCGCACCGCCTGACGCATCTCAGAACGGCTCCGCTCCTTCCCGTGCTCTTTGACCAGATAGTATTCCACCGTCTCCCCGTAAAACAGCAGAAACTCCTTCACAAAAATCCCCTGAAACATGTCTTTCATGGGCTCACAGCGAAACTCCTCGTTGCCCGCTCCTCTCCGTACCAGGCGGTAATAAATCGTGATCTTATCGCCGGGACTGGCCTTTTCTTCAATGAACAGGCGATCCTCCAGCTGGTAGGCCTGGATCAGCTCCGGCGGTAGCTCCTGATAAAAGGAAAAGCGTATCCCGTGCCTGTGCAGCCAGTCCAGCTGACGGCGCACCATCTCCCTCTGCCTGTCATCCAATTCCGGGCGAAATGTATAATCCTTTAAAATCGCCAGGCGGCAGATCGGATTACAGTCTTCCTTCTCTTCCACCAGACGCTCTAACTGCAGGCTGATACGGTCCGCCATTGCGTCATCCGCCATGAACCAGTTAAAAGCGCTGTAAACCAGAAAAGCCTCCACCACCATGCGGCTGGTCTCTCCCTTCTGATAACTGTAAAGGATTTTTCCCGGATCACGCAGGGGGCGGCGCACATACATGGACAGGATCAATAATTCCTCATCCATGGGTTTGGAATCCACGTTTTTGTCCGACAGCCTGTTCCGAATGTCATTCATCACCGACAGCGGACCCACATAATTATCCCGCAGATAGGTCATGATGGCCGTATTGACTTTGTTTTTCCCAAACAGTTCAAAAGCCAGGCAGATCAGTTCATCATTTTCCGCATAGTGCGTCTCCTCAATCAGACGGGTACATAATGTGTACAGATGACGGATATCGATATGTTCATAGCCGTATTTCGTAATGATGTCAAAAGCATCCGCATACATCCGCCTCTGCATCAGGGCCCGAATCACAAGGGGTTTATTGCTCTTGGCGAATGCGTCTTCCAGAATCAGCCTCAGCACCTTCTCCGGCATTTCTTCCTTGTCGTGTTTGGTATAATATTCCAGTACTCTGGTCCGGGCCGTAAAACGGCTGTCCTCTGTAAATCGTTCATCCTCCGCAATGCGCAGAAAACCGGCCAGATTGTCTTCCGTCACCGGCATTTTTTCCAGCCGGGGAGCCATGCTGTGCACCAGCAGACCAAAGACGTCTGCGTCCGCCGCCTGGCAGGCAGCAGCGTATTTGTCACATTCCATCAGCCGATGTCTCTCACACTCCACCGTAATACCATAACGGCGCTTCATGCCGTCCTCAAACAGGATTTCCTCATCCTCCGTATAGAGCTGCACATAAGCCTGGCCATCCCGCATCGGATAGACCGCCTCCTGACACAGATAAGGACTCACCACAATCACCCGGCGGATCTTTTTATCCCGGCATACGATCTTCTGCGTGAACATCACTCTGGATATAGCCTCCGCCATTCTCTTATCCGTGATCCGTCCGATAAGCTCCTGATAGATCTGGGCATAATCTTCATTTATCTTTCCCCGATCCAGCTGCTCCAGGGCAAAACGTCCCATAGCCTCCCTGTAGCTCATATAAGTCACCTTATCAATCTCGCGATTGCGGATCACGTTCGCGTAGACAAAGGCCTTCTGGCTGTCGGAGAGTCTATTATTATACACAAAATACAGGCGGATTACCTGGGGAAACACATCGGTAAACGGCATCTGCATAGTCTCAATATAATACTCGTACAGTCCTGTCATACGAATCTGCTCTTCCACGGCCAGCGCATACCAGCGAAAGTATTCCTTTTTCTCCGGATGCTCCATCATCACGAGACGGACGATAGCGGTCAGCACCTCTCTGTCCGGTTTCACATCATAACAGGCGCATAAGACCCGGTAGACGACAGGCTGGAATCGCTTCTCATGCTGAGCCAGACAGGCTGTTTTAACCGCCATCTCCTCCGTCAGCCTCCCGGCGTGGGCGGCAAAGAGAAGGGTATGCAGAATCATCGGGGAAAGTTTTTTCAACTGATTGATATCGCGATGTATGATTTTCCAGACTGCCATATAGAAAAAGGGGCTGATGCAGTCCATCTGCTCCATTTTTTCCAGCTCGAGCATCCGACGGGTATCGGTAAACTCAGGGTTTTCCTCCAGCCACGCCCAGAGCAGGGGAAAACTGTCCCGGTTCCGCTCATAAAGCCCGTAAAGCCGTTCCCGGATATCCTCCTGGACCCCCAGAAGGCCCACCTTTTTCTTCATATAAAGAGCCAGTCCCTCCAACTCGCCTTCATCGTCGCCAAATACGGTTTCCTTCAGAGGCCAGCAGGCAGCCACCGCCTCCGCCATCTCCTGGTTTTCATGATGGAGCATCGTCAGATACAGGTATTGCTCCGGCTGCATGCGCCCCTGATTTTCAATTTCCCGCAGACAGCCCAGGGTGTTTTCCTTCCACCGGGCCGCGTCTATGCTTTCCATACAGTAGGCCAGAAGCTGACGATTCAGGAGTACCTCCTCGCCCTTTCTTTTGGCTGCCTCCGGATCTCTGGTTCCCTGAGACGTAACCGTCAATGTATAAGTCAGCGTGCCGTATACCGTGTGGATAAATATGCGCCCGAAATTTTTACCTTTTCTCAGACGCTCTCTGCGCACCACATATTCCAGGCCGTAGGCGCTGCCAATGAAATCTTCCGAGGTGACCACCTTTTTCTCCACCTGGATAAAATCGCCCTGGATTTCTATCTCCATGCGGATATATCCCCAGGTATTTTTATAAATATAGAGCGTATCCTTCTGGGAGCGCTTCACATCATCAAATATTTTCTCTTCCCGGTCGATACGCAGACTGACAGCCTCCTTTTTTCTCGCCGCCACCAGAAATTCTTCCATATGCTGGTAGGTGGTGGGCTGACCGGACAGGCCGAGATAGAGAGGCCGATACTGTCCGTCCTTTCCCCGGAGCAGCTTTTCAAAAGAAGGGCTTGTATACAGCCGGAAAGCTTCCCGCATATCCACGCGGGCCAGGCGGACAAAACTGTCCAGACTGCGTATCTCATTGCCGCCCGCCTGTACTTTCTCCTCTCCCACGCACACCGATACCGGGATACTGACCTCCTCCAGAGAACTGCTGACGGTAATGATTCCTTCGAAATCCTCCCCGCTTTTCAGGCCGCGGGTATCGATCACATAGCGGATATGGATGGCATTTCCCGAAAATTTATCCTTTTCCAGGACGATTCTCCTGTGGGAACTGGACATCATTCCCTTAATCCGGCTGTTATCATTTGCGGCGAAAAAAAATTCACCCTGCTCGCTGCTGTCCGCGTTTACGGTCAGCTCGAGGCTGGTATCGGACAGGATCAGCCGGGGGGCCTGATAGATGAACCTGCCGTTTAAGAGCTGTTCCATTCTTCTCTTCAATATCGTTCACCTGCGCTTTATCTCTTGACTGGTGGATTATATCCGTTATAATCTTTACGTATAGGCGCGTAACTGCTCGGTACCTTCACAGTTACGCAGACACAACTACATGAATTATACACGAATGCTTGCCGTGATGCAAGTGGGGAGGACTGACATGGACAGTATGCTGAAACACAAAGATCATTTTCATGGAAGCGATCTGGAAAAGATTGAAGAAATATATCATATAAAGAAAGAGGACATCACCAGCTTCAGCGCGAATGTGAACCCGCTGGGCATCAGTTTCCGTCTGAAATCGGCCCTGGCCGAACACCTGAACGTGATCACCGCTTATCCGGACCGGGAGTACACGGCCCTCCGACAGTGCATCGCCGGATATGTGGGCGCCCGGGCGGAAAATGTCATCGTAGGAAACGGCTCCACGGAACTGATTTCCCTGTTTATCCAGATCCGGCAGCCGAAGAAGGCCATGATCCTGGGCCCCACCTATTCGGAATATGAGCGGGAAATCTCCCTGGGGGGCGGCATGACCGTCTACTATCCCCTGAGAGAAGAACAGGATTTTGTGATGGACGTGGAGGATCTGTGCGGCAGGCTGAACGATTCCCTGGAGCTGCTGGTTCTGTGCAACCCCAACAACCCCACCTCCACGGCGGTAAACCGGCAGGATATGCGACGGATTCTGAATACCTGCATGGAACACGGCATTTTTGTGATGGTGGACGAAACGTATGTGGAATTTGCGCCGGACGTCCGGAATATTTCCTCCGTGGACCTCACCAACGATTACGATAATCTGATCGTGCTGCGGGGCACATCCAAATTTTTCGCCGCGCCCGGGCTGCGCCTGGGCTATGCCGTCACCGGAAATATGGATCTGATCCGCAAAATCAACACCCGGAAAAATCCCTGGACCATCAATTCTCTGGCCGAACTGGCAGGGCGGCTGATGCTCACCGACAGCGAATATATTGAGCGTACCCGGAATCTGATCAGCAACGAGCGGGCGCGCATCTGCAGGATTCTGGACAACTGGGATTCAATCAAATATTATCGACCCTATGGAAATTTTATTCTGGTGAAAATCCTGAAAGAACATGTGGATGCCCAGCTTGCCTTTGACTGCTGTATCCGCAGGGGAATGATGATTCGGAACTGCTCCAGTTTTCCGTTTCTGGATTCCCGCTATATCCGCTTCTGCGTTATGCGGCCCGAGCAGAATGCAAGGCTGATAGAAACTTTGGGGGAGATCCTTTAAAGGACTCTCCCCCAAAATAACTTATAGCGCCTGCAGAGCCTGTTCCAGATCCGCTATGATATCTTCCACATCCTCGATCCCCACAGACAGGCGGATCAGCTCGGGAAGAACTCCCGCTTCTATTAACTGCCGTTCATTAAGCTGTCTGTGAGTATGGCTGGCCGGATGCAGGACGCAGGTACGGGCATCGGCCACATGGGTCACAATGGCAATCATTTTCAGGGCGTTCGTGAAACGCATGGCCCCCTCCCGGCCGCCCTCAGGTCCGAAAGAAAGGACTCCGCAGACGCCGCCGGGCAGATACTTTTGCGCAAGATCGTAATACTTGTCCCCTTCCAGGCCCGCATATTCTACCCAGGCTACTTTCTCATGATTCTTTAAATATTCGGCTACCTTCCGGGCATTTTCGCAATGGCGGGCCATGCGCAGGTGCAGGGTCTCCAGACCCACGTTGGTCAGAAACGCGTTCATCGGAGACTGGCAGGCGCCCATATCCCGGGTAAGCTGGGCCACAATCTTCTGGATATAGCCGCATTTCCCGAATTTTTCCGCATATATAATACCGTGATAGGACTCATCCGGTGTGGTGAGGCCGGGATAACGATCCTTATGAGCCATCCAGTCAAAATTACCGCTGTCCACCACACAGCCGCCTACGGCCATGGCGTGTCCGTCCATATATTTTGTCGTGGAATGGGTCACGACGTCGGCCCCGAAACGGAAAGGATTACAGTTGATGGGCGTGGCAAAGGTATTGTCCACAATCAGCGGACAGCCGTGATCATGGGCCAGGCGGGCAAATTTCTCGATATCCAGCACGGAACCGGCAGGATTGGCAATGGTCTCGCCAAACACGGCCTTTGTTTCCGGGCGAAAATACTTTTCCAGCTCTTCCACTGACAGATCCTGGTCCACCAGCGTGCAGGCGATGCCGAAACGTTTCAGCGTAACATTCAGCAGATTCGAAGTGCCGCCGTATACCTTGGCAGCGCAGACCACATGATCCCCCGCCTCACAGATATTCGTCACGGCGTACAATGTGGCCGCCTGGCCCGAGGATGTCAGCGTGGCCGCCGCGCCCCCTTCCAGCTCGCAGATTTTTTTTGCCACGGCATCACAGGTGGGATTGGCCAGGCGGGTGTAAAAGTACCCCTCGGCCTCCAGGTCGAAAAGCTTTCCCATCTCTTCGCTGGTATCGTATTTAAATGTGGTGCTCTGGGCAATCGGCAGTACACGTGGGTCGCCGTTTCCCGGCATGTAACCGCCCTGTACACAGATCGTTGATTTTTTCATATCTGTCCCTCGCTTTTTGTCTTTTTATGACAGTGTATCATCACAGAGTTTTTCTTTCAACCCACAAAAATGTGAACCGTATCCTTTGCTGCCAAAGCCCCTGGTAACAGCTCAGCCCTCCGGCTTCACCGTTACATCCCCTGTCCATTCTCCCGTAAAAAATTGACTTTTCCTCCGCCCTCACCTATAATAGATGCAGATTGACAGGATAACCATCATAAAACGGCAGCCGATATCTGTGCTGTCCGGACACAGGCGAGGATATTTATGAATATACATGACATTTCCATAAACTGCACATTGACGGAGTTTGTCGGAACAGCGGTTCTGGATTCCATTGGGCTGGTGATCGGCGGCGTGGACGAACAGCTTCACGCAGCCATGGGCATTCCCGAAAAATATCGTGCTCTGGGGATATTCAGCTCCCGCACCGGCGCCGCCGGCCAGATCACGGCCGTGGACGACGCCGTAAAGGCCACAAACACCTCCGTACTTTCCATTGAGCTTCCACGGGATACCAAGGGCTGGGGCGGCCACGGAAATTATATCGTGCTGGGAGGCGAAAATGTGGAGGAGGCCCGTCACGCCATAGAGATAACGCTACAGCTCACCAACCGAAATGCCGGGGAGCTGTACATCAGCCAGGCCGGCCATCTGGAATTTGCCTACTCTGCCCGTTCGGGACAGGCTCTGCAGACAGCGTTCGGCGCACCGCCGGGACAGGCGTTCGGCTTTTTCTGCGGCTCTCCCGCGGCCATCGGCCTCGTGATGGCCGACAGGGCCCTGAAATCCGCCGATGTGAAGATCATTTCCTACATGACCCCGAATCGGGGTACCAGCCATTCCAACGAAGTGATCGCGGCAGTCACCGGAGATGCCGACGCCGTCAGAGAATCCGTGCTGACAGCCAGAGAAATCGGCTTGCAGCTTCTGATCTCCATGGGCAGCTATCCGGAGATTCCCGGTACTCCCTATCTGTAGCCCAAAAGAGGAATCCGCTTCCGTCGGATTCCTCTTTTGGGCTAATCTCTATACACCGCTAACGTCTGCGCCTGCGTCCCTTTCCCTGCCAGTTCACGATGACAATCAATGCGGCGGAAACAACAAATATCACCGCTGCCGCCGATACGCTGATATCATCATCGGAGGGAGCCGAAGAAAATTTCTCTTTTTCTTCGGCCGTTTCATCCGGCACAGACAGACCCGTCGCGGATGATCTGGCGCTTTCCTGTGCGGCTTCCTCCGCAGGCAGATCCACTCCGTGTTCCGTCCCTTCCCCGAGCTTGCTCTTCCCGGAGCTCTGTCCGCCGTTTCCCACCAGGCTCTTCTGCCCCAGGCCGTCTTCGCCTTCTCCGGGGAGGACGCCGGCCATTGTCTCCTCCTCCTGTTCTTCCAGCAGCATCTTTACGGCCTCCGGGGAGGACTGCTCACAGACCGCCTCCCTGATGGCTTCCTTACACACATCGCAAAAATCATATTCTTTGCCCAGATACTGCATTTTGCAATTATTGGAAGGCTTATACCATCCCTCTTTTCCGTCCGTATAGGCATACACGCCCACACCGTTTTTTCCCACATAGCTTTTCCAACGCACTTTTGCCGGATCACTCTCCGTGGTCATGTTGGGCGCTTCTACGGCGTACTCATCTCCGGCCCAGTACTCATCGGCCAGTTTTGCCACCGTATGACCCAGCTCGTGGAGCAGGATTTCCATCGAACTCTCATGGAGGGAAGCTACGCAGATATTCCCGCCGCTGCCTCCATACACGGTGGAATTGACCAGTAGAATACTGTAATCCGCCGCCGGCAGGATTTCTTCCTGCAATGCCTCCACCTTCTCTTCATCCTCCGGCTCCAGGCTCAACAGCCGCTGTATTCCATAGCTCCAGAAATGACTGCCAAAATACGTATCCCGGGAATCCTCGTTGGCCTCCTGCACATCCCCGGCCTTATCGCCCAGAGCGCCGGATTCAACCGAAACCGTACCGTAAGCGTAGACCTTGCACAATCCGGACAATTCGTCATAGGGAGAAGTATTCATGGCATAAGATGCCGCCGTTCTGGCCTGCTCATAAAACAGTTCCTGCTCGTCCGCCCGAAAGCCGTCGCCGAAAACCAACAGCACAAAGGCATCCTCGTCCGCCAGATTTTTATCGCCATATACCAGCACCGGCTGTCCGGCCGTCTCCAGGTCAGAGGCTCGCACATGCCCCCCCACGTTCGACAGGCACAGCATTACCGAACCGATTACGGCGGCCCATATTAAATTTCTCTGGTGTTTTCTTTCAACCACAGGCAATCTTCCTCATCCAGACAGGGAGCCATGGTTTCATAAACCATACGGTGGTAACTGTTCAGATTCTCTCTGTCCTCTTTGCTCATCATTTCCGGCAATATAGCGTCCAGATCGATCGGCACATAGGTGATATTCTCAAAACGCATAAACTGCCCATATTCATTTTTATCATCCTTAACGCAGATCAGCTCGTTTTCAATACGGATACCGTACTTGCCCTCCATATAGACTCCCGGCTCATCCGTAGTGACCATGCCCTCTTCAAGCGCCGTCGTCTCGTCCGCCCGGCGACGCCAGCGGAAACCGTTGGGCCCCTCATGAACGTTGAGCAGATAGCCGTTCCCATGGCCTGTACCGCATTTGTAATCAATTCCCTGTTTCCACAGCGGTTCACGGCAGAGGATATCCAGATTCAGACCTGAGCATCCATAGAGGAACCGGGCATTAGCCAAGGCCAGATTACCGATACACACGCTGGTATACATCCGTTTTTCCTCGTCGGAAAGCCTGCCCAGCACAATAGTTCTCGTGATATCCGTGGAGCCTTCCCGGTAATGGCCGCCCGAATCCACCAGCAGCATTCCCTCCGGCCTCAATTCCGTATTGCTCTTTTCATCGGGCTGATAATGCATCATAGCCGCGTTCGGACCGTAGGCTGCTATGGTCTCAAAGGACAGATCCAGAAAGCCCGGCTGGCGGCGTCTGCACTCGAGAAGATATTCGCTGGCGGACATCTCCGTAATCTTCTCCCTGCCCACATGTTCTTTAAGCCAGCGGATAAAATGAATCATGGCCGCAGCGTCCTGCACATGGGCTTTGCGGATATTCTCAAGCTCCACCGGGTTTTTGACGGCTTTCATTTTCTGCTCGGGGTTCACCCCGCAGACAATCTGGTATTCGTCCAAAATACTGCTTTGCAAACGGTAATTCACGGACTTTTTATCCATCAGTATACGATTGTAGGGCGGCAGGTCTCCCAGGGTCTGGTAGACCTCCCCATAGGGACGCACCTGTACCTGCTGTTCCTTCAGATATGCCTGCACCTCTTCGCTCAGCACACCCATATCCGCATACCAGGTACACCAGTTTTCCCCCATCAGCAGATAGGACATCACCACGGGCACGTGGGGGATATCATTTCCCCGGATATTCAGAAGCCAGGCAATATCGCACAAATCCGCCAGCAAATGCAGGTTAGCTCCCGCCTTTTTCATCTCCCGGCGTACATCGGCCAGCTTCTCTTTTGTGGATTTTCCCGCATAGCGCTCCTCCAGTATCCAGACCGGATGCACCGGAAAAGGCGGCCTGTCCGTCCACAATTCTCCTACCAGATCCTCCGAGGTATGAAGCCGGGCCTGCTTTTTCTCCGCGATCTTCGCGTATTTTCCGCCGTTTACGGCGCTTATCACACGCCCGTCAAAGGCCAGACAACCGCCCTCCTCCAGATGTGTTTCCACATACTCCTGGATCGTGGGTACGCCTTCTTCCTCCATTCTCTGGAGAATAATGCCGGTACCGTCAAGCTCTGCGGCAGCCTGAATGAAATACCGCCCGTCTGTCCACAGGCAGGCTTCATCCTGACTGATCACCGCCGTTCCCGCCGATCCGGTAAAGCCGGTAATATACTTTCTGGTGCGAAAGTAGGCGTCCACATATTCTGAGCCGTGATAATCTTCCGTAGGTACAATCACCATAGAAATATTTTTCTCGCGCATCCGTCCGCGCAGCGCCTCGATGCGCGCGCGGATCACCGCTCCCTCATCTCTGACTTCGTCTTTCCCTTTCATGACTTCTGTCCTCCTGTTCTTTTTCCTGTCATTTATCAGAAGCTGCACGGCAGCTTTGGTATCTCACATGCCGTCTTTCTCCCCAGAGCAGGGAAACAGCTTCTCTTCGCATTCCCCCCGAACAGCCGCATAAACCCTGTCAAAAGGAAGATTTTCCCTTCGACAGACCGCCGTCACACTCTCGTATTCCGGATATATTTTTCTCAGGTTCGGACCGCTGCAGACCTTGACTGTCATATCGCCAAAAGACGTAGCAACCGTATGGTTTTCACGGTTCAGCACCGTACGCTCCATCCGCGTTCTGCGGATGCCTATGGTAGTGGTCTCCCGGAATATGATCTGCTCCAGCTCTTCTGCCCGTTCTTCATCACAGATCACATTCAACTGATAACCCGGCCTGTTTTTCTTCATATATACAGGCGTATAATGGACGTCCCTGGCCCCGGCGTCAAAAAGGCGATCCATCACGTAACCCAGACTCTCTCCCGTACAATCGTCAATATTGCTCTCCAGCTTGCATATCGTATCCGTCTGCCGGGAAGGTTCGATCAGCATAGCCCGCAAAATACCCGGACGGTCATACTCCCGCTTACCGGCTCCCAGGCCTGACGCCAGAATGCGATAGCGCTCCGGCAGCCGATGACCCGTGCACAACGCCCCCACAACAGCCGCTCCCGTGGGCGTAACCAGCTCTCCTCTGGTATCGGTGATTCTGACGGGAATCCCGTGGGCCTGCGCAATATTGACCACCGCCGGTACAGGCACCGGCAGAATGCCATGCTGACAGCGGATACTCCCCTGTCCTTCGCACAAATAAGGCACGATCAGCTCCGTAACGTCCAGATTATCCAGGCACACCGCCACGGACAGGATATCAACGATGGAATCCACCGCCCCTACCTCATGGAAATGTACCGTCTCCAGAGTCGTGCCGTGGGCTTTGGCCTCCGCCTCTCCCAACACCGTGAAAATACGGGCCGCCATATCTTTCGCCCGAGCTGTCATATCAGCCCGCCCGATAAGTTCGAGAATTTCTCTCATGCCTCGATGCGCATGTGCGCCGTGCCCGTCCGTTTCATGTACAGGCCCCCTGCAGGCGTGTTCTTCATGAGTATGCGGCTCATGCCCTCCGGGCCTGTGATGATCGCGGACGTACTCTTCATGAGTATGGCCTTCTCCGTCCTGTCCGCCGTAAAGCCATTCCATATCATGGTCATGATTCTCATGACCGTCGTCCAGGCGCACGTCAAAATCACAGGCATCCAGCCCTGATTTTTTCACACGGCTGACCCGAATGGAAAATCCCTTCACCGGAAGACTGTCCATAGCCTTTCTCAACGCCGCCTCGTCGGCGCCCAGATCCAGCAGCGCCGCCACCGTCATATCCCCGCTGATGCCGGACTCACATTCCAGATACAGGCATTTACCCATTTCCCCTCACCGCCAATCTATTAATCTGGGTCGCTATGTACCCCGCCCCGTAACCATTATCAATATTTACCACGGCAATGCCGTTCGCGCAGGAATTAACCATGGTAAGCAGGGCCGACAGCCCCTGGAAATTGGCCCCATAGCCCACCGAAGTAGGTACGGCGATGACCGGCTTATCCACCAGGCCGCCCAGAACGCTGGCCAGGGCTCCCTCCATACCGGCTACCGCAACGACACAATTCGCATCCTGGATCGCCTCAAGCCGGGAAAACAGCCTGTGGATACCGCTGACTCCCACGTCAAATATCCGTTCTACCCGGCTTCCGAAATATTCCGCGGTCTGGGCGGCTTCCTCGGCCACCGGTATATCCGCCGTCCCCGCCGTACAGACGGCGATCTTGCCGGTCTTTACCCCGCCCGGCTTTTTCGCCTTCAGTATACGGGAAATCGGATCATACTGTATCCCGGGAATCTCCTCCCGCACCAGCTCATACTGTCTCCGGCTGGCTCTGGTTCCCAATACTTCCCCGTTCTTTTCATACAGTTTTTTTACAATCTGCAGCAAATGTTCATCCGCTTTGCCGCTGCAGTAGATCACTTCCGGAAAACCGGAACGGATCTCCCGGTGCGTATCCAGCTTGGCACATTCCATCTCCTCAAAGGGTTCTCTGCGAAAATAATGTTCCGCCTCCTCCATTGAAATAGCTCCCTCTTTAAATTGTCTCAGCACTTCCCTGGCTTCCATATATTCCTCCCGTCAGAACCCTTTTCCAACTTATTCTACTGTATCACTAACTGCTCCCCTTAGCAATTACCTTTTTACTATTTTTTTACAGTTTCCCCCACTTTTGCCTCATTTTAGCGTCAAAAATCGACAAAAAAAGGCAATATGTCCTCTCAAACGCAGACATATCACCCTTTTTCTAAAAAACATGACATACTTATTGCTGTAGGATATTAGGGATCAGAGGCTCCTGCTGCTTCTCCTTTTTCTCGATACTGCCAAAAACCCTCTCCTCCCGGCTCTCCGACTCCCGCCTGGCTTCTCTGTCCTCAGGGGAAAGCAGCTTCACTTTTACATCCCTGCTGATATAAGGAGAATCCGATTTTTCTTCTTTCTTAAGAAGATCCTTCTCCCGTTTTGCCAGTTTTGCGGCTTCCTTGTCTCCGTCGGCAAAGCATTTCGGCCGGCGGATATATTTGAATCCGGCCCTCGAAGCTTCCTGCACCACCACGCCGTTGTGTCCGGAGCTGCAGTGAGACACAATCACGTCTCCGTTCTCCTTCACGCCGACCACCAGGCCCACATGATTAATCCCACTATGCTCGGGGCCCTGTAAAAACACAAGATCTCCCGGAAGAATCTGCTCATCCTTCTCAATCTTCCGCGACGCGTACCACTGAGCGCTCGTACCGTTACCGATCTTTCCCGAAGCGCTGGCTCTGCCATAGCCGTTGATAAAAGCCCAGGTCACATAGCCGCTGCAGTCCAGTCCGTATTTTCGGGTTTTGCCAGTGGAACGGGAACCTTCTGCAGTTACTTCTCTCTTATCTCCCCACCGGTCATCCCAGCCGATAGCCGACGATTTGCCGCCGAAGAAATAGGAGATTTTTCCCACCAGGCTGTAAGCCGCTGCCACGATATCCGCGCGCTCCCCGGATACCTCACTGCCAAAAGTGCCCTCAATCAGGCCCCTGGCACCGGTCAGCGCGGCGCACAGCAGGATACATTCCCTGCCGCTGTAGCGTTCCAGTGTTTCCCGATCCTCTTTTTTCAGATCCTCCTGATCCGCATAATCTTCCACGCTAAACGATATGTACGTTTTTTCGCCCGCTATTTCCTGCACGGAATTCATCCGGGCATATACCTCGGCAATAGCCGTTTGATGCTCCTCATCGAAATAGAACGTTTTCTCACCGGCCTGCTTCTGTCGGAGGACGTACACGGCCACAATATCTTTCCAGTTTGGCGCGCGGAAGACGTCCTCCCCGGTCTCTTCTTTCTCCCGCAGAACCATAGTGAAAATCCCTTCTTCGTCCAATCCGTTCCGGGCAAAGTTTTCTTTCTCGATGTCCTCCATGATATCCGCGAAATTGTCTGCAAACACCATGTGAAACTGGGATTTCAGCTGGCCCGTATAAAAATCTTTACCGGCCTGAACTTTGCTTTCGTCTTCCAGTTCCTCCTCTTCTTCCTCGTCTACCTCTTCCGGTTCTTCTTCATCCATCTCAGAAAAATCCACCACGCTGCTGCCAGGTACGATCTGACTGCCGCTGCCTTCCGGCGGCTGTGTCCCTGGCAGGGAGGAGCTGCCCGTCCCGCTGCCTTCCGGTATCCCGGAGGAATCCGGCGTCGGATCGGGCTGTATGTCGGACCCCGGAACCACGGATGAACCGTCTCCGTCGCCGGGCGCCTGAGACGTCTGGTCACCGTCGTCCGGCAGCTGGGAGGATGGCTCCTGTTCATCCGGCTTCTGAGAAGGCGGCTCTTTCCCGTCCGGTATGGCCGACGAAGAACCGCTTCCTTCCGGCAACCCGGAGGCGGGATTGTCACCGTCCGAACCTCCCGTATCCTTATTATCCGCCTCGGGTTTATCCGCATCCGAAGGCTGAGACTCCGGCACGGCGCTCCCCTTTTTCGATGTGTCCGGCGTTTTTTCCTTTGCGGAAACATCGGAAGCCTGAGCCGTGACATCCACAGCCCCCCAAAGGGACGGCTGTCCCATCAACATTCCCACCGTAAGGACGCCGGCCAGAGACCTCACGCCCATAATTTTCCAATGATTCATTCTGCTACTCCGTTCTACACTGTCACTTCTTTCTGCCTGTCTGTTCCGTCGATATCCGGCAGACCTGCTCTGCCGGAAAGCCCCCCCCCTGCGACTTGCATAAAGTGAATTATAGCACAAAGCGCTTCTTTGTCACGGATTTTTATAAAAATTCAAGAAATCTTCACAACTTTTATGTCACCGACAGAAATTACGCAACCGTTCAGCCTGCCTGTCACACTGTCACAAGATTACCGTTTTCCCGCCCCTGTTCCGCGTCCACGGCATTCTGCAGCGTAGTGGCCGCGATGGCGGCCAGAGCTTCGACCGTAAAAAATCCTTGATGAGAAGTAATCACGACGTTGGGAAAAGACAGAAGCCTGGCCGTAGTAGAGTGCTCCAGGATTTCGTCGGAACGATCTTCAAACACATTGCTGGCCTCCTCCTCATACACATCCAGCCCTATTCCGTGAAATTTTCTCGCGCGAATGCCTTCGATCAGATCATCGGTCTTCACCAACGCGCCACGCGAAGTATTGACCAGCACCACGCCGTCCTTCATCCTGGCAATCGTCTCCCGGTTAATTAAATGATAAGTCTCGTCCGTCAACGGGCAGTGCAGGGAGATCAGATCGCTCTGGGCCAGCACCTCGTCCAAAGGCTTATAAGTGACGAATCCGGCAAGAGATTTATTCTCATATACATCATAGGCAATCACATCCATGCCGAATCCATGGCAGATGCGGGCCATAGCCGCGCCGATCTTACCGGTGCCGATGATCCCAGCAGTTTTCTTATAAAAATTAAAGCCCATAAGGCTACCCAGAGAAAAATCATTTTCACGGACCTTGACATAGGCTTTATGCATCCGCCTGTCGGCGGCCAAAGCCAGAGCCATGGCATGCTCGGCCACGGCTTCCGGGGAATAGCCCGGCACCCGCAGTACCCGGATACCGCAGCGCTTTGCCGCAGGCAGAGACACGTTATTGTAGCCGGCACACCGCATGAGGATCGTCTTCACCCCTGCCTCATGGAGCCGTTCCACCGTATCCGTACCCACGTCGGAATTAACAAAAGCGCATACCGCGTCATATCCCTGGGCCAGCTGAGCCGTCTTGGGCGCCAGATCCGTTTTCAGATAGTCAATTTTCACGGACGGATATTTTTCTTTCTCCTTCTCAAAAGAATCTTTATCATAGCTTTTGGTATCAAAAAACAATATTTTCATAACTGACAGCCTCCTTTTTGCTGTCAGTATGCCCATCTTTTCCGATACCATAACCACACGGCGATAAACCAAAATAAAATTTGACACGAACCATAACCGGCTGTGCCAAAGAAACATCGTCTCATAGACGCCGGACCAGGATCAACCTCCGATCACGGGCAGGTCCAGCGGCTCGCCGTCCAGCGCGGCGGATACCAGCCCGCCCCGGCCGTCGTAAACCAGCTTCAACGAAAAAAAGGGCCTGTCAGCGGCGAGAAGACGGAAAAATATCTTATCTCCCTCCCAGATATTCAGCGACTCGATCTCCTCTATGGACACCCATTCCAGCTCCCCTTCATTGCAGGCTATGGGCGTACCCTCAAATCCGTCCGCGGTAAACAGATGCATGTACTCCGTAACCCCGTCCCCCGACAGAAACGTAACGATACCCCGAAAACGATAGGACGTAAGACGGTACCCGGTCTCCTCGCGGACTTCCCGGAGCAGGCATTCTTCCGGGCTCTCTCCCGGTTCAAAATGACCGCCCACACCGATCCATTTATCTTTGTTGACATCCCGTTCCTTTACCGTCCTGTGCAGCATCAGATAACGGCCCCGATCCTCTATGTAGCATAGTGTACTTAATCCTTCCATCTTCTATTCTCCCGTATTCAAATTACTGATTTGCCTTGAAGCCGTCCCCGGGCCTGTGATAAAATCGTAAATAGAACATTTGCCGTAACTGTGAAAGTACTGAACAGTTACCATTTATCAAGGAGGCCATCTATCATGAAGTTCATCTATCCCGCTGTGTTCCATAAAAACGAATCGGGCGGCTTTGAGGGATATTTCCCTGACCTGGAATGCTGCCGCGCCGAGGGAGACACCCTGGACGAAGCCGTCGAAAAGGCCAACGAAGCCGCCTATGACTGGATCTGGCTCGAATTATCCGACGACAACGGACAGCTTCCCCCTGTATCAGACATCCCGGATATAGATCTGAAGGAAGGTGATATCGTCCGCAACATTTCCGTTAACATCCGCTTCACGGACGGATGGGACGAATAGGCGCCAGCCATTCCCCTGACTTCATCACCGCCCGAAGCGCCAGATCCCCGTCCCATAAGACCAGGTCGGCCAGCTTTCCCGGGGAAAGGGAACCGCGCAATGCCCACTGGCCCAAACTTTTCGCCGGATTTACCGTGGCGCAGGCAATCGCAGTCTCCAGGGGAATACTCATCTCGGAAACAGCCTTTCGCACACAATCCGGCAGTGACGTGACGGAACCGGCCAGGGCTCCGTCGGAGACCAGCTCGGCACGGTTCCCCCGCACAGCCACCTCCAGGCCGCCCAGGGTATACCGCCCGTCCGACAGGCCCGTGGCCCGCATGCTGTCGCTCACAAAACATACTCGGCCTGTGCCGAGCATTTTCATAGCGGCCCGTACCACGGCCGGATGAATATGCACGCCGTCACAGATCATTTCCGCCGTCACATGGGAACTGTCCGCTACGGCTCCCACCACCCCGGGCTCCCGATGCGTACAGGGGGACATGGCATTGTACAGATGAACCGCATGGCCGGCTCCCGCCCTGAAAGCCGCCATGGCCGTATCGTAATCCGCATTGGTGTGGGCCAGCGCAACCACTGCCTCCTCTTTCACTTCACGAATAAAAGCTTCCGCGTCCCGGCTTTCTTCCGGCGCAATGCCCACAAACCGGATCAACCCGCCGGCCGCTTCCTGAAAGCGGCGATACAGACCCGCGTCACAGGGAACGGCGTACCTGGCGTCCTGGGCTCCTTTTTTTGCCGGACTGATGAACGGCCCCTCCATATTGATTCCGGCCAGATCGGCGCCGGGAAGTGTTTTCCCCTCCTGCTGTTCTCTCCGATAAGCCGCCGCAACAGCCAGAACAGATTCCAGCTTTCGGACAGGCAATGTCATGACCGCCGGCGCGATGGCCGTCACGCCCGCAGACGCCTCCCAGGCAGTGATCGTCTCCAAAGCCCGCCTTGTACCATCGCAGAAATCCTGCCCTCTGCAGCCATGGAGATGAATGTCGATCATGCCGGGTATGCAGTAACAGCCGCCGCCGTCTATGATCTCCGCCGCTCCGCTGCCCGACGGCATGACTTTCCCCCCGGATTCTCCCACCGCAATCCGGCGTATGAAAGCCCCTTCTGTTATTACGGCGCCGGGGACAAAACGCCCCTCCTCCGTGTAGACTTTTATATTTTCTATCCTTTTTCCCATCTCTTCTCCTGCAACCCCCCGCTACTGCCGCAGAATCTCCCTCACCATTTTCTCCAAAAGCTGAGTATTCAAAGGCTTGGCCATATGAGCGTCCATTCCGCTCTCCATGGCCCTTTTCTTGTCCTCCTCCAGTGCATTGGCCGACAGGGCTATGATCGGCACCTCGGCCAGCCTGGTATCCTCCAGCTGCCGGATCGCCCGGGCTGCCGGATAGCCGTCCATGACCGGCATCTGAATATCCATGAGAATCAGGCCATAGGTTCCGGGCCGGGACTGCCTGATCATATCCACGGCGACCTGTCCGTTTTCCGCCGTATCCACCACAAAACCGTCGCTTTCCAGCAGCTCCGTCTCTATCTCCTGGTTAATTTCATTGTCCTCCACCAGCAAAATTTTCTGCGTTACCGGCGGCTCTTTCGGGGCTTTCTGCCCATCGGAGGACATCCCTGTCCTGCCCCGGGCATTCTGACGGTGCAAACTCAGCGATACGGTAAACCGGCTTCCCCGGCCGCAGGCGCTTTCCACCTCAATGCTTCCTCCCATGGCGTCCACAATGTTTTTGGCAATCACAAGACCCAGACCGGAACCCAGGACGCCTCCCAGGGTAGTATTCTTCTCTCTCTCAAAAGGCTCGAAAATATGGCCCATAAATTCCTCGCTGATGCCGATCCCGTTATCCTCCACCACAAACTGATAAAGGGCGTAATCTGTCATGATATTTTCCTTTTCCGTGACAGAGACCGTAACCCTGCCGCCCGGATTCGTATATTTTATCGCGTTATCCGCCAGACGCATGAGAACATCGCCGATCTTTGTTCCATCCGAAAGCACGTCGTCATGCATCATACCGGACAGATCCACCAAAAAAGAGATCTCCTTTTTTTCTGCAGTCTCCTGCAGATCTCCGCGTACCTTTTCCACAAGATCGGACAGGCAGCAGGGTTCTTCTGCGACATGTCCGCCTCCAGCCTCCAGCTTTGTCAGTTCCAGCACATCCATGAGAATGAGCAGGAGCTGATTGTTGGAGATCTCAATCTGATTCAGATATTCGTCGGCCTTTTCGGCATCATGGATATATTTCTTTGCCAGGGCGGTAAAACCGATAATGGCGTTCATCGGCGTCCGGATATCATGGGACATATTGGACAGGAATGCGTTTTTAGCCTCAATGGCTGCCTCGGCTTTTTTCAGAGCGCCTTCCAGAACTTTCTTCCGCTCCATCTCACGGATCATTTCCTGATCCACATTTCGATAGCCCAGCACGATCTGAGAACCGCGGCTTTCTTTCCCCACATCCACGACACGGAGCTGCTGATATTTGACACGGCCGTTCTCCACAATCCGATAATTCACATAGAAGCTTTTTTCTTCCGCAAGCTTCCTGCGGAGGACATCCGGCCGCACGGACTTTTCCAGAAGCCCGCGATCCTCAGCGTGCACCCAGTTCTGTATAAAACGGTCATGAATTTTCTCAAATTCGGCCAGGGGACATTCCGATTTCACCGGCGGATCGACGCGATAGCTCATTCTGTAGGGCGTCAGACTGTCCGCGTCCAGATCGGCATAAAATATCGATTCATAATCAATACTCAATCCCTCAATGGTCTCAATCCGGCGCATATATTCCCGGTTGATCAGGGCCATCTCCTCACTATATTTCTCAATCTGGTTTTCTTTCTGCCTTTTTTCGCGAAGAAAGGCTTTCCTCTCTTCCATCTGACGGATTTTCTTATCTGTCACATCTATGACAAACACATAAAAAACATCGCCGGACAGGTCGCTTCGTATAAAATGACCGTAATCATCCAGCCAGCGTATTTCCCCATCCTTGCGTATGATCCTGTATTCCACATAATCCAGGTCATAAACGCTCTGGGCGATCTGCTCCCGGATACTCTGCTCTACGGCGTCGAGATCATCGGGGTGTACCATCCCTCTAAATGAATTCGCGGTTAACCGCCGGAACTCGTCCAGAGAATCGCAGCCGTATATCCGTATCAGGGCGCTGTTGGCGTATAAGATTTCTTCATCGCCGTCCGCATGGTAAACGAAAAATCCCCCCGGCATATCTTCCAGAACTTTTTTCGGCTGCAGGGGAATACCGGCATCCAGTGTACGCCAAAGAGATTGATCCCGGCCGTTTGGCAGCTTCTCCCGAATCTGCCCCGCGCCGGTTTCCCCGTCCATGCTGGCGTCCTGCCTGTCCAAAATATAATCTGTCCCATGATACTCATTCTCCAAAGCTGTGTCCTCCCCGGCCTCTGTCTCCATTCTGTTCCGTTTGTCTACGCTACCTCCACATCATAGCACACCTGATAAAACATGTAAATAAAAGGCAGGTGTCCTGCACCCGCCTTCTTTCCCTTGTGAACGCTATTTCAATTGTCCCTCAACAATACCGGCCACGGCCTGCATGGCCTCGTCCACCTTCTCCGGGTTCTTGCCGCCGGCCTGGGCCATGTTCGGCCTTCCGCCGCCGCCACCGCCCACGATCTTCGCCACGGCTTTAATCAAGTTCCCGGCATGAGCGCCCTGTTTCATGGCGCTGTCCGTGGCCATGGCCATCAGGTTCACCTTGCCGCCGCTTACGGACGCCAGCACCACGACGCCCTCGCCCAGCTTCTCCTTTAGCTGATCGCCCAGATCCCGCAGGCCGTTCATATCCACATCTTTCACCGCCGTCGCCAGCACCTTCACGCCTTTGACATCCGTCACCTGATCCGTCACATCTCCGAGAGAGTCCTGCGCCATCTTGCTTTTCAGGGATTCGTTCTCGCTGTGCAGCGCCCTGGCCTCCGCCTGGAGATGGGCGATCCTGTCAGGGATATCTGCCGGGCTGCACTTTAATGCCGCCGCGATCCGGTTCATCTCCTGCTCTATAGCCGCGTAATAAGCCGTCACATGCATTCCGGTCAGAGCCTCTATACGCCTCACGCCCGCTGCCACACCGGCTTCAGAAACGATCTTAAAGGAAGCGATCGCTCCCGTATTAATCACATGGGTACCGCCACAGAGCTCCCGGGAGAAATCTCCCATGGATACCACGCGCACTTCGTTACCATATTTCTCACCAAAAAGAGCCATAGCGCCCGATTTCTTTGCTTCCTCCAGACTCATGACCTTTGTCTCCACAGGAAGAGACGCCTGAATCTCCTGATTGACCAGCGCCTCTACCCGGGCGATTTCCTCCGGGGTCATGGCCTGAAAATGAGCAAAGTCAAAGCGAAGTCTGGCAGGCGTCACCAGAGAACCCTTCTGCTCCACATGGGGGCCCAGGACTACTTTCAGCGCTTTCTGCAGCAAATGGGTAGCGCTGTGGTTTTTACAGGTATCCTGACGGGACGCCGAAGCCACCTCCAGATATACCGTCTCTCCCGTACTGATCATACCGGACACCATAGCGCCCACATGGCCGTATTTGCCACCCCGTAGCTTGACAGTCTCCCGAACGGCGAACTCGCCGTTTTCCGTCCGGATCACGCCGCTGTCTCCCTCCTGGCCGCCCATGGTAGCATAGAAAGGCGTCCGTTCCACAAAGATCGTACCTTCCTGGCCTTCCATCAGAGACGGAACGATCTCCGCGGCCGTCGTCATCACCGTCACCTTCGATGTTCCGGTCAGCGTATCATAACCGGAAAATTCCGTCGTCACGGACGGGTCGATCTCATCATAGACCGTGGCCTCCGCCCCCATATAATTCGTTACCTCACGGCTGGAACGGGCCCGGACCCGCTGGGCTTCCATCTCTCGGGCAAAGCCGTCCTCATCCATCTGATATCCCTTCTCTTCCAGGAGCTCCTTCGTCAGATCCACGGGAAAACCATAGGTATCATAGAGTTTAAAGGCGTCGCCGCCGCTCAGGATTTTCTCGCCCTTTTCCTGGAGCCGGGCTTCCAGTTCGCCGAGAATACGCAGCCCCTGATCGATGGTCTTGTTAAACTGAGCCTCCTCATTGGTCAGCACTTTAAAAATGAAATCCTTCTTTTCTTCCAGCTCCGGATAACCGTCCCTGGAGCCCTCGATCACCGTGGCGCTCAAATCCGCCAGAAATACGCCGTCAATGCCGAGCAGACGGCCATGGCGGGCGGCACGGCGGATCAGGCGGCGCAGCACATAGCCCCTTCCTTCGTTGGTCGGCATGATGCCGTCGGAGATCATGAACGTAGCCGAACGGATATGGTCGGTGATCAGACGAATAGACACGTCGTCGTCATATTTTTCCTTGTATGTCTTGCCGCTGATTTCACAGACTCTGTTGCGCAGGGCGCACACCGTATCCACATCAAAAATAGAATCCACATCCTGCACTGCGCTGGCCAAACGCTCCAGCCCCATGCCGGTATCAATATTCTTGTTCTGCAATGTTTCATAATTACCGTTGCCGTCATTCTCAAACTGCGTAAAGACATTGTTCCAGATCTCCATATAACGGTCGCAGTCGCAGCCCACGGTACAGCCCGGTTTGCCGCAGCCATATTTCTCGCCCCGGTCGTAATAAATCTCTGAACAGGGACCGCAGGGACCTGCGCCGTGCTCCCAGAAATTATCTTCCTTGCCAAAACGATAGATCCGTTCCGCCGGGATGCCGATCTCCTTATTCCAGATGTCAAACGCCTCGTCATCCTCCAGATATACGGAAGGATACAGCCTATCCGCGTCAAGCCCTACCACCTCGGTCAGGAATTCCCAGGACCAGGCAATCGCTTCCCGCTTGAAATAATCGCCGAAGGAAAAATTTCCCAGCATCTCAAAAAAGGTACCATGGCGGGCCGTCTTACCCACGTTCTCAATATCCCCCGTACGGATACATTTCTGACAGGTGGCCACCCGTTTCCTGGGAGGAATCTCCGCCCCGGTAAAATAAGGCTTTAGAGGAGCCATGCCCGCGTTGATCAGCAGCAGGCTTTTATCATTCTGGGGAACCAGAGAAAAGCTTTTCATCACAAGGTGATCTTTGGAAGCAAAAAAGTCCAGATACATCCTGCGCAATTCATTTACGCCATATTTTTTCACGTTTTCGTCCTCCTCATACGTGTTTGATTCGACAACCACCAATATAGCAAATCACGGAAAAATGTGCAAGCTATAGCAGGAAATTCCTGTGAATTTACATAACAGCTTGTTACTATTCACGGCCTGGGAGGCCGCTCATAGCAACAATTCGGGGCGATATTTAAAGTTTGCTTTGCAAAATCGCCCCTCACTCCTGAATCATTTCCTTAATTTGCCAGAGGCAATCTGGTATCCCCGGAGGGGATGTTCTTACGGAATGCGCCCTAAAGGACTAGCTTCGCGTCGCAGTTCAGCGCATTCCTGACCCATGAATAGTAATAACGGCTCTGTCAGCGAATCCATGTCTGCAGCGTCTCTTCCAGCTTATCTATATCTATGGGCTTGGCTATATGGTCGTTCATCCCCGCCTCCTGCGCTTTCCGGATATCGTCCGCGAAGGCGTCTGCCGTCATGGCGATAATCGGAATGTCCGCCAGATCCTTCCGGCCGGAGTCGCGGATAGTTCTGGCCGCCTCGTAACCGTTCATGACCGGCATCTGAATATCCATAAAGATCAAATCAAAATAGCCGGGCTCATGATCCAGCGCGCACTTCACCGCGAGCTGTCCGTTTAACGCCTGCTCCACCCGGATACCTACTTCCTCCAGAAGCTCCGAGGCCACTTCAATATTCAGCTCATTATCTTCCACCAGCAACACCCGTTTCCCGGAAAAATCCTGCTTCTGGAAGTTCTCGATCGCTGTGACCTCTTTCTCACTGCCGCCCAGACCGAGAACCTCTTTCAGCGCCCTGATCAACCTGGACTTAAATAACGGCTTTTCTATAAAGGCATCCACACCGGCCGTCTGCGCCTCCGACTCAACCTCAGACCAGTCATAGGCGGACAGAATAATAATCGGTATATCCTCCCCCACCGCCGTTCGGATGTCCCGGGCCGTATCCAGGCCGTCCTTGTCCGGCATTTTCCAGTCCAGAATCACCACGGAAAAATCTTTCCCGCATTCCCTGGCTTCCACAACACGTTTTACCGCGGAATAGCCGTCGAGCACATATTCCGCGTCCATGCAGAGACTGTTTAACATCTCACAGGCGCTTTCACAGGCTGCTTTCTCATCATCCGCCACCAGCACCGGCAGGGCTGTAAACGCCTCCATGTCCGCCTGGGTGATGTCATTGAGTTTCAGATAGACCAGAACGGTAAATGTGGAGCCTTCGCCCAGCGTACTGTCCACCTCTATATCGCCGTTCATCATACGGGCTATATTGACGGCTATAGTCATACCCAGGCCTGTCCCTTCGATCTTACCGGTGCGGGAATCCGCAGCCCGGGAGAAAGGTTCAAATATGTTCTTTATAAACTCCTTCTCCATACCGATCCCGGTGTCCTTAAAGACAAATTTATAATAGCCGCTGCCGGGGATATGAGAAGGGTTCTCCTCTATAAAAATACTCACCCTGCCGCCGGACGGCGTGAACTTCACTGCATTGCCCATGATATTCATAAAGATCTGCTGCAACCGCTGTTCGTCTCCGATCACATCCTCATGTTCCAGCTTGGCGATATGAACCTTCAGTTCCAGTCCCTTGGCCTTCATCTGCGTTTGGAAGATCGTCAGCAGATTGTTTATGGTATCCGAGATATTAAAAGCGTTTTCCGTAAGACTGACCTTGCCGCTCTCGATTCGGCTCATGTCCAGCACCTCATTGATCAGACCCAGCAAATGCTTACTGGATATGGTGATCTTGCCGAGAGCATCCAAAACCCGTTCTTTTTCGTCAATATGCATGCCCGCCACAGCGGTCATGCCCAGAATCGCATTCATCGGGGTTCGGATATCATGACTCATTCTGGACAGGAAATCACTCTTCGCGTGGTTGGCCGACTCCGCGCGCTCTGCTGCCAGGATCAGCATCTCCTTCTGCTCTTCTTCTCTGTGAATGATCTCGTCAATGCTGCGGACGGCCACCGTAATGGCAGACGGCCGCCCATCTGCCATCTCCGCCACAGTGATCGCGGCCGAGCACCACTCATACTCGCCGTCCCCCTTCAGCCGCTTATACTGAAGCTCCAGATGATCCTCTGTCTTAAAACGCTCCAGAATGCCGGACAGGTCAAAAAATTCCCGGATATCCTCCCTGCTCTCCTCTGCAATAATCCCTCTCGCAAAACGGCTCTCCACAAATTCCGTCTCATAATCACCGGATTCTTCCTCATTACCCAGGTGTGGATAGAGCATTTCATACCTGCCCTTTACCACATCAATATAGTAGATAGCCTGATAAGCCCGCGCCGTACCATTCATGGCATTCTGATACACCCGATGCCGTCCCGCCATCCGGTCACGCTCATCCTGAAGCATCTGATTTTGTTTCTCCTGCTTATAATTCCGAAATGTCTGAAATACAATCAGCCCAATCCCCAGAAAAACAAGCCCAAAGCTTATGTAGTTAAATGTGTCCGCACCGGAAAGAATCTCTTCTTTAGGAATCGTCAGGATCGCCGTCCATCCGTTCTCCATCTGATGGCAATATACATTGCGGTCTGCGCCGTCCACATCCCGAATATTTTCCAGCACCTGGTTTTCTCTTTCGCTGCCCATCTCCTGCGCAATCCCGGTGAGCCAGTCCTGAAAATCCTCATACCGGTGATCCAGGGACGTCTTGTAGTAAAACAGTGTCCCCTCCTTGCCGATCAGATAATAGGACGCCCCGTCGGGCAGCATCAGATTTCCGTTATTCATCTCAAAATAGGAAAACGTCATATCAATGGCCAGAAAACTGTTTGAACCCGGAACGGCTTTGCACATCGTCACTACGGGAAGACCCGTCATGATATCCGTATAGACAGGGGAGAGATACGTCTCTCCCTTCGCGGCCATTGCTCCCCGGTAATAGTCTGTGTCCGTGACGTCATAGTCCGACAGGGCCTCGATCGCCGGATCGTTGGACACTGCCTGGGTACCGTCAAAGACCCAGCCATAAATCTGAATATTTTCGGAACCATACATATCCGTCAGCCCGTCCATCAGAGGATACAGGCCTTTCTTTAGCTCCTCAAGGGACGCTCCCCCCTGTTCGCGCTCCTCGACGTAATTTACGCTGATGGTCAGAATCGCCTCGCAGGCGCTCATGTTGCTTTCCTCCGATGAAGAATAATTCTCCACCAGCGTAAGGCCCATTTGGTTGGTATTCACCATCAATGCTCTTCGCAAAACACCCGTGCAAAGCAAAACCACGAAAACAAACATGGTCAAAACGATGATGTTGTTCCGCACTTTTTTAAATAATTGTCTGGTCTCTTTTTTATGCATGATAGTCTGTTCCTTTTCCTGTATCGCAGCTGATCCTGATTCCCGGCCGCATATCTGTATTGTAACAAATATCCCAGCTTTTTCAAGCCGGGAAAAATATATTACAAATTATGGACGTCTGACGCCGGTCTCTTAAATCCCTGCTCTCCCATATTTCTGGATATTCGCCTTCCTGTAAAATGTAGCCCTCGTCAGATTGCATTTTTTCGCTGCCTCTTCTCCCGATATCTCCTTATTTATCCACATGGTGCATATGGTTGTGAAATTATCCGGCATGATTTTCTGGGGCCTGCCGAACTGTACTCCCCGCTGCTTTGCCGCTTCTATACCTTCCTTCTGCCTCTCCCGGATATTTTTGCGCTCGTTTTCCGCCACAAAGGAGAGCACCTGGAGCACAATGTCACTTAAAAACGTCCCCATCAGGTCTTTACCCCGCCGGGTATCCAGAAGAACCATATCCAATACGACAATATCCACCTTCTTTTCTTTTGTCAGGATTCGCCACTGTTCCAGGATCTCCTCATAGTTACGCCCCAGCCGATCAATACTCTTGATATAGATCAGGTCATCCTCTTTCAGTTTTTTCATCATACGCTGATACATGGGACGATCGAAATCCTTTCCGGACTGCTTGTCCACATAAATATTTTTCTTCGGTATCTGCCTCTCTTTCATTGCCAAAAGCTGCCTGTCCTCATTCTGCTCCCTGGTGCTTACACGCACGTAACCGTACACTGTTCCCATTTGTTCCTCCTTTGTGCAATCCTTGTCGTATGCCTTAAATGGTTTTTATGCAAGTATCCATACCGCGTATATATCGCATGCGAACCTTGTAAACATGCACATTTTAGCACAAACGGGAACAATCCGTAGCAGCCCGTGTTTATTGTATCATATACAAAGGCTGCCGCACCCCCGGTCTTTTCACACCAAAATGCAGCAGCCTTTTCACACAGAACCTCTTTCTAACGATTTTTAATCCACCCTTCAAAGGCCTCCAGTGTTTCTGCCGTGGTCTCCTCTGTATGGCTTGCCGAAATAAACATAGCCTCAAACTGAGACGGTCCCAGATGGATATGGTGATCGATCATGTACCGGAAATACCGGGCAAATGCCTCCGTATCCGCATGTCCGGCTATTTCATAATTTGTCACATGCTCCCGGGTAAAATACAGGCAGCCCAGAGAACCCATGCTGTTCAGCGTACAGGGGACCTCATACCGGGCCAGCAGCTTCTCCATGCCCTCAAAAAGCCGGGACGCCGTCTTTGCCATCTGCGTATAAATCTGAGGATTTTCACAGAGGAACTTAAGCTGGGCCAGCCCCGCTGCCATAGCCACCGGATTGCCGCTCAAAGTACCGGCCTGGTACACCGGACCCACAGGGGCCACCATATCCATAATTTCCTTCCTGCCGCCGTAAGCGCCCACCGGCATACCCGCTCCGATAATTTTGCCGTATGTGCGCAGATCGGGTTCCAGGTCATAGTACTCCGCCGCACCGCCGAAAGTCAGCCGGAATCCGGTAATCACCTCATCCAGAATAAATACGGCTCCATGATCATGACAGAGCGTCTGAAGTCCCTGTAAAAAGCCCTTCTCCGGCAGCACCACGCCCATATTGGCAGCTACCGGTTCCACAATCACCGCCGCAATTTGATCCGCATACCGTAAGAAAATTTCCCGGGCACTGTCCAGATCATTGTAGACCGCCGTCATGGTGTCCCGGGTACAGCCCTCCGGCACTCCGGCGCTGTCGGGAATACCGGCCGTCATCACGCCGGAACCTGCCTTCACCAGCATGGCGTCGCAATGGCCGTGATAACAGCCCGCAAATTTGACGATCATATTCCGCCCCGTGTAACCTCTGGCCGCCCGAATCGCGCTCATGACCGCCTCGGTGCCGGAATTGACCATACGGACCATATCCATATGCTTAATATTTTGACAGATAAACTCCGCCATTTCCACCTCAAGCCTGGTGGCCGCACCAAAACTGAGACCGCTCTGACAGGTTTTAATCACGGCCTCCAGAATCATCGGATTGTTATGCCCCAGAATCATCGGACCCCAGGAGCCGACGTAATCAATATATTTATTCCCGTCCTCATCGAACACATAGGGACCGTTGGCCCCCTGGATAAACCGCGGGGTCATGCCCACGGAACCGTAGGCGCGCACCGGACTGTTTACACCGCCGGGAATACATTTTACTGCCCGCTCATATAATGCTTCGGATTTCTCTGCAGACATCAGCTGCTCCTCCCTTCCCTTATTCCTTTCGCCTCAACTCTTTCACCGGTATCATCCGATCAAACCCTCGTCCATGCACTTCGCCAGCTCCCTGGCATAATAAGTCAGATAGATCTGCGCCCCCGCGCGGTAAGCGCTGACCGCCATCTCACACATGATCCGCTCCTCGTCCACCCAGTCGTTGGCGGCGGCAGCCTTCACCATCGCGTATTCCGCGCTGGTACTGTAAGCGGCCACGGGGACATTCGTCGCCTCCTGCACCCGTGTGATCATATCCAGATAATTCATGGCCGGTTTCACCATGACAATATCCGCTCCTTCCTCCACGTCGAGGAGGGCTTCCTTCACGCCCTCCCGGCTGTTGTGGGGGTCCATCTGATAAGATTTGCGGTCGCCGAAGGACGGCGCGGAGCCTGCCGCCTCCCGAAACGGTCCGTAAAATGCAGAGGCATACTTAACCGCGTAGGACATGATCGGCGTCTCCTTAAACCCGTTCTCATCCAATCTGTTGCGGATAGCCAGTACCCGTCCGTCCATCATATCCGACGGGGCCACCATATCCGCCCCGGCCCGCACATGGGACAGAGCCGTGCGGGCCAGAAGATCCAGCGTCGCGTCATTTTCCACGTCATGGCCGCAGAGCACACCGCAATGGCCGTGGGAAGTATATTCACACATACACACGTCCGTCACATAATACAATCCCGGAAAATCCTTCTTCGCCTGACGCAGCGCCCGCTGAACAATCCCGTCCTCGGCATACGCCTGGGAACCCATGGCGTCCTTCACCGCCGGAATACCAAAAAACATCACGCTGCCCACGCCCGCGTCCGTCAGCCGCTGCAGCTCCTCTCCCATATGGTCCAGCGTATACCGGTACTGTCCCGGCATGGAGGGAATCTCCTCCACCTTATCGTCGCCGTCCATCACAAACATCGGGTAAATCAGGGACGCTTTATCCATCCTGGTCTCCCGCACCATCCGGCGGATACTGTCCCCGCCGCGCAATCTCCTCGGTCGCTTTAATAAGTCCATCGTTACCTCCTGCCTTCCCTGTTCTTTCATCTGTCCTGCCATGGACAGCCGCCTCATTTCTCTTCCGCAATCTCCACGATCAATTCCACCAGGCTGTCCATAGACGCTGTCTTCGCCACGTAACACTTCATGCCGCAGCCCCCGGCTTCCGCCGCCGTCTGCTTTCCGATACAGGCCGCCGTCACCTTCGTATAATCCAGCCCCGGCGTCGCCGCCATAAAGCCTCGCACCGTCGAGGCGCTGGTAAACACGGCAAGATCCACATCCCCGTTCTCGAAAGCCGCCTTCTGATCCAGCACATCCTCCACTCTGTAACGGGTATGATAGGTGGCGATATCCGTCACCTCCAGATCATCTCTTTTCTCCAGCTCCTCAATGATCTCATGATTCCCGATCTCCGCCCGGGGAATCAGTATCCTCGCCTTCTGTTCACAGCGTGCCGCCATGGCCCGGCCGAGATGGACGCCGTCATACACCTCCGGCTCAAGATCGGCAAATATACCTCTCCGCTCCAGCTCCCTGGACGTCCCTTTGCCGATAGAAGCAATCTTCATCCTGCCCAGAGCACGGATATCTCTGCCCGCTCTCTTCAGTTCCTCAAAAAACACCTTTACGCCGGTGGGACTGGTAAAGGCAATCCACTGATAGCCGTCCAGGGCGGCCATGGCATTGTCCAATGCTTCATTGTGCTCTATGGGCTCCGTACATATGGCGGGCATCTCCAGTACCTCCGCTCCCAGAGCCCGCAGCTTTGCGGCCATCTGTGAGATTAAATCTCTCGGTCTTGTCACCGCCACTTTCATTCCCTGCAAAGGCAATTTCTCGTACCAGGCAAATCTGTCGGCCAGCGCACAGACTCTGCCCACCACAATGATGGCCGGAGTCCCCATACCCTGACGGAACGCCTCTTCTCTCAGAGTAGATACCGTGGCCACCACTCGCCGCTGGCCGGCGGTTGTGCCCTGCTGCAGCACCGCTGCCGGCATATCCCGGTCCATACCCGCGCGTACCAGGCCGTCGCAGATATCCTCCAGAGCCGACATACCCATCAGGAACACCAGCGTTCCACCGGTACGCACCAGAGCTTCAAAGTCACAGGTAAACGCCTCGCCGGCCTTCTTGTGACCGGTCACGATGTGCAGTGAAGAGCAATAATCCCTGTGGGTCACCGGAATACCGTTGTAGGCCGGAACCGCCAGAGAGGAAGTCACTCCCGGCACTACCTCAAAGGGAATATGATTTGCCGCCAAAAGCTCCAGCTCCTCGCCGCCCCGGCCAAAGAGAAAAGGATCTCCTCCTTTGAGCCGTACGACCCGCCGGCCTGCCTCCGCCTCCTCCAAAAGGATACGGTTCGTCTCATACTGAGGTTTTATGTGACGGCCGGAGCGTTTCCCCACATTGATCGTGCGGGCAGTGTCGGGCAGCATACCCAGCACCCCGTCGCCCACCAGGCTGTCATAAACAATCACATCCGCTTCCTCGATCACCTGCTTGCCCTTGACTGTCAAAAGGCCTGCGTCTCCTGGCCCCGCTCCCACAAGATACACTTTCCCGTAAGATTTTTTTCCTTCCCGCGTCTGCTTTCTCAGTTTTTCTGCCAGCTCTTTTCCCAGGGTTTCCGGCTGTCCTGCATCACCGGCCAGCGTACCCTTGCTCCATTTCTCCGTCTCCTCGTCATAATACAGGCCGGTCAGAAAAATCTGCCTTCCCCGCACCACGCCGTAGGCGGCCACCGGCGAGGTACAGCCTCCGTTCAGCTCCCGGACAAAAGCCCGCTCGCTTCGTCCCGCCAGAGCTCCTTCCCGGTCCGCAAATCCGTCCAGATAGCCGTAGTCCTCTCCTGCTCTTCCCTGCACGGCCAGTATCCCCTGTCCGGCAGCGGGAAGCATCTCTTCCACCGAAAAATACCGGGAGGCTCTGTACTCCAGGCCCAATCGTTTCAGCCCAGCCGCCGCCAGCACCGTGGCCGCGTATTCCCCGCCGTCTACCTTCTCCAGCCTTGTCAGCACATTCCCCCGGATATTGGCAAACGTTGCCTCCGGATACAATTCCTTCAGCTGCAACATCCGGCGCAGACTGGAACAGCCAATAGGTTTGGACAGATCCAGCTCCTTTACTCCTTCCGGCAATACCAGCGCGTCCCGCGGATCCTCCCGGGCAGAATACGCCACGATCGGGAGCTCCCCGGGAATTTCCATGGGCATATCTTTCAGGCTGTGCACCGACAGATCGCTCCTACCCTCCAGAAGAGCTTTATCCAGCTCTTTCACAAACAGCCCTTTACCGCCGATTTTATCCAATCTGCGATCCAATATCCTGTCTCCGGTAGTTTTCATCGTCAATAGCCGCACGTCCATTTCCGGATGATGCCGTCTGATCCACGCCGTCACCTGCTCGCTCTGTACCACCGCCAACCGGCTCTCACGGCTTCCTACTATACATTTACTCATCCCATACCTCCCCGATCCATCCATTCCTGTATCTTCTCCCGCAGCAGGCGCACCCGCCGGTGGTCTTTCCCCGCGCCGTTAACGCCGATCACCAACTCTCCGCGCCGCACAATACCCGGAAAATGAAAATCACATTTTTTCTGATCGGAACAGACATTGACCGGCACGCCTTTTTGCCTGCACAGGTCATAAATCCCCGCATTCAATACCGGATCGTCCGTGGCTGCCAGCACCAGATCCGCGCCCTGCAGATCTTCCGGCCTGTACGCCCGGGATATCCAGCGGCACATCCCCTCCTCCGCCATGGCATGTACCTCCGAAACCGCCTCGGGCGCGACTACCAGAATATCTCCGCAAAAATCCGCCAGGGTACGAATACGTCTGGCGGCTATTCTTCCTGCGCCGATCACCACACATGTTTTCTCACTGATATCCACAAAAAGGGGGAAAAAAATCTTTTCCCCTCTATTCTTTATAAACTCACGATTATCTTCCATACACCCGTTCCATACCCTCGACACACTCCAGAAAAATCTCCTTCTCCATCGTGTCACGCAGTCCGTATATAATCTTTCCGACCACTTTCCCGGCGGCCGTATCAATAGATTTCTGCAGATCTGCCCGGATCGCATCCTCCAGGGGCAAATGAGTCAAAATCTTATGAATACGCAGGTTCAAATCCTCCACGGCCTTTTCCTGTATATCTTTGATCTTGGGAATCAGATCGCGTCCCTCCAGCCAGTCGTAAAATTCTCTGATCTGCTCTTGCAGCACGGTTTCCGCCTCCTGCAAAGATTCGCTGTAATTCTCAGTCATACCGCTGCTCTTAAAATCGTCAATATCATACAGTTCCAGATCCTCCAGCTCCCGGACTCCGGGTTCAATATCTCTGGGAACGGCCAGATCGATAAAAACCGCGCCCTTTTTCCAGACCGCGCTCTCCATCCGTTCCCTGGTAATCGTATAATTCGGGCTGGCCGTAGCGCTGACCACCAGATCGCAGTAAGGCAGCATTTCCATACGATCGCCGTAATCAATCCGCTTACACCCCACGGGAATGTTGACAATACCGCTTCTGTACTGCCGCACCGTCACCGTCACGTCGGCTCCCTGGGCCCGCAGCGCCTGAGCGGCCAGTTTGCCCATCTCTCCGTTGCCGATCACCAGACAGGACATGTGTTTCAGATCCATCCCGCGCTCCGCCAGCATGACCACAGCGCTGTCCATAGCCGTATAATTGGCCCTGGAAAAACTGACGTCCGTCTTAACCTTCTTCCCCGCCGTCACAGCCATCCTGAACAGCACTTCCAGCACACTGTCCGTACTGAAATTTTCTCTGGCCAGCGACAGGGCGTCCTTCACCTGGGTCAAAATCTGATCTTCCCCAAGAATCTGAGACTTCAATCCACAGGTCAGGTAAAACAGGTGGTCCACCGCCTCCCTATCCCTCCGTTCCACAAAATATTCCCCATACTGCGCGGGATCAACTCCCTTCACACCGCAAAGCAGCCCGCACAGCGAGCCGTCCCAGTCACGCTCCGTGCTGACCCAGCACTCCATGCGGTTGCAGGTGGAAAGTATCACACACCCTGATATTCCTTCCGTATTTTTGAACGTTTCCATAGCAGCCGCGGCATTCTTTTTTGTAAAAGAAAACACCGCGCGGATATCTACCGCAGCCCTGTTATGGTCAATGCCAATCATACAGATGCTCATCTTTATGTACCTCCCAAAATAACAATTCCGGTATGCCTCAACGCACGAATCCATGATACCATATCTGTGAATAAAGTAAACCCTTCAATTTATGCAAAACAGGCATAGACGTCATGCCTTGGCCGCCGCCATGCCGCCGCCATGGTCCGCCTGCATATGAGCGTTTCAGTGCGCCAACGCCTTTTTCGCGAGAGCGTCCGCCAGATCATTATACTTGTCGCCGGAATGGCCTTCCACCTTTACAAAAGAAATATCCACCTTGCCGCAGATACTGTCGTAGAATGCCTTATACGCCTTTGTCCCGTCCCTGTTTGTCTTCCAGTCGCCCTGACACCATCTGGCGATTCCCTCATAATCATGGTAAATGATCAGCCGCTGGAACCCGTGTTCCAGGGCATAGCGCATGGCCGCCTCGGCTCCTTTGATCTCCCCGGCCACATTGCGCATCTTTGCCAGCCCGGTATCCTGCAATTTTTCGCAAAAATGCCGTTCACCATCCGCGGCCAGCAGGACCATGCCATAGGAAAACTCCGGACCACCCTTATAACTGCCGTCCACATAAGCCACCAGAACACCCGGTTCCGGCGCCCCGGAGCCCTTCTCCACCGTCCGATCCCGGTCCGGTTCCATATACTTCCCGGCCGCTTCCCTTGTAGGAAAGCTTTTATATTCCGCGCCGGAAAAGCCGTGAACCTGCGCCCGGCACAGATCCCAGGACGTATAAATGCCCGGCGTTTTGCCTTTTCGCACCGCATAAAATTTTTTCGCCATATCATCCTTTCCGCAAAATTTTTCAAAAAAATATTGCTTCCCAATAGATAACTGTGCTATAATAGCACCCATAGCAAAGTTATATCCTTACAGCATACGCAGGATTAGTACATCGGTAGTATGTCAGCTTCCCAAGCTGAAGAGGCGGGTCCGACTCCCGTATCCTGCTTAAAGAGTCTGCCAGACGGCAGACTCTTTTACTTATATATCGTTTAATTCTTTTCTCCACGCCTCCGTCAGCCGCTCCAGACTCCAGGCCGCATTGGCAGGGCTGGTGGAGGGCAGGCGCACGGGCTCCAGACCGGTAAGGGGCATCTGATATTTGCGGTACAGTTTCCAGGATGTACTGCCGTTGGTGCAGATCTTCTTTATGGAAGCCGTATCCAGTATTTTGCTCAGATCATTGGGCTTTGCGTCACGAATCGACGCATCGCTGGAGCCGTGTATCGTACAGCTGGCGATCACATCCCACACCGCAATGCGATTAGCCAGCAAAAATACCCGCTTCTCCTCTATGGTATCGGGAAGATCCTTTTCCGTCACCGCTGCCAATACCTTCCAGAAGCGATTCTGGGGATGATGATAGAAAAAAACAGCCTCCCTGGATTTCACCGACGGGAAACTGCCCAGTATCAATATCCGGCTGTTCTCGTCATATACCGGCGGAATATTGTGATAAACTGCCGCCGATTTCCCGTTTTTGCCGGTATGCTCCGGTATATGCTCAGTGTCCGTCTTCACAGATATCCTCCTCGTCAAACTCAATCTGCGCATAATATCCCCGGGGGGTCGTATGGATCGCTTTCACTCTCCCCGTCCGCGACGCCAGACGCCGGTAAGACGGATAGTTCTTACTCATGGCTATGGCCGGAACGATCGTGTAATAATAGGAGGTCGGCAGCTGGCTCTCCGTCACCGTCACCTGCTGACCGACCTCAAGAAGTCCTGTGCGCTCCATTTTAAACTCCATTTCCCTCAACGGGCACACCCCCTCTCATTTCAATATCCCGTCTCCGAATTTCTCCCTGAGCTTACGCACCACCGGCTCCGGCACATAATGGGAGACATCTTTTCCGTAATACCCCACCTCTTTAACAATGGTAGAGCTCAAAAAAGCATATTCCAGACTGGTGGTAAAAAATATGGTATCCACCCGGGGATCGATTGTGTGATTCGTCTGCGCCATCTGCATCTCATACTCAAAATCCGACACGGCCCGCAGTCCTCTGACGATAATATTGGCGTCATTCTCCCGGGCAAAATCCACCGTCATGCCGTCAAACACCCTGACCGTGACGTTTTCTATATCTTTCACGCAGTCCTCAATCATACTCTTCCTTTCCTCCAGGGAAAAAAGAGGTTCTTTCTTCGTATTTCTCAATATACCGATAATCAGCTTATCCGTCGCCCTGGCGGCTCTGCGTATGACATCCAAATGTCCCAGCGTGATCGGATCAAAGCTGCCCGGATAGACTGCTTTCGCCATAATTTACTCCTGTGTGAACCGGTCTGTCACTGAAGATTCCAGCTTCCGTCCGCGTTCTTTGTCCCTTTCAGTATCCGTGAGCCGTCATAAGATACCAGAATATTGGTCACGTAAGATTCCCCGTCCGTGACGTTGAAATTGTAATAATCCGTGCTGTTGAAAGTCGTCGTACCTTCATAAGAATAGACGTAAGTCTTGCCGGATTCTTCGTCGGTCGTGCCGAAATAATCCCTGGCCCGTTCAAGTGCGCTGCCGTTGGAGATCCCGCCGCCCGTTCCACCGTCCGACGGCTGAGACGTACCCTGGCCGGAAGAACTGTCTCCTCCCGCGCCGCCGTCCGTCGAAGAGCTGCCGCCGTCCGTCCCGGCAGAGCCGCCGGATGCCGAATCTCCCGCTGCGGAAGAACTACTTCCCGCAGGCGCGCCGCCGTCTGTTGAGGAGCTGCCGCTGTCGGAAGAACTGCCGCCGCTATCCGAAGCGGCGGGCGTCTGCGTACCGTCTGTGGCGCCTGCCCCCTCTCCCGTCGGCGCCGTCTGACCATCAGGCGCCGTCTGACCGCCGTCCTGCGTCTGGCCTTCGGCCGTACCCTGTTCAGCCCCGGCCTTATTCTGTCCCACCAGCACCTGTACCACGGGCATTTTCGTCATCCGGCTCAGGCTGGCCACGGCATAATGAAACGGAGACTTCTTACCCGTATAGGCGCTCTTTTTGACCGTCGCCGCATACTGGGCCACCGTATCGCCGCTCGCACTGTCCATCAGCGAAGCGTTAATTTTATAGCCGTCGTCGGTCTCCGCCGATGAATTGATCAGCGCGCGATACTGCGCCGTATCTACAATAGAAAATACATATTTTTTTTTCGATTGGCGCGTCACGCCCATTGTCGTCTCCGTCAATTCCGGCAGATCCTTGGCTTTTCCCAGATCAGCATACAAAGCGGCGGCATAATAACGCAATTGTTCCAGACTGACTTCATAAGACAGTCCGTCCTCCGAAGTACTGATCCTCTCGTTCTGAGCGCCGTATGCAGAAAACAGATAACCCACAGTGGTCCACAACGTGTTGCCCCCGGCCCCTGTTTCCGGCACAAACGCCTCGCTGCCCAGATAGTCGGATACCATCCTGGCCGCCAGCACATAGGCTACCGTCTCGCCGTCCTCCGGCAGCGTCACATTCGTGGCCGCAGATACACCGGCCTCCTGCGACGATCCTTCTTCACTCTTTTTCTTACCGCAGCCGGCCAGACTCAGCATTACCAGCAAAATCAGAGCCGCTGTCCCTATCGTTCTTTTCACACCTTTATCCCCCGTATGGCATTTTATGCAGTTTTCTAAAGCCTGTTTATCTTGTACTATTCTAGCATATTCAAAATTGAAAGCAAATACCGAATTTAAGATTAAAGATAATCTTTATGAATTTTATGAAAAGTTCAGACAGGCCTGTGCATTCACTGCACAGACCGTAAAAAAGCGGTCCAGGTCCGAACCTATACATTTTATGAAAACGGCAGAAAATACCTTCCGGTTACAATACCTTTGATAAAAATTCTTTCGTCCTGGGGTTCTTCGGAGCGCCGAAAATCTGCTCCGGCGTACCCTGTTCCATGATTTTGCCCTCATCCATGAAAAGCACCCGGGTAGCCACCTCCCTGGCGAAGCCCATCTCGTGAGTGACGACCACCATGGTCATTCCTTCTCTGGCCAGTCCTTTCATGACGCCGAGTACCTCGCCCACCATTTCCGGGTCCAGAGCGCTGGTGGGCTCGTCAAACAGCATGACTTTCGGTTTCATGGCCAGAGCCCGCACAATGGCGATCCGCTGCTTCTGTCCGCCGGAAAGCTGACCGGGATAAGCGTCCGCTTTCTCCGACAGATTGACCATGGCGAGAAGACGCAGGGCCTCCTCCCTCGCCTCCGCGGCGCTCATCCTGTGGAGCTGTACCGGGGCCAGCGTCAGATTGTCCATAATGGACAGATGGGGAAACAGGTTAAAATGCTGGAACACCATGCCCATCTGCTGACGCACGGCGTTAATGTCCGTATTTTTATCCGTAATATTCTGTCCGTCAAATATAATATCCCCCGACGTGGGCATTTCCAGCAGATTCAGGCAGCGCAGGAAAGTAGATTTACCGGAGCCGGAAGGCCCGATGATAACCACTTTCTCTCCCGGTTCTATATGCTCGCTGATATTGTCCAGCACGAGCTGGCTGCCGAATTTTTTCACCAGTTGATTAACGTTTATCACTCTCCCTCAGCCTCCTTTCCAGTTTACCCATCAGCCAGGTAAAGAACATGACAATCACAAGGTAGATCGCCGCCACCGCCAGCAGAGGCAGCATGGCGTCAAACGTGTTGCTTCGGATGATATCGCCGCCCCGGGTCAGCTCGTTCAGGCCTATGTAACCGCAGATCGAGGTTTCCTTTAAAAGGGTAATCAGCTCGTTAACCAGCGACGGCAGACAGTTCTTGAATGCCTGCGGCAGGACGATCAGACGCATGGTTCGGGTATAACTCAGACCCAGGGAACGGCCCGCCTCCATCTGCCCGATATCCACGGACATAATGCCTGAACGGATAATCTCGGCCACGTAAGCGCCGGAGTTGATACCGAAGGCCGTAACCGCCACCACGACCTTACTCTGGCAGCTCACCATAAACACAAAATACAGAAGCAAAAGCTGTACCAGCACAGGCGTGCCGCGGATGACGGTCAGATACAGGCGGCAGATGCCGTCCGCAACATTCAGCAGGACCATACCCGTTCCGTGCTTTCTTCCCTTCAGCTGGTCATGGGATGTACGGATAACGGCGATAACGGCTCCGATCACGACGCCCACGATCACCGCCAGCGCAGTGATTAAAAGCGTTGTCTTAAGGCCGCTGGTAATATATTTCCAGCGTTCCTTCTCAATAAAATCCTGGACGAATTTCTGTGGCAGATCGTTGAACATATCTCTCCTCTTTCTTCTTTATATTAGTGCTTTTTGAAGGACGGGAGAGCGAATCTCCTGCCTTTCAAAAAACAGGGCGGTACGGCGCCGCCCCTGTCTGTTCCCCGGTATCCCCGGAATTTCCTTTTAGTTTGCGGAAATATACTTATCCAGAATAGACTGAATCGTACCGTCCGCTTTCAGCTCGCCCAGCGCGCCGTTGATAGCTGTCAGCAGCGCCTCGTTCTCCTTGGAAACGGCTGCCGCATAATCTTCATTGACATATTCTGTCTCCAGAATCTTCAGGCCCTCATTGCTCTCCACGAAAGATTTTGCCGGCTCATTGTCAATGATCACGGCGTCCACTTTGCCCTGCACCAGAGCCATAACGGCGTCCGCGCCTTTGCTGTACTGTTCCACATTTTCCTCGCCGTAACCGCCGTTCTCCGGCGTATCGGAAGCATAGGTATCACCGGTGGTTCCCAGCTGTACGCCGATCTTTTTACCGCCCGCCAGATCATCCGGCGTAGTGATCTCAGAGTCCTCTTTTACGATAACCACCTGTACGCCCGTGGCATAACTGTCGGAGAAACTTACGTTTTTCTTCCTCTCTTCCGTGATCGTCATACCGGCCAGTCCCATATCTGCCTTGCCGCCCTGTACGGCCGTGATAATGGAGTCAAACTCCATATCCTCTACCTTCAGAGTCAGCCCCAGCTTGTCCGCGACGGCCTGGGCAATCTCCACGTCAATACCGATTACATCTTCGCCCTCATAATACTCATAGGGAGGAAAATAGGCATTTGTGGCCATGGTCAGCACACCGTCCTCCACGGTGGTAAAGGAGCCTGCCGCCTCCGGAGCCGCAGAACTTCCTGCAGCCGCGGAACTTCCCGCAGTGGAGCCTGCCTCCGACGCCGCGGAGCTTCCCGCTGCGGAGCCTGCCTCCGACGCCGCGGAAGATGAACTCGAACCGCCGCAGCCTGTCAGCGCCGCAGCCGCCAGCACACCGGCCATTACTACTGCTGTCAATTTTTTCATAACTTAATACCTCCTGTAAGCGCACTCTGCGCCATCCATTCCCCTTGGGGAACCTTCCTTTAATTATGGCAGCTCATTCGTCGAAACTGTCATCTTTAGTTTACAACGCGCAATTATAACCGCAAAAAGGCAGATTGTAAATACGTAATACTTAATTTCTGCATTTTTTTCGCATACTAATGAGGAAACAGGAAATAAATAGCATAATTTATTCATTTTCGCTTAAATATGCACAATCATATTCATACACGGCATGTATGGCAATAAGAACACGATTTCCCCTTGTCATATACCCTGGGTAGGTATATAATGCAAGAAACCATATACCTACCCAGGGTATATAGTGTGGAAAGGAACGGGTATACTATGGGAAATGAACAAGATTGCTGCAGCCGCACCAAACAGCGCAGTGAAAAAGAAAGCAAAGACCTGATCCACCGTCTGAACCGTATCGAAGGGCAGATCCGGGGTATCCGGGGCATGGTGGAACAGAACGCCTACTGTATCGATATCGTCAATCAGGTGGCGGCGGCCAACGCGGCATTAAACAGCTTCAACAAGCTCCTGCTCTCCGAACACATCCGCACATGTGTCACCGAGGACATTCGGGACGGCCAGGATGACAAAATGGATGAGCTGGTGCGCACCATACAAAAATTAATGAAATAGGAGGGATCGCCATGACACAATATCTTGTCACCGGCATGACCTGCGCCGCCTGCAGCAGTCATGTCGAGAAAGCCGTCCGCGGCGTATCGGGCGTCACCGATGTGACGGTGAGCCTGCTGACCAATTCCATGCAGGTAGAGGGAACCGCCGTCCCCGGAGAGATCATAACCGCCGTGGAACACGCCGGTTACGGGGCCTCCGTAAAAGGCGCCAAAGCCGAAGCTGCCCCCGCCGACGCACTGGAAGATCACGAAACGCCGAAAATGAAAAAACGTCTCATTGCTTCCCTGGTCTTTTTGGTTCCTTTAATGTATATTTCCATGGGACACATGATGTGGGGCTGGCCGGCCCCTGCGTTTATCGCGGACAGCCACATCAATATGGGCATCTTTCAGCTTCTCTTTACCACCGTCGTCATGGTCATCAACCAGAAATTCTTTGTAAATGGTTTTACGGGCATGATCCACAGAGCGCCGAACATGGATACCTTGGTGGCTCTGGGCGCGGGCGCGGCTTATGCCTACAGTACCGCGGTGGTGATGCTTCTGGCCTACCATCTGGAAAACGGCCGCAGAGAGGCGGCCATGGCTTATATGCACGACCTGTATTTTGAATCTGCCGCCATGATCCTGACCCTCATCACCGTGGGAAAAATGCTGGAGGCACATTCCAAAGGAAAAACCACCGACGCCTTAAAGAGCCTGATGAAACTGGCCCCCCAAACGGCCGTGCTGCTGCGGGACGGCCGGGAAACGGAAGTTCCCGTAAGCGAGGTGGCCATCGGCGATCTGTTCGTCGTGCGTCCCGGGGAAAATATCCCCGTGGACGGCGTAGTCACGGAGGGCGTGAGCGCGGTCAACGAGGCCGCCCTGACCGGCGAAAGCCTGCCTGTGGATAAAGAGCCGGGCAGCCGTGTCTCCTCAGCCACCCTGAACCAGTCCGGGTTCCTGACCTGCCGCGCCACCCGGGTGGGCGAGGATACTACCCTATCCCAGATCATCCGCATGGTCAGCGACGCCGCCGCCACAAAAGCCCCCATCGCAAAGATCGCCGACCGGGTCTCCGGCGTATTTGTACCGGTAGTCATCGGCCTGTCCCTGCTTACTTTCGCCGTCTGGCTGCTAACCGGGCAGACCTTCGGTTTTGCCGTTGCCAGGGCCATCTCCGTGCTGGTCATCAGCTGTCCCTGCGCTCTTGGCCTGGCCACGCCGGTAGCCATCATGGTGGGCAACGGCAAAGGGGCCAAAAACGGTATTCTTTTTAAAACCGCCGCGGCCCTGGAGATCACGGGCCGTACCCAGTGCGTGGTGCTTGACAAGACCGGCACCATCACGGAGGGACAGCCCAAAGTCACGGACATCTGCCCCGCCGATTCCCGAAGCAGGGATGAGCTTCTCCGGACCGCCTGTGCCCTGGAGGCCCGCAGCGAACATCCGCTGGCCAGAGCTATTATGGACTATGCCAATGAACAGGGACTGGCCCCCGCGGAGACGGAACATTTCCGGATCGCCCCCGGCAACGGCCTCTACGCCACGCTGGAGGGAAAACGCTGTTATGGCGGCAACGCCGCTTATATGAAGGATAAAGCCGATATTCCGGCCAAACTGCAGGCGCTGGCGGAAGATCTCGCTTCCCAGGGTAAAACACCCCTGTACTTCGCTCTGGACGGCGCTCTGCTGGGCATCATAGCCGTTGCCGACGTCATCAAGAATACCAGTCGTCAGGCCGTACAGGAGCTTCAACACATGGGCATTCAGGTAGTCATGCTCACCGGAGACAACGAACGCACGGCCAAAGCCATCGCCGGCCAGGTAGGCGCCGACCAGGTGGTGGCGGGCGTACTGCCCGACGGCAAAGAGAGCGTGATCCGCACCCTGCAGGAGCAGAAAAACGGCGGCCTGAAAGTGGCTATGGTGGGGGACGGCATTAACGACGCCCCGGCCCTGACACGGGCCGATACGGGAATCGCCATCGGCGCCGGGGCCGACGTGGCCGTGGACGCCGCCGACGTGGTGCTGATGAAGAACGACCTCCTGGACGTTCCCGCCGCCATCCGCCTGAGCCGGGCCGTGGTGCGCAATATCCACGAGAACCTGTTCTGGGCCTTCATCTATAATGTGATCGGCATCCCACTGGCGGCAGGTATCTGGTATCCGGCTTTCGGCCTTAAGCTCAATCCCATGTTCGGAGCGGCGGCCATGAGCCTTTCCAGCTTCTGTGTCGTATCCAATGCGCTTCGTCTGAACCTGTGCAGGCTCTACGACGCGCATAGAGATAAAGCAATCAAAAAAGCAGCCCTGGCTGTAAATCTAATTCCCGAGGAGGTACAAGGAATCATGACAAAAACAATCAAAATCGAAGGTATGATGTGCGGGCACTGTGAAGCCCATGTAAAAAAGGCTTTGGACGCCATCGAAGGTGTGAAAGCCGAGGCCAGCCACGAGGCAGGAACCGCCGTGGTGACCATGGAAAAAGATGTACCCGAAGATGTGCTGAAAAAGGCCGTCGAGGAAGCAGGCTACACTTATCTGGGCATCCAGTAGGCGTCCGAGCCATGTTTTCCGGCAAATCGGCAAAACGTCCTGTTTTACCGGAAAGGAAAAGCCGGGCAGACATCTTTTTATGTCTGCCCGGTTCATTGTCTGAAGGTAACGCCTGCACTTTTCCGATTTTACTCCACCGCCTTAAACGCTTCATCCAGATCCTGAATAATATCGTCAATATTCTCCGTACCGATGGAAAGACGAATCGTATTCGGACGAATGCCCTGATCCAGAAGCTCCTCCTCCGTGCACTGGCTGTGGGTGGTTGTGGCGGGATGGATCACCAGGGACTTCACGTCCGCCACATTGGCCAAAAGAGAGAACAGTTCCAGATTATCTATAAAGTCTTTTGCTTTTTGGGCGTCACCCTTGATCTCAAAAGTGAATATAGAGCCGCCGCCATTAGGAAAATATTTCCTGTACAGCGCTTTCTGACTCTCGTCCTCCGTCGCCGACGGATGATGCACGGCTTCCACCTGAGGATGGTTTTTCAGATACCGCACCACTTTCAGCGCGTTCTCCACATGGCGCTCCACGCGGAGGGACAGCGTTTCCAGCCCCTGCAGGAAGAAAAAGGCGTGGAACGGGGAGATCGTGGCTCCCGTATCCCGAAGCAGAATGGCGCGGATCTTCGTCACAAAAGCCGCTGCGCCCACCGCTTTGGTAAAGCTGATCCCGTGATAGCTGGGATTGGGCTCCGTCAGAGAGGGAAATTTCCCCGACGCTTCCCAGTCAAATTTCCCACTGTCCACAATGACGCCGCCGATGGTCGTTCCGTGTCCGCCGATAAATTTCGTCGCCGAATGGACCACAATATCCGCGCCGTATTCGATGGGCCGCACCAGATAAGGGGTCGCAAAGGTATTATCGATGACCAGAGGAATCCGGTGCTTATGGGCAATCGCCGCTATGGCCTCAATATCCACCACATCGGAATTGGGATTTCCCAGCGTCTCAATAAATACGGCCTTCGTGTTCTCCTGAATGGCTGCTTCCACCTCGTCGTAATCAAAAATATTCACAAACGTAGTCTGCACGCCATACTGGGGAAGAGTATGGGCCAGCAGATTGTACGTACCGCCGTAAATATTCTTCGCTGACACAATATGATCACCGTTCTGAGCCAGATTTTCAAATGTATACGTGATCGCCGCCGCGCCGGAGGCAACGGCCAGCGCCGCCACGCCCCCCTCCAGAGCCGCTATCCTCTGCTCAAATACATCCTCTGTAGGATTTGTGAGACGACCGTAAATATTGCCCGCATCCGCCAGCCCAAAACGGGCCGCCGCATGATCGCTGTTTCGGAATACATAGGAGGAAGTCTGGTAAATCGGCACCGCTCTGGCATCCGTCACCGAATCCGGCTTTTCCTGCCCCACATGAAGCTGCAGGGTCTCAAATTTAAAGTTTCTGTTCTCTCTTGTGATTTTCTGTCCCATAATCGCTTATCCTCATTTCTTCTATAATAATATGGCATTGTTACACGCTGAGACCACCGTCTTCTATTCTGTAAAGAGCGGCGTCGAATAATACCTGTCGCCGTTATCCGGCAGAATAGCTACGATCGTCTTTCCCTTATTTTCCGGCCGTTTTGCCAGCTGAATGGCCGCGTGCAGGGCGGCGCCGGAAGAAATACCCACCAGCACGCCTTCCTTCTTCGCCAGCAGCCTGCCCGCAGCAAAGGCGTCCTCATTCTCCACTTTTATGATCTCATCGTAGATCCCGGTATCCAGCACTTCCGGCACAAAACCGGCGCCGATTCCCTGGATCTTGTGCGGACCGCCCTTTCCTTCCGAGAGCACCGGAGATCCCGCAGGCTCCACAGCCACGATCTTCACCCCTGGGTTTTGGGATTTCAGATATTGGCCTGCTCCTGTCAGCGTACCGCCCGTTCCCACACCGGCCACAAAATAATCTACTTTCCCGTCCGTATCCTCCCAGATTTCCGGTCCGGTGGTATTTCTGTGGATTGCCGGATTTGCCGGATTAACAAACTGCCCGGGGATGTAGCCGCCCGGAATCTCCTTCTTCAGCTCTTCGGCCTTCTCGATGGCCCCTTTCATACCTCTGGCGCCCTCAGTCAGCACCAGCTCCGCGCCATAGGCCTTTAGGATATTCCTTCTTTCCACGCTCATCGTCTCCGGCATGGTCAGGATGACGCGATATCCCTTGGCCGCGGCGATAGCCGCCAGACCAATACCCGTATTTCCCGAAGTAGGCTCAATGATCACCGAACCCTCTTTTAAAAGTCCTTTCTCCTCGGCGTCCTCAATCATGGCTTTGGCGATTCTGTCCTTTACACTCCCCGCCGGATTAAAATACTCCAGCTTGACCAGCAGCGTCGCCTCCAGCCCCAGCTCCCTTTCCAGATTCGCAGCCTGCACCAGCGGCGTATGTCCGATCAGACCCAGAGTTCCTTTATAAATCTTTGCCATCACTTTCTCCTTTCATACTATTCTGATAGGTTTTTAGTATTTCAACTGTCACGATTATATTCCTATATTTCCTACTTGTCAACTAGTTTTTTATAGTTAGCCGCTTTTATTATGGCAAAAAACAGGAACCCTTTTTTTGATTTCCTGTCTTGGTGTGCCGTTCTGTATGTACGGCGGTTATTCAGCTTTTAGCTGGCTACAATTCCGCCAACTGGAATTCATATTATAGCGCCTATTTCAGCTTTATATAGATGCTTACAAAACAGGTATATGGCCTAATGATTGTTTCAAAGTACTGTCTGTCGCCATAAGCAAACTGATTATTCGTTGCAAGCCACTCACCCCATGCTTTTTCAAAGCAATCCATTTCCCATGTTATTACCGTTTTA
>CASWRE010000016.1 GCA_949471785.1 uncultured Lachnospiraceae bacterium | reverse complement strand
CTTATTTATCGGCATATAGTATACTTTAAATAATAGTTAAATTTATGTTTTAATTATGAACGGAGGAAATTATTTTGGCTACAATCATAGCTCTTACCAATCAAAAAGGCGGTGTGGGCAAGACTACCACTTCCAGCGCTCTGGCAGCCGGCCTGGCCACTTTTTATCATAAAAAAGTTCTGGCAGTCGATCTGGACCCCCAGGGAAGCCTGGGTTTCAGCCTTGGACTGGATATTGAGGACTGCCGCACGATCTACGACGTATTGACGGGACAAGTTTCCATCCGGGAAGCTATCCAGACCACCGATTACTGTGATATACTCACCTCAAATATTCTTCTCAGCAGCGCGGAACTGGAATTTACCACCCATGACCGCAAGCTTCTGCTGAAAAATGCCCTGGCGGAAGTTGCCGGCGAGTACGACTACGTGGTGATTGATACGCCCCCCGCGCTGAACGTCCTTACAGTCAACGCATATGCCGCGTCGGACTATCTGATTATCCCCATGGCCCCCGAGATTTTGAGCCTTTTGGGCGTGACGCAGCTGAAAGAAACCATCGACTCTGTTCGTGAGAGTCTGAATCCAGGGCTGAACGTGCTCGGTATCATCCTCACCAAGTTCAACAAACGCACGCTGTTAGCCCGTGAAGTCAAGGAAATGGCTGAAAATGTAGCGACGCAGATGGATTCCTGCGTCTTTGCCACTCAGGTGCGGGCCAGCGTCTCCGTGGCGGAAGCTCCGGCTCACGGCATCAGCATATACGAGCATTCCCCCCGCTCCAAACCGTCGGAAGACTATAAAGCATTCGTAGGGGAGGTCGTAAAAATGACTACAAAGGAACGTATTCAGGAGGTATTGTAAAATGGCCAGAAGAAGCAACAAAACGGCACATGTCCTAAATCTGATTGCCGGACACGAAGCACAGAAGGAAGAAACGGAGGAGGCAGTCGCCTCCGGAGAGACTGACGCCGCCGCGGCCCCGGCTCCCCAGATACCGGCGGATACCGGGCAGGCGGCTCCGGCTCCTTCAGCTCAGAATATTTCCGTCATCGATACCACCGAAAAAGATCCCGTCGCGGATCTGATCCAGCAAAAATTATCCGACGCGCTGAACGGGGAAGACCAGGCTCCCGTTTTGTCGGACGGCCCCGCGGCCCCTTCCTCCCGGCCGGAAACCACGGCGTCGGCGATATCAAAAACCGAGGCTCCGGTAAGCGCTCCCGAACCTGCACCGCAGCCCGGGCCGGAATACAAGCCGGAACCCGAATCACAGCCCGGTCAGGCGCCGCGGCCCGAACCACAGCCCGGGCCGGTACTGCAATCCGAACCACAGCCCGGACAGGTATCGCAACCTGAATCGCAATCACAACCCGAACAGAAACTGCAGCCCGAACCACAACCCGGACAGGTATCGCAATCTGAACCACAGTCCGGACAGGTACCGCAACCTGAACCACAGTCCGGACAGGTACCGCAGCCTCAACCACAGCCCGAGCCTGAGCCGGAACCTGAGCCTGCGTTTGCCGCCGTGAATGTCATGGAAAAGATTGTGCAGGACAAGATCATTTATTATATGCGCCAATTTGATGTATGTACCTGTGACCGCTGTGTAGCCGATACAATCGCCCTGACACTTAACGGTCTGCTGCCCAAGTATATTGTCACGATGCCCGCCGCGGTAGATCCTCTTCTCAGCTACTACACCAACCGGCTGATTTCCGATGTTACCGTGGAGGCCACCAAAGCCTGTATGATCGTCAAGGAAAATCCCCGACATGAAATGCCTTGAGCATCTGTCATAAATAAAAGGACTGTCTCTGACAGTCCTTTTATTTACAGCCTGTTTATCTATTGTCCTTGTCCTCCGGCTCGGTATCTGCCGCTGTCGTCGTCCGGGTGACGCCGCCAGACACATAGACTCTGCCGCATTCCGGACAGATATCCGTGTGAAGCGTCACAGACTGGCTGACCACATGGCGGTTCTCACGGGCCGCTTCCGCCTGTTCCCGCACCACATGCTCCTGCTCATGCCCCCGCACGGCAGCGGCCGCCTGCTCCGGTGAAAGATTGGTAGGAGTTTTAAAAGAAACCCCCGGATCATCTGAACCATCCTGGTATTTTCTGTTCTCACAGGTCTGACATTCTCCCTCTTCCATAACTTGGCGGGCATCCTTTATCCCCGGAAACGTGCTTTCCGCTTCTGCTTCCGGCCCGTCTTCTTCCCTGAACGGGTCCACATACCGTATACGCATACGCACTGCCAGTTCCGCCGGGTCCATGCCCTCGCGCAGGAAGGGAATCATATAGCTGACGCCGTTTGTGCCGTTTACATCCACGGGAGACACCGGACGCACCGGCTCAACGGGTGTTTCCAGATTGGCCGCTCTGGTCTCAGTCACAGCCGCCACAGGCCCTGTTTCCCTGGCCGCCTGCCCTTGATGGATGGCATTGGCCCTCATGGCTCCCGCATAAATACTGCGTGTATACACCGTATAAGATGGACTGATACCGGATACCATATAAGATGGGCTGATACCGGATATTCCGCTCAGCAACGCCGATCCCTCCCTTCATCTGCTTTACTGATTATTCCTTATGCCTACCACATTATCCCAAATATCGTTGACCTCTTCCACGCACTCCATATACATCTGAGCCATTTCATTCGTGCGCAGCCCCAACTCGTCCGATAATCTCTTGATCTCTCCCCAGTCTGCTTTCTCATAGCACAGAATCAATTCATAGAGCAGGCCAGCTTTTCCTTCTTTATCGATCAGGGCCCGTTTTACCTCCTCCACAATGGGTATCTCGTGAAGAATATCCTCCAGAGGAGCGTCGATCATATACTCCAGAGTAGAGAACATACCCATCAAATAGGCGTCCGAGCTGTTGATCTCAAATTTTTGCATTTTTTTCACCAGCATAGAAGCGAAATTTGCCCGCATAAACGAAGTCTTCAAGAGCTCCTCGGAGGCAGAATCCTGGCCGTTATCCTCAAAGCTCAGCAGGTAAATCCACTGCTTTAACTGGCTGATCCCCACACGCACCAGCGCCTGATGCACCGAAGTGGTCTCGTGCCGGACCGCAAAATAGGCGGAATTGGCCATTTTTAATAACGCATAGGTCAGCGCTGCGTCGCGGCTCACGATCTCCTCCAGTACTTCTACGTCCGGTTCTTCTTTTGTAATTTCTATGATCATCTGATACAGGTTGCCCTGCATGAAATCCATCCGGCTGGTCTTCGTGGTGGTGACTCCGGAAATATAGCTGCCCTCCACATAGTCCACCTCCAGAGACTGAGCCAGCTCATAGACCTCCCGGCTGTTGACGCCGGTGGCAATAAACTGTTTTTGAAAACCATGGGCCATTTCCACCACATTCGCCACCGAGCGAATCTGCGTATCTTCCTGGACTTTGGAAATATCCAGTTTGATGTAATCCACATATTCCAGCATACTGAAATATTTGGGCGTAAACTGAAAATCATTGATAGCAAAACGGTAACCCTCGTCCCTGTATTTGCTGATCAGTATCGTCGCCAGAGAATGGATAACAATATTGTCCTCAATCTGAATAACGATCTTATCTTTATCGAAAATCTTCGGCGTGTTCCTGAACAGCAAGGACGGCGTAAACGTCATAAAAGTCATCTTTTCCTTGAAAATCCGGTTGGAATTCTCCGACAGGAATGCCACCATGGCATTTGCCGCCACATTATCCGAACTCGCATTATACAGACTGTCCTCATTCTCCTGTATCATCAGTTCATAGCCAATGATTTTATCTGTGCGCAGTTCCTTAATCGCCTGCCTTACTACACAATTATCCATTCTCCTGCGCCCTCCGATGGTCTATCAACTCATCCATAACCTCTACCAGACGTCCGATCTCCGGCTTCGACAGCTGCTCGTCCGCACCCAGAAGCTTTCCTTTCCGGCGCATTTCCTCATTGATCAGAGAAGAGAATATGATAACCGGTATCTCTTTCATCTTCTCATCGTCCTTGACCAGCTTTGTGAGACGATGGCCGTCCATCTCGGGCATCTCAATATCCGTAATCAACAGAGCGGCTTCTTCCAGGAGATCTTCATCATCCCGAAGGCTGCAGAGATACTCCCAGGCTTCCTTGCCGTTGTTGAAATTCTTCACATTGATATAACCTGCCCGGGCCAGAGAATCCTTGATCATCTTGGTCAGCAGAATGGAATCTTCCGCAAGAACGATATGGTCATCCCTGTCCGCACGGACTCCCAGACGATCTACCTCATCTACCTGAATACCGGTCTCCGGGGCAATTTCCGCCACGATCTTCTCAAAATCCAGAATGGTAACCAGACTGCCGTCGCACTGGGCAATACCGGTGGATACGCCCTCTTCATTGTTGGTAATGGTTTTATCCGGTTTCTGAATGTCCTCCCAAGAAATCCGGCTGATTCCCACCACGGTATGTACGCGGAAAGCAATATTCGTCTTGTTAAAATTCGTTATGATAAACAAATCTCTGTCGTTCGTCTCCCCGCTCTCACCGGTCAGGTATTTGGGAAGATTAATGACGGTAAGCAGGGTATCTCTGGGCTTGAAGATTCCTTCTACCGCTTCGTGGGCGTGGGGAATCGGCTTCACCTTGTCTGCCATCATAATCTCACGCACCTTTGCCACATTGATGCCGTACAACTCTCCGAATACGGTGAATTGCATAATCTCGATTTCGTTTGTTCCCGATTCCAATAAAATCTGTGTATCTGACATAGCCACGCTCTCCTTTTACCTTCTCTGTTTATTTATCGGCGCAAACCGTTTTGCTTATAACCCCTAAAGGACACGCTCCGGTTTCCCGGCTGATCGGATGACTACCCGCCCGGTCGCCACATCCAGAGACATCGTTCTGGCGTAATTGGCACCGGTATCCTCACTTTTCACACGCAGCCCCTCTTTCATCAGGACCATCTTCACGCTCTGGGCATTCCGCTGCCCGATGTTTCCCAAATTGCCCGCACCCTTCATCTCAAACATCTTCGCTCCCCCGGCAATTTTTATTACCAGCCTCCCCTTCATCCCGCCAAAAGCGTACACTTTACGGAGAGTCTCTCTGATTCCTGTATCGGCAAACTTCAGAATATTGCTGTCGTTTGCCTGCCCCTTTTCCGGAAGCATGATATGAAGCAGCGCACCCAGCTTGATCATCGGGTCATAAAAGGCTATCCCAATACAGGAACCCAAAGCATAGGTGATCAATTCCCCCTCCTGTCTGGCCAACTTCATATCTGCAATACCGACCGTTATTTTTTTGGTCATTGTCTACTCAACTCCTAGCTTTTTCATAAGAACATTTAATGATTCTACGTTAGGCAAAAGCAGCATATGGCTGTTCAATGCCTGACCGCCAATCTTGAATTTACCTTTTATCATCATAATTCTGTCTGAATACTGTCCCATCATAGCCATCGGCAGGCTCATAATACCGCCGAGCATGTTCACGCCAAACTGCGGAACGGAAAGCTCGACTTTTACGTTTGTCAAGGTAGACAGAGCGGTGACATAAGAAGCAATCACGATATTTCCGATTTCCGTCAGGGCAGAGGAATCGATCTCATCCAGCTCCAGAAAATCCCCTCCCGGCCTGCCGATCATCCGGGCCAGAACCGCATGGGAAAACTCTTTATCGGCGATAAAAAGCATAATGCCCTCTATCTCCCCCGATAATTCCACGAATATGGCTGCCACCACGCTCTCCGGATCACCCAGAGAATGCAGCGCTGCATTAAATCCCAGTACTTCTACCCTGGGAAGCTCCATATTAACCTCGGCATTTAAGATACTCGACAGAGCTGTGGCGGCATTGCCGCCTCCGATACTGCCGATTTCACGCATCATATCGATTCCCAGCTCATTCATTTCATCATATTTTTTTATCGCCATATATTCACCTCACTATTGCCTCAAAGAGTTTATCGTGGTCACAATTTCATCTGACGTGGTCACCATACGCAGTGCAAGGGAATAGGCTCTCTGTGCTTCAATGGTCTGCGTGATTTCCTCCGCGGTATCCACACCGGACAATTCCAGCGCATGATCCACCAGCTTCGCCCCCCGCACCAGACGGGGCTCCCCGTTTTTCTCCTGGGGGGCAAATTCATTATTCCCCACGCTCTGCATACCGTCCAGAATATCAAACCGGAACACGCCGATAGTACCGCTGAGCTGTCCGTTTGTCACAATAATGGGATTGCGGTTTTCATCCAGCACCCAGTCGCCGTTATCATTCACCAGATAGAACTGCGTTCCCCTCTGGGACAGGCTGAAATGTCCGTTTCTCGTGTAAGTAACGGCGTTCGATATGGGACTGCGCAGCATGAAAAAACCGTCCTCATTGATCGCGTAATCGTAGTCATACTCCGTGGATATAAATCCGTTCGGATCAAATTTGGTATCCGTCGTCTCCACGACTACGCCGGTACCTGCCTTCAGGGGTGTGTCGTTCCCCTCATAATTATTGAGGTTATAATACATCAAATCCAGAAAAACCGCTTTCTTGGGTTTAAACCCGTAGTTGTTTACGTTCGCGAAGTTGTTGGCGATCACATCCATCTTATTCTGCTCTTCCATCGCGCCCCGCGCCGCCGTATAAAATGATGTATACATATATTTCTCCTCCCTGCTGCCTCTCTTTAGTATAATCCATTCATTTTATTACGTTACTGATCCCAGAACCACCAGTTTGCCTTCCAGCTGATCGTATATCTTCAGAATCTGGGCCGCACTCTGCAGGGAACGCTGCCCGCTGATCATCTGCGTCATCTCCTCGGCCATGGACACATTGGAGCTCTCTACCATCCGCTGTCTCACCTGAGGGTCCGTGGCCGCCTGAGGCGCCGCCGCTGTCCGAAATACGTCGCCGGTGATTTTGGTCAGCTGAGCGTAATCCGCAAAATCCACAATCTGCAGGCTGCCGTAGCGCTGGAAACCATCTTCACTGGTAATATTACCCTGCTGGTCGATCCCGATCCGGTCCGTCGGCAGCTGAATCGGCTGCCCGCCCGCCCCCAGCACGCGGCCCACGCCCTGCAGCACAAGATATCGCTGGTCATCCAGATTGAAAGAACCATCCCGGGTATAGACGACGCCATTGTCTTCCGTCTGAATCGCAAAAAATCCGTTACCGGCCAGCGCCACATTAAGGGCGCTGGCCGACTCCCGGAGCCCCCCCTTTTCATAATCCGTTACCCGCTCATCCGCCGTATTGATCCTGGACACCGTGCCTACCGGGGTTTTCCCGTCCCGGTCATACCGATAAATCAGTTCCTCGCGGAATGTACTCTGCATCAGACGATCCTTTTTGTATCCCGGCGTAGACACATTGGATATATTGTTACTGATGATGTTCATGTTGCGATTCTGTGTGATCATATTCGACACCAGATCATAATACCCTTGAAACATTGCCGTTCTCCTTATCTTCGTTAAATTTATCCATATACTTTCTGAGCTTCTTGATTGCGTTCGAATGGATCTGAGATACTCTGGGCTCACTGACCTGAAGCACCTCTGCAATCTGCCGCATATTCAACTCATCCATATAATACAAAGATACCACAAGCTGCTCGTTTTCCTTCAGCATCCGGATTCCGTCGGCCAGCACCTCGGTCAGCTCTTTATTCAGGAAGCGATCCTCCGGCTGCTCGTTTCTGTCTCCCCTGGGAAGCTGGGCTCCCAGTTCATTTCCCTGGGCTTCCGCCAGAGCCATATCCAGAGATAAGACGTTAAAAAGCGATGCCTTTCGCATGGCCTCATGGTATTTTTCCGGCGTAATGTCCAGATGGGCCGTTACCTCCTGGACCGACGGATAATACCCTAATTTATTATATAACGTTGTCACCGCTTCTTCAATATCTCTTATGCTCTTTCTTGCACTTCTGGGTACCCAGTCCTGTTTTCTGGCCAGGTCTATGATCATTCCTTTGATCCTTTTAGATATATACGTCTCAAACTTTACGTTTTTATCCATGTCAAACTTATCAATGGCGGACATAATGGCAATAACGCCCTCATTGATGATATCATCTACCTGATAAAAACTCAAATAGATATCCCGCATCTGAAGGGCGATGCTCTTCACAAGGTAGATGTAGCGCATGACAATTTCCTGCTTAATATCCAGGCTGCCTGTTTCCTTATACAGTTTTAAAAGCTCTTCATTCGTCTTTCCCTGATATGCATCCTGTACGCTCATATTAAATGCTCCATTACCTGACCCTTTTCATATCTTCCTATAAAGTAATATTACCGATGGCCTGAATCTGGATGTTATTACTGATCTCATTGAAAGAAAGCACATATACATCCGGGAAAAACTGCTCGATCAGCCTGTAAAAATGCACCCGCACCACCTGACTGGTCAGTACCAGCGGCGACTGGGCCAGCTCATGGAATTTCTTCACCTCATCAGAGAGCTGCGTAATAATCCCCTGCATCACATCGGGGCTTAAAGCCAGGTACATCCCCCGCTCCCCCGAAGTCAGGCTGGTCACTATGCTCTTCTCCAGTTCCGCGTCCAGCGTCACCACTTTCATGCTGCCGCCCTCGCAGAATTTCCTTGTAATCGTGCGCTTTAAGGCCACGCGGATATTTTCCGTGATCGAATCGATATCCTTGATCGTCATGGCCGAGTCGATGATCGTTTCCATGATGGTCTCCATATCTTTGATCGGAATACCTTCTTTGAGCAAATTCGTCAAGATTTTCTGGAAGTTTCCGTAGGAGATCAGAGACGGGATCAGCTCATCTACCAGCTCAGGCGTCTGTTTCTTCATGTTCTCCACCAGACGCACCACCTCCTGGCGATTCAGCAGCTCATGGGCATGCTGCCGCACAGTCTCGGACAGATGGGTGAGCATCACCGACAGAGGATCAATGACTGTATAGCCGTAAATCTCCGCCATCTCCTTCTTATCCACGGTAATCCACTTACTCGGAATACCATATGCCGGCTCGATGGTATCAATACCGTCGATTTCTTTCTCCAGGTTCGGAGGCTCCAGAGCCAGATAATAGTCTACCAGGATCTCGCCTTTGGCCACTTCCTCATCACGGATTTTAATCAGATACTGATTAGTATTCAGGCTGGAACTGTCCCGCAGACGAATGGAGGGAATGACCAAACCCATTTCCTGCGCATACTGTCTACGGAAAATGACAATACGGTCAATCATCCTGCCGCCGCTGGCCTCATCCACCAGAGGGATCAGGCTGTAACCGAATTCCATCTCTATTGGTTCTACATTGATCAGCGAATATACGCTGTTGATGTCCTTGAAGTTCTCCTCCTCGGCCGCCTGCAGCTGCTCCTCCTCGCTCATGCGCAGGGTTCCCTCGGCCGCCTGAGCCTGCGACGGCTGAGCCATCTCTTCCATCCGGCGGGAAAGCTGCCATCCGCCAAGCATCAATACCAGAGAAACCACCGCCAGCTGGAACTTGGGCATACCGGGCACTACCAGCAGAATCGCCAGCACGGCGCCGGTGAGCATGATGGAGCGGGGCTGATTCAGGAACTGTCTCGTCACATCGACGTTCAGACTGTCCTCCGCCACCGCACGGGTCACGATCATACCCGTGGCCGTGGAAATCAGAAGAGCCGGGATCTGGGATACCAGACCGTCACCCACCGTAGCCAGGGAGTAGACCGACAACACTTCCGAAAAAGTCATGCCGCCCATTACCATACCGATCACACAGCCGCCGATAAAATTAACTGCCGTAATAATCAGAGACATGGTGGCGTCGCCCTTTACGATCTTGGTAGCACCGTCCATGGAACCGTAGAAGTCCGCTTCCTTCTGTATTTTATGCCGTCTTTCTTTGGCCTCCTCCTCATTGATCAGGCCGCTTCCCAGATCGGCGTCGATGGCCATCTGCTTACCAGGCATGGCATCCAGGGTGAACCTGGCCGCCACCTCGGCCACACGCTCGGCACCCTTGGTGATAACCAGAAACTGCACCAGTACGATGATCAGGAAGATTACGCATCCGACGACCACATTTCCCTGAAGAACGAAATCGCCCATGGCCCGGATAACCGCTCCGGCGGAACCGCCGTTACCCAGAATACTTCGCGTGGTCGACACGTTAATACCGATACGGAAAAGCGTCGTAATCAAAAGCAAAGACGGGAATATGGAAAATTCCAGCGGCTCTTTGATATTCATACTGATCAGGAGAATCAGCATGGATACGGCAATATTCAGAATAATCATCACGTCCACCAGGAACGTGTTTAGCGGTATGATCAAAAGCAGCACAATCATTACCACGATCAGAGATACCGCATTGTTCAATATTCTTTTCATCTCTTACACCAACTTTTTATTCATACGGAATACTTCCACAAGGATCTCCGCCACCGCTCCGTAAAACTCGGCGGGAATCTCGCCGTTTAACGGCGTCGAAGCATAAATCCCCCTTGCCAGCGGTCTATTCTCAATGACAGTAACATGATTTTCCTCACCCACCTCCACGATTTTGAGGGCGATCAGATCCTGGCCTTTGGCCACGAGAACCGGTGCGTTATCGTGATCTATGTCGTATTTCAATGCCACCGCATAATGGGTCGGATTACGGATGATGACATCCGCATCGGGCACGGCCTGCATCATACGGCTTCTGGCCATACTCTGCTGCAGGCTTCGAATCCTTCCTTTAATCTGAGGATTACCTTCAACCTGTTTGAACTCCTCCTTGACCTCCTCCTTGGTCATCTTGATCTGCTTCTCAAAGGACCATCGCTGATAAAAATAATCAAAACCGGCTATAGCAGCAAACACGATACAGATTTTAAAAACCATTCCCATGATCTCTTTCAGTACATAGGTCATGGCTACCGTCGCGTTAATATCCAGCATCCGGGCCAGTACGACGATCTCTTCCCGAAGGAGCTGATATAATATAAACGTCAATATAATGATCTTGAGAACCGATTTCAAGATTTCAATCAGATTCTTTACAGAAAACAGATTCTTAATCCCCTTCAGAGGATTCAGTTTACTAAGCTTGAATCCCAGCGGCTTCATCGTGAACAGGAATTTCGTCTGCACGCCGGTCGCCACCACGGATATGGCTATACTGATTACCCCCAGAGGAAATATGCACTTAGACAGCTCCGTTACCGCGCTCATGCCCATCTGCTGCAAAAAGCCCAGAGACAGATCCTGTACATTCGCAATAGAACGGATCTGGAACTCCATGGCTTCCCGCATGGATTCATACATCATGGGAAACAAAAGCTGCAATACCCAAAAACATCCGAGAAGCGAAGCGACCACAATCACATCCTTACTGGAAGCGACATTACCTTCTTTACGCTGATCCCTTCGCTTCTTGGCGGTTGGTTTTTCGGTTTTTTCTTCTGACGCCAAAGACTCTCACATCACTTTCTGCGGCAATTGCCATTTATAAAAATGTCAGTATTCCCTGTACGGTCTTCATCATCTCGGAAATGATTTTCTCCAGATAGCTGCCGATCGGTGAAAACCAGATAAGCAGCAGACCAACCCCGACAATTAATTTCAATTGAATATTGATAACCAAAAGACTGACCTGAGGGGCCACTTTATTGATGATTCCGATGCCGACCTCCACCAGGAACTCCGCGGCAATGATCGGGATCGAAAGCTTTATACCCATCTCCACACAAATGAGAAATATCTCAATCATCCTCGACGCCAGATTCTGCGTGATCACGATTCCCCCATAGGGTACAATCTGCGCGGAGGTCACCATAATTTTTAAAAGGGCCAGATGTCCATTTACCGCAAAAAACAGCATGGTTAACCACGCCTGCAGCAGGCTGCCTGTCACAGCCATCTGCGCATTACTCTGGGGATCGTACACCGTAGCCATAGATAATCCCAGCTGAAAATCAATGATATAACCGCCATAGCTTATGACGAAAAAGAACAGTTCGATAACAAAGCCGATGGCATAACCGGCCGCAAATTCCTTCAGCAGCAAAAAGCCAAATTCCAGAGTACTGTCGACCACGACCTCCTCCTCCATGGAAACGGAGTATACCATCAGCGACAGTATGAAAATAAATCCGGCCTTTAGTACCGACGGTATATTACGTCTGCCCAATATCGGGTTCAGCAGCACAAATCCGGACATTCGCATCAAGATCAGGGCAAACAGGGTGATCTGCGCAGTTGTATTGATCGTCATTTTACCGCTCCTCACATGGCCTTTACATCATTCCGAATACCCGGACCGTAAAGTCCTGCAGGGCCTGCAGCATCCGTCCGCCGCCAAATACAAGTATAATACCAATGACCAGCAGCTTCGGTACAAAAGTAATCGTCTGCTCATGAATCTGCGTCGCCGCCTGCAGAATAGCGATCAGTACGCCCACAAACATACTGATGACCAGCAGGGGGCCTGCCAGCTGTATAATCAGCACAAATACATCGTACATCAAATTTCCTATTTCAGCCTGCGTCATGTATATGCCTCCCTAATTTACGCGTCACAGGAAACTGTTTATGATAGAAGAGAATATCAGATTCCATCCATCCACAGTCACAAACAGCAGAAGCTTAAACGGCAAAGAAATCATAGCCGGCGGCAGCATCATCATACCCATGGACATCAGTGTACTGGCCACTACGATATCAATCAGCAAAAATGGAATATACAGCAAAAAGCCTGCCACAAATCCCCTTTTCAGCTCGCTGGCCATAAAGGACGGGATCACTACGGTCATCGGCAGATCCAGTTCGTCCTCCACCGCTTCTATGCCCGCCACGTCGGAAAACATTTCCATGGAGGCTTTCTCCGTATTCTCCAGCATAAACCGTTTCAGGGGTACCTGGGCCCGTTCAAGAGCCACCTCCTGGGTGATTTCCTGATTCTTGTAGGGCGTATACGCTTCTGTATTGATCTCCTTGATCACCGGGTCCATGATAAAAAGTGTCAGAAAAATGGATATTCCCACAATGACCATGTTGGGCGGCGTATTCTGAACACCCATGGCGTTTCTCAAAAAAGATATGATGATCAAGGTCCTCGTAAAGGACGTTGTCATGATCAAAAGAGAGGGCAGAAGGGATATAATAGTCAGCAACAGCAGTATATCAAGGGTAGGAACCTCCTCACCGTTGACATTTATCAGCGAATCATATACTGCATCACTCACGAATCCTTACCTCCTCTTTTGCCAAGCTCGCTCAGCTTCTCCAACATGTTCCTGAAATCCGGCGTTTTCATCTCCATGTCTTCTTCCTCAGCCGACAGCGGTACCAGCTCTTCATCCCGAAGTTCCGATAAAAAACTGATCTGTCCCGCAGTGACGCCCACCAGCAGATATTTCGCGCCGACCTGCACGATTGCCACATGCCGATCCTGGCCCAGTGTTACCTGGTCAAGGAGACGCATATAGCGGGAGCTGCCGCTCTTTTTTAATCCTCTGCCGATATATTTGCTGGCTATATAGCTCAGGTAAATAATAAGTGCCACCGCAATAAAGGTGGCAATTACTCTCCACATACAATTCCTTCCCTACCCTAAGGCAACCAGATTAACTTTCATAATCTCGGTTATTCTAACGCCAAAATTGTCTTCCACAACCACCACGTCGCCTTTGGCAATACATTGTCCGTTGACATACAGCTCCACCTGCTCACCCGCAAGCTTATCCAGAACCACCAGAGAGCCCTTGGTAAAGTCAAGAATATCCTTCACCAGCTTCCTCGTCCTGCCGATTTCCACAGAAACCTCCAGAGGAACGCTCATGATCAGCTCCATGTTCTCCTCCTGCTCGCTTTCCAGGACAACTTCATTGCTCTGGCGCAGATTCGGCTGATTCGGAGACTGAACATGAATCATTTTCGGTTCCGGCGGCGGAGCCTGTTTCTGCTCCATCATCTGCTGCTGCATGGTCTGCATCTGCTGCATCATCTGCTGCATCATCTGCATCTGCATCATAGACACATCCATGGCCGGCTGCGTCGGCGCCGGCTGCATCATGACCGGCTGCTGCGGAGCGGATACCACGGGACCGGGCTGTATCGGAGCTGTCTGCGGAACCTCCGGAGCCGTCGGAGCCGCTGCCGGCGGTTCTTCCTGCGCAGAAGGCACATCCCCGCCTGCCAAAAGCTTTTCAATTTCCTCCTGAGACAGACTCGCGCCTCCGGAAGCCGGCGCCGGAGTCGGAGCCGGCGTGTCGTCTCCGCCTGCCAGAAGCCGCTCAATCTCTTCCTGAGACAGATTGCCCCCGCCCGAACCGGAAGCAGGCGCGCTCTCCTCCTGAGGCGACGCCTGAGCCGCTTCGTAATTCTGGATATCCTCCTCCGAGAGGAAGCCCTGAACCAGCCCTTTAGCCAGCTTTACAGGCATCACATTGAAGAACTCGCTTTCCAACCGGTCAGCTATCCTCAATGTGAATCCGACAACCACCTGAGGGCAGTCGTCAACAAAATATTTATCAATAAATTCCTGATCGTTTTTCACTTCAAAGGAAATCGGTGTGGATATATTCACCATTTTCCCCAGGAACTCGGACAGCGCCGTGGCCGAAGCGCCCATCATCTGGTTCATAACCTCACAGACGGCGCTGATATTAATCTCATTCAGCTCGAACTCTTCATCGGACATTTCCATGCCCATGATCATTTCGACAATCACTTTCACGTCATGCCTTTTCAAAAGCATGACGTTATCGCCTTCCAGCCCGGCAACATAGGTAATCTCAACGCCAACCGCCGGCTCTACCCGGTCCATTTCAAATTCTTCTTTGGACACGACCGTTACCACTGGCGTTGTAATATCCACCCGGGCATTCAGCATTGTGGAAACTGCTGTAGCCGATGCTCCAAGACTGATATTCAGTATCTCGCCTATAGCGTCTATTTCCATTTTACTAAAATACTCAGAACTCATACTAGCATTTGTCTCCTTCCGGGGATATCACCCTTTATTCTATTTGCCAATCTCCAACGCCTTCTGTGCTAATGTCTTCATAGCGTTAAACGCCGTAATATTGGCTTCGTAAGACCGGGTCGCGGACATGGCGTCCGTAGTCTCCTTCACCAAATCCACGTTGGGCCTCATCACATATCCGTTCTCATCTGCGTCCGGATGAGTCGGATCATACACGGGATTCAGATCACGCTGATCTTCCACGATCTGCGTCACCTTCACGCCGCCTTTGCTGGCCGTTCTCTGCAGGAGACTGTTGAATTCTGTACGAAAGGATGTCAGCGGCACTTCCTGCAGCACTACCATCTTTCTCCGATATGTACCGCCACTCTCTGTCCGGGTCGTATTCCAGCTTGCTATGTTTTCGGAAGCAACGTCCAGCCTCTGCCGCTGTGCGGTCAGACCCGACGCGCTGATATCAAAAGAATTCAAAAAAGACATACCGCTTTCCCCCTGACCTATCCAAGTATCTTCTTGACAGTTGACAAAATACGCTCCGGCTTAAAAGGCTTCACAATAAAGTCCTTGGCTCCGGACTTGATCGAGTCCATAACCATCGTCTCCTGACCCATGGCAGAGCACATCACGATGGTCGCTTTCGGGTCCATCGCCTTAATCTCCTTCAAAGTCTCCAGTCCGTCCTTGTTGGGCATGGTAATATCCATAAACACAAGATCCGGCTTCTCCGCGGAGTAGAGCTCTACTGCCTTGGCGCCGTCCTCCGCCTCCACAAGCTCCGTATATCCGGCCTGAGTCAGCGTATTCTTCAACATCATCCGCATGAATGCCGCATCATCTACCAACATTATTTTCGCCATTTTTTATACCTCTCTTTTTATTTTCATTGTAATTTATATACGCAGATAAGTCCATAGAATTATCTGGTAAATTATACAGCCACGTTGTCATCCGCTTCGTCTTTGGGTTCCAGAGTACGATTCTCAATTCTCACGGCCACATTCTTGTTGTGTACGCCAAGCTGACCGTTGAACCACGGCTGGCCCTCGACAAACAGGGACACCGGCGAATTCTGAGGCTTGTTCAGATCGATAACGTCACCCACATGAAGATTGTATACATCGTCCAGATTCAGCTTCGCTACGCCGAGCTGAGCAGTGACGTTCATCTTCGACTCGCGTATGCTCTCCAGGATATCCGCACGATCATTGCGCATCCGCGCCTGCTCATCCTGATCAGCCAGGAATTTGGTCTTATCCATCAGATCGAATATATTGCTTAAGATCGTGCCGGAGATACAGATATTCATCATACCTTCGATATCGCCCAACTGTATCCGCATCATGATTATGACCACGGTTTCGTCCACGCTGATCCCCTGGAACATGCTGGGGTTCTCCTCCACACGCTCAAAATCGATTTTGAACTTAATGTTCTGAGCCCAGACATCGGAGGTGATCGCAATCAGATACCGGATAATCCTCTCATACAGGGCGATCTCTATATCCGTATACGTGTAAGACATATCCACATTCACATCCGTACCCGTGCCTCCCAGCATGCGGTCAATCATGGCCGCCATCAGGGTCGGGGCGATATGAAATACCATGGGCGGATTTTTGGAATGATCCGGCAGTTCCACGTGGGCAAGGGCCAAAACGTCCGTCTCATTCAAGGCATTACCGAATTCGTAATACCTCTCCTCCTCAACGTCCACGACCTCCACCTCACTGGCCACACGGAACAGACCGTTAATCTGTGTGGCAGCCACTCTGGCATAATTATCATAGATGCTGCGAAGCATTTTCAGCTTATCTTTTGTATACTTTTTAGGACTGTAGAAATCATATTTTCTGTATTCCTGTTCAGGCGTCGACGGCTCCTCGGCTACGCTGTCCTCGTTATCCGAATTCTGCATAGCATTCAGCAGCGCGTCTATCTGACTTTGTGATAATACATCTGCCATCCTAAACTCCCACTTTCATTTCAGTATTACTGCTCTGAGGTTCTGTTCATCTGCTTATAATACTCCTCAAGGCTCTGTTCCACACTGTCGGATCTGGTGATCAGAATCTCCACTCTCCGGTTTTTCGCCCTGTTTTCCGGCGTATCAAACGGGGCTATCGGCTTCCACTGACCGTATCCGGTACTGAGGATCTTTTCCGGCTCGATACCGGAATGCTCCTGGACATAGGCCACCACTCTGGCCGCGCGCTCCGAAGCCAGTACCCGGTCCGTTTCCGGATTGTTCGGCTTATCCGGATCGGCCTGGGACGTATGGCCCAGCACCTCAATTTCTTTGATGGAATCCGTCACATCCGATATGATTTTTGAAAAAGCGTCCAGAATATTGGTCCCGTCGCTCTTAATCACAGAGCTGTCGCCGTCAAAAAACACACTGTCCCGGAAGGTAATAAACGTATAGCCTTCGCCCTTAAACAGCTCCACTTCCGATTCTATACCGGCTTCTTTCACCGCTGCCTGGAGCTTCTCGAACAGGCCGTCAAAATCTTCCGGGTCTATACCGTCCTCCACGCCGCCGGGCACCTCGTCATTCGCCTCCGCCTCCGGGTCCACGGCGATCTGGTTGGTCTCCGTGGCGTTCGGATTAAAGCTCTTGACAATCTGCACCCATTTTGCCTGATCGATACTGGAAATAGAATACAAAAGTACAAAGAAACACAACAACAGCGTCACCAGGTCGCCGTAGGTATCCATCCAGCTGCCGCCCTCTTCCGGCGCTTTCTTGTTCTTCTTCATAACCTGTGCTGCCTCCTATTTGTCCGCCGGGGCATCCGCCTGGGCTCCGCCGCCCTCGCTGGCGCCTAATACTTTCGCACGGTTCTTCTGAGCCAGATAAGTGACCAGCTTCTCCTTCAGGAATTTCGGGTTGTCGCCGGCCTGGATGGCCAGGATTCCCTCAATAATCACCTGTTTATATAACAGTTCCTCCTCATTGCGGACATTCAGCTTGTTCGCAATGGGGTTAAAAAGCACATTGGCCAGAATACAGCCGTAAAAGGTGGTGACAAGCGCAACGGACATGGCCGGACCGATATTGGAAGATCCGCCCTCGTCCAGATTCATGCCTTTCAGCATGTTAATCAGACCTACCAGCGTACCAATCATACCGAAAGCCGGGGCAAAAGCCGAAGCCTTCGTGTACAGATTGATGGCGGACATGTGCCGCTCGGACATGGCGTCCAGCTCGTTTTCCAGCATGGACCGCACCTCCTCGGGTTCCGTGGCGTCCACGATCAGCATGATGCCCTGCTTGAAAAAGGGATCGTTGACCTCATTGGCTTTCTCCTCCAGGGCCAGAAGGCCGTTCTTCCTGGCCAGCTGAGCCATTTCTTCCAGCGTGTTCAAAAGGGCTGCCATGTTGTACTTATTTCCCTGTATCAACAGTTTGATATGGCCGGGTATCTTTGACAGCTGATTTAACGGATAGCTGGCCACGACGGCCGCTATGGTACCGCCGATTACGATAGCCACACTCTGAGGGTCCCAGAAATTCCCCAGCTTCGCCGGGCCGATACCCACGACGACAATCAGCACGATCGCCAACAGTAAACCTATAATACTTGTTACATCCACCTTAACTTCACCGCCTTACTCTTTATCTATTGTATGGTAACAATGGATTCGTCCATTGTACTCTATCATTTTCTCAATTATTTCTTCCGCGCTTTCCTTGACAATAAAAAACTTACCGTTCATCATAATCACTTTGGACTCCGGTATCAGTTCTACCGACTCAATCTGGGTACAATTCAATACGATTTTCACATTATTCAATTTAGTCAGCATTATCATATCATAGTTCCTCTTACTTTTCAAACGTATACCGGAATATATATTGTATATCCCGGTATACGTTTTCCTGCGCCCCCCCCCCCGGCCCCGTCGGCCGGATCAGAAGGGCCATACTTATAGCTGCAAACCGCTCCGCTGCCCGCTTAACGGCCTTAACGTTTCATATTCACCAGTTCCTGAAGCATCTCGTCGGTCACGGTAATGATCTTGGAATTTGCCTGGAAACCTCTCTGGCAGGTAATCATATTGGAAAACTCATTAGCCAGATCCACATTGGCCATCTCCAGATAACCGCCCATGATCGTACCTGCCGGACCGCCGTTGGCCTCGGTGGCCGACACGTCGCCGGCATTGGCGCCCACGGTGTAATAATAACCGTCGTTCTTCTCCAGGCCGTTGGGATTCTCCACGATGACCAGGGCGATCTTGCCGATAGTAATGGTACGGTTATCTTTATCCACGCCTACGATGGTACCGTCCTCATTGATCTTATAGCTCTGGATCTCGTACTGCATACCGGTCCGGGGATCAATCGGGATGCGCAGGGCCGAGAGCTGATTCTCATACCGGGCTCGCACGCCGGCCTCACGGTTCTGTCCCGCGGTCTCCGTAACTGTAGCGCCGGTAAAAATAGTATTACCGCCAGGATAAAGCAATGCTCTGTTCGCATCCTCGCCGGCCCTTTTGGCGGAAACCGCCAGATCCACCGTAATACCGGTACTGGCTGCTTCCCCATTGTACGTTCCTCTATAGTTCGTATATCCGACGTTATAATTCTGGAACGGGTTCGGCGTCGTACCATCCGGGAGTTCTTCCTTTCCCGCCACATTGGAAATCCAGTCTTTGATCATCTCCTCTATTTCGGTCTGCTTGGTAGTAACTGAAATACCGGCAATCGTTACCGTATACGTACCGTCACCATTGTTTGCAATATCAAGCTGAGCGTTGGCCACGTCATAGGACGCCGCTGACGCCGGGACTTCCGGGATACCGCTGCCCTCTTCCAGCGCATAGCCGTATACATAATTCCTCTGGTCGTCCACCAGATAGCCGTTACTGTCCACGCGGAAAATACCCACCCGGGACAGATACAGGCCGGAATCCTTTACATTTGTAAAACTTCCGTTTATCATGTTGCCCACCAGGAAAAACCCGGTACCGTCGATCATACAGTCCAGAGGATTGGAAGAGGGCGACGGCGCGCCTTTGCCAAACTCATTGGTGATGGAGGACATGACCGAACCATAACCTACCTGGGAAGCATTGCGTCCGCCCGCCTCACCGTTCCTGGCGCTTCCCTCCGTACTGTTGGTGGAATTCGCGTACATGGAATCCGCAAAGTTGTAGTTGAACGACTTGTAACCCCAGGTATTTACGTTTGCAATGTTGTTACCGATTACATCCATCTTAGACTGATGGGATTTCAGGCCCGCAACTGCGGCAACCATTGATCTGACCATTTTACCATACTTCCTTTCTTATTCCGTCTCCCGCTGTCTTATGCGTCTGTGAATCGCGCAGACGCCAAGCTCCCATAAATGGTCCGGCTTACATTAAAACAGCGCTGTCTATGTTTGTAAAAATATTTTCCCGCATCTCCGTACCCGACATGGTCGTTACCACCACATTGTTGGGCACATTGACGATGAAGGCCCCGCTTTGTCCGATGACCACCACGTCCCTGGCGCCTTTCTCCCTGGCCTTCTGAACGGCCTGGTTCAAATCGCCCAGCAGACTGTCTGTCATCTGGATTCCGCGCTCCTGCACACGCTGAACCGCATGTTTGGAAAAATGAACGGACGACCGGCCGGCTTCTTTCTGCAGAAGCTCCGAAAACTGTACGCTGACGTCCGCGTTGGTCTTTGTCTGCGCTTGTAGCTGGGCTGACGCATGCTGCAGCTGAAGCGCGCCTGCGTTGGTTATCTGATTAATTTTACCCATCCACTAACACCCCCCGCCTGTCACGTCGTGGTCTGTGTCTGATCCGGCGCGTTCGTATCCGTCGCCGGCTCATCCGGCACCTCGCCCATGGACATGATCTGGGATATGCTGTATTTCACGCCGTCCACATATACCGACGTACCTCCCGTCAGATCCACGCCTGTCACGGTACCTTTTGTCTTACCAATGATTTTTCCCTCGTCGTTCGTAAGGGCCACCGTCACTTCTCTTCCCAGAAGACCTGTCGAGTAGGAGGTCAGCGTCACCGTAGAAAGATTATTGATCACCGTCGAAAAATTTGAAATCGCATCGGCCATCGAGGACATCACGTTCATCGAGGACATCTGGGTCATCTGGTTCATCATATCCGCGTTGTCCATGGGATTGGTCATATCCTGGTACTGAAGCTCCGCGGCAAAAAGCTGCCAGAAATCATCCACGGTCATGGTATTGTTCGACTGCGCCGTGGTCTGCGTCCCCAAGGCTTCGTTATAGAGCGCCTGAGCCGCATTACTGTTGAATTCTACTGCCATTTTACTTATTCTCCTTTATATCCGTTACCCCACCAGCCCCAAACGCAGCTTCTGCAGGAATTGCTCTGCATCGTCTTCGCTCTGCTGCTGTTTTCCTTCCTTGGGCTGTTCCTGTTCCTGATTCTGCCGGCCCTGGCCGTTCTCGTCTCTGGTCTGATTCAGGTAATCATTGTCGGGCTTATCCAAAATGATCGTGGTAGACCCACCGAAATTTCGCTCGACCACGTTGCAGATCTCTCTCACATTCTGGCCCAGCACATCCAGCGCTTTCCGCTCGGAACAGATGATGGAAATATTGGCCTGGCCGTTCTCATAGCTGATCTTTACCGCGATCTTTCCCAGATTCTCCGGCTCGATCTGGATCTCAAACTCCTTCACGCCGTCTGCCATTTTGGTCAGAAGCTGATCGGTCAGCTTTTCGGGAAGAGCCTCCGGCTGAGGTACCGGCATCCGGACAGTCTCTCTGGGAGCCGTCTCCTGCACGGTCTCTGTCTGCACCGGCTGCTCCGGCGCCTGCACCGTCTGCTCCGCGCTCCGGTCGTCTGTCTGCGCTTTGTCTCCCTGTCCGGACGAAGATGGTTTCGCCACGCTTCGGGAAACGACGGGCGCGTCAGCCGGCTGTGCGGCCTCCTCGGGCATTGTCTTGATCCCGACTTTTTCATCCGCGGCTTTTTCCGCCGGCAAAGCCTGCGCCACGGCCTGCGATTCCGCCTGAACCGGCTGCAGATCCGCTTCCTGCTGCTGTGTCCCGACGATTACCTCGGCTTCTTCCACAAGTCCCGTCAGATTTTCTCCGGTCACCGTCTCGGTCTCCGGCTCTGCCTGCAGCACTTCCGAACGCAGGCCCTGGTCGATCTGATAAGCCGCAAAAAGCGACGCCGTCTGAACATTCTGGTCCTGACCCTCGCTCTCCTGTCCCGGCGTTTTCTGAACGTCGTCCTTCTTCTGGATATCATCCTTTTTCTGGGTTACATCCTTCCCGGATACGCCGGTATCCTCCGCGGCACTACCCGCGCCTTCTTCTTTTCCCTGGAAGAGCTTTTTGAAATCATCCGTCACTTCTCCGGAATTCTTTCCGCTTTTTCCGCTTTCCGCAGGCCGATTCCCGGCATTCAGAGCCGTCGCCACATTAAACATGTTCATTGGTCATTCCTCCTTTCTTATCATAATAAAATATTTATAGTAATCTGCACATGTGCAGGATTACCCAATCAGGCGGGCCATGGCATTTTTCGTGGTCACAAATTCCTCAATAAAATTTTCATCCTCTTTCTGGACTGCCTTATCATATTCGGCCCTTTTTTTCTCCTTGAGCTTATCGATAGAGGAGGTCTCCTTTTTGGCCTCCACCACCTCGCTGCGTTTGGCCTCCTCCTGTTCCCGGAGTTTCGCCAATTGCTGTTGCTTCATGTATATACGAATCCTCAGAGAGTCCAGATAGCCCTCATAGGCATGGGCCTCTCCAATGGTCATTCCCTTTATTCTATGCTCCTGAAACTCCGATGCGCACAGACATCTCTCTTCCTCCAGCGCCTCCAGAGCCCGCTCACACTCCCGGACCTTGGCCAATATTCTGGCATGTTCGCCCTTCAGGCCGTCCAGTACCTGTTCCTTATAGCTTAAGACCGTCTCCAACGCAAAAAAGAATTTTTTCATTCTACAATCGCCCGCATCATCCGCAGGGCTTCCTCCCCTGAAAAACTCTCGTCAATTTTCTGCATCAAAAATTCGTTGACCTTATCAATCTTTGCGATGGCGTCGTCCAGACGCGGGTTCGACCCCGCCTTGTATGCTCCGATCGATATCAAATCCTCATTCTTTGCGTATATACTCAAAATATCCCGCATCCTGGCCGCCGCCTCCCGGTGTTCCGGCGGAACAATCTCCGTCATCAGACGGGATATACTGGCGTTAATGTCAATGGCCGGGAAATGATTCTCATTGGCCAGTTTCCTGGTCAGCACGATATGTCCGTCCAAAATACCGCGGACCGTATCCGAGATCGGTTCGTTGGTATCGTCACCCTCCACCAGCACGGTATACACACCGGTGATGGACCCTTTCTCAAACTTTCCGCTGCGTTCCAGAAGCTTCGGGAACTCCGCGTATATGGACGGCGTATATCCCCTGGCCACCGGTGGCTCCCCCGTCGCCAGGCCGATTTCCCTCTGCGCCATGGCAAACCTCGTAAGGGAGTCCATCATGAGAAGCACATCCTTCCCCTGATCCTTAAAGTACTCCGCAATGGTGGTCGCCACCAGAGGACATTTCATGCGCAGCATGGCCGGCTGATCCGACGTCGCCACCACCAGGACGCTCCTTTTCATTCCTTCCGGTCCCAGATCTTTCTCAATGAACTCGCGCACCTCACGGCCACGCTCACCCACCAGGGCGATCACATTGATGTCGGCCTTCACATTCTTCGCAATCATGCCGAGCAGTGTACTCTTACCTACGCCGCTGCCGGCGAAGATCCCGATACGCTGCCCTTTTCCTATTGTATTCAATCCGTCGATCGCTTTCACTCCGAATTCCAGGGTATCTGTGATCGGCGGCCTTTTCAGCGGATTAATATAAGTATTCTCCACGTAATAATAGCGCGGGGAGGGAAACGGTCCCAAGTCGTCCATGGGCTTCCCGGTGGCGTCTATGATCCGCCCCCGCAGAAACTCTCCCACCGGGATTTTCAGACGGCGTTTGGTATTGCGCACAAAGCTCCCCGCCGACACGCCGTTGATATTCTCGTAAGCCATCAGCTGTATTTTGTCCCCGCGGAAGCCTACCACCTCCACAGGTATCTGCCGGCGCTTTTCTTCATTATAAATCATGGCAATGTCGCCGATACTGGCCCGGTTCCCCGAAGACTCCAGAGCCATACCGACAACATTCTCAATTTTCCCTATGTAGCTTACCGTTTCCGTCTTCTGGATTAATTCCGGCAATTTTGAAAACACCTTTTTCACCTCGGCTATGCCCTGACGTTATTCAGTATATCCTTGATATTTTCCAGCTGCGTGCTGACGCTGGCGTCTATGATCTCATCCGGAAGCTCTATGATACAGGTACCCGCTTCCCCGTTATGCATGGTAATGATCTTTATATTATCGGACAGGCCGGACAACGCCTCCAAAAACTCCGCGTCCACTTCCATAGACACGCCTGCCTCGCATTTTGTGAGATAAATTTTTGCCCACTGTTTTCGGGTAATCTTATCCGTAGCCGAAAGGATCATCCGTTTCACAATATCGCCGCTGGACTGCAGGCTGGTCTGCACGATCTTTTCCGCCACCGCCAGAGATATGCGTTTCAGGTCGTCTATATATTTTTCCAGCATCTTCGTCTTTTCAATGGAGACGCTCTCTATGACTTCCCTGATATTCTGCTGCAGACCGCGGATCTCCTCGTCCAGGATCTCCCGCTGCTCCCTGTGAGCAGCCTCGAAGCCTTCTCTCAGACCCGCTTCTCGCCCTTCTGTAAAAGAGCGTTCCCGCAGGATTTCCGCCTGCTCCCGCGCATCGCCGAGGATCTTATCCGCCTGCTTTCTGGCCTGATCCAGAATCTCCCTCTCCGTTTCCGACAGCAGGGAAATTTCCTCCTCTTCTTCGGCCTCCGCCAGCTCTTCCTCCGGTTCATCGGGTGTATCCGGCTCGTCAATTCTGAACCCCGCAAAAAAATCAAAGGATCTGACATTCTGATTTTCGCCGGGCTTCTTCACAATCTTAGGCAATGATCTCATCCTTTCCGCTCTTAACGATAATCAGCTCTCCTGCTTCCTCGAGCCTTCGGATCACGCCGACAATCCTCTGCTGAGCCTCCTCAACGTCACGCAGACGCACATTGACGGTGATTTCCAGATCGGACCGGATGCTCTCGGCCATACGGGTAGATACGTTTGCAAATACAAGCTCTTTGATCTTGTCGTCGGAACCCTTGAGGGCGTATACGATATCCTTGACGTCGCACTCGCGGATAAAACGCTGGATCGAACGATTGTCCATAGACACGATATCCTCGAACACAAACATCTTCTTCCGGATCGTATCCGCCAGCTCTTCGTTCTCTTTGCCCAGCTCGTCGAATATGTACTTCTCGTTCGCCCTGTCCATATGGTTCATGACGTCCGCTATGTAATCGATGCCGCCGATGGTCGTAAAATCTGCCGTAGTGAGGACGCTCTCGAATTTCTTCTTCAGAGAAGCCTCCACAATCTTGATAGCGTCGGGAGACGCGCTCTCCATCCTCGCGATGGATTCCACCACTTTGATCTGCTTTTCCTTAGGCAGTTCGCTGATCACCATAGACGCCTGATCCGGGTCCGCATAGGACAGGATCAGCGCGATGGTCTGCGGACGCTCATGCTGCAGGAACGAAATCAGGTTCCGCACATTGCTTTTTCGGATAAATTCGAAAGGACGGGTCTTTAACGATTTTGCCAGACGTTCCAGCAGCGTCTGCGCCGTGCTCTCGCCAAAGGCCTTTTCCAAAACGGCCCTGGCATACTCCATACCGCCGTCCGTCACCACCTTCTGGGTCAGGCAGGTCTTATAAAACTCATCCAGGACCTCTTCCATCTGTTCCGGCGTGATATGGCCCAGTCTGGCCACCTCAATGGTCAGCTTCTCTATATCATTCTCATTCAGCTGTTTATAAATCTTGGATGCCTTATCGGCTCCGAGGGAGACAACTACCGCCGCGGCTTTCTGCGGGAGAGTCAGTTTCTCATTCTCCATCTCCATCTCCTCCATTTAACCAGCTTCTCAGTAACTGCGCGGAAATCTCCGCATTCTGCTCGGCAAATTCGCGAATGCTCCGTTTCAGTTCCATGCCTCTGTCGTTCTGGATCTCCTGAAGCTCCTGATTCAGGTCAAGTACCGGAGCCGCCTCGCCTTCGCCTTCCTGCAAGGCCTCCTCCTCTTCCTCTTCCTGCTCTTTCTTGCGTTTCCGCCCGCGGACAACCAGTATGATAATGACCACGATCAGCAGCAGGATTAATACCGCTCCTGCAATCAATGCCCAGATGGGGACCGTATCCAGAACCGCCAGGAACCCGGTAGGCGTATCTTCTTCCGGCGTTTCATCCCGGCCCGTATTAAAGGGAGCGCTCACCACCGCAATTTTATCCGCCCGGTCCGCCACCGCGATACCGGCCGCGTTGCCGATGATATTCCGGAGCTGATCTTCCCGCAGGCTGCCGTATCCCTCTCCGTTGATGGCAACGGAAACCGTAAGATCGTCCAGAACCCCCGCGGGCACCTGCCCCTGTTCCTTGATCTGATTCACGAGATAATCCCTTACGGTCTTCTCGCTGTAGGCTCTCGTATTGTCCGTGTTTCCGTTCGTGTTGTATTCGGGCGTATCGGCGTTTTGTTCCGTGCCCGCCACGCCGCCCGCGGCGTCATCCGCGCCGGCCTGTTCCCTGTAAACCTCTTCCTCGTCAACGATTCCTGTCTTGTCCTGTTCGTCGATTTTCTCCGGCGTATTATACGTGATCGACTCGCGGACCAGCGTCTCCATATTAAGCTGCGCTCTGGCGGTGATCGCAACGTTTTCTTTACCGTAGACAGGCCCCAGCACTTTCATGATGCTGCTGATCACCTGATCTTCTATTATCCGGGCCAGCTCTTCATTCTCCTCGCCGGTGGCGGACGAACCGCCCTCCGCCTCCTGAGACACGTCTCTGCCGTTGCCATCCAGGACCGCCACGTCCGTCAGCTCCATATCCGGGATACTCTTCGCCACAAGCCGCTGGATACCCAGCACCTGCTCGGCGGAAGGAGAATCTCCATTCTCCATGATCACCACCACCGAAGCGCTGGTCTTCGTCGTATCGCTCAAAACATAGGAACTCTGTTCGCCGAGGGCTATGGTCACTTTCGCGTCCTTCACCCCGTCAAACAGACGAATCGTCGCTCCGATACGGTCCTGCAGCTCATAAACCTTGTAGGTGGCTTTATCCGAGTCCGTCGTCATCATGCCGGAATTGTTGATAAACGTATCGTATGTAAATCCGTTTTTGGGATAACCCTCCTGAACGAGAGTCGCCTTCGTCTGATCCACGATATCGCTTCTGACCAGAATCGTCGTATTCCCCTCATAGCGGAAATTTATATCATCCTCCACCAGCTTATTGGTGATCTGACGAAACTCATCTTCTCCCAAACCGGAAAACAGCACTTCATACGGCCGGTTATTCAAAACAAACGCAATCGCAACCGCCCCGATAATCAGCGCGGCCGCCCCGGCAATGATCAGTATGATGGTCCTGCGGCTCAATTTTCCGGCCCATTCTTTTAATTGACCAACTTTTTCTTTCATTGTCCAAAACTCTCTTAATTTAAATTATATATACTGGTGTACTGCCTGAGTATCATGCAGATAGTACACCAATGCTGCAAAATCTCACGGCAGTCAAAAATATCAGTCCGCACCTACGATAGTGTGTTACGCACTGATACGCATAATTTCCGTATAAGATTCCAACGCTTTGGACCGCAGCGCCACCAGCATATCCACAGACAACTGCGCTTTAGCGGCTGCAATCGGGTAAGAATGGGGGTCCTCCGCCTGGCCGGTCGCCAGCAGATACTGCTCCTTGTTTTTCACATCATCGGATATCCTCACATTATCAATCGCTTCCCGGAAAATACCCTGAAACAGGGATATACCGTCCTGTCCTTTTACTTTCTGCGCCGTCCCGGACAGGCCGGACAGAATCATCGGCTCAATAGGGGTTATAAACATCTCGTCCATAGCTATGTATCCTTCCTTTCGTCGTCATATCCCGGCGTTCTCAAACCGGATCTTTCGGATTACTGTCCTTTAATCGCTGTCTGAAGCAGCTTAAAGTCCATATTGACACTCTGCATCAGGTACTGATACTGCAGCCCGCTTCTGGCGAACTCCGTCTGTTCCACATCCATATTTACATTATTCTCATCCACTCTGGCGGAATCGTCCCGGCTGTACAGCGTATAATTGCTCTCCGCAATCGCGTCCGGCATGGCACGGCTGCTCTTCGACCCGCTGGCCTCGATCAGCTTACTGCGAAACTCCTCCTCAAAGCTGACGTCTGTCCGCTTAAAGCCGGGCGTACTCACATTCGCCATATTATTCATCAGGACTTCTTCCTTCTTATATAAATAAGACAGGGCTTTCTCCGCCATGGATATCGTATTTCCAAACATCGCATTACTCACTTTCTTGAACTTTTCTTGACATTATAGATCGCCAGATAGACCTACTATAATACACTATCCCGAAAAAGTCTAGTGGTTTATATTTGAAATTGGCATTTTTCGCAGCCCTCAGGTATACATTTGAGAAACTTTCCCAACCGGGGCCGACGACGGTATCCCAGACGCTCTACAGGCTTAACAATGAGTCCTGCCCGTCATCGCCGGAGAGCATCTGGCCCAGCGCGCCCATAGCCTGATTCTGCATCTGCAGCTTCATCAGCTGCGTATAATACTGCGCATCCTCCTGCTCATAATCCATATAGCCGTTCTTCACCTGCTCCAGTACATCGGACACCGTCCCCAGACCGCCGTCGGCAGCCACGGATGAACGCTGCAAATCCGATGCCAGAGACGACTGGCTGTACATCTGCGCCGCCAAAGCCGCCGGCGTATAGGACTGCGCCGTCAGGACCGTCGGCATATAGGACTGCGCCGCCGATGCCGCCGAAAGCGCCTGACTGCCGGTCCGGGTACTCACCGTCCTGCCGGTGGTCAGATTCTGTCCCATGTAGCCTTTCACTTTTTCTATGTATTTACGTGTAAAGGAAGGTACCCCTCCATACTTTGCCACAGTACCGCTCCCGGCATTATATGCCGCCAGAGTGAGGTCTATGTCCCCGTTATATTTCCGAAGCTTCTGGGCCAGATATTTTGCCCCGCCCATAATATTGCTCCTGGCATCGAAAGCGTCCGTTACCCCCAGCTCTTTTGCCGTACCCGGCATGAGCTGCATGACGCCCTGGGCGCCCGCATAGGATACGGCCTTCGGGTTAAAGTCGGACTCTACTTTACCTACGGCTTTCAGAAGTTCCACCGGTACCTGATACGTCCGGGCCGCCTCCTCGAAAATAGCGTCCATACTCTCCGGGGCATTTACCGTCTGCGCCGCATTGTTAAAAACATCGGCAAAGCTCTGCGTGCCGGTCACCTGCCCCCCCAGAGACTGACTGCCGTATGCGCTCAATGCCTGAATCTGGGACAGCAGCCTGTTGAAATCTTCATATTGTTTCTGATAAACCGAATAATCGATTGCCATAGTATCTGTCTCCCTTATGTTCTACTCCTTGATACCCGCCACATACTTCATCGTCGGTTTGTAAATGTTTATTAACACTCATTCTAACACATACTATTATGCCACGTTTTTCCCCAATTGAAAAGTTTTTTTTGAAAACTCCCAAAATTTTATAGCCTATTTAATAAGTATGAATTTTAATTAACCAATTAGTGGAACTCCAGTAAAAAACTTCTTATGCGAATATATTTTGTTCTATAAATAGATATTTACATTTGTGTGAATCCGTTATAAAATGATTCTATACGTAAATATATCTCTACATACAGGAGGAATCAGAGGTGTTTAAAAATTTAAGATTAAGAAGTAAGCTTTTTCTTACTTACGGTATTATGATGATTTTCTACCTGGTCACCGTAATTGCCGCGTTTGTGGGCTTAAGCAACGTGTCCAACGGCCTGGAGCGTTTTTACACGACGCCCTATCCGATGGTGCAGAACGCCATGGGGATTAAATCCGCCACTCAGGAGATCCAGCTGGACCTGTTCCGCGCCTACTCGGCGGACGAGACGCAGCTTACGGCAATCCTGTCCGACATTGACGGGGCGGCCGCCAGACGCAGCGAAAATATGGAGGCGCTGAAAGCCTGTTATGACGGCGACGCGTCCGTACTCCAGTCTATCGAATCTGCCGGGGAAAAAACGGCGAGCGCCAGACAAGACGCCGTATCTCTTCTTAAAAGCGGCAGCAAAGACGAGGCCATCGCCATCATCGGCGGCGAATACATGACTGCCTGCGACACACTCTACGATCTTTTGGAGGAGGCTATCGGCAGCGCCGAAGCCAGCGCGACGGAATACCACGATTCCGCCATGTCCGTCAAAAAAGTGTGCCAGACGGCGCTTTTTGTCCTGGCCATCGTATGTATTATCTTCGCTCTTATTTTGATCATCCGGGTCATCCGGGCCATCACTTACCCGATAGCCGAGATCGAAACAGCCGTAAAAGCCATGGCCGAGGGCAACATGCATTCGACTGTCACTTATGAAGCAAAGGATGAGCTGGGTGTGCTGGCCGATAATCTTCGTTTCGTGCTGAAAACCTTATCCGGCTACATCGAGCATATCTGTTCGAAACTGGATTCCCTGGCCACCGGCGATCTGACCGTGGATTTTGATATGGATTATCTGGGAGAATTTGAATCCATCAAATCTTCCGGCAATAAGATTACCATGTCGCTGAACGATACCTTAACTCGTCTCAACGAAGCCGCCGCCCAGGTGGCCAGCGGTTCCGATCAGGTATCCAGCGGCGCGCAGGCCCTGAGCCAGGGCGCAACGGAGCAGGCAAGTTCCGTGGAGGAGCTGGCCGCCACCCTGAACGACCTGTCCACCCAGGTTACCCAGACCGCCCAGAATGCACGCGACATTAATGCATTGATTTCCGAAACCGGCAGCGAGCTGGACAGCAGCAACGCCATGATGAACTCCATGGTGGAGGCTATGACGAAGATCAACGATTGTTCCAGCGAAATCGAGAAAATTATCAAGACCATTGAAGATATCGCCTTCCAGACCAATATTCTGGCACTGAACGCCGCCGTGGAAGCCGCCCGTGCCGGAGAGGCCGGAAAAGGTTTCGCCGTTGTGGCCGACGAGGTGCGCAGCCTGGCCTCCAAGAGCGCCGAGGCAGCCAAAGACACCACCGTACTGATCGGCAACTCACTCAACGCCGTAGCCGAAGGTAATCAGATTGCCGAAGATACTCAGAAATCCCTGATCAAAGTGGTTACCAGCGCGCAACAGATCTCCGGGAACATGACCAAAATCACCCAGGCGTCCGATATGCAGGCAGAGGGTATTGCGCAGATTACCCAGGGTATTGATCAGATCTCTTCCGTCGTCCAGACGAATTCCGCCACGGCAGAGCAGAGCGCAGCGGCCAGCGAAGAATTGTTCAGCCAGTCCAGTCAGCTGGAGAACCTGGTGAGCCGTTTCCGCCTGAAAAACAGCGCTCCCTCTCCGATCAGCCAGCCGACGGTATCCATTCCGGAACCCGAGCCGGCGCCGGAGGCGACTCCGGATTATTCGGATGACTACAATTATACCGCTCCCGCCACGGTTCATGCCGTTTCTTCGGCCCCGAGCTTCAGCGGCGAATTTGTAAATGATATGGATAAATATTGACGCTTTTACCAAAAGCCCTGTCGTCTTTGACGGCGGGGCTTTTTTTCTCGTCTTCTTTCAACCTCCCTTCCTAATCCCCCAAAACCTGCGGCGGACGTTAACGTCAAAAGCAGTTGCCCTTTGAAAAAAAATTGTATATAATCAACATATTAATTCATACCGTTGCTGCAACGCTCCCACCGGAAAGGAAATTTCTACATGACACCTACAACAAAAAAGAGAGTGGCGGCCCTTGCGCCCTATGGACGGGGATGGAGCAATGTGGAGCTGATCAAAGACTGCGGCCTGATCCCGTACCTGCTTTATAAAAATCACAACTGCGACGTCACTATGGTCGGAGCCAAAGGCGATGATTATCCCTATCTGGAATCCTGCGTCAGGGGCCTGCAGATGAAATTTCTGGCCGACGGCCGGGAAGAAACAAAACTTGCCTGGCTGCGGGAGGAATCCTCCCGCATCGACTGTCTGATCCTGCGCGGGTGCTACAGTGAAAATTTCGCCGCCGCCCGCGTCTATAAGCAGCAAAATCCCAACGGAAAAATCTATGTGGGGCTGGACGCCAACGGCTACTGGATGGACACCCTTTTGTGGTTCCATCCCCTTTTCACGGAATTCATGGAGCGCTGCGACGTGATCGCAACCTCCAGCAGGGTCGTCCAGGAATATCTGAATATCAAATGGCCCTGGAAAATCCACTGCATTCCCAACGGCTTCTACGATTTCTCCGCCCTTCCCGCCGTTCCTTTCGCCCGCAAAAAGGACGTCATTCTCACGGTAGCCCGTCTTGGCTCTCCTTCCAAATGTACGCCCGTGCTGGCGGATGCATTCGCGCGTATAGCCGATGAGATTCCCGGCTGGACGCTTCGGCTCGTCGGCTCATCGTCGCCGGAATTTACCGCTTTTATGAACGGCTTTTATGAGCGGCATCCTTCCCTCACAAACCGCGTATGCCTCACCGGCCCCATACAGGACCGAAACGCCCTGCGGCAGGAATATCTGCAGGCAAAAATCTTTGCTCTTCCCTCGCTGGTCGAAGGCGGTACCCCCAATGTGATCGCCGAAGCCCTGAACGCCGGATGCGCCATGGCCGTGGGTAAATTTGACGCTTACCGGGAAGCCATCGGCAACGGCCGATGCGGGCTGGCCGCGGAGAGCGTCCCGGAGGCATTTTCCGCCGCCCTGCTCTCTCTGTGCCGCAATCCCCGTCTGGAAGATCTGTCCGCCCGAGCCCTGGCATACGGCGAGGAACAGTTTGATATGGAGCGCATTACCGCAAGGCTATACGAAATGATTTTTGAAGGAGCATAAGATGGGAAAACTGATTTTTGAAAACTCCGCCTATACGTATGTTGCGCAGGATCAGAAAACCGTACTGTTGTCCTGTCGGAATTATCTGGCCAACAGGAGCCGTATTCCCCTTCACACGATGGCCGATCAGGCCGACGGCATCCTGACTATTCCGGCATTGATTGAAAATCTGCAAAAACAGCATCCCGCCCTGAGCGAAGGCACGCCGGAAGCTCCTTTCGCCGCGGAACACCTGCTGATGCAGCTCTTAGTCATTTCCCGCCTCATGGAATCCCCTCTGCCCGTCAGGGTATGCGAGTTTGGCTGCGGTTGCGGCGTAATGAGCTACTATCTGTCTGTCCTGCTGGGGTTATTCAACGAGGCGTCCTCTCTGTGCTGCGTGACCGATGTGATGGGAGACGACAGTCAGACGCCCTGGCTGGACAGAATCGCCCTGATCCAAAATCCGCCAAAGCTTTCCTGGCTGGCTTCCGATTATGACAGCGTCCCTCTGGCTCCCGGCTATTTTGATCTGGTGATCCTGGACGGCGGCAGCGACCTCGGTCCGGTCCATGCCACAATCAAAGAAGCGGAAAAGCTCGCCGGAAAGAACGGGACTATTCTGTGCTATTGCCGCCATTATCCTGCTTTGGAAAGCAGTTTCCGGCAGGCGTTCCCCCATGCGCAGACCTATACGCTGCAAAACGATGTATCGATCATGGCCGCCGGACGCGGAGAGGAACCAAAAAGCGCAGACCGGAAACATGACGTGCAGGCCTTTATCCACGAAGCGCGGAAATATATCGACGCCCGGCAGAATCCGGACACGATCCGGCTCTATATAAAAAAGTCCGACCAGCTCCTTGACGAAGCCGTGTCCGAAAATGCCCTGAAACAAAAGCAGCAGCTCATCCGCCTGAAAGAGGATCTGCTCAATGCCCTGGTCGAAAACCGGCGGCTCGAAAAACCATAATAAAAATGCACAGGGGAGGGAAATCCTGATGATTAAAGTATTTAACGGCGACGCCTTCGGCATCCAGGAGGAAGAGTATGACAGAAACACGCTCCTGCAGTTCTTCCTGGACGGGCGTCGGGAGGATTTCATACTGGTTTACAGAGGTGAGAAACTCTTAAAAGCATTGTCCTATTACGACATACTGTTCAACCGGGAAGTCCCGGAAAAAGTATTGTACATGAACCCGGACGTGTTCATCCAGGCCCGGGACCTGATTTATGCTTACGGCAGGGAAGAGGACCGGTGGCGGCGGGCGCTTGCGGTCTGTGACGACAACGGAGAGGTACTGTGCCTCCTGTACTATCTGGAAAACTGCACCAGTACGGTCTGCCCTGTCAGCGATTTCAAACGGTACGGCTGTGAAGGCCGCACGGATCTCACTTTGCTGTCGCAGGCGGAAACCTGGGTCTTTGAAGAGCTGGAGGAATATACGTATTTCCTGTGTCACGCACTGGAACACTTTTTCCCTGAAAAAAAGAAACGGTTCCTGGATGAAAACGCCCTGCTTTTTCCGGAAACCAGCCGGTTTTATGAAACGGCTCCTGCGGATCTTACTCTCGTCCCGCAGGGAAATACCCTGCGCGTCAACAGTGATCTCAACAAAGAATTCTCAGGGATCGCCCCGCCCGCCGGTATTTTCAGCAGCCTGGACGTCATGACCAGCCTCTTCTGGTCGGCCCCGCAATCTTTTGGAGAGCTTCATCCGGATAAGAAATTCCTCTTGATCCGCTTCCCCCTGTATTCCGCAGGGCTGGGCGACGTCATCACGTTCTGCATGGACAAGCTGGCCATGATGGAACGCCGAAAGCCGGATTACATTCCCGTCATTGACCTGAGCGTACCCGGCGACAACAATCAGTTTTCCGGAGGACGGCCCGAAAATGTGTGGGAATACTTTTTTGAGCCCCTAAATGAATACTCGGGAAGCGAAGTGCGGCGCAGCAAACACGTCCTGCTGCTCGACGACAAAATCGACGCCTATAATCCCTACATTATGGAGCAATACTATAACCCCTGCCGTATGCGGCAGATCTGCCGGAAATATCTCCGCCTAAACGCCGCCATGAACCGCCATATCGCGCAGGTCCGCCGGCGTTATTTCCCCCAAGAGGAAGACACGCGGATCATGGGCGTGGTCGCCAGGGGGACGGATTATCGGCATGGCGGTTTCGAAATCCCTCTTCCCATGGATGATCATGATTTTATCGATCTGGTACGGCGCAGGCAGCAGGAATGGGACTGCCCTTATGTATTTCTAGCCACAGAAGACGCGGACATCCTGGACCGTTTCCTGGCCGCCGGTTTCGGCGACAAATTAATTTATGTGGAACAGGAACGATACCGTTACGAAGATTTCCGGGAAAAAGGCGTCACGCTGGCCAAAATGAAGAAAAGCAGTCACGATTACCGGGATGAAATCCCCTATCTCGCCGTACTGTACCTGCTGTCCCAATGTACCTCGCTGCTCGCCAACTGCAAATGCGGCGCTTTCAACGTGGCTGATTTTATCAACGGCGACCGGTACGAGCACCGCTACTGCTGCGGCGACCGGGGCACACAGTGGGCCAACAAACCAGAGGACAGGCCGGAAACATCTTAGGGCGTGTCTGAAGTGAGCAATCTCCAGACACGCCCTGACGTCAGCCGCCCGTCCTGTGCCTTTTCACGCCTTCCAATATCCGGTCCGCACAGTTTGACCAGGTATAGTTCCCGGCTGTTTTTTCGTACCCTTTTTGAATCATGGCTTCCGCCCTGGGCGCGTCCGCCAAAAGCCCCTCCACCATAGAGGGCAGCCGTTCCAGATCGTCCAGCCCATACAGCGCAATATCCACACCGTCCGTGAAATGCTCGTCTATCCATGCGCTGGAATCCGTCAGCGGCAGGGAATGCTGCAGAAATGTATTAAAAATGCGGTCATGAGTACCCGCCTTAAATCCGGGCATGACGTTCAGATTGATTCTGGCATTCGCCATGTGGGCCAGCGTCTCCCCGTAGGGGACGCGGTCGTCAATACGGTGGACATGGGGAAGCCCCGCGGCCGGATGGTCTTCCCAGCCCCGGCCCAGAAGGTACAGCTCCACGCCCCCATCGGCCAGCGTCTGCACCACCTGGCCCCGCCGGTACATGCGAATCGCCCAGTCCACCTCCTCCGAACAACGCATCAGCGTCTTCATTCCCTCCCGCGAAAGGGACAGGCCCGCCTTTTTCACCGTAAGCTCCACGGCCTGATCCACCGACAGCCTGCTGTCCGCCGTCAGCGTCTGATAGACGAGCCGACAGATACGCATCATATCCGACCCCTCAGGGAAGATCTGCCCCAGCCGGGCCAGTCGGCTCTCCGGCCGATAATACGTCCCGCAAAACAGGACGTCATACGTTCTCTTCTCCCAAGGGATCACAGAAGCTCCCTCCCCCGGCAGGACGCCCGCATGGGGCATAAAATCCACCTGGGCTATCGTATCGCCAAAATATTTTTTCACATAGGCCACATGGTCCCTGTCGCAGCAGAGCAACTGGTAATTCCTGGGATGGCGCTCCAGCGTCGGATGAAAACGCAGGGGAGGGTCCATCAGAACATCCACCGCCACGGCGTCGTGGCCATCCCACGCCTCTATATACATATCCTCCCGGATGCCCAATCCGTCAAAACAGATCACTGCATCCACTTTCCGGGATATGAAATCCAGAAACGCCGCGTAAGACTCCGGCCTTTTCGGATCGAGCCCCGCCTGATCAAAGACAAAGGGCTCATGTCCTCTCTTTACCAATTCCCCCGCAAGCTGATCCGTAAAATAATTAAAGGATTCTATTTCCGAATGAAATAAAACAATCCTCATCCTACACCTCCCGGCGCAAAACCGCCTCCAAAACCCTGTCCGCGCAATTCGCCCAGGTGTACATTTTCGCCGCCTTCTCATAACCCCTGCGGATCATGGACGTCGTCCGGTCCTCATCCGCCAAAAGGCGGTCCGTGATAAAGGGCAGCTGTTCCAGAAAATTCAGGTCATAGAGGGCGATGTCTTCTCCGTCGGTGAAATGCTCACTGATCCAGCTGCTGGAATCCGTCAACGGCAGGGAATGTCTGAGCAAAGCGTTAAAAATGCGCTCATGACTCCCCGCCTTAAACCAGGGCATGACGTTCAGACAGATTTTCGCCTCCGACATATAGCCAAGGGTCTTCTCAAAGGGTATGCGCCCGTCTATGCGGTGCACATTGGCCTCGCCCGCAGAAGGGTGGTTCTCCCAGCCCCGGCCCAGCAGATAAAGCTCAAATCCCGCTTCCGCCAACGTCTGCACCACCCGCTCCCTCTGATCCATGCGAATGGCCCAGTCCACGCTTCCGGAACATAAGAGAATGGTTTTCTTCTGTTCTTCCGGAAATTCCTCGCCCAGCTGCGCGAGCAGCTCCTCCACCGCCTGTTCCACCGTCAGGCCGCTGTTCCTTTTCAGCAATTGATATACCGCCTCATAAAACCGGTACATGGGCGTCCCCGAAGGAAAATGCTCCGTAATCCGGGCAAACTGCTCCCCGGGCCTGTAGTAGGTACCTGAAAAAAGAATATCATATTTTTTCTTCCCCCAGGGGACCGCCGCCTCTTCTGGTCCCGGCCGGACGCCCGCATGGGGCATAAAGCCCACCCGCGGAACCTGGCCGCCGAAATACTTTTTCACATAGGCCGCATGGTTGTGATCGCAGCAGAGCAGCAGATAATTCCGGGGATGCTTTTCCCATGTGGCATGAAAGCGCAGCGGGGGGTCCAGCAGAATATCCACCACCACGGCGTCCTGCCTGTCCCACGCCTCTATAAACATATCTTCCCGGGCCCCCAGGCCGTCAAAACATACCACAGCGTCTACTTTCTCCGAAAGGAAGGCCGCAAATTCCGCGTAGGACTCCGGCCTCTGAGGATCTATGGCCGGCAAATCAAGGACAAAGGTCTCATGCCCTCTTGCCGTAAATTCTTTTACGAGCTGATCCGTAAAATAATTAAATGCTTCTTCCTCTGAATAAAAGAAAACAATTCTCATCGTCCTGCCTCTTTCCCCCACACATTCGTCCGGGACTACTTTTCTCTGCGCAAAATCTGCTGCTTCAACCGCAAAACTTCCCGGTCGTCCGGCAGGATCGCCGCAAAGCGCACTGCCACGCCATAGGCCTCCTCCCACTGCCCCTGGGCGATCATGCCCCTTAATGCCTGCTTCACCTGCCCGCCCAGCTGAACAAACTCCTCGGATACGACCCGGGGCGGATGCTGTATCTGATCCCGCAGATACTGGACCAGGTTGTTGACCACCGCGGACATCCGCGGATAAATGCGCAGGGCCTCCTGCACCGGAGGAATGCTCTCCCTGTAATTCTCTTCCGCCATACAGTCCAGAGCCTTTTGTATTTTCAGCGCGAAACGAAGCCGGGACGGCAGCGCATAGGCGTCCCCATTTTGCAAGACATCCTCCCGGTACAGCGGCCGGGCGGCGTCCGTCACGCACTGACAATACCGGCCCAGAAGCGCCGTAAGCTGGGCCGGGTCCAAAAGGCCCCGGGAAAGCCGCCGCTCCAGGAAAGTCTGCTCCAGGATATCCCCATATACGGGATATCGCTCAAACAGGGGGCGGCCGTCACGGCAAAACTTCTCCATTTCCGGGATATCCGTCATTTCCGCCAGCGTCTCCACGCATTCCCGCCAATCCTCCACGGTGATCTTCTCCAGAAAGGCGTCCAGCGGGAACCGATGGCAGACGGCCATCTGCACCAGTTCCCAGGCAAGGCCCGGAGGACAGTCCGCCACAGCCAGCCGCCAGAATCCCTCCGCCGCCGGAATGTGCTCCCGTCCCACCTCCCGGTAGGCCTTCTGCAGGTTCACATAGGCATTGCCGGTCTTCAATCCGGCGCAGCCCTCCAGAAAGACGTCCTTCTGTTCGGGATATTTCATCTTCCAGGCCTCCAGCCGGACGTAGAAAGGCGCGATGCGGTGCTCCTCGTCCCAGGGCATCCAGGAGAGAATTCTCTTAATCAGAAAAGCATTCCCCGCGGCCCCAGCGCAGGCCAGCCCCTGAAAATAGGTGGTCGCGGAACGCTCCTCCACGGCGGCGTAGGTCACGTCCCCGCAGCCCTGCAGCGCCGCCTTCCCCGCATGATTCCGGAGGAACAGAAACCTCCTGTGGAATTCCTGTATATACTTCATTCCCTTTTGGTGCTCTTCCAGATCAAAGCAAATTTCCACCAGATTCGCACATTGCCAGGCATAGGCCAGCTCCAGCGTCCGGGGCGAATCCAGAAATGCCTCCGCCGTCTCCAGGGCGCCTCTCTCGTCCCCGTTTAGCTTCTGCATGCGGGGCAGATTGCACTGCATCCAGATTTCGGTGCCATATATTTCTTTTCCGTTTTGTCTCTCCGAGGCCGCCAGCCCCCGTCGGCAATAGGCTATGGCTTTTTCGTAATCCCGTAAAGAATCATACTCCATGGCCAGCTGGGCCAGGCAGGGCGGGGAATCCGGCTCCTCTTCCAGACGCTTTAAAAGCAGCGGAATGTTTCGGTTGTTCTTCGGCCTCTCTTCTCCCTGTTTGCGGTCTTTCACATAACCGAAATGGTGGACGAAACAGTTCAGCTTTTTGTGAGGCTCCGGAAAGGGGGTCAGATTTTCATGGATAGGAAAAATGAATTTCGTCTCCGGCGTGAGACGGCACATACGCCCCACGTCAAAATCTATATAGTGCCGCCCTTCCCAGTCCGTATAATTGCGGGTCACATACAGGGCCGACCCGTAATCTTTGTACTCTCCGCTCCTGAAAAACTGCAGGATCTCCGTCACGTCGTCGAACCACTCGTCGTCGTCCAGAAAAAGAAACCATTCCCCTCTGGCATGTTCAATACCCACATTTCTGGCTCTGGCAAAATCGTTGCACCAGGTAAAGGGAATGACCTGGGGGGTGTACTCCTCCGCCAGTTTCCTCACCCGCTCGTCCTTTCCCGTAAATACCAGGATCAGCTCGCTGTCCAGCTCCCGCAGCAGGGGCTCTATGGAATGCAGGCATCTGCCCAGCGTTTCCAGCCGGTCCGATACCAGCAGAGATATGGTAAGCTGTATATTCATCATCCGCCGCTCCTCTTTTCATTACTATACGGAAATCCCGTCGCCGACGGCTTTCCCACATACGATGGCATTCAGAAAAAAGGGGAGGCTTCCCTGATCAGAAGCCTCCCCTCCTTTGAACATTCAATTTCACATATAACCTGCGCGCAGCTTACTGCAACAACTGCAGTACGCTCTGCGGTACCTGATTGGCCTGAGCCAGCATAGCCTGAGAAGCCTGCACCAGAATGTTGTTCTTGGTGTAAGTCATCATCTCTTTGGCCATATCTACGTCACGGATACGGGACTCGGCTGCGGAAATGTTCTCGGTCTGCACACCCAGGTTGTTGATAGTATGCTCCAGACGGTTCTGCAGAGCACCGAAGTCGGAACGCATGGAAGAGATCATGTCGATAGCGCCGTTGGCGATATCGATAGCACTTCTGGCGCCGTTCACCGTTGTGAGGTTGATAGAAGAAACGCCAACCTTGGTGCCATTGAAGGTTCCACCAATGCTCTTAGAATCCATACCCTTGAGCGTAACACCAATCTGGTTTGTGGAAGCGGAAGACTCACCAACATGCAGATTGATCGTGGTAGCAGAAGTAAACAGCTTTGTGCCGTTGAAGTTGGCCGTTGCGCTGATTCTGTCAATTTCCTTCGTCAGGGCATTGATCTCTTTCTGCATCTCGGCGCGGTTCGTGCTGGAGTATGTGCCGTTGGCGGACTGTGTAGCCAGCTCAACCATACGATTCAGCATGGAGTGAACCTCTGTCAGAGCGCCCTCAGCTGTCTGTACCAGGGAAACACCGTCGTTGGCATTCTTCTGAGCGGTCTCCAGACCTGTGATCTGAGCGCGCATTTTCTCGGAAATAGCCAGACCTGCGGCGTCGTCGCCTGCACGGTTGATCTTGTAACCGGAAGACAGTTTCTCCAGGTTCTTGCCCAGAGCAGAGTTGTTGTTACTCAGGTTCCTGTGTGCGTTTAACGCGGTAATGTTATGTTGAATCCTCATGATATTTCCTCCTTGAAATTATTCGGGGAACATCCTTTTCCCCACATGGTATTTGGTAGAAGCATTCGGAAAGCCGCGCTCTGTATTCCGGTAATGCCGGCACGTTTGCCGGAAATACATCGTCAAGTCCTTCCGAAAACCTCTTGTCACATATATTATCGAATGTTCGCCGGATAACTTAAGTCTTTTTTTCAACTTTTTTATTTTTCTTTTTCATTTTTATTTCAGGCTTTTCAGCCGCTCGGCCGCCGGCCCGTACCCGTCGGCCGCCGCCCGGCCATAGTAGGTGCGGGCCGCCTGGCTCTTGCCGTTCACTTCAAACCAGACTCCCAGATTATAAGCGGCTTTGAAAGAGCCGTTGCCCCGCACGCACTCGTGGCCGGGCACTTCGCCGATCTTAAGGCAGCGGCGGTAGGAACGCTCGATTTCCGGAAGATAGGCCATGTACCGCCCCACGTCCGAGAGCACGGTCTTCGTGTAAAAGGCGCCGCAGGCAAACTGGAAATCCGCGTAGCCCCCCAGCCTTTCCTTTTCTCTGTCGATCACCTCCAGCCCCCTGTCATATTTCCCCGTTTCCATCAGGTTATATATATAAGAAACAACGCCGTTCATGCGATAGCCCGTCCCGGCGGCCGGCGTCAGCCGGTAAAACTCTTCAAAATACCGGTCCGCCCGGTCATACTGCTTCATCAGCCACAGGGTCCGGGCCGCCTGGTACAGCAGGTAACTGTCCTCCGGCGTATGCCCAAGCTCATCCAGGAGGATCTCCAGATTCCTCTCCCCCTTGCCGCCCTGCAGATAGCCGTCGTGCGCAAACACCAGGGGGACCGCCGCCACGGGCAGATCGCTGGCCACCTGTTCGTGCACACGTCCTTCCATAAACGTCCCCCGGGGAATCAAGCGGGTGGTATAGGTGCGGCTCTGGCTGATCTCGCCATTATCCTCCCTGTAGCTGTCGTGCCTCTCCACGGCCCCCAGGCGGCCGCCTTTCTCCACAAATGCCTGCAAGTCCTTCCGACCGCCCGATATCAGGTATTCGTCGGCGTCCAGAATCAGATTCCAGTCGCAGGGGGACTGCTCCAGGGCATAATTTTTGGCCGCCGCAAAATCATCCCGCCAGGCGAAATGGGAAATATGCGCCCCGAATTTCCGCGCGATCTCTATGGTGTCGTCCTCGGAACCGGTATCGGTGATATAGATCCCGTCCGCCAGCTTTCCGGCCAGGGACAGGCACTTCCCCAGATTCCGGCCCTCATTCTTCACAATCATAACAAGTCCTATCGTTTTCATATGCAGCCTCCTCGTCTTTTCGTTGCCGTTCAACTCCGCGGCCCCTAACATTTTCTCTTCTTCTCATCATACCCGCCGGAAATAACATTTGCAATTCCCCTCCCGTCATGATACACTACTTTTAGAATAGCAGAAACTGTGAAAATGCAAAACAGAAATTTTATATTTTCAGGGGGAGGGTGGACCATGCTTTTAAAAAGCTGCGACGCATGCATGATCTACGGCCCGGAGGAAGGCATACGGATTCCGGGCAGAGTGGTATCTGTCGAGGACAATATTACACTTTTTTTTGATGACGACAGCGTTTCCGGGCTATCGTTAAGCCGGATTCGGATTGATTTTTATGACCGCGTCGTCGGATACATAAAGACTTTCTGCGAGCTTATCGTCCGAAAGAATTCAGATCCGTGGGCCATGGAGATATGGGCTGCCGACTGCCATATCCTTGAAGTGCTGGAAACCCAGCAGCGGCAGAAAGACCTCCGGGTAAAGCTGGAGGAAGAACTTGTCTTTTTTGCTCCCGCCCAGAGGAAAGAGTTCCACGGTTTTATCGAAAATATCAGCGTGGGCGGAATCTTTCTGGTCACAAAGGATATACGCCTCAAACGCGACGAGGCATTCACTTTCAAATATTGCTTCTCCAAACGGGAACAGTCTTTAACGGCGGTCACTCTGCGGGAGCAGCAGCTCAGGAAAGAACTTTTTGGCTATGGCTGCCAGTTCATCAATATGACAAACAGCGCCGAGCGGGATATACGCCAGTTTGTATATAAAAAGCAGCTGCGCCAGACGCGATGAGGTGACTATGACAGTATCAGAAAAAACCACAGGCGCAACCCTGTACAATATGGATTGTTCCGTTCTTCTGCCGGCGCGTTTTACCCGACTCAGCCTGGATTCGGCGCGTTTCTATTTTTCCGGCATGCCCAAAGAGCCGCTACCGGCCCAGTTTTTTGTGATGCCGGACGGCCGGCAGTACGATTACAGGGCCTTTATCTACACCCTTCAGGGAGAGCTGCAGCCTTGCCCGGAAGACCCTGCCCGCTGGCAGATCGACGGAACCACCAATGATATCCCGGAATTGCAGAGCAATTTCCGCGTATATGTCTCCGTCCACACCTCCATCTGGCTGGACACGGAATCCAGGGAATATTCCCTTACGATCAAGGATATCGGTACCGGCGGTTTCCTCTTCGTCTCCAAAAGAGAATTCACTCCCGGAGATACGCTGTCCGCAATTTTGCCCGACGCCAGAGATCCCGTATTTGTCAAGGCCCGCATACAGAAGCGCCGCCCTGTACGCAAAGAGGGGGTTTTCGCCTACGGCTGCCAGTTTTTGAATCTTACCGCCAAGGCCGAAGCCAAAATACGGAAATTTGTTTATCAAACAGAAGTCCTTCAGGCTAAAATAAAAGAGCAGAAACAATAAGGAACTCCATGACGGCAGTTCGCAAAAAACCAGGAGAATATCCCCGATCATTCGGGAACATTCTCCTGGTTTTCTTTCTCTCCGTCCGCCCTGGTCTCTTCTGCGGTCCCGGCGTCTTCTTCCTCTCCCTCCGCAGCCTCCCGTTTATGGGGCGTATACTTCAGGAAATACGCATAAATATCCACAATGGCCTGATACAGTTCCTCCGGTATCGGCGTACCCAGCTCCAGCTGGGTGAGCACCGTCGCCAGGGAATTATCTTCATACACCGGTACGCCGTTCTGGTTGGCCGTCTCCACGATCTTTTCCGCCATGTAGCCCAGACCCGAGGCCACGATGATCGGAGCCATATCTTTATTCTCATCGTAGCGCAGCGCCACCGCTTTTTTATTCAACACGTCATCAAATTGTGACATTGATTGAGTTTCTCCTTTCAAATATCTTCGGGAACGCGGCGGAAACCGGTATCGACTGTTCGCTCTGCTCCACGGCAAGATATTCCAGTTCCATATGGTTTTTCTTCATGATGTTCCGGATACCGTCACGAATCTCGCTTTCATGCTCCGCCAACTCCTTCGGGTAATGGATCAGCATATCCATCTTCCCCTTTTCATAATACATCATCATATCGAAAAAACCAACATCTTTTAAATCAAATTTGATCAGCAGCTTTACGCCCCGCTCCGCGGACCCCGGATTGCCGGATTCTTCATCCGGATCGACCCAGATTTCCGAAAACATCGGCGTACCGTCCAGAATCACCGGCAGCATGGCATGCATAACCGGCATATATACGCTCTCATTGACCAGCATGGCTTTCATTACATTCATGAAAGCCTCCCTGTTCTCCAGCCCGGCTTCGCCCCTCACGCCGGCCTGCATGATATTCAGCATCCGATCCGCCCACTGCGCCTTCCCCATGGCCTTGTCAAAGTCAACATTCTGAAGCATCCCCCGAAATTCATCGGCCGTCATCCCGGCAAATTTCTCCCTGAACGACGGGAAATTCATCAGGCGCTGGAACGCCTGCACCACACTGTCCAGATTACCGTTCTCATAACGGGACGTATTGAGCGCGAGGAGGCTGATCAGGTCGCGGACTGCCCCCATGTCCCTGGTAGCCGATATATACCGGCCCAGATATGGAATGATCTCTTCTTTTAAGAGCCGCGCATTCGCCTCGTTGGCCTCCTGGCTGTAAGGACGCAGCTTCGCCGCCAGCTCCTCCAGCCCCTCTCTGTCTCTGCGAAACATGAGACTTTCTATGTCCTCCAGATTCCCTTTGATATTCTGAAGAATATGCTTTCCCGACGACATATCGTTATATTTTTTTACAAAGTCCAGAATACCGGTCTTCAGCTCCAGCATCCGAGTCTCGTTCATCGCCTCCCGCAGCATGTCAAACAACGGCCCCTGCAGACGGTTGGCTCCCGCCATCTGGCCTTTCAGAAACTCGGCGAGCTTATCCGGGGACATTTCCAGCATCCGGAACAGCGCCTCAATATTGGCCGCCGTGCCTTTACTGATCCCCGACTCCACCAGATTGGCCATACCGCCGAAGATCATTTTGCCCATCACTTCGTTGAGATGGGACAGTTCCCGCAGAGACTGTACGAAATTGCCGAAGTTGGAATCATAGGAAATTCCCCTCTGTCCCTGGTTATTCGTTCCCTCGCGGCCGTCCGGACGGACGACGCGGCTGGGGTCCACAGGGTTCTTGATACTCAGATCCTGAGCTTGCTGGGAGGGGGTCTGCCGATTGATAGAATTGTTCTCATACCCCGTCGGGGGAGTCGTTACCTTTAAAATATTTGACATTTTTCACCTGCTTTGCAGTTTACCCTTATTCTTTTTACCCTAAGTGACGATATATAAAATAAATACCATCAATAATTAGATAAGGCGGTACTGAGACTATGGATAACATGCTTGAAATGTATCTTTATGAAACCAATACTCTGTTAGAACAACTGGACGAGCTTTTGATCGAAGCGGAAAAAAACAAGGATTTCACCACAAATGACGTCAATGAAATTTTCCGCAGCATGCATACGATCAAAGGTTCCTCCGCCATGATGGAGTTTTCCACCGTGATGGAAATTGCCCATCATATAGAAGACCTTTTCTTCTATATTCGTGAAAACGGCCTGGATTCCCTGGACGAATCACATAAAAGCGATCTGTTCGACCTGATGTTCCAGTCCGCGGACGCTCTTCGTAAGGAAATCGAAAAGATCGAAAACGATGAGCCCCTTAGCACTAATATCGACCCAATCATATCAAATATTAATAGTTTTCTGGAAAAAATCAGTTCTTCCGGCGGCAAAAATGACGAGAGCGGTTCTTCCGGGGAATCCCCCGCCGCACCGGCTGCCGACAAGGACGCCATTGCCGCCATCAATCAGGAACTGGCCGGCTGTCCGGAGAGCTCTCTTCCCTTCTTCATCCGGATCTTCTTCGAAACCGGCTCCGGTATGGAGAATCTACGCGCGTTTATGATCGTAACGGCCTTAAAGGACGCCGATCTTACCTTCGAACATTATCCCAGCGACGTGGAGACCAGCGCGGATACCGCGGAGACCATCGTCCAGAACGGCTTCTTCATCGCGCTCTCCTCCCAGGAGGACGTAGACAAGGCGCTGTCGGTAATCAAAGACCAGAACAGCGTGGAAACCTACGAGGTCATCGAAAACGTCCTGGTTAAGGCATCGGAGCCCGTCCGGGAGAAGCCGGCAGCCCCCGCGGCGGCGCCGGCGCAGACTGAAACGCCCGCCCAGGCCCCGACAGCCAAAAAGCCCGCCCAGAGCGGCAGCCATAGCGGGGCTCCCGTCAAACAAAGCCTGATCAGCGTAAACCTGACCAAGCTGGACAGTCTGGTGGCGCTGGTGGGAGAGATCGTTATCACGGAATCCATGGTAACATCTTCCCCCGATCTGCAGAACCTTAAACTGGATAATTTCACGAAATCCGCCCGTCAGCTCCGGAAGCTGACTGATGATCTGCAGGATATCGCCATGTCCCTGCGGATGGTTCCCATATCCGGCACCTTCCAGAAGATGAACCGCATCGTCCGGGACATGAAGAAAAATCTGAACCGTGATACACGGCTGACATTGATCGGCGAGCACACGGAAATCGATAAAACCGTTGTGGACAGTATCAGCGACCCGATCATGCATATCGTCCGCAATTCCATGGACCACGGCGTGGAGGAGCATGTGGAGGAGCGTATTGCCGCCGGCAAGAATCCCCAGGCAGAGATCATCCTCTCCGCCACCCACACCGGCAGCGAAGTGGTCATCACCATCAGCGATGACGGACGCGGCATGGATACCGACAAAATCCTGGCCAAAGCGGAGCGCAACGGCATCCTTACCAAGCCCGCCAGCGAATATTCCAAAAAGGAGATCCTGGCGCTGACTATGGTACCCGGCTTTTCCATGAATGAGGAAGTCACCGAATATTCCGGCCGCGGCGTGGGTATGGACGTGGTGAAAAAGAACGTGGAATCCGTGGGCGGTACGATCTCCATCACCAGCGAGCTGGGCAAGGGAAGCTGCACCACATTAAAGATCCCGCTTACCATGGCTATCGCCGACGGTATGGAGGTTTCCGTGGGCCGTTCTCTATTTACGATCCCGATCACCAATATCCGGCAGTCTTTAAAGGCCCGCCAGGAGGATATTATTTTCGACGCCAGCGGTAATGAAATCATTAAATGCCTGGATCAGTTCTATCCGATTATCCGCGTACACGAGCTGTACAATATCGAAACGGAGGTCACCAATATTGAGGACGGCATTCTGATCTGGGTAGAGGCTGCGGACAAATCCTACTGCCTGTTTGTGGATGAACTGCTGGGTGAACAGCAGGTGGTTGTCAAGCCCCTGCCTGCTTTCCTTAGCAATTTCAATATCAAGAACTCCGGCATCAATGGCTGTACGATCCTGGGCGACGGCAATATCAGCCTGATCCTGGATATCGGCAATCTGTATGCGGTGTCCAATATTCAATAGTAAATCGTATAAAAACTGGAGGAATCATTATGTCAGCAGCTACAGCAGAAAATACAACGGCCCCTCAGACTCTGGACGGGAGCCATATCCCCACCGAGCGTTTCCTGACCTTTACCTCGGACGGACTCAACATCGGCGTCAGCACCAATTATGTGATCGAGATCATCACGGATCATTCCATCACCATGCTTCCCCTGGTGCCGGATTATGTGAAAGGCGTTATCAATTTAAGAGGCCAGATCATACCCATCATTGATATCCGGCTGCGCATGGGCAAGCCGTCTATCGAATATACGGATACCACCTGTATCATTGTATTGAATATCGACTCCACACAGATCGGTATTATTGTTGACGCCGTGCAGCAGGTTATGGATATCAATAAGCAGCAAATCTCCCCCGTTCCGGTGGAGAACCAGCAGGAGCTGATCAACGGTATGGTATCTTCCGGCGACCGTTCCGTGATCCTGTTTCTGGACTGCCAACAATTACTTCAGACGTACTAGGCAAAGGAGTGAACAAGTGTGTTAACTTTAAATGATAATGATTTTCACCGGCTGGTTCAGTTCATACACCAGAATTACGGCATTGATCTTTCCAAAAAACGGCAACTGATCACCGGACGGCTTTCCAATACCATTGTATCCATGGGATTTCATTCGTTTCAGGAATATATAGACCATCTGCTCAAAAATCAAAAGCCCGATGATCTGGAACTGATGCTCAATAAGCTTACCACAAACTATACTTTTTTCATGCGGGAGGAAACCCATTTCAAGCTTTTCAAAGAGACGATCCTCCCTTATCTGGAGAAGGAGAAAAAGGACCATGTCTTAAGTATATGGAGCGCGGGGTGTTCATCCGGAGAGGAACCCTACACGATATCCATTATTCTGAAAGAATATTTCGGAGCGAAAGCAGGCATGTGGGATACGCGGGTGCTGGCCACGGACATCTCCCAAAATGCCCTGCGGGCGGCCAAAAATGCCGTTTATGACGAGGATTCTCTAAAAGAACTGTCACCGGAGCTGAAAAGGAAATATTTCACTCCCACCAGCGAAGCCGGCGTATACACGGTTTCCGATTCGCTCAAGAAAAATGTTATATTCCGGACCTTTAATCTCATGGACCCGATCCGTTTCCGGTTAAAATTTGACGTTATCTTCTGTCGGAATGTTATGATCTATTTTGACCAGCCCACCAAGGAGGCTCTGGTGAAGCGGTTTTACAATGCGACCAATCCCGGCGGTTATCTTTTGATCGGACATTCGGAGGGGCTGAACAAAACAACATGTCCCTACAAATATCTGATGCCTGCGACCTATCGCAAAATTTAGTGTCAAAGCCGCTTTTGAACCTTCAAAAGCGGCTTTACTTAGAGCAATACTCATATAGAAAGGACGTTTCCCATGATCAATAAAACCAAAGTGCTGGTGGTCGACGATTCTTCTCTGTTCCGGCAGATGATCATCACCCATCTGTCCGAGCAAAAAGATATCGAGGTAGTCGGCTACGCCATCAATGCTTACGATGCCCAGAGAAAAATCCCCCTGCTCAAGCCCGACGTTCTTACCCTGGATGTGGAGATGCCAGGCTTAAGCGGCATTGACTTTTTAAAGCAGCTTCTTCCCACTCATCCCATTCCTGTCATTCTGGTCTCTTCCCTGAATCTGAGCGTATTTGACGCTCTGTCGGCAGGCGCTGTGGATTTCGTACGTAAACCGGATATGAGCGCCCACAATACAAAAGATCTTTTCTTTTCCTCCCTGACCACTAAGATCCGGGGGGCCATAAAGGCCAAGGTCCGCATCAGCCGTCAGCCCGGAACTTCACCCGGCGTCCGGCCCCAGGTTCCGTCCAGGCCCATGCCGTTCCCGCCGCTGCCCCGCACGGTGCTGGATTCTACGATCATTGCCCTGGGCGCTTCCACAGGCGGTACGGAAGCCACGCTGGCCGTGCTGGAGAAACTGCCGGCAGGTATGCCCGGCATCGTGATCACGCAGCATATGCCGGAAGGATTCACCAATATGTACGCCGAGCGGCTGAACCGGATCTGCAGCCTGGAAGTGCGGGAAGCCAAGAACGGGGATATCATCAAGCCCGGCCTGGCGCTCATCGCCCCGGGGGCCAAACAGATGGAGGTGGTGCGCTCCGGCTACAACTACACCGTGCAATGCCGACCCGGCGCCAAAGTCAGCGGCCACTGTCCCTCCGTAGACGTGCTGTTTTCCTCCGTGGCGAAAAATGTCGCTATTAATAAGGTGGGAATCATTATGACCGGCATGGGCAGCGACGGCGCCAAAGGACTTCTGCAGATGAGGCAGAACGGCGCCTTCACCATCGGCCAGGATAAAGAATCCTGCGTCGTGTACGGTATGCCCATGGTCGCCTACAACATGGGGGCCGTATGCGTACAGGCGTCCTGTGATAAAATCCCCTCCGTACTGCTGAACCATTTGAAAAAATAGCGGCCGCAGGCGGATTCTTTGCATATGGAGGGTTATGAATCTGAAAGTTATGCCGATACTTTTATTATAGAGAATAATATTGGCAGTGAGAAAAACTGCTCCTGTATGCAAAAAGGAGTTCAGCATGAAAATATCTATCGGTACTATAGTAAACAATCACACGGATCTGCGTTCTGTTTCCCGGAATGCTTCCGGCACTTCCATAGCCCCTGATAACGGGCACAGTTTTGACGCGGTCATCATAAAGTCCAATCCTCGTCAGATCGAGGAGCACACGTTTGCCAAAACCCTGTCAGGAGAAATTTCCTCCGAAGTAAGGGAAACGGCATCCCCGGAAAAGGTTCAGGATCTGCGGCAGCAGGTTGCGGAAGGCCGTTACGCGGTCGACGCCTATGCCGTTGCTTCCCGGATACTGTTATCTTAAGGAGGGGCGCCGCAGATGAGGGATTTTTCGGGTTTCATTGCTGTTATACAGGAATTAATCGCGCTTTTTGAAAGTTTGATTCCCGTGGAACAGGAAAAACTGGACGCCGCCATAAAAAACCGGGTTTCTTTTGTAGAGGAATGTATGCACAAGGAACAGGCATTCATCCTGCAGCTGAAAGGGCTGGAGCAGAAACGTGAAGCACAGCAAAAGCTGTTGGGGATGGAAGATTACACTTTCCGCCAGATTCTGGAAGAGGTTCCGGCGGAGACGGCCAGTGTGCTGACCCCCCTTTTTGCCCGGCTGAGCGACCAGATCCGTCTCTTCCAGTCCATTAACGCCAGCGCGAAAGACATCATGGAGGTGAATCTCCATGTGATCAATTCCGCCCTGGCCAAAAAGGCCATGGAAAAAGAGACGCATGCCGCTCCCGGCACGAAAAAAGACAACCGCGGCGGTAATCATTTTACCAGTCGTTCCGTTTAATAGATCAGGAGGAAATTATCTTATGCTACGTTCTACTTTTGCCGGTTTCAATACGGCGCAGCTCGGCATGGCGGCCAGCCAGCGCGCATTGGATGTCGTCGGTCAGAATATCGCCAACATCAATACGCCAGGCTATACGCGTCAGCGTCTGGATATCGCCAGCCTGAATACAGTGAAAGGGAATTTCTATAACGCCGATCCCAGCATAAACGTGGGGTTCGGCGTTGAGATGACCGGAGTTTCCCAGCTTCGCGATCCGTTCCTGGATATCCAGTATCGTTCCCAGATCGCCAAGGTGGGGACTTCTGACGCCCATTCGGCCGGTTACGAACAGCTGGCCACGATTTTTGACGAGGCCACGCTGGACGGTGTACGGGAAGCGTTCCGCTCCATCACCAGTTCTCTTCAGTCTTTCTCCGATCAGTCCGGAAACGAAGAGTTTGATTCTATGGTGCGGTCCAATATGCAGGTCCTTCTGAATCTGTTGCGTGATGACTCTATCCGACTCCAGGACATCCGCAACGATATGCAGACTGGTTTTGCCAGCACGGACGTCGCCGACGTCAACGAACTCCTGACAAATATTGCCAATCTGAACCAAAATATTAAAAACAGCCAGATTCTCGGCAACCCCGCTCTCGAGCTGATGGATGAGAGAAATAGTCTGCTGGATGAACTGGCCAGTTATCTTCCCATCACCACGAATTACAGGGAACAGACCGTAGGACCCGGTTATACGGTGGAGGTACTGGACGTCATTTTTACCGATACCAACGGTAAAAAGTATAAGTTGGTTTCCGACGGTTTTTCCGGCAGCTTTGATGCTGAGGTCCGCGAGCAGCCGGTCAGCCTGCGCTTGTCCGATACCATGGGAAATACGACGGATGTCACGAATCTTCTCGGAAACGGTACGCTGAAAGGCACCTTGGATATATTAAATAAATCCGGAGATTTTGATAACAGCGACGTAAAGGGCCTGGGCTACTATGAGAAGGCGCTGGATAATCTGGTAGCCACTTTTGCCAATGCCTTTAACGAGGCGAATAAATCCCTGAAAACCGATGCAAACGGAAATTTCATTCCCGCTAAAGACAACAACGGTAATGAAATTAAAGACGCCAAAGGGAATCCGGTATATGAGCGGGAAGACTGCCCCTTATTTGAAAAGGTTGATCCGACTAAGGATTTCAGTGCCCAGAATATCAAACTTGCCTCTAAATGGCTGAGCGGCGAATACCGGATCACCACCTCCATCATTCCCATCGACGGCGTGATCGGTTCTACGGCCAGCGACAATATTAATACGATGATTGACCTGATGGGAAAAGACCATAGGTTTGTGGTGGACAGTACCATAAACGGCACGCCGAAAAGTACCACTTTCTTTACCGGTTCCTTTTATGATTGTTTTGCCGAGCTGGAGAACACGCTGGGTATCGACGCAAAGTCTTCCGAAACCATGCTGAGTAATCAGATCCTGGTTTTGAACCAGACCTCCAATTCCCGGGACGCTATCTCCGGAGTATCGCTGGATGAAGAGGGTATGAATCTGCTACATTACAATCAATCTTACAATGCCGCGGCAAGGCTTATGACCACCCTGGATGAGGCACTGGATAAACTGATCAACGGTACCGGCGTAGTCGGAAGATAATCAGGAGGTTTAGCATAGTATGAGAATTACGACAAATGCAATACTGAGAAATTATAAGTCAAACCTTTCGGCGTCCATATTCAATCTGGACTCGGCAAGAACCAAGGTTATGACGCAGCGCAAGTTTAATTCCACAAAGGAAGATCCCTCCGGCGCTCTGCGCGCCGCCGTGCTGGAACGCAAGTATGCCAGAAACCAGGATTATCTCTCCATGGTGAAGGATGTCCATTCTTTCCAGAATTCTCAGGAAGACGCCGCGATGCAGATCAACACCATATCGCAGAATCTGAGCAAGAAATACGGCCTGGAAGCATTAAACGGCACCAACGGTTCTCTGGAGACCCGTCAGACCTATGCGGCCGCCTGGCGCGGCGCTCAGGAAAGCCTGGTGCTCTGCCTGAACGCCTCCTATGAGGGACGGTATGTATTTGCCGGTAACGACGGAAAATCGGCGCCTTTTGAATTGAAAAAGGTACAGGATACGGAAGCGGACGGAACTCCGAAAGTCGACGCCAACGGGAATCCCGTAATGAAGCAGATTCTGACCTACCGCGGCTATGACGTGGATGACCCCGCCAATAAGGCTGTTTTGGATCAGATGTCCAAGGATACCGGCGATTACAAGAATTCCACTTACATTGATTTGGGGTTCGGCCTCAATATAGACGACAATAATCTTATTGATTCTTCCAGCGCTTTCGACACCAGCCTGCCGGGCATCGACGTAGTCGGTTACGGCCAGGATGCTAACGGCATCAGCAAGAACATGGTCCTTCTGGCCGGACAGATTGCCGATGTACTGGACGCGGAGCATTTTGACAGGGATAAATATATTGAGCTTCTGAACGCCTTCGACGGCGTCGGCGAGAACGGCTTATCCCTGAATCAGGGCCGCAACAAAGTACTGGAGAAAATTACCAATCTAGGCACCCAGTCCGAATTCCTGTCTACCACGGAAGATCGTCTGGACGCCAACAGGATCGGTCTCTCCGAGCAGATTGATAATGTTGTTAATGTGGATATGGCGGAAGCTATCATGAATTTCTCATGGGCACAATACGCATACAATGCCGCGTTAAAAGTAGGAAACAATATTCTGACGCCGTCTTTTATCGATTTTATGAGTTGATAATGGGTTTAATTCTTGTTTATATGGCAATAGCTCCAGGAGAAGTCCGCCATGCTCCTGGGTTTGCATAAAATAATTATATAGAAGGGAGGAAGATTGTTTATGGATCAGCTTATTAATATCACAACCGTTCCCATCCAGTATGAGTTAAAGGTCAATAATGCACGCCTGGAATATCACAGTTCCAAAGCGGAATTGGAGATTCATAAAAATGATGGTGGATTGTCGATCAAAAGTCGACCCGTAAAGCTGCACCTTAGTTCCTTTGAAGCAAGGAATTCGGTTACGCCGACCACAATGAGGAGCGTCTCTCAATCGGCACAGAAGGGGATGTCAGCCGCTTACAGCGCGACTGCCCAGATGGCTCAGGAAGGGAATCTCATGCTAAAGGCTGATATCGGCGAGGAAGTCATTACTCAAATTGCCAAGCAGCGGACAGCACAGCCCACAGGGGAATTTGAGATGGGATTCATCCCGAAACAGCCGGTAGACGTCAGTTATGAAGCTCCTGATCTGACCATCAACTATGAGATGGATAAATTGAATTTCGATCTGAAGATTCAGAATGGAAATTTCGAATTTATTCCCGGAAATATTGAGATGTCAATCACACAGCACCCTGACGTGGTGATCGAATATGTCGGCGGACCCATTTATGTGCCGCCGAGCGCAGATCCGAATTATGAACCGCTGGATGTAAGGGCTTAATAAAAGCCCTTACTTTTTGTTTTTATCTGGAGGTATATCACATTGAATATTAACGCAAAATACTTTGGATCGATTTCGTACACGGACAAAGATCCTATCCATGTGATCCATGGACTATTTGGTTTTGAATCCTACACGTATTATCTTCCCATTCCCTTTACAGAATATGACGACTCGATGATTTCTCTCCAGAGCCTTGAAGATGAGTCGCTTTCCTTCATCTTGCTGAATCCTTTCGGCATTTTTCCCGAGTATAATCCGACGATTTCTCCGGAAGATCTAAAGGAGCTTGAGGCCGAATCAGAGGATGACATCTCCTACTATGTCACCAGCGTTATTCTCAATTCTGTGTCAGAATCCACCGTGGATCTGAAAGCTCCTCTTGCCGTAAATGGATTTAGCCGCAAAGCCAAGCAAATTATTTTAGATAATCCTGAGTATACCTTTCGCCATACCCTGTCCAATCTGGCTCATAAGGGGGGATTGTAAATGTTGATTTTGCAACGCAAAAAAGGGGAATCCCTTTCCATAAATGAAAATATTACCTTGACCGTCGTTGATGCGGGAACCGATTGGGTGAAGCTTGCCATTGACGCGCCCAAAGAGATACCCGTTCTCCGTTCCGAGCTGCTGGAAGTTGCCAAGGAAAACCGGAAAGCCGCCGAGACCGTATCCAAGGAAATGCTCGACGAAATGTTGAAAAAGAGGTGATGAAAATACTCATCACCTCTTTTTCACTGTATTTTCTTATCCGATACAGTCAAGGGACGCCACCGGAGCGCACATAACGGTAACCTCCGTACTCACAGATGCACCTCCCGTATCCGTCGATGCTGTTCCTCCATCCGGCGCAGAGGGAAACATGGACTGCACATATTGTTCGGCAATCTGACGAAACCGCTCGTCATTCATCCCCGATTTGGGGAACACATCCGCAATATCCGCGGTCTCACACTGCTCCTGCCCTCTTCGGGCCGCTTTCTTTCGGCGGAGCTCTTCCCGAAGCTGCCGTTCCAGCCGCTCCTTCATCTTTTTCTCCGCAGATTTTCTCAATCGTTCCAGATCCTCTTCCTTGTGCAGGCGGGATATTTTCAGATTGCCGCTGCGAATGAACGCTTTGATCTTACGAATGACCGCCGCTGCCTCCGCCGGATCATCAACCTGCCATTGTACTTTCTGCAGTTCACCGTATTTACCGGCAAGCAATCCCTTTACCGCCGGTATATCCCTGGCGCTGGCCAGCCGCATCATATTATTGCTGTGAGAATAGTTGTAATGGGAATTACGCCTCGCCTTCTTGTTTTTCGCATAGAAGGAAGTAGATTCCCTGTCCCGCCAGTAAGTCGGATAAACAGAATCCTTATCCCGTTTCTGTACGGCCGTCCACATATAGGCCTGGGCATCGTCATCGATCACCAGACCCATTCCCACCAGCTTTCTGTCGCGTATCATGGCGTCTGCCCGGGCCGTATTCCGATATTCCCCCATATGGTCCAGAATATTCTCCACATACCGCCGTAGGCCTTCATCCGCGCCCATCTTTTCCAGCAGCGTCTCTGATATCGCCACATGGTTGAATCCTGTCTGCCCGCTGCCATAACCATAAGAGCCAATATTTCCGCTGTTTGCCGATGAGAGAACGGAAAAATGAATATTCCCGTATTTGCCCCTCAGGTATGCCATCATAGCTGCCGCGTCCGACTGACCCGGAGCCTGGGCGCCGCTCTCCGCCGCCGCTTTCTCTGCGTGCTCCGGCTCCATGGCCTTCGCAGCGGAGCTTCCCGGCGCTGCGGCAGACCTTATGTTTGTATATGCGTTCACCTTCAGTCTCATCAGACGCCTCCCTTCTGTCCGACCCCCATTCCTGTCATCGTATCATCACAGTCTCTTTATTCGCCGTTCATTTTACCTCGATATTCAATATCCCTCCGGCCCGGATTTGGGGCTCGCCCGACCCGTAGGCGGCCTGTGCCCTGGCCCGTCTCACTTTGCGGGCCTCAGGCGTTAATTCCGCCTTTATGCGGTTGATTTCCTGACGATCTTTCAACGTTTTCCGGGCTTCTTCCCGGACGGCTTCCTCCTCGGAGATTGTACCTGGCTCCCTGCCGGCCGTTTCTCCCGGCAGAATCTCCCCGTCGTCTTTCGTCTGCCCTCTCTCCTGTTCCGCATTCCCTGCTTCGGCCGTTTCTCTCTCCGTTTTCTCTGCGGGATCTTCGATTCCGAGCTCGGCTTTTTTCGCCTCTTCAAGATCCTTCTCGGCCTTTTGGCGCTCGGCCTCCGTGGGCAGCTTCCCGTATTTTCCGCTCTCCACGAATTCTCTGGTAACTTCCTGAAGCGCTTCGTGTTTCTGCAGCTCCTTCATAATGAGCCCCAGTTTCTGCCCCTCAGGAATGGCCGGATTGTTCTTAATGTTATTCACCGCGCTTAGGGACTGTGCCGTATGAGACAGCCGCACCCGCTGCACTTCCTCTTTGGTCTTGCACTTTTTCAGTTCCCGCTTATAGCTCTCCTGCTCCGCTTCCATGGCTTTCACATGCTGATAGGTCTGCGGATCATGTTTCTGCAGATACTCCATCTCCTCATGAGTCAGCTTCTTTCCGCTGTTCAGCTTCAGCCGGATCTCGCTCATCATCTTTGTGGACCCGTCCGCGGCAGCCTGGCGTATCTCTTCCGCCTGCTGATCCGTCGGACTGAGCTTTGTGCTGCCGTCTGCCGTAAAATCATTGTTCTTTTTCTTTTGCTGCCACTTTAGCTGCATTTCCATGTTTTTTGTATAGGAATTTAAAGACTGGACGCTAAAAAAATTCATACCCATGCCTCCCTCTTATCTGCATACCGATCGGTTATTTCATTTCTTCCTTATTTTACTATCGTCTGAAAAGAGTGAAAACTTAACCTGAAACGTCCTCATTTTCATATTTCGGCTCCCTGCGCCCCCTTCGCTTTGCGGCCTGTAACGCCCCGTGTAACCGCCCCATTACATATATTTTACTGCCGGCCATTCATTTTATTGAAATTTCTTTTTTTTCCATCTATAATCTAGTGTACTGACCTGTTCACATTTCACCAAATGACTTGCCAGAAAATCAACAGGTCAGTACACCAGTGTCTTGTCTCGTTCACTTTCAGCAAAATGGCGCAGGATGAATTTTCAGTCTGCAAGGCGGCGGAAGGAGGCGATGCGGTGGCATCGTTGACTGACAACAACGAAGCAGCTGGAAATTCAGACAAGTCATTTTGCGAAATATGAATGATACAAGACACCAGGCATCTTGATCCCATATACAAAGGAGGCATCTTATGTACACGACATCTTCCATCGCTTTCGGATCGCCCGGCCGCTATATCCAGGGACCGGGCGAACTATATCGGCTCCCCCGTCACTCTCTCGCTCTCGGAAGCAGGGCGTTTGCCATCATCGACGAGTTCTTTTTCAAAAAGCTGACCCGGGAACTTACGGAAATATATAAGAAACAGGACGCCGTTTTTTCCGGCATCCTGTACAGCGGAGAAATTACGAAATCCCAAATAGACGAAAAGACCTCCGCGGCCCGGGAATCGGCGGCAGAGGTGATCATCGGCATCGGCGGCGGAAAAACGCTGGATACGGCCAAAGCCGTCGCTTCCCGCCTGGGGCTTCCCCTGATCATCGCGCCCACCAGCGCTTCCACGGACGCCCCCACCAGCGCCATGTCCATCCTGTATAATGACGCCCATGAACATAGCGACGTCTACTATTACGTCAAAAATCCGGATCTGGTTCTGGCAGACAGCCAGATCATCGCCGACGCCCCGGCCCGTTTTCTGGTATCCGGCATGGGCGACGCCATAGCCACCGTCTTTGAAGCCCGCGCCTCTTGTCGCACCGGTAGTCCCAACTACATCAATCAGGACTCAGGCCCTTACCGCGGCACGACGTGGGTCTGCCCCTCACCCTGGAAGATCTGGGCATCACTCCCGGACCCGACACCTATGAAACCATTGCGGCTGACGTATTGCAGACAGAATGGGTCAGAGAACCCATGTATGTAAATGAAGCGCTCGTTAAAGCTTCCGTCCTTACCGCCCAGGAGGCAGGACGGCAATACAAACGCCGGTACAGCGAACGACAGCATTAAACGGCATATCCCGGAGGTACGGTCAATACAGCAGTACATCATGGGGGACCCGGACCACCCGGTCTTCCATCCCCGGCGCCTCCGGGGATTCGTCCCTCCCCAGGCCCACGGCAAGAGCCACGATGGCCTCGGCCTGGCTTCTGGCGTCATTGACCACCGTGCCGGTCATTCGCCCCTCCTGCACCGCCTCCCGGGCCTGCTCTATACCGTCTAAACCCACTATCATGGGCAGAGCGCCGGTCCACTCCGATTCCTCCAGCGGTCTAAAGCGCCGATGGCCATGGCGTCGTTATTGCTGATGACCGCCTCGATCCCGCCGCCGAATTCGTTCAGCCAGCCCGCCATTTTCTCCTTGCCCTGGCCGCGCCTCCAGTTGGCGTTCGCCACGGCCAGACGCTCCAGCTCCACGCCTTCCTCCTCAACCCTCTTGATGCAGGCCTCTGTGCGGATGGCCGCATCCTGATGCCTTGGCTCTCCCTCCAGCAGCACATTGATGGAGCGCGTCATCCGGGTTCGCAAAAGTCATCTTCTCCCCGTCTACACGTACTTCGCCCTCGTCCATCTTGTAGATACCGAAAAGGCACTTCATGAGCGTCGATTTTCCGGCGCCGTTTTCTCCCATCAGCGCATGGACAGTGCCCGGACGGATCTTTAAGTTTACCTGATCCAGGGCTTTTACACCGGGAAAGCTTTTGCTGACGCCCTGCATTTCCAGTCTATACTCTGCCATCCTGTCTCCTTTCCTTTTACGAAATCAGATGTGCGCGGAGCGCACATCTGATTTTTACAGGGAATCCATTTTATTATCGATTATTTGATTTTTTCAAGGATCTCCGCCGCGTTATCAGCAGTTACCTTCACGTAATCTACCATATTTACCGCGTCCACTTCCTCGCCATTCAGGAATTTCACGGCCAGGTCGGCAGCGCCCTGGGCCTGTCCGAAGTAGTCATTGAATACGGTACCAGTGAATTTGCCATCTACGATGTTCTGCACGGCGTCGGTCAGGGCATCCACACCTACCAGATAGATACGCCGATTACCCTTCCGGCTGCCTGGATGGCCTGCAGAGCCCCAAGAGCCATGGAATCCTTATTACAGAACACAACCTCCACCTGCTCGCCGAACTGAGTCAGCGCATCCTGAGTGATCTGCTGGCTCTTTGCCTGATCCCAGTCGCCCCTCTGGAGCAGCAGCTCTTCCCTCTCCATACCTGCGTCCTGCAGGGCCTTTACGGAAAACTCCGTCCTGTACTGGGCGTCGATATTCTCCGGATCGCCATGGATCATGATATAGCTGACTTTACCGTCGCCGTTGATATCGCCTTTATTTGCCGTCTCGGCGATCTCCTCGCCCTGGAACGTACCGGACTGCCTTGCGTCCGCGCCGATGTATGTAGCTTTGATGCCGTCCTTGGTCCATCTGTCGGACTCGCTCTCATCGGGCTGGCGGTTAATATATACTACCGGGATGCCTGCGGCATTACAGGTATCCGTAACCTGGGCCGCCGAAGAAGACTGTACCAGGTTCAGGATCATCACGTCCACACCGCTGGTAATAAAGTTGTTGATCTGATTAGTCTGCTCCGCCTGATCGTTCTTGCCGCCCTGTACGGTAATGTTCTCCTCGGAGAAGCCCAGCTCATCCACCATATAACGCACCAGCTCCGTGCGGTACAGGGTCATAAAGTTGTCGGAAAACTGGTAGATGGAGATACCCACTTTGGCATCTTTCAGATCCACGCCGGCTGCGCTGGCAGTCGCTGAGGCCGCGTCGCCTGTCTCGGAAGCCGCGGGCGTTTCCGAAGCGGCCGAGGCTGAGGACGCTTCCCCGCCGGCGCTCTCCACGCTGCTGGACTCCTTTGGAGCTGACGATCCCGCTGCAGACGAAGAAGCGCCTCCGCCGCAGCCTGTCGCCGCCACCATGGTCACACACATGAGCACTGCAAGCATCTTTTTCAATTTCATTTTCATTCCTCCTGAATTCTCTCACACATTAACTGTGCTGTTGATAGTGAAATTTTAGCAAACCGCTTACTTAAAAAGAATAGAATATTCTCGGAGGAATCTTGAAATTTGTACGATTGCGGGGTGTAAAAATATTCCGTCGGCTTTTGCGCACAGGGCAAATATTTACTGATTATCTGTTCACGGCAGCCTTCGCAAATCCCTTGAAAATTCCCTTGCCGAAACCAACCCTATAGGCTATTATCTACATAGGCTTTTACAGTAAATAACCGTCTTTGAGAAAGGATACACACAAAATGACCTCATACAAAAAAATGAAAAATCTGTTTCTGCGTCAGTCCTGCCTGGATTCCTGGGAAGATTATGAGCGCAGTCTGCGCAAAAGCAGCTTTATCAAATGGGACTATATCATTCTGACGGCGTCCAATGAAACCCAGGCCCGGGCGTTTCGCCTGCAGATAAAGCGCCGCCTGGACAGGCAGCAGCTTCCTGACGCCACGAAATATGTGGTTCTGCCCGATCCCGGAGGAAAAAGGGTGGGCTCCGGCGGCGCCACCTTCCATGTGATCCGTTATCTGGCCGAACAGGCGCCGGACGCGGAAAATCCTTTTTCCGGAAAACGTATCCTGGTGATCCATTCCGGCGGGGACAGCAAGCGGGTACCGCAGTATTCCGCCCTAGGCAAGCTCTTTTCCCCCGTGCCCCGGGAGCTGCCGGACGGAAGGGGGTCCACGCTGTTTGACGAGTTTATCATCGGTATGTCCGGCGTACCCTCCCGCATCCGCGAGGGAATGCTGGTGCTGTCCGGAGACGTGCTGCTGCTCTTCAATCCTCTGCAGATTGATTTCCAATTTCAGGGGGCGGCGGCCATCTCCATCAAGGAGCCCGTGGAAACCGGGAAGGACCACGGCGTCTTCCTGAACGACGGCAACGGCTATGTCAAAAGCTTTCTCCACAAACAGACAGAGGAAACCCTTCGGCAGACCGGAGCCGTCAATGAACGGGGCGCCGTGGATCTGGACACGGGCGCTATTATCCTGGACGCAGATCTTCTGCATTCCCTGTACGGCCTGATTTCCACGGACGGAAAACCGGATGAGAAAAAATACGACCGTTTCGTCAACGAGCGGTCCCGCGTCAGCTTTTACGGGGATTTCCTCTATCCTCTGGCTTCATCGTCCACGCTGGAGCAATATTACCGGGAAAAGCCGGAAGGCGAATTCACGGAAGAACTCAAGTCCTGCCGCAGGGAAATATGGGAAGCCCTGAAACCGTTTTCCCTGAAACTGTTATGCCTGTCCCCCGCTCAGTTTATCCATTTCGGCACGACCCATGAACTCCGTCAGCTTGTGGCCGAGGAAATCGGTGATTTTGAATTTCTGGACTGGCAGCGGCAGGTGAACAGCACCCGCACCGGAGATACGCCGTATTCTGCCTACGGTTCATATGTGGGACGACGCGTAACGGCCAAAGATGCGGTCTATCTGGAAAACAGCTATATCTTGGACGAATCCCGGATCGGACAAGGAAGTATTGTCTCTCATTTGAAGCTCAGAAATGTACGTGTGCCAGATCAGGTGGTCCTGCACGGCCTCCCCTTAAAGGGAAATACCTTTACGGTGAGGATTTACGGCGTATCCGACAATCCCAAGGGAAGCTATGCGTCCGATACCGCCTATATGCACACCACCATAAAAAGATTTTTGCAGGACAACCGTCTGTCTGCCGGGGATTTATGGGAAGAGACCGATACCCGTGATCTCTGGAACGCACGCCTGTTTCCGGTGTGCGCCACCCTGGAGGAGGCGGTATCCTGGGCATTGACCCTCTACCGCATGGCTTCCGGAACGGCGGACAAAGATACGCCGGCCTCCTGGCGGAAAAAAGAGCGCGTAAGTCTGTGCCAGAGCTTTCACCTGGCGGATCTGGAAAAGGTTCTGGACTGGCAGACTGAACTGGAAACACGCATCTTCTGCCGGAAATTTATCGACCTGCTCGCCGACGGAGTCTATTATAAGGAAGCTCTGCGGGTATTTGGTCAGAACGGTATCACGGACGCCATGTACAAAACACTTATGGAGGATGCGTCCCAGGCGGAATTTTCCGTAAAAATCCGGATTTTTTATGCCGTTTCTCAATATATGAAAGAACAGAAGCGTTCCTTTGCCGGGCGGAATTATGACTATACAGAAGGGCTCTGTTTCCAGACCATACAGCAGGCCGTCTATGAAGAAGCGATAAAGAAGCTGCCGGACGCATCCTGCTACCGGATTGCCAGGGATCAGGTGGAAATCCAATTGCCGGTGCGTGTGAACTGGGGCGGCGGCTGGACGGATACCCCGCCGTATTGTAACGAAAACGGCGGCGTGGTGCTAAACGCGGCCATCAGCCTGAACGGCATCCTGCCGGTGCAGATCACGGTTAAACGCCTGCCGGATTACCATATCGAATTCGAAAGTCAGGATATCGGCGTTTTCGGGCAGGTGGATACCGTAAAAGAAATCCAGGACTGTCACAATCCCTATGATTCCTTTGCCCTCCACAAAGCGGCTCTGATCGCCTGCGGTATCGTACCGCTGCAGGGCGGAAAACCTCTTGCCGAAATATTACAGGGACTGGGCGGCGGACTGTACCTGTCCACACAGGTCATTGGCATTCCCAAAGGTTCGGGGCTGGGCACCAGCAGTATTCTGGCCGGAGCATGCGTAAAAGGCCTGTTTGAATTTCTTGGTCAGGAAAAGTCCAATGAAGAAATCTACGAGATCGTCCTGTCCATGGAACAGATCATGAGTACCGGCGGCGGCTGGCAGGACCAGGTAGGCGGCCTTACCGGCGGGATCAAATTTATCTCCACCCGTCCCGGTATCGCGCAGAACATAGAAGTTACCCCGGTACAGATTCCCGAAGAAGCCATGGAGGAACTGCAGGAGCGGTTTGCACTGGTCTACACCGGTCAGAGGCGTCTGGCCCGAAATCTGCTCCGCGATGTGGTGGGCAACTATATCGGAGCCCGTCCGGCATCCGTGGAGGCGTTGAAGAACATGCAGCCGGTAGCCGCTCTGATGAAGCATTATCTGGAGCGGGGAGATATCGACGCCTTTGCCGGGCTGATGAACGAGCACTGGGAACTCTCCAAGCAGCTTGACCGCGGTTCCACCAACACATGTATTGATCAGATTTTTGTATCCTGTGAGGATCTGATCGACGCCCGCTTCATTGCCGGAGCCGGCGGCGGCGGATTTATCATGGTACTTTTAAAGAAAGGAATCAGCCGCGAAATGCTACGTGAGCGTCTGGCAGAGATTTTCCAGGACAGCGGCGTGGATGTGTGGGAGTCGGCGTTTGTGTAAAAAGACCGGCTATAGCACTCACAGAGTTATACCGGGAATATCTCCATCCTGGCGGTGAATAAATGCATAAAAGTCTCCACGCACATGAGCGTATGTGCGCGGAGACTTTTATTATCCTGTCATTGGCAACGGCACGGCGCTTATCATGCATACATTTCTTTTCCCTTTGTCAGGCTGCGAGGCCTCTACAGTCCCATAAACAACAGAAGCAGTTTGTCTACAGTCTAAACCGCCGGGATATCCGGCGGTTTTTAGTACCATATAAGTGTAAGAGATAAAGCATATCATTAGT
>CASWRE010000015.1 GCA_949471785.1 uncultured Lachnospiraceae bacterium | reverse complement strand
AGAAAAGGTAACTCCCGCCAAACATATTCAAATGATTTAACAGATGATACAGATTATACAGGTTCCTGCGGCGGCCATATCCCGGCTGCAGCAGGCCTGTTTCTTTATAGGCATCGTAAAAAGTCCGGGAGAAACCGCCGAAAAGCTCTGTCATGGCGATATCCGCCTCCGCATGACCCACATAGGACGCCGGGTCGATGAGCCAGGCCCTGCCGTCGTTTCCGGTGAGAAAATTTCCCGACCACAGGTCTCCGTGCAGCAGGGACGGCCGTTCCGGTTCCACCAGAAAATCCCCCAGCCTGTCCAGCAGCCGCCCGGTCTTCTTTCTGTCTCCCCTGTCAAAATAGCTCTCCGCACTCCGAAACTGAGGTTCCAGCCTGCAGTCCCGGAAAAAAGAGATCCAGCTTTCATGGGCCGTATTGGCCTGCGGGCGGGCGCCGATGAAATTATCCCCGCAAAAGCCATAAACGCCTCCCGGCGTGAACTCCGCCGTATTCGCCCGGTGCATGGCGGCCAGCTGATGAGCAAAAGTCTCCCAGTAATCAGAAGCCTGCTTCCCGCCGACGACAAAAGACAGCAGCAAAAAAACTTTATCTCCCTCTACGCCGCAGCCGAGAACCTGCGGTGTGCCGATCTCCCCTGTACAGGCGATGGCGGCGAGCCCCGCAGCCTCCGCGGCAAAGAGGGGGGCATTCTTTTTTGTATTTGCTTTCATGAAAACGGTGGTTCCGTCCGTAAGGGTAAGGCCATATGCCTCATTGATATCGCCACCGGAGATCCGGCGAGAGCGGGCCACCGTGACGCCGCCGCCAAAAATGGCAGCCAGGGCGCTCTCCAGGGACGGAAATGGCTGTAGTGTGGAAAAACTCATGAGAAACTCCTCTCTCTGTAAAGCGGGACATGAAACACTGAAATTTTTGCTTCCTGAGGACGGCATATATCCTCCTGTCTTTCAGACCGGATATGGTCAGGCATAAATCGCGACGGGAATTACTATGACCGCGGGGCCCGTAATTGTCGTTTTTAATTCAGGCAGGTTAAATTCACTGAGCCCCTCATCCTTAAACCCTGAAATCATTTCTGATAATGCCTTTTCTGAAAAAGCAGAGAGCGCCGTTTTCCGTAAAAGATCAATACTTTCTGCATCATCCCTGCAAATGGCAATTACCTTCCCCAATACTTTAAAATGCCCGCCCAGTATTTCAGAGACATTGTCATTGGACAGATACTGCTCCTGGGCGGAAAGCACCGCTGTCCCTTTCCTGTCCGATAAAATGAAATCAATCGTACCGCTGTGTTTCAATTCCTCTGTAAAGGCTTTAATCTGCCGCTGCATTTCCGATTCTTCCCTCGTCTGTTTCTTTGCCTGCGTTCGATTACCCAATTGAGGTTTTTCCGAGAAAATGCTGACCATACGAAGTATATCCATAAACGTATCCATATAATCGATCAGCGGATTTTTCTGCAGCACGCCCTCCATTTCGATATAGTCTCCTACCTGCATTTGAGACATACTAAAATCCGTACACAGTATTTTTTTGTCAATCAGAAAATCGCGGAACTTCGACAGCAGCGATACATTCGTATGCACTTTTTCCCTTATCGTGTTTTCCTCCTCGCTGCTGCCGCCGGAATGGGAGATGCTCCCCTTTAAATCTATTTTCAAAAGTTTACTCAGCAGGGTTGCCGATGTTGACAGCTCTGCCTCCCCTTTTTGCGACGTCTCGCGCTCCTTATGCTCTGAATAATTCACCTGACTGACCTTTGAAAACCCATCCTCGATGATCGCAAGCATATCCAGTACAATTTTCTCGTTAATATACACCGGTATCATAAGCTGCGCCGGATTTATATTCTTTCCCATAATCAAACTCCTTTCTTCTATCATCCGTTTACCCTATCCCCGATACGCTCTTTCGCAGCAGAAGCGGTATCCGTCGATTTGATAAAGAAAGCATACTACGATTGACATGGGTTTTGGTGTACCGCCGGCACAATTCTATCCGCCAATTACCACAAGAATGAAAACCAAAACGACCAGAAAGATCACGGGCCACAAAATATATCCTGCCCGGCGCAGATATCTCCTCTGCATCAGCGGCAAAGACTTTTGCCAGCCAAGGTAATCCGTGTAAAACGCAACTGTCAGCAGGCACCAGGCTAAAAAGGTCAGGCGGTTGGCCCACAGGAAAAAGCCCGTTACCGCGCTGCCGTCCTTCCCTTTTACTTCCAGGGAAAAGCTCATACAGAAAATAATCAGATAACCGACCCCGCCGGCTGCCATTTTCCAGACCGTACCCGTCCGGAAGCCCGGCGGAAGAAAGGGCGTCGCCCACAGCCCCTTTTTTTCAGACGAATTGTTCTGCCGATCGGTTGCGCCTGCCCGGTCCGCCTTTGGTGTCCCGGCCAATACAGCCTGCAGATCCCGCCGCAGATCCATCACCGTCTGGTATCTGTTGTCGGGAGAAAATTCCACGCATTTACGAATAATCTCCGTCAAAGAGACCTTTCCGTATTTTTCAGATATATATAAATATTCGTCCGGATATTTTTTTGTAAGCAGGTAATTCATCATAACTCCCAATGCATAAATATCCGTTCTTGCATCCGACTGCTTATAGCCAAATTGCTCCGGAGCCGCATATTTTCGTGTTCCGATAATAACCGTATCGGAATCCCGCCCCTGTTCATGCCGCTTCGCCGTATTAAAATCTATAATTTTCAGGGAACCGTTCTCCGGGATCAAAATATTTTCTGGTTTTAAATCTCTGTGAATAACCGGCTGCGGAAGCTGGTGAAGCTGCTCCAGCACATCACATATGGTAATCGCAAAACGGCAGACCTCCTCCCGGGAGTAAACCCCGATTTCCTCCAGATGATCCGCCAGGGATTCTCCCTGTATGTACTCTTCTATGATAATCAGCGTTCCCTTATCTTCCACACATTCAAATATTTTCGGAATATGCTGATTTCCGCAGGTTTGCAGATATTCATATACTTCCCGGTTATAAATTTTCTGCTCTTTCTTTATAAAGATCCGATTTGTCTCCACATGCTGAACAAGATATACATTTTTATGCGCGCCGATATCCGCTATCTTTTTATAATAAGATAATCTGCACTGTTCTTCTAATGTCATAATCGTTTGTCTCCCTTGTCATTCCGGCCCTGTTCCTTTATCATAGATTCTAACAGGCATTTTCACCATTATATATCCGCTCAGACAAACCGAACTGTTACCATTATACACAAAAAGGAGTTATCTATGAACGTAAAAAAGGAAACGCGCACCACCATTTTATTTCAAGAACTGGAACACATCTCTCAGGGGAAGAAGTCCTATCAAACCTTTTTAAACGAGCTGAAGGAAGAAAAAACATTCGCCTCACTAAAGGATTTCATCAGCGACTATATGTCGCATCGCCAGGACGTCACCATCCCCTCTATCATACGCGACTCGAACCTGAGCAAAAACTATGTCTATCATATCTGTGACGGCAGAAAAAATCCGTCAAAATACAAATTGACGGCTCTTTGTATCGGGGCGCATATGAATCTCAGAGAAACGCAAAAAGCCCTTTCCCTGGCTGGATGTTCCGAACTTCATCCCAAAAATCCTGCCGACGCCGGCATCATTGTGTGTATCAATCAAAACTATAAAAATGTTACAGAGGTTGACATATTTTTGGCCGAAAACGGCGTGGAAAGTCCTTTCTCAAAAGACGGCGCAGATAAATAATCTGCGCCCATCCTTGATTCTCTGACCCCCCATGTGTCGGAACCCCTTGTTTTCAGCAGTTTTCCTGCTATTCTGTTCATCTCCTTTGTATCAATTAAGCGGTTTACATTTCCCTTTCCCGCTCTGAGAAGAAGCCCAGTCCGTCCAGCGCATCTACCAATTTTCCAACATATTCTCTGGAAGTCGTAGGCCAGTGATATCCCATGCGGTACAGCACTTTCATCGTATAATCATTTTCTTTTGCAATCCCTGTCGTCCTTTTTCCATGCCCCATATTCTGGTAGGCAATCATACTGGACAATACCTTTGCTTTCTCAGGGTCACGCTTGGCTTCCTCCAGCGCCCGCTCATACTCCTCATCCTCTGAAAGCGTAATGTCCATACCGTATTCTTTCATGGCATAGATAATATCTCCCATATATATACTGTGGTTATTGTAAGGATGGAATACACAGCAGGGCTCCGGAGTCCGGGCCAGGGTCAGAATAGCTTTTGCCGTGCTGTCAATGGGCGCCATCTCCGCCGTGACATCCATCATGGAATACGGAAAACGTCCGATCAATTCATAGGACTTCAGCCTGCCCACAAAGCTGTTTGTAGAGAAGTTCATCTGGAACTCGCCATCCTCATCCCGGGCGGAAAGATTGCCCACTCTCATAATTTTCGCGCGCAGCCCCCGGGAAACGGCCCCAAGGACAGCCCTCTCTGCCAGAAATTTGCTGTGTCCGTATTTTGTATCCAGCGCCTGACCAAAATAGAGCATCTGCTCATTCATAACCGTATCTGCGGGAGGCACATTTCCCACGCTGAATCCGGATACACTGGTGGTGGAAATATGGATCAGGCGGCTCCCCGTTTTCTCGCAAAAATCTATGGCATGCAGCACACCTCCCACATTAACATCTTCAATATCCGTGCCGGCGGAAAAATGTTTGACATTCGCCGCACAGTTTACTACTGTATGGATATCCAAAGCTGTCTCTGCCATGCGGTCAAATACAGCGGCATCCGTCACATCCCCTTCCACTGTGTAAAGACGCGACTGAAACAGCTCCTCATATGTATTTTCAAAATAATAGAAAAGCAATGATTTCAAACGTTCTTCTACACTGCTGTAGCGCCCTTTGCGCAGGAGACAGTATACTTTCCCGCACTCCGATTCCAGAAACTCACGCAGCATATGAATACCCAGAAATCCTGTCGCCCCTGTGAGAAGTATATTTCCGATGGGCTGCTCCTTCCCTTCCCGGAATACCTCAAACGTATTGTGCTCCAGCACCCGCTCTATGTCTCCATAATCGTATTGGGATAAATCCTCCAGCCCCGACGACGCCGACACATCTTCCTCCTGGAACATTTCAGCCAGGGCGCGGGGCGTGGCATGGGTAAATACATCGCCGAACGTGATCTCAAATCCTTCTTCTGTAGCCGCAATGATCACGCCGGTGACGGCCAGGGAAGTCCCGCCGATTTCAAAAAAGTCATCCTCCCGGCCCACCCGGTCCATATGCAGCACTTCCGCAAATATCCGGCAGAATATCCTCTCTGTCTCTGTCTTTGGCGCCCTGTATTCCCCGGAGCCGGCAAGGCACGCTTCCGGAAGGGCTTTCCGGTCTATTTTCCCGTTTGGCGTCATAGGGAACCGCTCCAGCTGCATATAGGCATCCGGTATCATATATCTGGTCAGACTGCTTTTCAAAAGTTCTCTCAGCGCTTCCGGAGAAACCGCTTCATCCGCCGTATAATAGGCGCAAAGATGTTCCGTTCCCGCTATGTCCCGGATCAGGACGACGACCTGCCGAATCGCCGGGCAGCCGAGGATTGCCTGCTCCACTTCCTCCAGCTCAATGCGCAGTCCTCTCAGTTTCACCTGATTATCGGTTCTCCCCAGGATCACCACTTCGCCCTCTGGCGTCCATTTTGCATAATCTCCTGTTTTGTATACCCGCATTCCCCGAAACTCTGCGAATCTCTCCGCTGTCATTTCCGGAAGGCCATGATATCCTGCGGCGACACCGGGGCCGCCTACATACAATTCCCCTGTTACGCCCGGCGGCAGGAGATTTCCGTCGCTGTCTGCAATATATTCCACATAATTCAGGAGAGGCCTGCCTGCCGTAATCCTGTCCCGGCCCGTCAATTCACAGGCATTGGAGGACACGGTAATCTCCGTAGGCCCATAAGTGTTAAAAATCCTGGCGGACGTCACCTGTTTCAGTTTCTCCAGGAGCTGCATACTGTACGCTTCGCCCCCTGACATCACCACCCGGCAGCCGGCCAGAGCCTGGCAGAATGTTTCAGACTCCATATACTGCAGCATCCGGGAGGGCGTTGCGTTAAAAATATCCCCTTGGGTTTCTTTTATCAATTCCGCCAGACGGACGGGATGATTTGCCTGTTCCTCATCGGCAAGCGCCAGCGTCAGCCCGTTGCACAGCGCTACCGCCGTTTCTTTCAGCGACATGTCGAAAGAAACGGTCGTCACGGATACCATCACATGGCCGTCTGTCACGCACGCATGCACATGACTGTTGGCCTCATGGTTACGCACATAATTTACGATTCCCCTGTGGCTGATCATCACCCCTTTCGGTTTTCCGGTAGAGCCGGAGGTATAGATCAGATACGCCAGGTCTTCTTCCCCAACGGCAATCTGTGGATTTTTATCATCCCGGCAGGCCAGAAGAGCCTCTATGTCGACAGCATTCTCATAAAATCCGACGCGCTCCTGCGTGGTAATAATAAAAGAAGCACAGCTGTCCTTTGTAATCTGCAAAACCCGCTCCGGCGGATATTCCGGATCACAGGGGATATAAGCGCCCCCGGCTTTCATTACGCCGTACATGGCCATGATCTGTCTGCCCAAACGGGGAAGTAGCACCACCGCTGTGTCCCCGGGACGGAAACCCCGGCGGATCAGCCCATTGGCCACCCTGTTCATTTCCCGATCCAGACTTTCATAACTCCATCGTCCGTCCGCCGCGATCAGAGCCGTTTTCCTTTGGGAGACAGCGGCCTGCCGCTCAAATACGCCATGAAAGCTCAGAGACTCTGTACTGGTTTGCGCAGATACAGAAAATCCATCCAGTATCCGCCGCTGCCCCTCTGTCACAAGGGAGATTTCTTTCAGAAATCCGTACGGATTGGCGATCATGCGGCTGACACATACGGCGATAGACTGCGCCAGCTGTTCCATCCGCTCCCGGCTATAAAGGGCATCGTTGTACTGAAGGCACACCGACGGCTCGCCGTTCCGCTCTTCGATATGTACGGACACCTTGAACTTTGGCCTGTCAGACTCCATACTTTCTATCTGAACGGCTTCGCCTCCCACCCGCTGTTCTTCTACCACGCCAAGCTGGCAGGCATACATGATTTCCGGCGTAAATCCATAATCTGCCGCTATTTTCGTAAAAGGATAGTCTTCATAGGAGACGACGTCCAAAAACATCTGCCTTACTTCTCTGACAAACGCAAGCGCCGTCTTATCTCCCGCGATATTCCCCATAAGAGGCAGTGTTTTTACAAACATTCCCATACTGCCATGCAGCTTTAAGTCTGCTCTGCCGTTGCTGATGGTGCTGATATATAATTGCGGACTGCCTGTATAGCGGGCCAATGTGTAAAATGTCCCTGCCAAAAACAGATGCGCCGGTGTCACTCCATATGTCTGACAGAATTTTTCCGTTTCTTCCCCGGAACAGGGCGCCGCACATTCCGCTTTCTTTCCGTCTTTTTCTTTTCCCTGAAGATCCGGTGTAAGGCAGGAAGCATGCTCATAATCCCCGAGCATATTTTCAAAAAACGCCTGCCCTTCCCGATAATGCTCTCCCCCCTCCAGTCTGCGCTCCTGCAGCGCAAAATCAAAATATGTGAAGGTTTCTTTCTCCGGCAGTTTTCCCTCGCAGGCCCTTGCCGTCTGAGCCAAAAACAAATTCAGAGAAGCCCCGTCAAAAATGATATGGTGAAAATCTGCCAGCAGGCAGGTGCTTATTTCCGTCTGCACCACCACGATCCGGTATAATGTATCCCGGGTCAGATCAAATGGTTTTACATAGGATGCGCCATACTCTTTCAGTTCTTCCTCCGTCATGGAAAGCACGGGGATACTCTTTCCTGTGCCGGATTTCCCGCCCGGCATTTGCCTCAGTTCTCCGGCCCGGTAACGGATACAGGTATTGACATAAGGATGCGCCTCAAGCACCTGCCAGGCAGCCTCCGCCAGTGTTTCGCCGCTGACCGAGCGGGGGAAGCGGAACAGGGCCGGAATGTTGTACGCCATATCCTCCGGACGCTTCACCGCGTCATAATATACGCCCAGCTGCGTCTGCGTCAACGGATAATCCTCTGCTTCTCTCCCGTCTTCCTCCCGACTTTCTTTTGTTTCTGTCCCTGGCCGGGTGCGCAGCGCCTGATAAACAGCGTTTTCCAGTGACAAAATACTGCACTGCCGCATCATCTGCTTCACTTCCAGCTCCACCTGGTACTCCTTCTCAATTTCCACCGCCAGCATAATGGCGGACAAAGATGTCAGCCCCGCGTAAAGCAAATTGGTTTCTACAGAAAATTCTTCATGCCCCAGGATTTTTTTTACGATCTGCGCAAGTTCTTCTTCCAAAAGGCTCATCGGCCTCACTGCCTCCCTGCAGGTTTCCTCCTGGGTAACCGGAGCCGGAAGCGCCCGTTTATCCACCTTCATATTTTGATTCAGGGGGATTCTGTCAATCTGCATAATGGCGGAAGGCACCATATAAGGCGGCTTTTCTTCCATAATAAAATCCCTGAGTTTTTGGATGGCAACAGTATCTTCCGACACCAGATAGGCGGCGATGGCTTTTCCTCCCGCCGCCGCATCATAAGCCGTAACCGTAACATCCTGGATGCCTGGAAATCGGCGGATCACAGCCTCCACCTCAGACAATTCAATCCGAAATCCCCGGATCTTCACCTGTCCGTCTCTCCTGCCCATAAACTGAATATTTCCGTCCGCCAGAAACCGCACATCATCTCCGGTGTGGTAAACACGCTCATACCCTTCCCGGTCGGTAAAACAATTGGGAGTATATACTTTTGCCGTCTGCTCCGGCCTGTTCAGATAGCCTTTGCTTACCTGATAGCCGGCCACGCACAATTCTCCCACAGCCCCGGCCGGGAGTCTGCGCATCTGCTTATCCACCACATACACTTCCAGATTATCCAGCGGCCGGCCAATGGGAATATTTTCGTACTCCCTGTCTTTGTCCACCGGATAAACCGTCGTCAGTATCGTGCATTCCGTGGGGCCATAGCAATTATAAAACTCAAAATCAGATGCCGCCCGGACAGGTACCAGCGTCTCGCCGCCGGTCAACAGGTACTTCAGACAGTGATTCTCCATCTCCAGGGCAAACTGACGCCCCACCTGCGTGGTCATAAACGCATGCGTCACCTTTTCCTGTATCAAATATTCATTTAGTTTCTGTAATTCCAGACGCATTTCCTCCGGTATGATGCATAAGGTCCCGCCTCCCGTAAGAACCGGATAGGTATCCATCATATTCGCATCGAATCCATAGCTGGCGTAGGCGCTGACCACACTGTCCTCCTCCACCCGGTAATAGCGGCGGTACCAGTTACAAAATGCCGCCAGATTTCCATGGGAGAGCATACAGCCCTTGGGCGTACCGGTAGTTCCGGACGTATAAAGAAGAATATAGGTATCCTCCGGCAATGGGGCGGGAATTTCCTCCGCCCCCTCCGCCGGCAGATGCAGAATCTCTTTTGTCAGCAGTACCTTGCCTTTGTACCTGGGAACCAGTCCCAGCAGGGATTCGTCCGCAATCAATAATTCTGTCTGTGCATCCTCCATCATAAAAGCCAGCCGTTCCGGCGGATACTCAGGGTCCAGAGGCTGATAGACCGCTCCGGCTTTCATCGCGCCGAGAGAGGCGATTGGCATATATTCCCCACGGGGGATCAGAATCGAGACTACCTGTTCTTTTCCAATCCCCAGACGGCTGATATAAACAGCCACGCCGTCAGACAGCCGGTCAATTTCCCTGTAGCTGAACCGCTTTTCCTTAAAAATGACCGCCGTATGTTCCGGCGTTTTTTTTGCCTGCAGACGAAACAGCTCCGGCACGGTAAGGCGTCTGTCATATGCTGTGCGCCTCCCGTGATAAGAATCCAGAACCATCAGTTCTTCCGAAGAAACGAGGGGAATATCCCTCAGATGCCCGCAGTCCCGAAAGCCCTCCAACGCTTTCACCATCAAAGACATCAGCGCACGAGCCGTCCGTTCCAGATAAACATCACTTCTGTATTCCAAATGTATTTCATAGCTGCCGTCTTTCTTGAACACATGAACTGCCAGATTTGCCAGGCTGCTCCCTGTTTCCACGGTTTCCATGGGAATCAGTCCCTGCTCCGTATTCATGCCGTTTAACGTCTCTGCCTGATAGACGAACAAAATATCGGAAGTCACCTGATACCTGCCGGCCAGTTCTTCAAAGGAACAGCAGTCATGGTTCATCGTCTCAAAAAAATCCTGCTGCAGTTCCTGCAGATACTCTGTCACGGTCTTTTCTTCCTCAATCTGTACATAGACCGGCAGCGTACGCACCAGCATTCCCATGGTGCGCTTCAGCCGGAGATCACGGCGTCCGTTATTGACCGAACCGAAAAGAACCTCTGTCTGTCCATTATATTTTGCAAGAGCATAGGCAAACGCTCCCAGAAACAGCGTACTTTCTGTAACGCCGATTTTGCCGGCGAACCATTCTGTTTCCTCCTGTCCAAGAATTTCTCCCAGATAGCTGCAGATTCTTCCGGCCGGATGGTCCAAAGCCTCCGGATCTTCTGGCATATCAAATACCGGAACCGAATCTACTTCCAATCCCGCCAGACGTTTTTCAAAATATTCCCGGGCTTTTTTATAAGCCGCCGTGTCCTTCAGCCGCTCCTCGCACAAAGACAAATCAAACTGGCTGAGCCCCTCTGCCTCCGGCTCTTTCCCTTCGTATATTTTCCGGACGCCGTCGAAAAAAACGGCAACAGAAGCGCCGTCAGATATGATATGATGCATATCTGACAGCAAATAGATGCTTTCCTCCGTTCGGTAAATTGCCATCCGGAAGAGCGGCCCCCGTCCCAGGTCAAAAGGCCTTACAAACTCTTTTTTCAGCGCGTCCATTTCCGACTCTTCCGCCTCATATACAGGAATTTCCCAACCTCCCCTGTCATGAAGCGCCATACTGTATGTCTGTTCCCCCTGCCGTCTTTCAATGGACACAAATAATACCGGATACCGGGACGCCATCCGCTCCGCAGCCTCTTTCCACCGCTTCCAGTCAGCTCCCGCGGGAATACGGAAGCAGACAGGTATATTATACATAGTGCTTTGGGGATTTGACGCGCACTCCAGAAAAACTCCCATTTGACTGTCTGTCAGGGGATACCACTCTTTTTTATCTTCGGGAATGTCCCCGTATATATCTTCCTGCGAAGCGGCGTTCTCCGCCCCGCCGCATACTGCGGCAATCTTCTCCGGCGTTTTGTACCGCAAAATCTCTGCGGCCGTCACCCCATACTTTTCCAGGCAGGCCAGCAGCATAACCGCCTGAATAGAATCTCCCCCCAGTGCAAAGAAGTCGTCCTTACGCCCCACAGGCCGGATTCCTAATACCTGTTCAAACCCGCCGCATACCGCGCGCTCACATTCTGTCCGCGGTTCTTCGTAATCCTTTCTGAAATTCGATACATCCGGCGCCTGAAGCGCCAGGCGGTTCAGCTTGCCGTTCTGGTTCAGCGGAAAATGCTCCACCTGGACGAAAAATTTCGGAATCATGTAATCAGGAAGCTTTTCTGCCAGCCGTCGTCTCAGTTCTTCCTCGGGATGTTCTTTTGACGCCTCTTTTTCCATCTGAAAATAACCGCATAAATATGTCTGCCCATATTGATTCTGGAAACCTTTGACAACCGCCGTTTTCACAAAGGGAACCTGGCCCATCAGCACTTCAATCTCACCGGTTTCCACACGCTGGCCGTTAATTTTCACCATCCAGTCCCTGCGGTTTACATACACCAGATTTCCGTCGGGCAGCATCCGGCATATATCGTTGGTATGGAACAGAATCGTCCCGTCCTCCCGGCGCGCAAAAGCTTTCTCCGTCTGTTCCGGCAAATTAATGTACCCATGGGCGATATGCCCCGCTACGCACAATTCTCCTTCTTCCCCGGGCGGGACTTCCTTTCCCTCTTGATCCAGAAGCAGAAGACGGATACCCGAGCCCGCCTTGCCGATGGGCGTATTCTCATATTCCCGGTCCACTTCAAAAGCTGCCACGACCGCCGCGGTTTCGCTGCAGCCATAGGTATTCAATAGCCGGTACCCTCTCCCTGCCATCCGGGAAACCCGTTCACTTCCCGTGATCACCAGACGCAGGGACGGGCCGGGCGAGTGGAAATTCCGCAGCATTTGCGGACTGATAAACGCCATGGTGATCCCATGCTGTCTAATGTACCGCTCAATCTGGCGTACGTCTTTTCTCTTCTCTTCCGGAAGTATGTGCACGGCCTGCCCCGTTGACAGCGGGGTATAAATATCAATAATCATCGCCACAAAACTAAAAGACGCACAGCTGAGCTGAATATCACTTTCTTCCGGCAAAAATAACGCCCTGTGCCGCTCCACCGCCTCCGCCAGGCTTCTGTGTGAATGAAGGATTCCCTTGGGATTCCCGGTAGAACCGGATGTATAAACGGCAAAAGCGCCGTCCGCGTCTTCCGCCTCTTCCGCCTCTGAAAACGGCTCGCCAAGCGCCTCTTCCAGAAAATCATCGTTAAGCAGAAAAGGCGCTCCGCAGTCTTTCAGAATATACGCGACCCTCTCTTCGGGATATTCCGGGGACAATGCCGCGAACGCGCCGCCGCTTTTCAGTATCCCCAGCTCCGCTGCCAGAAATTCCATCCGGCGTTCCAGGCAAACCGGTATGATATATCCTTTTCCTACTCCTTTTTTCTTCAGCGCCGTACAGATTCTCCCGCTCAGATTATCGAGTTCTCCGTACGTTGTCTCTCTTTTGCCATCCCGATCAATGATCGCCGGCCTGGAACCATATTTTTTAACATTTTCTTTCCACTGATTTAGAAACAGCTCCATCCTTATCTCTCCTCCAGTTCTTTCACAAAAAACTTCACCTTTCCGCCCCGTTTATTTGGTTTGGGCCTTTCCGGAACCACCGCCACTTCCACGGATCTGACGCCGCTTCCTTCAAACAGGCCAAGAACCCGCTTCTTCACTTCCCCGGCGGCCTTTTCCCTGTCTTCTTCTGAAGACGGCACCAGTCTTATATGAAATCTGCGCTCACTTTTCTGCGCTATCTGGACAGCCAGTACCCCGGGAACATGTTCCAGCGCCTGTTCAAACAACGAGCTGAACAACACCTTTCCCCCTATTTCCATAGTCCCCGCTTCTCTGCCCCGGATCTCCATAACGGGAAGACGGCTTCCGCATGGGCAGGCTTCTTTGAGAATGCGGACCTGGTCTTCCATATAATAACGTATGATCGGCTGCACATAATTGGTCAGGTCGGTAATATACACGCCTTCTGACCAGCTCCCTTCCGGCGCCGGCCTGCCGTCTTTATCAATCGGTTCGATCATAACCCAATCCTGATTGATGTGAATCTTCCCCTCGCCGCAGGACATGGCCGCTTCTCCCCCCTCGGTACTACAGTAATTATTCAAAACCGGACACCCAAATGCGCCGCGAAGGGTATGGTAAACTTTTTCCGTCAACGTTTCTGCAGAACAGGCAATCGCCTGGGGCCGAATGTGAAGCCGCCCCTCCTGTCCGGCTTTCCCCAGGACAGCCAGGATCGAGGGATAACCGGTGATCAGATCCGGTTGAAACCTGTTGAGTTTCTCCGCAATTTCATTGATGTCTTCTGTCAGGGAAATGGCCAGCATGTTCTGTTCATATCCCGGATTCGCCCGCTGGGCTTTCAGGAAACCGGAATAAGAGGATACTGCCGGGTCCAAAATGATAATTGACGCAATCTTATGTCTGACCGGATTCATCAGATCCGGATCGACTTCACGCAGCAGGCGGGTCTGGATCAGGGCGCCGTGAATCGTGTTGTGGTAAGCATCCCGCACCATGGGCATGGGATTTCCCGTGGTTCCGGATGTGGTAAGGGCAGTGTACTTGCCCAGATACAGCTTTTCAAGCGCCTCATCGCCGCAGACGTAAGCCCGCACGCCATCTTCTGTCACCTGGGGATCGGTCACCCATGCGCCATAATCCGCCATCAGCTCTTTTTTCGTCACCGGCGGGAGATCCGAAAGCCTGAAATCTTCCCCGGTTGCCCTGTACGCCTTTTTGTAGTATGCCGAGCGCTCCCTGGCATAAGCGACCAGATCCCGCAGCCTTTCTGCGGTCAGCCGCTCCCTTTCTTCGGGCGAAAGCCTTTCCCCCTCCCGACACAGCCGCACTGCTTCTTCTCTCTCAATTCTCTTCATATCCCATCCTCCTTCTTGAAGACAAAACTCAGTTTCTCTCAGGCGGCGTCCTTTGACGCCTTCGAAAAGCTTCATCTCCTTTTCATATGCAGATTTTCATAATGGAACTGTTCATTCCCAGAATGTTGTCGTAGACCGCCTCATCTGTGATCGCAAGGATCATGCGGATATTGTCAAAATCCCCGGCTGTGTTTTCCGGCAAAAACGGATGGTACGGCGCGCCGTTGTCCCGGACACTGATGCAGATATGATCCTCGCCTATGGTAATCCTGACGTCCATATAACTTTTCTTCCGCTCATTTTTCTTCTGTTTTATGGTATTAACCGCCATCTCCTCCAGAGCCAGCCCCACTTTATTGGCCGTTATCTCCGGCACCTGGTTTTCCATGCAGAAGCTGATAGCTTTCTCCGATAAGGCAACCGCCTGGGAAATCTCCTGGATCATGGTCACGTCCAGCACATTTTTCCTCTGCTCCTTTTCCAGCAAAAACAGACCGTGTAGATGGGGCCGTTTCTTCCTGATCCTCCCCGTGATCAGGAAAAGAATGAGAAGCGTGCCAAATTCCCCTGCCGGAAAAGCCGCCCAGATACCAGCCGGGCCAAGCAGCCGCGCCAGCAGCCAGGCCATGGGAACAACGAACAGAAAGCCTTCCAACAAAGCAATACAACTGGACAGTTTCCTAAATCCCAGCATGGGGTACACGCACATGGCGACAAATAAAATTCCCATGACCGGGAGATTCCAGGCATAAATCCGAAGAGCTTCCACAGCGACAGCCGTCTGCCCGGCATCGGAAACACCGAACATTCCTGTAATCTGCCCGGGAAATATTTCAAATAAAACCAACAGGATCAGGGTGGAAATTCCCGTGATACAGGCCGCCTTCTTCACCGTAAAATGGACGCCTCTGGTATCTCCCTCTCCATAGAGAGTTCCCAGAAGGGGAACCATCGTCTGCGCAGAACCGCCCACAAACATGGATACAATGGACAGACAGGATGTGCACACAGAAAAGGCTGTTACCCCGCTGCTTCCCAGATACATCATGACTATGGCATTGATGCATGTCAGCCGGAAAAAATTTAAAACCGTATTGATGGTATTGGGAAGACCGGTGGCGGCAATCTCCTTTAGCAGCTTAACGGCAGCGCCTATGGAAACCGCCGCCGGTTTCAGCGTTTCACAGTGAAGCGCGCCATAAACCGCAATAAGCAGCCCGATAAAATATCCGGTGCCCGTGGCCAGCGCGGCCCCTTTTATCCCCATGTTCAGCCCGCCTATGTACACCAAATCCAAAACCAGATTGACGGCATTAGCCGTGATGAGCGCCGCCGATGCTGTCCGGACATTCCCCGACGAGCGGACAAAATACACAAGCCCGGGAACCACAACAAGCAGAGGGGCCGCCAGCATCACAATTCTGAGATAATCGTAAACCAGCTCCGTCAGATTGGGCGCGTTTCCTGTCAGCGCGTCCGCAATGCCGCCGCATAAGAACAGACCGCCGGCCATGACAAGAAGGGATGCCGCAAACATTGCGGCCAGCGCTGCGGTAAAGAACTGCTGTGCGCGCCCCTTTTCCCTCCGTCCCAGAGCCACCGAATACAGCGCGGAACCGCCCACGCCGAACAACACATACAGAGAATTAAAAATCAGCGTAACCGGGAGCACCAGATTAACAGCCGCCAGCGCCTCCGGTCCCAGAATATTCCCGACAATCATCCCGTCTATGACAATGCTCATGGACAATGCCATGGTCATCATGATGGTAGGAATAAAAAATTTAACAAACTGCCGGCTGACAATATACCCTTTTCTTTCCAACTTGAATCCCTCCGTAAAGCTTAACTATGCTTTTCTCTGTCTTTCGCCCATTCGTTGCGCGGGAAACGCCCCAAAAGCTGCGGTATAAATTTACCGACAATATAACACATCGCAATGCTGAACAACATCGCCAGGACGCTCCCGATAAGCGCGATAACGAAAAACGGAAAATTCCCGGGGAAACTCCCCGACAGCGCAGGTAAAATAATCTGCTGGAGGAACGGCTTGTGAAGCAGATAAATACCCATTGTCTGCCGTCCGATATAAGTAACCGCCCCGATCTTAAACGGCCGCGCCGATTCCCGTGACAGCCGTGAAAGCAGCATGGACACGGTCAGCACGGTCAGACTGCCGAAAACGCTGTTGTACAAAAACCACCATTGGTTTCCGTAATCGCTTTTGCACATCAGTGAAAGCTCCAGTCCCTCACCACGGAAAACTGTTCCCACGCAAAACAGGAGCAGGCTTCCGATAAAGGCCAGTATCAGCCAAAGCGTTTTCTGCTGCGCCATGACCAGGTAGGATTTTCTGACCGCGACGCCTAAAAGGATAAAACCGGCCGCCGCCAAAGCGATATCCGCGCACCAGACAACGCCGTTTTCGCCGTGCGGGATAAACAGCCCGGCCACAAGCAGCGGCAGCGCGGCTATCCCGCACCAAAACGGCATGTTTTTTACTTTTGCGTATTCGGCAATATTGACGGCGATTTGCACGAACACGCGCGAAATGAAGAAACACGGAAGGTACCACAGCGAAGTCAGCGTTTCCATACGGGTAAGCGCTTCCCAGGAGCCGTAAAAAAGCGCTCCCATATTCGTGTAGGAAAAAGGCGCGTAAACCAATCCCCAGACGAGATAAGGCGCCATCAGCGCCAGAATATTTTTGTGCAAAAACATGCGCCATCCCTTAAAACCATGCACCGCTTTCGGCTTGATCGAAAGTCCCGCCAAAAAGAAAAACAGCGGCATATGAAACGCGTACAGCACCCTGCGGAACATGGGCGTATCGAGATTTCCAGTGGTATGGCCAAGTATAACGCAGAATATGGTGATTGCCTTTGCGATATCAATCGTTTCAATCCGCCGGCTTTTCCTGGTAATGTTTTTCGACATAGACTGTTCCCCCCTGAAAATTTACTCCATGAATCCTATTGACTGTTCTTTGTTCCACGGTAACTGTTCAGTACCTTCACAGTTACGTTCCACGTTTCATACAGTAAATTGCGGCTGCAATTACAGAAACCACAATAAATGCCATAAACAGCTTCCGGGGCGCTGTCCGGGAATAATCCTCCGTATTTTCAGCCGCTTTTTCCCCTTCTGTTAATTTCCACACCTGCGTACCGTAAAACGGATTCGCGGTACCTATAAACAACCCTTCGGAGGTGATTCCAAACGCCCGCAGGCCGTGGTTGTATGGGTCGCCAAAGCCGTTGTCGGTGATCCTGGTGAAATTACTTCCGTCTTCCGTCACATAAAGATCAAAGCCGAAAACCGCCTTATCCAGGTATTCGGCGCATGTCACCGCGCTTTGGGGAACGCCGCTGTAATTCCCGCAGAGAATTTTTATATAATCGTCAACACGGCCTTTCCATTCCTCCGATGCGTTTTCATCGTTCATATACTCATCCAGCGGAATCAGGAAGCTGCTGGCGTCATAGGTGCCTATATAGAGTTTTCCATTATATACTGTCATTTTCCATATGTACTGATTTTCGCTGCACCCAAATCCGGAACCATAACCGGATAATCCGCCGTCGGGAAACATTTCATCCGCATCCCCCACAACGAGTTCTATTTTTTCATCCGGGTCCATGCGGTACAGATTCACAGGCTGTTCGAAATTTTTATTCATGAATACGAAATCATTGTCAAACAACATTCTTTCCACAGCAATTTCCTCATCATTATATTCTCCGATGTAAAGATGATCGCCGAACACCTGCAGATTTGCCGCCCCGCTTCTTGTCCGCTGCGGGTCGATGCCGAACGTATACTTTGCGCCGTCCTTTTCTTTATCTCCGATCACACTGGTCCATACCCATTCTCCGTTTTCCGAAATGTCTCCCCGCACCATCGCGAAAGACTGCATTGTATCCCTGTCCGCGGCGTTTTCCGGCGTCCCGGTACAGATGGTTACATACAGGCTGTCCTGGAATCTTGTCATATCGAAAATAGAGCCGCCGTAAATACTGTCGCAGAAGCGATAGGCCGGATAGCCAAAAAGCTTTTCATCGTCAGCAATGATTTTAAAGGAGTCCGGTTCGGAAGGGGTTTCGGATTCAAGGATAACTGCGCCCTCTGAATTTATACAGCTTACGATCAGCTTGTTGTCATAAACGCATATTCCCCTGATCCCCACGGAATACCCTTTCATAAACGCTTCCTTGTATTCTTCCATGGTCATTCCCGCATAGACCTCCTTACATTCGTCGGTTTCGGGATTCACCTCATAGATTACGGGCAGGCCGTTTACCGCGCCGCAAAAGTACAGCCGTCCGTCCAGTTCCACAGCGTTTCGGAAAATGGTGTTCTGGCCTGTATCGGCTTTCGACATCAGTATTTTCGATTCACCGGTTTTCACATTCAGCTTCACGAGTATGCCAAGCGCCTCCGCCCCGTCGGGCTCGGCGGTATAAAGCTCTCCATGATAATATTCCTCTAACGCCGCTTTCATTACATCATCGTCAAACTCGCGCCCGAGGGCCGTTTTCATAAACGTCAGGGTATTCATCCACGCTCCGTAGCAGGTGCCGATATACATATAATCTCCGTACCCGATCGATCCCCATGAATAATTCTGCCCACGGTCGCCCGTCCCGAGGCCAACTCCCATCGTGCCGTTTCCCGTATAGTCTACAATTCCGTCAATTTCTTTCACGCCCTTTTCGGGGTGAGTGATTTTTTCGGCAGTATAACCGGTTTCGGAATGATATACCGCCGCCTCGCTTTCCGCCCATACCGCCGGGCCGCAAATCCCTGCCCATAACACGGCGGCAAGGCCGACGCAAGTCTTCTTCAAATAATTTTTCATAACAGTCCTCCCATTTGCATTTGTGCCGCGCAAATTTCCTCTCATGTCCGCTGCCAAAATCAGAAAATTTCCTTTCTTATTTTCAAAATATTCTGCCCGTCCCTGTATTCGTAAGTAATATCGTCCATCATTTTTTTGACCATATAAATCCCCAGCCCGCCAATCGGCCTGTCCTCCGCGGAAAGCGTAATATCGGGTTCTTCTTCTGCAAGGGGATCGTAAGGCACGCCGTTATCGATAAACGTAAGCACCACGGCAAGGGGTTTTTCGATAACTTCAACGCGCACGGTAGCCGCGCCGATACGGGGGGTATAGGCGTAATTTGCTATGTTCCCGAACAACTCGTCAACCGCGACGTCAACCTGCATTTGCGTTTTTACAGGGCAGCCGAGCCGCTCCAGCTGCCCGTCCACAAAAGCAGTCACAACGGCGATATTCTCGACTGTCGCGTCAATTGTAAGCTCCTTCATGTTAACCCTCCATTCGCGCCCTGTATTCGAGACATAGCATTGTGATGTCGTCAAACTGCGGCGCATCCCCGACGAAGCTATCGATATCCTCTTTAATTAAGGGGAGCAATTCACCGGGCGGCAAAGCGGAATTTTTACCGAGTATTGCCGTCAGCCTGCCCATTCCGTACAGCTCCATTTGCGCGTTGGTAGCCTCGGTAACGCCGTCCGTGTATTGAAAGATCTTATCGCCAGCCTCCAGCCGCATCTCCCCGCATTTGTAGCGCATGCCCTCCATGCCCGCAAGGACAAATCCCGCGCGGATTTTATGCGGCTCGAATTTCCCGTCCCTTTTGCAGATATACGGTATCTCATGCCCCGCGTTCACAAAGCGGAATTCGCCGCTCGCCAAATCGAGAACTCCCTCAAAAGCGGTGATAAACAGGCCCTCGCTGTTGCTTTCACAGAGCAGCTCATTAACCTCGGTGAACACGCTCCCCAAGTCTTTTCCCGGCTGCGTATGGTCTTTTATCAGCGTTTTGCCGATGACCATAAACAGCGCCGCGGGAACGCCTTTTCCTGAAACATCCGCCATCACAATGGCAAGGTGACGTTCGTCCACCATAAAGAAGTCATAGAAATCGCCGCCAACCTCCTTCGCGGGATTCATAGTCGCGAAAATATCAAATTCCTCCCTGTCGGGAAACGCGGGAAAAATACTTGGCAGCATATTTGCCTGAATACGCGTCGCAACGGACAATTCCGTGTTCACACGCTCCTTTTCGGCGGTGACAGCGGTAAGATTTTCGGTATATTTTGCGATATCCGTTTCCATTTTTTCGACCGCACGCGCCAGTATTCCTACCTCGTCCTTCTGCGTGATATTAATCGGTTCTTCTGACGGCAGATTTGTCTCCGCAAATCGCTCAGCCTCTTTCGTGAGGGTTTTGAGCGGCTTTATAACGCCGCGCCGCAGGATCACCGAGTACACGAAAATAAACAGAATCATCGCCGCGAACGTCCATAAAATAACGTGCAGAACGTAGGCGTTACGCGCGGCCTCAAGGCGCGTCATAGCCTTTTCAACGCCGATTACAGCGACAATCCTTCCGCTCGAATCGTAAACGGGAAGCCCGGCAGTCGTATGGGCTCCTGATTCCTCGGAATAGTAGTACAGATATTCCGTAGCGCGCTCGCCCTTTAAAACGATATTTTTCATATTGCCGATATATTTATCCGCTACGCCCTTGTCCGTATAACCGAGCGGGTAACGGCTAAATCCTGTGCTCTCGTTTACGGAATCATAGATATAGGTAACGGTCTGGAAGTCGCTTGTGTCTACCCGTTCAACATAAATGAGAGTGGCATTCGTGGCGTTCACAAGCGCGTCGAGCCGCTCCTGTATCTCAAGGTACTCCTCGTCCGTTTCGCCTGTTTCCAGATATTGTTCAAATTTGTCGGGGTTCAGAAGCGTAATGGCGGTTTGAGCTATTTCATAAGCCGAATCGTTGTACTGCCGCTCAAGAACGGCTGTAAATTCGCGGTAACCCACTAAGCTGCAAACGATACCGAGCAGCAGCCCGAAGGCAATTACGCCAAGCGTTAACTTTCCCGCGATACCCGTTACTTTCCCCATAAGCTGTCCTCCATTTTCAGAATTTGCCGCGCAAAAAATTCCTTTTTTTCGTCCGTATCAAGAAAATGCAGCAGTTTATTTTGCCCCATCGGTTTCCCCGTCCCGGCAAGCTTCTTTTCATATTTCCGAAAGCTGCCCGTCTGCAAAAAGGCAAGCCTCAGCGGCGCTATCTCATTCATATCCTCACAGGAACGATAATCATAATTCGCGTTCTGCATACATTCCTCAAGTATGTCTCCGGCATTAACGATTGTGTTATTATCGGAACATTCAATATAAAACAAATATCTCGGTACCGATTCGGAATGATCCTCGCAGACACAGTAGCCCGTTACATCCGATCCCGTTATTTCCGAAAAACGCTTCACTGCCATGGACAGCTGTTCGCAATTTGTCTTTTCTCCCGCAATATTGATTGCCTGATTGATCCGATAGCTGTACTTTACGACAGGAGCCTCGTCAAACCACCCGACAACTTCCACAACGTCGCCCAGACGGTAGCGGTATAACCCTGAACGGTTCGTAAGGATCAGTTCATACTTACTGCCGGTCTCTATTTCCCACATCATAAGAATTTTATGCGGTTCTTTTATGGGAATAAACTCAAAGAATACCGCCTCGGGGAAAAGTATATACCGGTCGGGCATATTCATTTTCTCCGCAACCCCAAAAACGCATTCCGAAGCGGCATAAGCATAATGGCATATGGGAATTTCCCCAGCGTATTCAATAACTTTTTCAGTGAAATAGGGGAAGGATTTTCCACCGATAGCAAGAATATATTTCATCTTTTTCCAGATCTTTTTAATGATTCCGCGGTGTGATTTTTCCAAAGAAATCTTCCGGAGTTCGCGCGCGCGCTCCGGATCGGGCGGAAGCATTTTGGCGAAATGCCGCCGCTGCGTTTCGTTCAGCGCCACGCCTTCGTCTATGGCGCCCGTTTCCATATCGTTAAGCAGCATATCCCAATTTTGCAGAAGATAGTCCATAACCCCGGCAACACGATTGATAAAAACGCCGTGGATTGCCGACAGGTTTCTTTCCGCAAGCGCGAACCGCAGTTTTAAATACAGTTGTTCCTCGAGCGACTCGGGAAATAACAATTCCTTCGGAACGCAGTAATCCGACGCGTCAAAACCGCCGAATTTATCGGCGCACAAATACACACAGCCTGAACGGATACCCTTTATTCTTCCGTCGTCCATATACGTTTTTCCGAACTCGCCTACCTGAAAGATCTTCCCGAAAATATCCGCTTCGTCCATGTCGCCGTAATATTCGCGCACCGCGCCGAATACCAAACCGTAATCGTATAGATACTGCATTTCCACATCTCCGCCCGTCACGGGAATAAACTTTTCATCCCCCGTAGTCCCCGAGCTTATGCAGAAATAGACGGGCTTTTCGGCGGTAAGAATATTTTCCCCGCCGTCTACGATCCTTAAAATATCGTCGGCATAATCGTCATACTCGGAAAGAGGAACCTTTTTCTGATAGTCCGCAGCTGTTTTAATTTCCGAAAAACCGTATCTTCTGCCGAACTCCGTGTTTTTATTTTTGTACAGAATATCGAAAAGAACTTCGCGCTGAACCTCGTTAGCGCGGCGGCAGGTCGTTCTCAATCGCTCCAACGCCTGTTTCCCCAATGCCGCATAGTCTGTATTCATGTGATCCCTCCCTCCACAAAAATCTGTACGGTATTTGTGCCGAAAGTGCGCTGATAAAGCGTTTGCTCGCACATACCCTCTATCAGCCGAATACCCAAATATTCCTCGTCGTTATCAGCGTACGAAAGCGGATTAAACTCGTTTCCGCCGTATCGAATCCGTATTCCGATAACCCCCTGCAACGAATAAACACGCAGGTCAAACTTGACCGCGCTTTCGTTTTTCGCCGAAATGAGCGTCATGATCTCCTCAAGGGCGAGACTTATTTTCATCGTCTGTTTCGGCGACATCCCGTTGTCCGCACTGAAATCCGTTATCTTCCCCGAAGCGTCGCAAATGCTCTCCGCATCGCCGTTTACCGAGAAATTTATAACGTTTCCCGACTGTTCAAGGGAAGTATCCAGCAGCAAAAAACGTGATAATTCTTTATGGGAAATCCCCGTTGCGGCAAACCAGAAAACCAGCGTTGCTATTTCCCCGAAAAACAAAAACAGCCACGGATTCTGCCCGAAATGCAAAAGCAGAAAAAGGCTCGCACAGGATGCTGAAAACACACGCAGGAATATAATGATATTTGCCCAGATATTCCGACCGGAAACATTGTAAAACCCTGACATAACGCCGTTTATAAGCGCCGGCGCCATCCCCAGCGACAGACAGATAAACGCAGATCTCAATGAAATATTTAATCCGTAAGCGCCAGAAATCACATCCGCGCCGAGGATAATTACCGCGGAAAATACAGCCACGCAGAAAATACCGCTCTTTATCTGGCGCTTTATTAAAAGGCGCGTGCTCTCGTTATCGTGTTCGCCGCTGTAGATACCGAGCATCGCCGAAGCCGCCTGCGGAACGCCGCCCGTAACGCTCTCCGCAAACGCGCAAATACAGTTCACCCCCGTAAATGCCGCTACCGTCCCGCTGCCGCAGTAGGCGAGCAGCAATGCGTTTATGACCGTTACGCGCAATGTTTGAAAAAGATTATTCGCCGCCGACGGGCTTCCCGCTTTGGCAACCTCCAAGAACTTCACGCCCTCCGCTTTTACGCAGAATCCAAATGCAAATCCGCTTTTTTTATCACACAGCCTTACAAATCCGAGAATGCACGCGGCAGCTGTGGCCAATACACTTGCCAGCGCCGCGCCGAACACTCCCATGTCGAACACGTATAAAAACAGCGCGTCCAAAATCACATTGCCGGCGCCCATGATAAGCATCATCAGCGTAACCTGGCCGTTTCGTCCGTCCAACCGCAAAAACCAGAACGGTATGTAGATAAGTATCTTCGGCAGCGCGCCCGCTATCGTCACACCCGAATACTCCGCAACCAGCGGTGTTATGCTTTCATCAAAACACAACAGCAGCGACAGCGGTTTCAGAAAAGCAAGTCCCAAAACCGTAATAAAAACCGATGCCGCCGTGCACCAGAAAATCGACATGCGGTAGAGCTTTTGCGCCTGCCCGCCCCGATTTTTCCCAATAGCATCCGAGGCGCGGATAGCCGTTCCAGACACAATAAACGAGCCCGCGATACACAATACCAGGTACACGGGCAGACTGAAATTAATTGCCGCCAGGGCTTTCGTGCCGAGCTTTTGTCCTACCAGGATGCCGTCCGCAAGTATGTTGATGTTGCCGCTCAAAATGGATAACACGCACGGCAGCAGCGCCTTGTTATACGCTTTTTTGAGGAATTGTTCGTTCTGCCTGAGTTCCAAAACATTCCCCCTTTTATTTGTTCGTCAAACGAACCCCTTATGATGTTCTCACCCTCTGTTTCGCGGAGATGAAGATCCTATTCCTCGATTGTAAGAACCACAGTATTCATCCCATCCTCCGCGGAATACCCCAGGTATTCCAGTTTCTTAGACGCATACTTTACCAGCGCCAGGGCCGTCGGGTTGTCGCAATCCGACGGGTCAAAAGCGGACCCGTTATACTGCACCCGCAATTGTATACAGGACTCTTCCTGGGAATATGCGGCCGTAAGCTGTATCGAGACATCTTCCGGCAGTACCGGCAGCAGTATCTGTACACACAATTCTTCAAATATTTCCTGGAAATGGTAAATGATTTTCTGCGGAATCAGATGTCTGCGCCCATATTCTTCTATCTGGCTGTTCATGCCGATAAAATCAAAATCCCTCGAATTTATAGACGCGGTGAATACTTTCAGGCGGCGGATAAACTGCCTTGTACGCTCCCGCCGCGGGTGTTCAAATATCTGCTCCGGCGTCCCGTCTTCGTAAATCTCCCCCTGATCCATATAAAAGATGCGCGTAGATACATCCCGCGCAAATTTCATTTCATGCGTCACAATCAGCATGGTCAGCCCCTGCCCGGCCAGCGTCCGAATAACGGCGAGCACTTCTCCTACCATAGTCGGGTCCAGCGCGCTGGTCGGTTCGTCGAACAGGATAATTTCAGGTTCCATGGATAAGGTACGCGCAATCGCCGCCCGCTGTTTCTGGCCGCCGGAGAGTTCATCGGCAAAAGCCAGCGCTTTATCCGCAAGCCCGACCATACGCAGCAGCTCCATGCCCCGCTCATACGCTTCCTGGCGCGGCTTGTGCAGCAAATCCACCGGCCCCGCCATGATATTTTCAATGATCGTCATATGGGAAAACAAATGGAACCCCTGAAATACCATCCCCATCTTCCGCCTGACCAGATGGATTCTGCATTTTTTATCCGTAATCGTTTCCCCGTCAATGACAATCTCTCCGCCTGTAGGCGTTTCCAACAGGTTGATGCAGCGCAAAAGCGTGGACTTCCCCGTTCCGGAAGGACCGATAATGGATATGACTTCCCCTTTTTTGATTTCGGCGCTGATATCCTTTAACGGCGTCACTGACGCATATTCTTTCCGTAAATGTGAAATCTGTATCATCGCGGTTCCACCCCCTTTACTTCGCGTTTCCTGCGTTTCGGGTCAATACTGTGTTCCGCATAGGAAAGCGCGCCCGTCATAAGGTTTGCTATCGCAAAATAGATCACCGCCGTGGCAATCAGCGGGAAGAATGCGTCCATCGTATGAGAGCGGATAATATCAGACACCTTTGTCAAATCCTGCACCGCAATATAGCCGACGACAGAGGTCATTTTTACCATCGAAATAAATTCTCCTTTCAGCACCGGCAAAAAACGCATTGCCGCCTGCGGAAATACGATTTTCCAAAAAGTCTGGCTCCTTGTATACCCCATGGCAAAAGCAGCTTCTGACTGCCCCTTCTCCACGGTATCCAGGCCATTTCGTATCATTTCCGACGTATAAGCGCTGAAATTAATTGAGAAACCGATAACCGCCACTACAATTCCGGAAACATCCACCGAACCAAAAATAATGTAAAACAATATCATCAGAAACACAACGATGGGCATTCCCTGGACCAGACGGATATATGCGGCGGCGCCCAGCCTGACAGGCTTTTGTTTCATGCGCCTCAGCATACACAGGCCAAACCCCATAAGAAGCCCGAAAATTCCGGACAGTACAGAAATCAACACCGTAATACCAAGCCCGTCTAAAATCATCTGCCAGCGGTTTTCTTCGATAAAGGTACTGTAAAAGCTCTGCCGCAGCCCTTCCCAAAAACCCCCTGCAGATTCCCGGACGCCGCGGTCGCGTACAAGCAAAACGACGGCGCTCTTACAGTATGGATCGGAAAAATCGACATATTTTTTCTTTTCCTCTGTAATATCCATACACCCGCTGGCAATATCCGCTTTCCCGCTTTGAATGGCCGGGACAAGCGCGTCAAAATCACAGATGGACATTTCCACTTTCAAATCCAGCTCTTTTGCCGCCATAAGCACAAGATCCAGGTCATAGCCTGCGCTCTCCCCGCCTTTGCCGATATAGCACATCGGATTGTACGTGGCGTCGTGGTAATAGCGTATCGTGCCGTTTTTACCCTCCCAGTCCTGACGGATCAGCGATTTTTCCTCTTCATCCCCGTCCATCCATTTGTTTTCCAGGGCTTCTATCGTACCGTCTTCCCAAAACTGCTTAATTACAGTATTAAAAGATTCCAGAAACGGACTGTTTTTGGGGAAAACAATCCCATATTCCGCTTCGGCGACAGTGTCCGGCATGATACAAATCCCCTCATTTGCATGGACGGCCAGACGCGCAACCGGCTCATCCAGGCACACGGCGTCCACCCTGCCGGCCCGCAGCGCAGTAACCGAATCCGTTGCTGTGGGATAATAGACAAACGTATTCTCATGATCCAGGGCGCCTTTCAATACCGTATCAAACCCGGTAATCATCCCTATTTTTTTTCCGGCAATCTCATCCAGACTACCGTATTCCGGTTCTGCTGCATTGACCGTGGTTTCTGCCGCGCAGACTGACAATCCCGGCGTTAAAAATACGAACAGCAAAACCGGCAGCCAGCACAGTGCGACACGTACGCCGCGCCTTTTTATAATCCGATCCATTGGTTTCCCCTCCTCCCGCTATCTGGCGCAAATCGGTTGATTACTGTCATTCTCGACTTGATATTCTCGATTTTTCCGCAGTGAAACGGCAGATGCTCACTCGATAGTCAAAATATCCGAAAAGCCCGTTACCTCGAACACCTCGGAGATAACGTCATTGACATTGCGGATAACCATCTTTCCCTGCCTGTTCATAACCTTCTGCGCAGCCAGCAGAACGCGCAGCCCTGCAGAAGATATGTACTCCAGCTTTGCGAAGTCAAGGTTAAGCTCGGTGTTGTCGCCTATGCTCTGCTTTAATTCTGCCTCAAGCTTCGGCGCGGTCGTTGTGTCGAGCCTGCCCGCCAGCGCGATGTCCAGCGACTTGTCCGTCTGATTTTTACTGATGTCCATATTTTTCCCTCCTGATTCCCTCTTCCTGCTAAAGAAGCATTCTATTGCCCGCAACACATGGGCATATAGTTTTAGTATACAGTCTCCCCCGCGTTTTACCATAGCCATGGCACGAATTGTAAAAATCCGTCCCGAATTGTATGTTGACTTTCCAAATTCAGAGCTTGACAAAACCTTTTTTCAGATTCTCGCTTTTCCCTCCGTTTTATGCTATGATACAATGAGCGCAGGCGATTTAAATTGGATTTTGCATCGTAACTGTGAAGGTACTGAACAGTTACTATTTTTTGACTAAAGGAGGGCTTTTCATGCGGATCGCCATTGTGGATGACATTGCATCAGAACGGAAATGCCTGAACACAGAGCTGGATGTACAGGTTGCCCGCCTTTCCCTTGACAGCGTAACCTTTGAGTATGCCTCCGGCGCGGATTTTCTTGCCGCCGCAAAAAAAGAACGGTTTGACCTTGTGTTCCTTGATATTTACATGGGAAATGAGAATGGAGTAGATACGGCGCAGGCCCTGCGCCGCTTTGACCCAGACTGTCTGCTTGTATTCACCACTACCTCCACCGACCACGCGCTCGACGGTTTCCGCGTCCGGGCGTTCCACTATCTGGTAAAGCCCTGCACGGAGGCAGACCTGGCAGCTTTGTTTGACGAGATCATAAAGCGGCTCCCCGCCGATGACAGGTATATTGAGGTAAACGCCGTGGGCGGCCCCATCCGGCTGCGCTTCCGGGAAATCCTTTATGCACAGCACCACCAGCACCAGATACATATCTACCGGGCGGACGGGCGGGAGACCGTGGCGCGCCAGACCTTCCGGGAGTTCTGTGCCGGCCTTACGGACGGGCGTTTTTTTCCCTGCAGCCGGGGCGTCATCGTAAATATGGAACACGCCGGTGATTTTGACGGCGCGGACTTTATCCTGAAAAACGGGAAAAGGGTTCCCGTCAGCCGCGACCTCGCTAAGGCCGCAAAAATGGCTTTCGGGGATTTCCTCTTTGGAAGGAGGGAGAAATGATGACGGAATTGTTATGTCCTTCGATAGAACTTATGATACTTCTGCCGGGTATGCTGCTTGCCTATCTGCCCATGAAAAGGTATTTGCGGATGCCCCCCGTGAGGCTTGCGGCGGTAACTGTCCCCCTGACGATCTTTCTCTGTCTCGCAGGCGGCGTCGTAAGCTTCCTTTTCCATGTGGAAACGATCTGGCTGTTTTTTCCTGCCGCGGCTGCCATGGGCTTTTTCTATGTACATACGCTCAGGATCACCCGCTGGAAATCTGTCAGCGTATTCCTTGCCATATGCGGCGCATTTTCCTGCATGGGCAATGCCGCTCTTGCGCTAAACGGTATCTTGCATCCGGGGGGGCCCGCGCCGGCCCTTTCCTTTTGCGGAGCGCTGTCCTGGTTCGCGATGTGCTGCCTGTCCGTTCTGGCAGTCTGGCACCCGGCCACCCATGCCGCCAGACGGCTGCTGGACGATGAGGCTTTCGCGCAGACATGGTACGTATTCTGGATTCTGCCGCTTCTGTTTATCGGCCTAAATCTTTTCATACTCTCCCTGACCCCGGATATCTTAGGGCAGAGGCGGCTTCGGCATCTCTATCTCCTGCTCAGCCTTTTATTCCTGTTCCTGCTCCTTCTGTTCTATGCGCTCTTTTACCTCATGGCCTCCAGTATGAACCACAATGACCGCCTCCGGCGGGAAAACCAGCTTCTCTCCATGCAGCAGGCGCGGTACGACAGCCTGCGGGCCGCCATCGAGCAGACGCGCCAGTCGCGTCACGATATGCGCCACCATTTCCATATCCTGCAGAGTTTTGCCGCGCAGGGGAATTGGGAGCGCCTTGCCTCATATCTTGACGAAGTACAGGGCAGCACCCCGGAGGGCGATCTGGGGCTGTGTGAAAATACCGCCGTGGACAGCGTGGCCGGGTATTTTGCTATGAGGCACAGGGAACAGGGCATCCCGGTCACTTTTTCACTTGACCTGCCCCCGCGGCTTCCCGTGCCGGAGACCGACCTCTGTTCCGTCCTGTCCAACCTCCTGGAAAACGCGATAGAGGCCGGCATGAAAACCGCACCCGAAAGACGGCAGACCAAAGTAACGGCACGCCTGCATTCCAGCCATATGGTGCTGCTGTCCGTAGAAAATACCTATGACGGGAGGGTCCGGGAAAAGGACGGCGTATTCCTTTCATGCAAGCGTCCGGGGGAGGGGATAGGCTTGCAGGCCGTTCGCCATACTGCGGAAAAAAACGGCGGGTATGTTCGGTTCTATTACGGAAACGGGGTGTTTGCCGCAAACGTGATACTGCGAGGCGGGACGTGAAACCAAAAAACGACATAAAGAGACTATAGAACCCGTTCAATAGTAATCTGGCTTCCATCTTTTGTCTTCCTGACCCTGATCTGCTGTGGGATATTCTCCATAAGCTCCTCCCTGTGGCTGATGATCCCCACCAGCTTGTTGCTTCCGGTCAGGTTTATCAAGATTTCCATGGCGCTGTCAATCGATCTGCGGTCTAACGTCCCAAAGCCTTCATCCACAAAGAGTGCATCCATCTGCACACCGCCAAGATTAGACGACACCGTATCAGATAGTCCCAGGGCAAGACTCAGGGAAGCCTTAAAGCTTTCCCCGCCGGAAAGATTTCCCACCGGCCTTCTGTGTCCCGTATAATGATCTAACACTTCCAGGTCAAGAAAATTATCGCTTTTCTTACTCAGGGAATTCTCCTGACGATACAGCTCATACTGCCCGTTGCTCATCGGCAGCAGCCGTCTGTTTGCAGCAGCGACGATCCCGTCAAATCCGGCAGCCTGTATGTACTGCTCCAGCGTGATCTTTCCGTTTCCGGTTGTACCCTTGACCAGACGATAAAGCCGCTGACAGATTGCATTCTCTTTACGTGCCTTTTCCAATTCTTCTCTCCTGGCAAGAATGCTCTTCTGTTTCTCTTTATTTGTACGTATTCTGTTTTCACTATTGTGGTAGTTCTTCCTGATCAGACCTGTATTTGCACTCTGCTCATCACATACCGCCTTTAATGCTTCAATGTCTATCACCTTTTTCCCTTCTGCATCCAGCCGGGCATCTGAAAGCTGTTTCTCATTCGTCACAACAGCCTGGTCATATTCATGGATCACCGTATCCGACGATGTGATATCATCTTCCTTCACAACATATGTTATCATTTCCTCCACAGACGAGAAGCCATTCGCACGGACTTCTTTATCCAGCTTCTTTTTTAAATCTTCCGCATCCTGCTCCTGCTGCCCCAGGCTGCCATTCCATGTCTCCCACTCTGACATGGCAGCGGTAACCTTGTTATCCGCTTTTTTCTTTTTCTCCTCTGCCTCCGTGATATCCTCTGCTATCTTATTTTTCTTTGCCTCTGCCTGGCTTCTCTCTCTTTTTGCTGTTTTCCAATCGGGAAAGCTCAAGTTTTCAAACGTCCCTAATATGGCCTGCGTTTCCGCCATCTCCTGTTCTATTTTTTTCCTGCTTTTGCCGAGCTCCTCTTTTTGGGAATCGAGTTTCTCTGTTTCATCTCCCCGGGCAGCTTCCAGATCTTTTTCAGCCTTTTTCAGCTTCCCGCAATCCTTTTCAAGGACAATGCATTTTTGACGGTATTCCTCTGACATCGTTTCAACCTGCGGTTTTGCTTCCTTTACAGCCCCGATCAATTCCTCAAGGGATTCTTCCTCCCCCTCCATGTCCAGAAACGGACTTTTCATGCATTCCAGGATCGTTGCCCCAAGCCGCCCCTCGAATTCCTCCAATGATGTCTTTGCTTTTTCTGCTTCTGTATTTGCACGGTTCTTTTCCTCCTGAAGTTCAGCCTCCTCTTCCTGAAGTTTTTTAAACTCATCTTCTGAGATCGAAGATTCTTTCCGCTTAGCCGGTTCCGGATGATGCACGGAACCACACACCGGACATTTCTCGCCTTCTACAAGTTTTCCCGCCAAAATCCCGGCTCTGCTGTCTTCAAGCATGCGTTCAGCCTCTTCTCTTCTGCCGCTTGCCTCCTCATATTTATCACGTGCCGCTAAAAATGATTTCTGTTTTTTTGAAAGCGCCCTTTTCCTTTTTTCCCTTTCCGGAATCTGGTCAGCTATGATCGTATTCAAAACCTCCATAAGCCCCGTTAACTTTTCACTCTGATTTTTTGCCTCTATCAGTTCAGCCGGCTTATCCCTTAATTCCTTAACTGTCTTATTCAGGGATTCGATCTTTTCTTTAAGGGCTTTCTCATTTTCCTTTAAATCCGCTTCTTCTGTGCTGAGCTTTTTATCCGATTCTGCAAGTTCTTTCCGCTTTGCTTCGAGTTCTTCCTTTTGCTGATATTTCTGCTCCTCATCGTCAATCCTGCTTATCACCTGCTTTAATCTGTCGACCTCCGGCTCCCGCTTTTTAGCGCCGTCAAGCGCGTCTTCCGCCTGCTTTACGGCTGCTTTCGCTTCCTCCAGACTGGTTTTGGCTGTGTTAATCTGATTTATGGTCCCAGATACCTCTTCACACTTTTTCCGCCACACAACATAAGATGGATTCACATTACGGGTAGCTTTCTTTTGTTTGTCCAAAAGCAGTCTTTTTTCATCTATTTCCGTATGTCTTTTTTTAAGATCCTCTTTTTCCTTCTCAAGTTTCTCTCTTTTTTCGATGAAGCTGTTATTTGTCTTGGCAAGCACAAGCTTTTTATTCGTCTGCTCCAGCTCCGCCTCTGCTTTTTTCAGGTCGGCTTCCACGCACTTTAATCGTTCCTGGTCTGATAGGATCAGGCGCTCCATTATGTCCAAGATCTCCTCTAAATTCCATGTGCTCCCTGACCCTGCCGCCCTGCTCTTAAGCTCCTCCAATTCGTCTGAAATCTCATCTGCTTCATCTGCCGACACATCCCCAAAATGCTGAATCATACTGGCTTCCGCTTTCGCCTTGATCTTGCCGCTTGCATCCATTCGATCTTTCAGCCTGTCTTCTATATTTTTGTATCCGCTTGTCAGAAATATCGTACGCAGTATCTTTGTTCTCTGCTCCGTTTTTGCATTCAGTAAATCCCGGAATTCCCCCTGTGCGATCATCACGATCTGTTTAAACTGCTTCTCATCTATGTGCAGCAGCTCCTCCACCGCACGTTTCACCTGTTTCAGGCCCTCGATCGGCGCCTGTCCCTCTTCATAAAAAATCGCTTTTTCCTTCTCCGATGTCACACCGGAACCACGCTGCTTTTTTCTTTCATAGGACGGCTGTCTCCAGACATGAAATTCACGCCCCTGATGTGAAAAATAAAAGTCCACATAGCTCTTGACAGAATCCCTGGCGTACTCGCTTCTCAGATTTTCCGTATCCCTGTATGTTCCGCTGGTCGTTCCATATAGTGCAAAGCATATCGCATCAAATATCGTAGTTTTCCCAGCCCCAGTGTCCCCGGATATTAAAAACAGCCCCTTTTCTTCAAAGGTATCAAACTCTATTTCCGGAAGTTTCCCCGCATAGGGACCAATCGCACTAATAATCAGTTTCATCGGCTTCATTTATTACACCTGCCTCCCGTGCTGCCGTCCGCATGACATCCATCTCTTCTTCCGTGATCTCACAGCCATACATCAGCCTGTAAAAATCTCCGATCAACTCCGGAAATGATCTGTTTTCGGCAATCCTGCTGATATCCACCTGTTCAATCTCTCTTGTATGCGAATTGTCGTAGTCAATCCGAACTGTATTCGGATATATCTGCTGGAATATTCCCATTGCATCATTGATGATGTCTTCCTCTGTCAATGTTGCATAAATGAAATCCTCCGGCGCTTTTACATTTTTTTTATCCAAAAGCTCCTTTATCGTCCCCTTTATGTGCCTCATATCCCGCATTGGCTTTAAGGGAACAAGCTCTATCTTAACTCTTTCCTCTGCTGATACCGTAATAAGAGGAACAGATTTTTCGTTATTCACTTCGCTAAGGGAATATTTAAGAGGAGAACCTGCATATCGAATCTCATCTCTGCCAACTCTCTGAGGAGAATGGATATGGCCTAATGCCACATAGTCAAAATCTTCAAAGCAGTCATAGCCAATTTTTTCGACCATCCCCACACTCTGTGTCCCAATGCTTTCAGAACCTGCAAATGCGGGATCTGCACCCTTCCCCGAAACGAATTGATGTGCCACCAGAAGATTCTTCTTATTTTTGTCTATGGGCGTATTTCTTATAATAGTCCGGACAGCATCCTCGTAGTTCTCTATATCCTCGTCCGGGTAATAGTGCCTTACCTGCGAAGCTTTTACAAACGGAAGCATGTATATATCAATCTGTGTATCCTGATCGGCAAAACTCTGCTTATGAAGGGTTCCGTCAAAGACAGCCGATATGTAGATCTCATTCAATACAAATAGGGCGCTTCCGAAATTCAAACGGTCATCCGAATCATGGTTTCCACTTACCATAAATACTTTTCTCTTTTTTTGGGCCAGTTTGATCAGAAAATCATCCAAAAGCCTCATCGCCGCCTCGCTTGGTACGGATTTATCATACACATCCCCGGCAATGAGCACGCCGTCTACGGCTTCTTTCTCTGCAATATAGAGAATCTGATCCAGGATATACCTCTGATCCTCTATCAGATCGAAATTGCTCAGTGCTTTTCCTAAATGCAGATCTCCTAAATGTAAAAATTTCATGCTTCTCCTTCCTACTATGTTATACATACTAATAAGAAATTCAACTGATGATGTCTGCCCTAACATCTGTCTACACCGCTTCTTTCGTAATAGGTCCAGTATCCCATTATTCTTCTGAACGTAGAAGATTATGTTTTACATTTTCTTAATTTCAACAAAAAACTTTCAAACTGGCAAACTATCCCCTACGCACAGCACCCCAAATTCCGGTTATGTTAAATTAGTGCCAAGTTGTTTTCAAATTGAATTGCATAATGCAGCTTATTCTGAACCATGGCATAAACTCTTTTGAAACAGTTGCCGAGGGTTCCTCGATAGCTGCTTCTGCATCTAACGCTCCACTGGGAAAATGCTGTTGACAATAAAAGAATCACGCCATACCCTTTTATGTCAACCATACGTCTTATCATGCACCTTGGCACTAATGCCATCTTCGCCGTTCGTCTCTTAGTTTATAGAATATTACTGCCACAATTTTCTTTTGGATTCCCCACTTTCTAAACACCTTTAAATAACTCTGTCGACTCAAGAAAATCCCCCACCATTTCCATATACTTCTCACAAACTTCTTTGTTCTTTTCCATCTGCCTGACAGTACATTCCCATACAATCAGGCACTTAATACCGCCTGCCCTCAATTCTTCCTGCACCACCGCATCTCTGCGAATATTTGCATCAAATTTTTTATTCCAGAATTCTACGTTACTTTTGGGCGTATATGCATATTTACAGTTTTCATGCCTGTGCCAGAAACATCCATGAATAAATATGGCCGTATTATACTTTTTCAAAAAAATATCAGGATGCCCTGATACCTGTTTTGAATTTATCCTATACCGATATCCTCTGGAAAAAAGCAGTTTTCTGAAATATATTTCCGGCTTTGTATTCTTTGATCGAATAGCCGCCATGTTTTTACTCCGCTGCTCCGCTGTCACAATATCCATTTACCCGCTGTCCTCCACCATCCCATGTTCTCAGGAGGCAAACCCGTCTGAATTTAATCAACAATCGGCAAAAACACCTTCATCCGTCTCAGTTCTTTGAGTAATTCTTCTATCGTCTTTGCCTTGTCTGCCGAATTAATCAAAATTCCCATCTCTATATTTCCCCGCATACCATGATACGACAAATTTGCAGACGAAACAAAGCTCGACACACCATCCACAACAATCATCTTTGCATGAAGCGCCGCCATCCGGTCGGCTTCAGTTCTGTTATACTCAAACAGATGCAGATATTGCCCTCTATATGACTTCGCACGCTGCAACTGTTCACCATGCTTTTCAACATCGTTGACATACAGGTTCACATATACGCCCGTAGTACTTTTCTGTATCATACTGTCAAGCATGCCGTCAAAATATTCAGAGATGGAATACCCCGTAATCGTAATACTCCGGCAAGCCTCCGCTATCAAGTGGACAACCACATCCTCCGTTCTTCTGGCTTTCAGGCGGAAACTTGTCGGGGCAGTAATTATCAGCTCACACTTATCACTGTTATTGCGGGAATACGCTGTACAGACCAGACTGATAATGTCCAGCAAATCCTTTTCATCAGCATTCGGGAAACGCCTGCGAAGTTCCTGCATCGATCTCCCAAATACAGAAATATCCGGCCTTTTCAGACATTTCTCAAAATCGTCTATAACAGTTTCTATGATAAGGTCAATATTTATATCTGTATTCCACATAATTCTCCAACCAAATCTCTGAAAAATCCCAGTTCCTCCCTTTCGGGAACCGGGACAACAAGCGCACGGTCAAGCATACGGTTTCCATTCTCGCAGGCAGTTTCAGAAATCATTGTACAAGAATGACACGCCGCCCCATTCATCCTGTCTTTCTGAGGCATATTCATGAAACACTCCGGATCTGTTGTACAAGTCAAGGCATTCTGCAACGCTCCCCTCAAAAGAAAAATGAATTTCTCCCAATTGCCCAGTTCCACCAGACCTCCTAATGACCCTTCCTTATCCGAGCTGCCGGTATAAATCAAAATTCCACACATCTTTTCGCTGCTATAAATGCGTTCTTTCAGGGCAGTAGAAGAATACCCTGATTGCATGGCCATTTCCTTAATCAACAGGTGCGCCAACGTATGCAAAAGAACATACTCACCATCCCGCGCCCCATGCAGCGTCCATTCTTTTTCCCTGCAATACTCAGTATAAACCTGTTTATATTTTTCTGATAATATGTTTACGGCAGGCTCCTGTTTCCAGGCCTTTACTGTATCGCGATTCAATTCAATAAACACACCTTCTCCATGCACTTCGACCGCCGGAAGCCAGGTATCTTTTCCAGATCCCTTATTCAGCTTACAGATATGCTTTGGTTCATTCACCTCCGGTTCCGGAACCTCCATCCGCATGAAACCAAGCAAAACCATCACCTCACGCAGACGATGAATCTTCACAAGCCTTGAAAACCATCGCTTCAAAGCCGGTTTAACCGGCACTTCTTCTGCCTGAAAATATTTATAGTCACGCTTAAATGCCACATCGTCATGATGGGTAATCGCATTGTACTCCATCTCTTTGATTTCTACAAATTCCTTTATCTTATTCTTAATCCGCTTATAGGCATCCTCAAATTCCTGACGAGTATAACGCTCTTGAAAAAACAATTCATATGCTTTTTCTAACCCCTCCGACTCCCCCAAAGCTTTCTCAAATGCCTCAATCGTAGGTAAATTATTACTGATCAAATCATTTATTGGATCCGTCCATGGCGGAATGGATATGGCACTCCTGATAACCGGGAAATACACATTGGACGCACCACGCTGTGAGGGGATTACCATCTTTTTGCATCGCTGATTTCTTGCCCCCGGTCTGTGCGGATGATGACCTCTGCAGGTTAAACTTTCAAAATTTTCTTTTTGCATTGCTCCTGCCATTGTGCGTTTTGCTCCACAGCTGCACTTCACCAGCATGTCACTCAGCGTGGATGTCTTACCGGTTGATACCAGTTCCATCCGTCCAGTGCCAATACAGGCGCTGCCATTATGTACCCACCACGACCAGGGAAAATCCTCCATATGACCGTCCTCACAGGCAAGGATAAACCTGGCCGGATAAGCGTCCCAGCCACATTCCGGGCATTTGGGGCCTTTATCACGGATGTATTTATCTCTGTCAAAACCATTACGGATATCAAACAAATAATGACAATGCTTGCAAACATGGTAGTAAGGAAACGAAACTATGGGGATATCATCCCAGTCACTTGTCTGAGGCGACTTGAAATTATATACGCCAAGATAACTCGCCAGACGCAGATCAACAATAGTATTTCCCACATTTTTCCAGTAATCAATATCCAACACTGTCACCGAATCATGCAAAGCATCCATAATAGCCCCCGGCCCATATGTAGTAATCAGCTGATTCGGTCGAACTTCACCTAATTTATTCCAGTTCATCAGCTTTCCTCCTCGTTATAATAGTATATGGTCGATGCTTTTTCCACTTCCCGCATGGAATTCAGTGTCGGCTTCTCCCTGTCTTTGCAATAACTGTGATAATAATTCAACAGACGATTTCGACTTTCCAGACCTTTATCATTCGTATAGTATGACAAAGGTTTGGTATCCCTGCACAGATCACGCCACCCTCTGATAAAACCATCCATTTCCCGCTCTGCTTCCTCACAGGCACGATGATTCACAACTCTGATCCTGTCCAGAATTTTTCTCTTCAACTCCTGAATTTTTTCATCCGGAAATAAAACAATATCGCCTGCATTTTTGTTGGCCGCCAACTCTTCATGCTGTAAACGCAACATTCCAACAACCACTGCATGAAGAACCCTGTCCCTTGCACGGGCTGAAAACGGCGTTGCCGTCGTTCCCTCGACATAACGATACATCTGCGAATGAAACCCTGTAAAATTCTCATAATGCGATAAATCTCTGGGGCGATACGGATTGTACACAGTAATGATCAACCCCGGATGATTGCGCCCCACACGGCTGCTTGCCTGTATGTATTCCGAATTCTGCTTCGGCTCTCCGGTAATCGTCATCAAACCCAGCCGGTCAACATCCATACCTACAGCTATCATATTCGTTGCAATAACGACATCATAACAGCTTTGTCTGGACTGTCCCGGTTTATACCCTTCCGTCAACTCCTCTAAAATTTTTGTAATTTCATACGAATGAATACGAGAAGTAATTTCTTTCTTCTTTGGCAGAAGCCTTCTCAAACTATGACCATATTTCTTTTTAAGATTTTCAATTCGGCTGGGGATATCATCATCCAGCAGACGTACTGCACCTCCCAGCTCACGGATTGAGTTAAAGTAACCAATCAATGTATAGTAAGGATCAACATAATCTTTATATTCGTCATGCTGAGCAAGTTCAAACACTGTCTGAAGGATTATGGCATAAACCCGCAGGAGCGTTGTTTTGACAGACGAGCCATTCCCACATATACCCACATACCGTCGAAACGGCTTCTGCCCTGCCTGAGCCATTTTCAGAATCTTCTCCCCGTCATTGATGCCGTATGACTGAGCCGGCAGTTTGATTTCCGTAATAAAGTAAGAACTTCCCATATCAAAACCATCCGGCGGAAACTGGGCATAATCTTCACGGCCATACAGACAGCGAATCTGCTCTTTCGCATTCCTGATTGTCGCGGTAGAAACAATATACTTGGGCTTTATTTTCTGCCCAGCGCGGCGGAAAGAACACAGTTCTTCAACAAGCTCTTCATACCCTCCATATATTGTACCGAGAGGCCCCGTAATCAAATGCAGCTCATCCTGAATGATCAATTCCGGTGGATAGAATGGTTTAACAGATACCGGTTTAACCCTGGGTAATATTTTCGTTGCTTTATGATAAGAGACATGTTCTTCTCCCCTGGCAAGATAGCCACATCTGGAACAATATCTATCCGCATTACCAAAAAGCAATCCGGTCTGCTCATTCCATGGCAGCGTGGCAAATTTATCCACTGTAGCAATCACAATCGTCGGACACTTTCGATAGATTTCTTCATCAACCAGATACACCGGCAAAGACACCTCATTATATTTGTAAAAATGACATCTGCTGTTGGAACAGGTTATTTTTACCGTCTTTGACACAGGATCAATATCATAATCCTTTTCTTTAATCTCTCTCCCACAGCAGGGGCATTTAATCAACTGTTTTGTCAGTTTTCTTATAAAATCACGTCGTTTTTGCGGATCTTCATAATCGCTGAATTTATTGGGAGTAACCTGCCCGCCGACCCAGAACCCGATAGAAAATCTCTGTTTTCCAAACAGATCCGGACGCTTCTCCCTGGTCATTTCCGCGGCAATAACCAATTTGATCAGACGATCCCTCTGCTGCGTGGTAAGAAGCCGCAACGTATATCTTAAAAGAACCGTCACACCACCATCCTTCTCATATTCCGTTTCATCACCGGCCGTAAGACGACGATAGGCCATAATAAATGCAATCAGTCCAAAATATGCCTCCGTCTTTCCGCCTCCCGTGGGAAAATAAAGCAAATCTACGATCTCACGTTCCTCTGAACCAGGGGAAATGATGCCTGTTAAATTCAGCAGTATAAAAGCAATCTGAAAAGGTCGCCATTCGGAATGATCCTCTTTCATATAATCTGTCAGATTACAGTTAATTCCCCGACCGCTTTGTTCGGCATATGCGGATATACCCCGCTGCATATACATAACCTGATTCATAAAGGAGAACGCCTGAAATACAATCTGGTTGCTTTCAATCAGCTCAATTCCCTCATTTATCCTTCGACAGGCATTCTCGCATTCTCTGATAATTGAATTTCCCTTTTCCCTGAATTCATCACGGGCCATATATTCATGATTTTTCAAGCCGTCAATCCATTTTTGATAATCCGCTGTCATTTTTCTGAGACGTGCAACACTTTCCCCCCTGTTTTTCGGCCACATAAGAAATCTCATGGAAAAAGTATGTTTTGGAAAAGTACGGATCTGCGGACTTACGTCATTCATTTCATAATCAGGAATAAATGACGTGCGCACTGTAACAGCATTTTCGCTTTCATCTGTTTTGATCCATGTTGCAGCGCAGCCACGCCCCCTTGCAAAAACAGGGCGTGTCTCATAATAATATTCATCTTCCAGTTTATCGAAACGACACCTGTATTCCGGCACAAAAATCGGATTCAGGCTATTGCTGGAAAGCTGAAGGCCCACCTGAAACAATACCTGTTCATACTCCCTCTCTTTCTCAGCTTTTGGTCTGCGGTTATACAAATATACCGAAACCATTTTATTCCCGCCACTGACAGACATCTGGAGAATATGAAGCTGAAGGTATTTATCTTCTTTCAGACATATCTTTCTGGAATGTCTAAACGATGCAAGATCAATTTCAACAACAGCCTGATGCTGTTCCCTGACATAGCGGGATCGCTTTACCTCTTTCTCCACACCTTGTCGAATCTCCAAAATCTTTTCACATATTTTTTCATATGATCCCCACTTGATATTGACGACTATATCAGAAACATCCGCCCCGACATAACAGGTCAGCCCACAGGAAGCCTGTTTTTTATATTTGCCCTGAACCGGCATTTCAGAGTCATAATCCTCCACACCCGCGCTGCTGTCCTTTCTATCCCCAGTGTAATATTCATTATTCATAAATTCCTGATCATCATACGTTTCGTCTTCGCTGAATGATGTATCTGACGGATAGAGCATACCGGTAATATAACTGGATGTAGGCACATCACTCAATACCTCACATTCTTCCTTCGGCCCCATCAGGTCAATCCGCAGCGCTTCCAGTATTTTCTCCCGGACAGCCGCACATTTAAAAGAAGTTGTATAATCTGCCATCTCAATTCTCCTCTGTTCTTATAAAAACAGCCCTCCCAACAGTGTATTTAAATGTGTTCCCAATAATAATTTCCTGCCCCGGAACCAGCTTGAAATACCAGGGTTTATGGTCTGTGTCAACGTCCGTTGCACAGGAACACCATTGCAGGGCCGATTTAGCTTTATCAAGGACATCTGTATCTTCTGTACGGTTAGCCGCTTTGATCTCTATCATATATTTTGCCTCATCCGTCTCAACAATAAAATCCGGTGTGTACTGCTTACCGGCTTTATAAAACAGGCCCAGCTGATTCAATGGCGGTTTGATAAAACGCAATACCGTATCGTCTTTCTCCAGGATCACGGAAAAGCGGCGTTCATCATCGCTTTCAAAAGCATTCTGGCTGTAGTATGACTTTTTATACCCTTCAAAAACATATTGCCGGATGTTCTTTTTATCCCTTATTTCCTTTGTGTAATGCAAAACGCCATTATGCCTCCGGACATTTTTTACACCACTGCCAAAGAAAATCAAATCTTTCTGAACATTATAGAGAAATTCTGTATGCTCCTCTTTCGCGGCGTATATCTGCTTTCTCAAATCTTCTACAATAGCCGTGGCATATCGGCGTACAATCTTTTTTCTGGCATCAAAGTCACCCTCAATCAATCTAAGATACTGCCCCACCACATCCAGAATATAGTCAGCATCATCCGCACAGAATTCCGGTATTTCATCCAACAAAGCGGCTGCCAGAAAATTCTCAGGATCATCCTCCATAAGAGCATCCGCATCCACCGATGACAAAAGCCTGCTATTTATCACATCATACCGTTCAATCTTGGAAGCTGCGACCTCAAAATCATCAATGCCCCGGTAAACCGTAATTGGATGAAATTTTACTGTGGAACTGTAACCTGTCGTAATTTTCGGTACAGAGATTGCTACCCTGGCCATATCTTCCATTCGTCTGATAAACTCATCTTTTTTCAATGCCGGAGGCTTTGCTTTCTTCCCTGGTACTCCAGATTCTGCGCTGTCCTGACTGTTCTGTTCTGACAGATCTTTCTCCGCAGATTTCGGTACATTGCCTTTACCACCCGCTTCCATATCAAGCATTTCTGTTAAAGACATTTGATGAAACTCATCCTGCCTCCCTTTCTCCGGCTCTGCTATTTTGGCATACGCCTGCAGATAGGTATTGTACAGAGCCGGCACAGACTGAGAATCCCCTGTTCCAAGCTGTTGAAAAGATGTAATCCGCTGGCTCTGCATGGCCATATCTATAAAAGACAGCTGATAATCATCAAAACTTGTCTGGAGCGATATCTGCTTCATATCGGGCAAATCTTCTTTATCAAGATCTCGGTGCCGGAACACAGGATTGTTCCTCAAATCATCTACAATCTCGCGATAATGCTCATGTGCCACAATATCCAGCGTGTCCAACTCCTCAATTCCAGTAATTGAATTAAAGGGGAGACGCAACCCTCTTCCGATCGTCTGCAGCGCCAGAATATCTGATTTCGCTGCATTCAACGGGATGATGGTGAACAGGTTATTGACATCCCACCCTTCTTTCAGCTTATATACATGCAAAACAATCTCAATGGGATTGGTATTTTCCTCAATTGTCAACAGTTTCTGGATATTCTCCTCCGTTTCCACACTGCCGGTACTGGAATCTATCTGAATAACCTTACCGATATAACGTCCGCCAAAAAATGCATCGGAATCTATCTTCTCTCTCACCTCTCTGGCATGTCCCGTGTCTCTGCAGGCAACCAGAACAATCGGCTTTACCTGTGGAAGATGATTATCCATACAGTATTTGTATACGACTGATTTTCTCCTCTCGTGAAGCCGTATGCCATCCTTCAGCTTCATTTCCTCAATATCAGCAGCCGTATATCCTGCTGTATCGGTCCGCCCCATTACAACGGGAATCTTAAGATATTTTCCGGCTCCCTCGGCTAATCCATACTCAAAAATAACATTTTTATTCGTTTTCTTAGGTGTAGCTGTAAACTCCAGCCCCAAAATCGGATTCAGATAGTTGATCGCTTTCATGGAGGCGGGCGCATAATAACGGTGTGCCTCGTCCATGCAGATCACCAGGTCATCAAAACTGCGCAGCACCTCCGAAAAAGAACCACCCAGATCTTCATGAAAAACATGGAATTTGAACTGCACATCCCCACGGGTAAATATTTTACCAATATTGAAGATGAACAGCTGTACTTCCGAAGTTTTCTCCACGAACAGCTCTCCCTGTTCATATTTTACAGGATAACTGAGATAGTTTTCGCCATCATACACCCTGGGCCTGCCCATTTCAGCTTCCAGTCCGCGAAACACATATTTCGGGTGGCTGGGAGCAGATTCTGCCCGCAACTTATCATAGATTGTATTTCCCGGAGCCAGAATCATGAAATGTTTATACCCCTTAGTCTTATACAGATAATATATGACAGCCCCCATCAGTCTGGTTTTCCCAATCCCTGTAGCCATTGAAAAGCAAAACGACGGGAAATCGAACTCCTTTGCCACCTGAATTGTATGAGGATTCTGACATTGCACAGAGGCAGTCTGTTCCGCCTCTATTTTTGTTACCGTACTGTACTCCAACCATTTACTGATATGGTCAAAACAACACAGCGCATCATATTGAGGTTCCCGCAGGCTCATAGCCCAGCTTATTTTATCGACTGTGTTCATTCCTGCCCCCTCTCAAAGTCACATTTGCTTAGCAGGTCTTTGGGAATCCGCCTTACCTCCACATTAACTGGAAGATTCATATCACTCTGCATCCGCTTACAATAAATCAACAAAGACTGGCGCTCTCCAAGATTCTTCATCAATGACTGGATATATTTCGCATTTACAAACTCCATCGTAACATGGATGAAACGATTTTCTGAAGAGTGGCCATGGAACTCCCCTTCCGGGGCATATGTAAAACCCTCAATCTTGCAGATTGCTTCCGCTATCATATCAAATGTGTAGGAGGGATTGATCTGGTACACGGGCAGTTTGGGATTCTTTACGAGCAGCGGTTCGGCAAGTTCGTAAAACCTGTATCCGCCGCCGCCAGTCCAATTCATTTGCCTGGAAATACCTCCTTGCTCACCATCAACAACTTTAACCATCCGCTCTTGACAATAACTATAGCAATGATTACCCAACTCAATTCCAATCCACTTTCGCTTCATTTTATGCGCTACTGCTACAGTAGTACCAGAACCTAAAAAGCTGTCTAACACAAAATCTCCCTCATTTGTAGCTAACTCTAAAATATGTTTTACTAATAGTTCTGGTTTTGGTGTTGCAAATAAACTTGTAACCGCTCTATCTGGAAACAACTTTTTTAATTCATACTTCGCTTTTCGAGTATGACCTGTTTCTTCCAAGTCCGTCCACAAAGTTGACGGTGGCAAACCTTCCAGTTCATAAAGATATGTACGACGTATAAGGCGCGTTTCATCTTCAGAAAAGCGCAATTCTCCTGTTTTCAATTTCTCGTTAATTGTTTCACGGGACCATCTCCATCCATTAGCCGGATGCTTAATCACTTTGCCACTTGGGGTTGTAATATTAAATTGAAGATTGACACGCAATCCTGGATTATTAACAGGATTACCATCAAACCAGGGCCCTCGGGGATCATTATCCGGATTTTTAAAATGTTTTCTCTTATTCGGATCATTAAGAAATCTTGGTTTCCATCCGGGTTTTTTTGAATAAACCAAAATATAGTTATGATCTATTGAAAAAGTCAGGGCATTATTATTGCTATTGTCTGAATTTCTCCAGATAATACAGCTGACAAAACATTGTCTTCCAAAAATTTCATCACACAATATTTTAAGATAATCCCTTTCCGAATCATCTATGCAAATCCATATACTGCCCAAATCAGATAATAAAGTACGCAAAACTTTTAACCGTTTTGCCATCATACTCAACCATATTGAATGTTCCACACCATCATCATAATGTTCAAACGCACTTCCTGTATTATATGGAGGATCAATAATCACACAGTTAATCTTATCAAAAAAACTTGCTTCAAGTGCTTTTAGTGCAATCAGATTATCCCCATGAATCAACATATTTTCTGTATTTTTCTCTCCATAGGAAAAAGCAGGATTTTCAATTAGTATGCGCGGTTCTAATTTCTCTTCCCTATCATACTTGCCAACCCAGGTCAACTCCAGCTTTCCTTTTTTCTGCATCCATATCCCTCCTAAAACCTGACCACAATCCTGGCCATAAGCACCGGAGCGCCAAAAATATTTTTCTCTGATTCTCTTTGAAACTCGACCGCTTCTCTGTCTACCCTGCCGGTAAATTCGTGAAACTGCTGTAATAAATCCGTCCGACTCTTCTCCAGATTTTCCATATCCTTTTTCAGAGAAATTTTCACTCTGAAATTCTTCTCTTTATCGTACTCTTCACGCACTGCAGCAATTCTATCCTCTATCTCCTGAACCTGTATTGCAAAATCATCAAGACGTAATCTGCGCCAGTTGTCGATTTTATAATTTTCCCACAGCATAAGTTCTCTCATATTTTCCTGTCTTTTGTTCAGCAGATATTTCTCCAGTACGTCCACGCAAGCCTCTGCTTCCCCGTCAAAAAGACATGGTGACAGAGCACTGTCACACACATTTTTCAGAAGTTGTACCAACGCATTCTCACGATAGCTGCGAATTCTAAATTGCCTGTCTAATACGCGTAAAACCGGCTCAAGCAGTTTTTTCCCATCGTAAAACCCTCCGATCAAAAGGTATCCATGTCCCCGCAATTCCGCCGGTTTTTTCTTCAGCTCATAAAGTATCGGATATTTTCCTGCAGTATTGCCAATCACACAGTTCCAGTATTTTCTTTCTTTAAAATACTCCTGAACATCTGCCATCCGCTGTCTGAAAGCATTTCTGTGTTCTTCTTCATTTATTTTTAAAAACATGGATCGGAATTGTACCCCTCTGACACCCCTTTTCCGTTCCAGTTCTTTTTCCAGTCCGGTAAACTTACGATTAAACTCTTTTTTACTGGAACACTGCTGATAAATCTGGAGAACACGTTTTTCAAAGTTCTCCCCACTTTCCAACAGGCCAATAGCCTTATCGGAAGCTCCAAATACACCCTCAAACAATTCAAACTTTTGAGCAAGTATCTCATATACACGCCTGTCCGCAATATTCTCCATATTCAGGAGATTGATAACCATCACATCCCGTTTCTGGCCATATCTGTGGCATCTCCCAATCCGCTGCTCAATTCTCTGTGGATTCCAGGGCAAATCATAATTGATAACTGTGTTACAAAATTGCAGGTTCAATCCTTCCGAACCGGAATCCGTGACCAGCAATATTTGATATTCATCCCGAAATGCTTCTACGATGGCATTCTTGATTTCAATGCTTCTGCCGGCAACTGGCCTGTTATAATGGCGTGACCGCCAGGCTCGATATATATCTTTTGTGGTCTGATCATTCATATTACCATTAAATAGAAGTATCTTTCCTCCATATCCGCAGACAGATAATTCAGCAAAAAGATACGCCTGTGTTCGCAACGATTCTGTAAAGACAACAGCTCTATTATGTATACCCTGTTCTGACTGTTTCTGAAATGAAATAGTCAGGGCTTTTTTCAGTGCCTTCAATTTGGCATTCTGCCGGATATTTTCAGCCAGAGAAATAATTCCATTAACCTCGTCTATCTCATTTTGAATAAACTCGTTGACTTTTTCCCTGTTAAATAATTCTTCCTGTAAAGTTTCTTCCTCTTCCTCATAGTCATCATCAAACATAGCAAAGAAAGCATCCAGACTTTCATCCACACTTTCCGCCCGCTGTGTCTGCTGCAGCACAAGCAGCCTGTTCCGCAGCACCTTGAAAGTTTCTGTCACCGCCTGACTGGAAGATGCAAGAAGTTTACGAATTGCCATTGTCACCAGAGTTCTGTTTGAAGCCGGAACTGCGTACAATATTTCCTTTTTCAGATAGCTGTTGACAGCCACATACAAGGCTGCCTCCTGGGGTGAGAGTTGAAAATCCACAGTGATCCCAACCCGGCTGCTGAATTGCAGATAATCTGCTACTTCGCTGCGAAGTGTACGCTGAACAATTGGGCGCAGTTGGAATTTCAATGCATCATAATCTTCATCATGGATATATCTCCTGCTGAACACACATTTGTTTAGAAATATTTCCGGATCGATAAACTGCACCAGTCCATACAAATCCCACAAAGAGTTCTGCACAGGAGTGGCTGTAAGCATCAGTTTCGGAATACCTTCAGTCAACTGCAATAGTCGTTCTGCCTGCCTGCTGCCCGATTTATGGACATTACGCAGTTTATGTGCCTCATCAAATATCACCAGATCCCATTTTACTTTACTGAGAAGCGTGGCATTTCCGGCGGCAAAATGATAGGATACTATCACAATACTAAATTCTTTTGAAACCTCTGTATGATAATTGTCGAGATTCTGTCTATCCACAATTGCCGCTTCCAGAGCAAATTTTTCATACAATTCTATCTGCCACTGTTTACAAAGACTGGAGGGAATAATCAGCAGCATTTTCCTGTAACTGCATTTATGTAAAAAACACATAACCAGACCGGCTTCGATCGTCTTTCCCAAACCGACCTCGTCTGCCAGAATTGCACCGCCCAATTTTACCGCTTCCACTGCAAAAACAAGCGCTTCAATTTGATGAGGATTTAAATCAATTTTATCGTTATCAAGGCAACTGTATGGACTGGATTCCAACTGTTGTCTTTTGATTATTGCATATTCATTCAAAAGAGCACGTTCATCCACACAGGTTACCTCCCGGATTCTTCTCTTTCATCTGATTTTCCATCACCTTGAGAATTGCTTCTGCAATCCTTCTCGCCATTATTGGTGGAACAGCATTCCCTATCTGTACATACTGAGAAGTACGATTTCCCTCAAAATAGTAACTGTCTGGAAATGTTTGCAGCCTGGCAGCCTCCCTTACCGAAATGGAACGACACTGATTGATATCCGGATGAATAAAATAATGGCCATCTTTAGAAAGATGCGCCAGCACAGTATGGCAGCTTCTGCAATCTCCTTCCACAACTTTAAAGCGGTCAGCAAATGCAGTCTGATTCCTGTGTGTTTTCAATTCTTCTGGTAAATCAGCATATTTCAGACGTTGATGACCATTATTCCACGCCTCTATCGTCCGGCGATATATTTCTACATCCCGTGGCGTGTTATCTCTTACTACATGGTGGGTAAGAACGTCTCTGCATGTGCGAAGCTGATTGTCTTTGATATACTTACTTGCCTGTGCACAGGGAACCCTGTACGCAAATTCCTGCCCGCCCCGTTCAAGCACAGGTAAATCAGAAAGCAAATCATTCACCAATGCGTTACTCTGAATTTTCTCAAAAACAGGGTAATGATAGTTTGTTCCTTTTCTCCAGCCAATAATGATCAGGCGCCTGCGGTTTTGAAGGACGCCAAAATCCACAGCATTCTGTTCATGACACTCGATCACATACCCAACACGGCGAAGCTGTGCCTGCAAATTTTTAAATGACTCGCCTTTTCTGGCCGTTTTCAAACCCGCCACATTTTCAAAAACAAACATATCCGGCTGATATTTTTTCAGGAAACGAGTATACATCTTATACAGTTCATTCCGGGGATCTTCGCTCATAGGAACCAGCATATGGCTGCTCTGTGCGCGCCCTACCAGAGAATATGCCTGACATGGGGGACCCCCAACGATTATATTTATCCTGTTTACATGGTCTTCCTGCATGACGCCATCAATTTGTTTAAATATATCTGCAATATTTCCAGGAGACATCTCCGCATTTATGACTGTCTTTGTTACCTCATCGGGAATATACTGAAAAAGCCTTTCTCTGGTAATATTACCCCTCTCATATTCATAATACCAGTGCATCAATGGCCTGTGTTTCTTCATATAATGATATGCCGCCCGCGTCTCTAAAGTTGCTGCTGCCATGGCATTCATCTCTACGTGCGCTATCGGATTAAAGCCTGCCTGGATGAATCCTTCGGACAGGCCACCTGCCCCTGCAAACAAATCTATAAAATTCATTGTTGAGCCGGACTCACCCACAAACATATATGCCCTGTTCCTTTCTTTTATTTCTTCCGCAAATCTTTTGGCTTATCAGCATTTTCTGGAATCAACCATAGATTTCCTTTCTTAATGGCGCCCGGAATACGTTCTTCATTGCAATATATTGTTACCATACGACTTGAAATACCCCATTTTTCTCCCATTTCTTTAACAGTCAAATAGTCCATCCCCACTCCTCCCAGCAAAACAATTTATATATGAAATTATATTACAATATCTCGAAATATTCAAGTTCTGGAAATAAATATGCCCATCTAAAATATTTCACAATTCACCCCGGCAGACTATCCCCCACACAAAGTACACCAAATCCCACCCGCGGATTCGGATATTCCCTCTCCGATGGAATGCGCCGCGCCCCGGAAATCAGATAGGCTTTCACTTTCTGCCCGTACAGATACGGATCATTTCCCCGCACGATCCCCCACTCCATCAAAAGCGCCGCCGCCCCCGTAACAAAAGGCGTGGCAAAGGACGTCCCTGTCACCGTAATCTGCCCGCCTCCTGCCCGGGACGTAAGTATATTAACACCGGGAGCAGCCAGAACCGGATGAATGAGCGCCGTCTGGCGGGGATACCCCCGTCCGGAAAACGGAGCATAGACCTGTGTCACAGAATTATAAGCCGCCACCGCAATACACATAGCCGCGGGGGAGGGTTCCGTCATCGTCCTCTCCGGATCGGGTTTCAGAAATATGGTTCCGGCCTGGACGCCGTCGCCGGAAGGAAGCCAGTAATCGTGTTCTCCCCGAATAATTCGGTAGGGGTAAGCCACGATCTTCCAGACCCCCTCATCCACGTAACTGTCTCTAGGGATAAACTCAATATACAATTCCTGCTGCATACTATAGGGCGCAGGCTGCCCATAATAGATCAGGACATCCGTCTGTCCCAATCGGCGTTCCTGCAGACCGGGATCGCCTTCGATCAATACGTACCGCCGGTTATCGGGATGAACGATAACCAGCGCCGTCCGATCCTCATAATCCTTCCACAGCTGCAGGTTGAAAGAGGTCTGGTACTCGCTGACCGACAGCTCCGTGACCTCAGGCACATCCTCCTCCCATACTGAAGAGGCATGGCGGGCCAGCTCCCCCTCATTCCCCGTTCCGATGCAAATCACTGTCCGCCCGTAATCCGCCGCCACATTCAGATAAGAAGCCATCAGCGAATCCCCGCTGTGGGAGCCGTAATTGTTGCCAAAACTAATATTTACCGCGATGGGCATACCCATTTCCTGAGCCATGCGCACAAGAAAATCCACCCCGGTCATCAATTCTGTCGTCCGCGGGAAGGAACGGCTACCCGGCGTCCCCAGCTTTACGGCCAGAATACGGCTGCCCGGCGCGGCTCCCGCCTGGCCGTTTTCCTGCCCCCTTCCGTTTCCGGCGGCAATTCCCGCCACTGCCGTTCCATGGCCGCTGGCGTCCAGCCCGGCACGGACAGACTCCTCCTCCCCCGCCAGCAACGCATTGATTTCCTCTTCTGTATACAGCCTCCCCCTGCGGTACCCTCTCGGCGGACGCCCCTCGCCGGTCTGGTCCCAATAGGCCGCCAGCCGCGTAGTTCCGTCCGAATTGCGGAAATCATCATGGAAAAAATCCAATCCCGAATCTACAATGCCGATCAGCACGCCCTCACCGGTCAAATTCTCCGGTGGATCGCTCACCTGGGCAAAACAGGCGCTTCTCTTGCCCTGGGCCACGGCAAAATTCAGGCGCTTGGGCTTTTCCATGTAAATAATTTCCGGCTCGACAGCAAAAGCGTCTATCCGACCGGCCGGAAGAGTTACCACCGCAAAACCGCCCAACAGTTTTGTTATCGTTATGCCGCCGGTTTCCAGCCGATCAATATCCCCCACATAACGGACAATCACCGTCCAGGTATCCTCCTCCTCAGAAAATCCCGTATCCAGATCCAGCGTCTCCTGCCGTACACTCTCCGGCAGCTCCAGGGCCATCCGAAGCTGATTCTCCATTTTTTGACTGGGCATAGGCTATTTCTCCACAAAAAAACATCTCTGCTTATCTTATGCAGAGATGTTTTTCAGCGTCAGGCCCGTTGCCCTCATCAAGCCCACGGATAAAAGAACATCCATCATCAAAGCTGAAAAATCCACAGATGAAAGAACATCCATCATTACAGCTGAAGAAATCCGAACGGATTCTCCTGATCCGCCAGAAAATGCATCAACATATAGGAACAAATGATCGCAACTTTCTCCTCTCGAAGGATACGCCGTATCTCGTTTCTGTCTGCCAGAATAATCTCTATATCCTCACTCTCCTCCATATAGTCTCTGGAGATCTCTCCGGAAGCGTAGCCGTATACGGTGGCGCAGGACTCATCCGTCATACCCACAGAGGTAAAAGCCGGCCGTTCATACATCTCCTCCACCGAAAGCGGGGTAAAGGTAAGTCCGGTCTCCTCTTTCAGCTCCCGCACAGCCGCCCTGTGGAAGTCTTCTCCGAATTCCACCAGCCCGGCGGGAAGCTCATAAACATAATCTCCCAGAGGATAACGAAACTGCCGGACCAGCACCACCCGGTCATGGGTTTCTCCGTAAAGGGCGTAGATCACTACGCCGTCCGGAGGATTTTCGCCGGTATTCATCTTTAGCTGCTCCGCTGATTTCGCCCGGGAAGCCACATAATATTTACCCTCTTTTCCGTTTTTATGACATACCTGCAGATCGTAAAGATTGACAAACGGATTATGGGTACACTGTTCTATTTTCTTAATTCTTTCCATAGCTGTTCTTCTTTCTCAGGATGTTTTATCCTGTTCTTTATATCTTTCACTATAGCACAACAATCGAAAAAAAACAAACGGAAGAGCCCGTTTTACGCCTGTGCGCATTCATGGCTATATTCCACCAAATCCCACAATGTGAAAACGTTTTCAAATATTTGTTCCATTTTTAAATGATTTCTTATGTATACGCACACAATAACACTTTATTTTAACATATTTTCTGAGTGAAAAGGTTTTCTGTTTTTTTCATCTTTTATTTTCTTTTATATGATACAATGCTGTCAGATCACTCGGGAGGAATATAGTATGAATCTCTTTTTCAAACGCTTATGTATGATCCTGTTTTCCTTTTGCCTTTTATTTTCGCTGACATGCTGCGGAGCTAAAAAAGGCGATGACAGTGGAAAAACAGATGTACGGATCGGCTACTTTCCCAATATCACACACACACAGGCTCTTATACTGAAAAAACAGGGCACGCTGGAAGCCGCCTGGACTGATAAGTGCAATGTGAGCTGGACTTCCTTCAACGCGGGGCCGGCTGAAGTTGAGGCTGTCTTTGCAGGAGAAATTGATCTGGGTTATATCGGTCCCGTTCCGGCTGTCAACGCGAATGTCAAGTCACACGGAGACGTTAAAATCATCTCCAACGCCACGAATGCCGGCGCCGTCCTCCTAACACGAAATGACGCAGACATAAAGTCCATAGCCGATCTGGCAGGGAAAAAAATCGCGGTTCCGCAGCTGGGCAACACACAGCACCTGTGCCTGCTGGATCTCCTGACACAAAACGGGCTAAAAACAGTGGATAAAGGAGGCGACGTTACGATCAGCGCCAGTTCAAACGCTGACATTGTCAATCTGATGGATAACGGCAGTGTTGACGCCGCCGTCGTACCGGAACCCTGGGGAACGACGATGGAAAACAACGGAAACGCCACCGTACTGCTGGATTACGATGAACTCTTTCTAAACGGCGATTATCCCACCGCTGTTGTGATTGCCAACGGAGATTTCATGGAACAGCATCCTGATCTGGTGGCCGAATTCCTCGAAATGCATAAAGACGCCACTTTATATATTGAAGAAAACCGCGTGGAGGCCCTACAGGTCGTCAATGCCGAGATCAAGAGCGTTACCGGGAAATCCATTGATACAGATGTCCTCCAGCATGCTTTTACCCGCATTGAGGCAACCACTGATCTGAATACCGACGCAGTTATGACCTTCGCCGGGATCAGTAAGGAGGAGGGCTTCACCAGCACAATACCGGAGGAAACGGATGTATTTAAGACTGAATTCCGTCAGTAAACTGTTTACTGACACAGACAAGAAAACACTTCAGAATATTTCACTGGAAGTGGAAGAAGGCGAATTTATCTGCATTGTCGGGCCTTCCGGATGCGGCAAATCGACCCTTTTAAATCTAATTGCCGGGCTGGATCATCCCACCTCAGGCTCCATCATACTGGACGGCCGGGAAATACACGGCCCCGGAGCAGACCGCGTTGTTATGTTTCAGGAAGCCGCTCTGTATCCCTGGCTGAATGTAAAGGAAAACGTGCTGTTTGGTCTGCAGGCGGCCGGTCACCCGAAAACCGTACAGCAGGAAATCGCGGAAAAATATTTGAAATTGGTGCGTCTCTGGCAATATAAGGACTATCCGATCCATCAGATATCCGGGGGTATGAAACAGCGTGTCGCCCTCGCCAGGGCCCTCGCTTTAGACAGTAAGCTTTTGCTGATGGACGAACCGTTTTCCGCCCTTGACAAGCAGACAATTCATATCCTCCGCGGCGAGCTGGAGGAGATCTGGGAGAAACACCGCAAAACGATTTTATATGTCACCCACAGCGTGGAGGAGGCCGTCTATTTTTCCGACCGCGTCGTTGTCATGGCAGAAAACCCGGGACGCATTAAAGACATTATTCCCATTCCCTTTGACCGCCCCCGCAACATTGAACACCCGGATTTTGTCGCCCTGCGCAAACAGATCCTCTCGCAGGTACAGCTCAGCGCGCGGAAGATCGCCGCGGAAGAATTTGACAAAGCAGAAGGAGACGAGATCAAATGAAAGGAAAAAAATTTGCCGGAAATATACTGTTTTTTATTTTACTGATCCTCCTGTGGCAGCTTATGTACACAGCCTCCTGCGACTGGTTTCACTGGGCAAAGCCCTACGCCGTCCCCAGTCCCGCCGGCGTGGCAGACTGTATCGTTTATCTCCTTTCGAACGGAACGCTATTAACCGCTATTGTCGGCAGCCTTCTCCGGGTTTCATTCGGATTTGCTATTTCCGTTTTAATCGGAAGCATCCTTGGCGCTTCCATCGTAGCTTTCGATTATCTGGCACAGAACTTGAAGCCGCTCATTCTGGGTATTCAGACCCTCCCGAGCATTTGCTGGGTTCCTTTTGCGATACTCTGGTTTGGGCTCACAGAAAGCGCTATCATTTTTGTCGTAGTCATGGGATCGGCTTTTGGCATCGCCCTGTCCATTGAGAGCGGCATCAAAAATGTTCCTCCCATCTACATCAAAGCGGCAAAAACCATGGGCGTTGACTCATTGCATCTGTATCTGCGGGTTATTTTTCCCGCCGCCCTTCCGGCTTTTGTCGCCGGATTAAAGCAGGGATGGTCATTTGCCTGGCGCGCGCTGATGTCGGGAGAAGTCATGTCCGCGTCCGTTGGACTCGGATACACACTGATGGTGGGCCGTGATCTGGCTGATATTAATCAGGTTATGACCATTATGCTGGTTATCATCTGTATCGGCATCCTGATCGATAAGAGGATTTTCACTCTTGCGGAACACCATATCCTGAAAAAAAGAGGCCTGTTATAGAAAGAGGAACCGCCCATGTCTCTGAAAAAAATTGCCGAGTTGACCAACACCTCCCCTGCAACGGTATCCCGTGTGCTGAACCACCCCGATTACCGCTGCCAGAACCCCGATTTAACGGAACAGATTCGAAAAACTGCCCGTGAGATGAATTATATACCCAACCAGAATGCCCGCAATCTAAAATTGGGAGATATTTCCCATGCCGATAAAGTCAAATGTACTGCCATTGATCTTCTTATGGCACGTTTTGATTCCCTGGATAAAGACCCCTTCTTTGCGGAACTGTTTCGCTGCCTGGAAACAGAATTCCATCATATGAATTGTGTAATCAGACAGACCTTAAATATCCCTGACATTACGCTGGCAAATGCACAAAAAAAACGGCCGAAATCCCGCGGCCTCATGATTTTAGGCAAATGTCCCCCGGAAATATTGGACAGGCTGACTCAACGCTATACCGGCGTCATCGCAATTGACCGAAACCCTATGGACTACAAAATTGATGAAGTCATCTGCGACGGTTCCAGGGCGGCTTTTATGGCGGTAGAACATCTGCTTGAACTGGGCCATACAAAAATCGCTTACATCGGAGACTGCAACATGGAAGCCCGCTATATGGGATATTATGAGTGCCTGCTGGCCCATAAAATACCACTGACTTATGACTTTATTATCCCCACCAATCAGACAAGGGAAGACGGATACCGCGCTTTTTGTGAGATTTTTTCTCGTGCCAATCGGCCCTCTGCGGTTTTTTGTGCAAACGATATTACCGCCCTCGGATGTATCGCCGCTATGAAAGAATGCAACGGCCGAAAAAAACAGCAGGTCTACAAACCTGCTGTTATCTCTATCGACGATATCAAAGAAGCCTCTGAGATGTCTCCGCTTTTAACAACTGTACGGATTCCTAAGGAAGACATGGCCCATCTGGCCACGCTGACATTGCTGGACCGCCTGCAAAAGGGGCACCGCGAACCCGTCCGGCTGGAACTCCCCTGCAGGCTTATCATCAGAGAATCCTGCAGTATGTATATTCCCTGACCGTCTCAAAAAAAATAGTCCTGTCCGGTCAAATCACTGCAAAATGTCCGGTCTAAAGATGCTGGCTTCCTTTTATAATGGGAGAGAGCCGTTTGTACACCAGCAGAGTGATGACAACACTGATCATCCCCTTGATGAATGTAAAGGGCATGTTGAATACGATCAGACAGTCCAGAAGAGAATCTACATGGGGATTGATAGCCTGATAAGCGGCGATAATAGCCTCCATGGGCATAAAATTCGTGTACACGGGATATACCAGAAAATAATTAGAAAAGACACTAAATACGGCCATCACGATGGCCCCGATCAGGGAACCGATCATAGCGCCCTGTTTCGTCTTCTTTTTCTTATAGATGATCCCTGCTGTGATCACAAAAGAAGCCCCCAGGATAAAATTGGACAGCTCTCCCACGCCGCCGGTGGATGTGCGCATCAGATGCAGGAGATTTTTAACCAGACAGATCACAGCGCCGCTCACAGGACCCATGGCAAACGAGCCAATAAGCGCCGGCAGCTCCGACAGATCCATGGCGATAAAGGACGGCATCAAAGGCACATTGAATTGCAGATACATCAAAATAAAGGCGATGGCGGACAGCATACCTGTCATGGCAATGGTTCTTGCATTTGATTTTGTGTTACTCATAACTTTACGCTCCTTTTTCCGGAAATTCTCGTAAGGCGGCCCGGTATATACTGCCTGTAACGCGGCGTCATACACTGCCCGCAGACGTCCCTGGAAACAGGGGGAGCGCTGTCTGTTCAGCAACCCAAAAAGCCCCGGACACATTTGTCCGGGGCACAATGACAGCGCAAAAACGATATCTGCTGCATCCTTCTCTCATCCAGACTATACTGTCGGTATTGGACTCTCACCAATTCAACCGCCGAAGCGGGTCGCGGACTTCCCCTCCATCTATGGACGGAGGATACACCGCCGGTAGGGAATTCATACTTACCGTCAAGCTTATGTAAAAGCTCATCCACGATAAATGTCACCCTGCCCCGAAGAATTTCCTATGTATTTTTTGTTATTATAATCTATTGTATGGGGGATTTCAATAGGTTTTTGCTGGATTTTTTGGTTATTTTTTATATCATAATTTACATAACCCACTAACATAGAGTTCACGTACTCTGTGACACCCTCAAAAAAAACCGGGCATTTTGAATCTGCTCTTCCACCTCTTCTTTCGATATGGCATAATAGTCGTCATAATCGGATTCGCTTCTAATTTCAAATGCCTCGGTTAAGATTTTAGAATACTCTTTTTCAAATATCCCTGTTTTGACATAGTTCGTCTGAAAATACGCCATCACACCAGAATGCTTTGAAAAATCTACACCTTCTAGTGCCAACAGGCTGCGAATACAATGAAAAATACAATAATATGATCGGTTTGCTGCACTGCAATAATCCTCTGATCGCACCAGCACTTTTGCAGATGACAGGCATTTTCTGGCTTTATCTAAGCGGTAACAGCACAAATCCTTTTTTCTTTCATCCATAAACCGCAATTCCCTCCCGCTCGATATTTTGATAAAAAGGAAGAACGTCAAGGAAATTTTCAAAATGCTTTTTATCTCTCAATAAAACAGAAAGAAACACTCCCTGCTCCAACGATATATCACTTGCCATTTCTGCTGTCTGACTGCGCAGTCTTCTTATTTCCTTTTCACTGCAGTCCAGGATAATCATAACATCAATATCAGACTCTTCTGTATTGTCTCCACGGGCATAAGAGCCATAGAGAATAATTCTGTTCAAACTGTCCCCGTAAAGCTGTTCCGATGCACTTTTTACTTCTTTAAGCACTGTTTTTAATTGAGATTTCGTACACATCCTTTAATCTCCCGATTGCAATATTTTACTTTGTATTTATCCATGGTTCACCTATACTTCAACTGCTATCCCATCCAAAGCCCCTCCCACCATACTTTCATACTACCATACTTCAATTTTGCCTGCAATTACATTATAGGGCATAAATTCGGCTAAAGTAAAGCCGTTCCGATGCACTTTTCACTTCCTTGGGTACTGTTTTTAATCGAGATTTCGTACACATCACAGGGTTTGAAAAAATAAAACCATTCATGCGTTTGTCAAAGCCCCCGAACGGCTTATTTCTTGACAGACACGCCGCGCCTTACCTATAATCATGGCACAGATACATCCCTTCCTGCCATTGGGAAACATTTCACCGTCCAGTTGCGTCGTCAAATGGTCCAGTTACGCCAAGACGCTTACCCTGAAGCCTTTCTGAACGAATAAACATACAGAGGACTATCCACATGATAAGAACAGCTATTTGTGATGATGAAGCGAAAGCCCGCGACTATCTCTCTTCGCTGATCCGGGCACAGCCTTGGCCCTGTGAGATCGTGGAATATACTTCCGCAGACGACTGTATCGCAGATCCCCGGCGGATTGACCTGTTTTTTTTGGATATTGAGCTCGGCCGCTCTGACGATCGCCTGAACGGAATGGCTCTGGCCCGGCAGCTCCGGCAGCTCCCTTTAAAGACACAGCCGATCATTATTTTTGTAACCGGTTATGAGCAGTATGTGTTCGACGCCTTTGACGTCAACGCATTCCAGTATCTCTTAAAACCGATAGATGAAAAGAAATTTTCTCAGATCTTTGCCCGTGCGGCAACACAGATTTCTGCGGAACGTGAGAATCCCCGGAAAGATCGTGTGCTTGCGCTTCAATCCGCCAATACCCGCAAGACCATACCGCTTAACAGTATCTATTACATTGAAAGCTGCAACCACAAAGTTGTACTTCATTTAAAAGAAGGGATATTCACCTGTTATGCAAAAATTCGGGATTTGGAGCTTGAACTGCAGGGCCGGTTTTTTCGCATCCACAAAGGATACCTGGTCAACCTCTCTTATATAGACGGATACAGCAAATCAGAAGTGACTCTGACAAACGGAGAAAAGCTCCTGCTTTCCAAATACAAATATCCGGATTTTGTCAGGAACTATCTGCGTTTTCTGGAAAAAGGAGCCTGCCTATGAACGAAACGATGTATCTCGTCTTTAACAGGATTTTTGAGCTGGGGGCAACTCTGCTGTATGCCGTCTGTCTGACCCTGTTTTTCAGGCCGTTCCTGCCCAGACAGGGGCGCCCGCGAAAACTGCTGATCCTTTTTTCTGCCTACCTGATCGTCGATCTGCTTTGCGGGCAGATCTGTATCCCACAGGGCATGTCCGGTCTGTTCCGTACAGTAACGCTGATGGCAATATCCGGTCTGCTTAACCTGGAAAGAGCAATGGCTCTTCTGTTGGCGATTCTTTACTGGAGCGTCAGGATTTCCAGCGCATTAATGGCAGAAAGCCTGTATTTTATTGCCGATCGGCATTGGCCTTTACAGGCCGAACGGCCAGATACCGTTTTTCTTCGCTCTGTCGTTTTGCTCATGTCGCTCCTTTTGCTCCATGCCGTCCTGCTGCTTGTCATGCTGTATGTCCTCCAGCGTCAACTAAAAAGACGGCCCCTGGCGCTCCATTGGCAGGAACTGTGCTATATCAGTTTACTCCCGACCGCAGGTATTTTGTTCGGACAGATGATCTCACTCTTGCTGTTTGAGCCTCAGGATGGTATCCTGGTCCAGCTCTATGACCGATATCCGTCATTTTTAGCAATAGTACCGCTGCTGGCGCTGTTGTTTTACACCGGATCTTACCTGACGATTCTCTTCCAACAGGGAATGGCTGCAATGCAAGAGGAAAAGGCCGCCTGCTTTATAGAACGGCAGCAAACGCAGGCAATTCAGGAGCGTATTCATGAAATGGAGCGCTTCTATACCCACATCCGGCGCTTGAAACATGAAATGCGAGGCCATATGAATACTATCAAAGGTCTGGCCAGAAACGGAAAATATGCCGACCTGGAGGACTACATCACCCAAATGAACGATCGTATGGACGATTTCGACCTGACGCTTCAAACAGGAAATCCTGTCACCGATATCATTATCAGCGATAAACAAAAAAAATGCCGGGAAGAAGGCATTCGTTTTCAGGCAGATTTCCATTACCCCGATACAGGGGCCTATGATTCTTTCGACATGGGAATTATTCTGCAAAACCTCCTTCAAAACTCGTTGGAAGCCTGTGAAAAATCCTCGGATGATGATCGTTTCATTTCGCTGACCGGAAAGCGAAAAGGGCATTTCTTCCTGATCGAGGTGACAAATCCCTATGCGGACGAGGTGATATGGGGGCCGGACGGCTTGCCCGCCACCACCAAAAGAGAAGATACTCCCATGCACGGCATCGGCTTATCCAACGTACGCCGAACTGCCGAAAAATATCTGGGAGGGATGGAAATCAACTTGGACGGACAGCTGTTTCAAGTCACGGTGATGCTACAGGAACAAGTATAAAATTATCGTAACTGTTCAGTACCTTCACAGTTACGATGCAAAATCCAATTAAAATCGCCTGCGGCGATGGGATTTTGCACACTTGAATCATGTTTTTACGGCCTCAGCAACAAGTGCTTCGGCCTGTACTAAACAATTACAAATTATCATTACAGGAGGGAAATGCCATGGCAATTTCAGGACTAAACACCATCTACAGAAATCGGTTTTATGAGAACATTTCCGCCGTAAAAAAGCAGGAAAAAGCCGAAAGAGGAGGCAATTCTCTCCTACCGCCGGCAGATGAAACAACAGAACAGAAAACGGACAGCATAGAACTTTCCGCGGAAGGGCTTCGGGCACTCGAGCGGGAACAAGAAGCCCGGGAGACTGCCAGTGCTGACACATCGGAAGAAGAAATTCAGAAAGCTGCTGATCCTGGCGCATCAGAAGAGGAAATTCAGGGAGCTGCTGATCCTGACGTATCGGAAGAAAAAGCGGCGACAGACAAAACGCCAGAGAGTTCCGACGGCTCAGGCGGCAAAGTCGCCGTCAACGAAGGCAAACGGTTACGCCAGATCGCCGCTGCGAAAGATCAGGCGCAGATTCAGCAGGTATTGACACTGCTGCGAAAAGATCTCTCCGACTGCAAAGCGGGTAAGCAAAAAGGCTGGTGTGATGATTCGGAAATCGCCAAAGTAGAAGCATTGATAAGCAGGGCCCAATCTCGTATGAGTCAGGTTCCCCGACAATCTGACGATGACCAGGACGGATTAGACGCCTTTGCCATGGCCTCGCTGATGTAGAGCCGCCCCGTCAAACCAGAATAGCCATGACTGTTTTATCCAAAGAAACGCGGGGGATATAAAATCCCCCGCAAATTTTTATGGCATTACAGGATCATCGACAAGGATATCCTCTTTTTCGCCATATCCACTGCCAGCACTTTAACCTCTACGATATCACCCACGCTGACTACTTCCAGAGGATGTCTGACAAATTTCTTGTCCGTCAGTTTGGAGATGTGTACGAGACCGTCCTGATGAACGCCGATGTCCACAAAGACTCCAAAATCTATGACGTTACGCACGGTTCCTTTCAGCACCATGCCTTCTTTCAGATCTTTGATGTCCAGCACGTCACTGCGCAGGATAGGCTGCGGCATATCTTCTCTTGGATCACGGCCCGGGCGGCACAGCTCCTGCACCATATCCCGCAAAGTGGGCTCCCCGATACCAAGCTTCTTAGCCATTTTTGTGTAATCCCCGATAAAGATACTCCGGGCCGACCGTTCCGTAATAAATTCCGGCCCATAGCCCAGCTCTTTCAAAAGCTCCCCGGCAGCCTCGTAGCTCTCGGGATGGATGCTGGTAGCGTCCAGGGGATTTTTTCCTCCGCTTATGCGCATGAAACCGGCACACTGCTCAAATGCCTTCGGCCCCAATTTCGGCACCTTCAAAAGCTCTTTTCTGCTCATAAAGCGGCCGTTAGCCTCCCGGTAAGCCACGATGTTTTTCGCTATGGGCTTCGACACACCGGATATGTACTCCAGCAAAGAAGCCGAGGCAGTATTTAAATCCACGCCCACCTGGTTTACACAATCCTCCACCACACCCTCCAGGGCGTCTCCCAGTTTTTTCTGGTTCATATCGTGCTGATACTGGCCTACGCCTATGGCTTTGGGATCAATCTTGACCAGTTCCGCCAGAGGGTCCTGCACCCGGCGGGCAATGGAGGCAGCGCTCCGCTGTCCCACATCAAACTGAGGAAATTCCTCGGTGGCCAGCTTACTGGCAGAATACACGCTGGCCCCTGCCTCATTGGTAATCACATATGCCACCTTTTCCGGAATATCTTTCAAAAGCTCTACGATCACCGCCTCGGACTCCCGGGAAGCCGTACCATTTCCCAGAGAAATCAGGCTGACATGATATTTGCGGATCAGTTTTTTCAATGTATCCTTGGCGGCGGCAATTTTAGCCGGGGTCGTGGGCGCCGTAGGATAGATGACCGTGGTATCCAGCACCTTTCCCGTAGCATCTACCACCGCCAGCTTGCAGCCGGTGCGGAAAGCAGGGTCCCAACCCAGCACCACCTCCCCGGCGATGGGTGGCTGCATCAATAACTGACTTAGATTTTTACCGAATACATGGATGGCGCCGTCCTCGGCTTTCTCCGTGAGCTCTCCCCGGATATCCCGCTCAATAGCCGGCGCAAGTAAACGCTGATAACTGTCCGCCAGCATATCCGCCAGAAAATCAGAAGAATTCCGTTCGCTTTTCCGAATATACCGCCGCTTCATCCATTCCAGAATCCGCTCCGTCGGCGCATCCAGACGCACGGTCAGCACCTTCTCTTTCTCCCCCCTGTTGATGGCCAGTACCCGATGGCCTGCCAGCTTTGCCACCGGCTCTTCAAAATGATAATACATCTCATAGACAGATTGTACACTCTCATCCTTCGCCTCCGTAGTCAGAAGGCCCTCCCGCATGGTCATCTTACGAATCTGCGCGCGCACATCCGCATCGTCGGACACCTGCTCCGCCAGGATATCCGAAGCCCCTGCCAATGCCTCACGGCTCGACGCCACGCCCTTTTCTTCCGAGACATAAGCGGCAGCAGCCGTATCCAGATCATCTGTTTTCTGAGAAAGTATCAACTCTGCCAAAGGTTCAAGCCCTTTCTCCCTGGCAATCAGCGCCCGGGTCCTGCGCTTCGGCCTGAAGGGCCGGTACAGATCCTCTACAGCAACCAGGGTTTCCGCCTTCTCAATGGCGCCTTTGAGCTCATCTGTCAACTTCCCCTGCTCCGCGATAGCGGAAATGACCTGAGATTTTCTCTCTTCCAGATTCCGCAAATACGCCAGACGTTCATTCAGATTCCGCAACGTTTCGTCATTCAACGATCCTGTTTTCTCTTTTCTATATCGGGCAATAAAGGGAATCGTATTGCCCTCGTCAATCAGAGCCACTGCCGCCTCCGTCTGCCAGCGTTTGATCTGTAACTCTTCGGTCAGTTTTGCAAGTAGTTCCATGGGATATTCCTTCCTTTCATAAAAACCTATAGTTACCATAGCAAGCCTTTAGAGTCTTGTCAATATTTGTAACCGTTTAGAAAAGCCAAACGTTACCAATATTTGCCTGATATCATAAAACAGCCAATTTTCTGTTTACTTTTCGCCTTTAAACTCTTATAGTAAATATAGGACTATGTTCTTTCTATACACAGACCTGTACGAAATAATTACCATGCAAGAACGACTTACGGAGGAATACTATGCCTGCATTTTACGCACACCACCGTTTCGGCGGCAAAGTCGCCCGAAAAATGGATGGTGAATTAAAACAAATCATTCGGGAACACTATACGCAGTACGCCATCGGCTTACAGGGACCGGACATTCTTTTTTACTATCGACCATACTCTGTCAACAAAATTATCCGGATAGGTACCGGTATGCACTCGGCTTCCGCCTATCCGTTCTTTACAAAAGCATTGCGTATTGTCAAAAAAGCCGGCCGCCGCTCGCCGGAATATGCCTATCTGCTAGGCTTCATCTGTCATTTCATCTTGGACAGCGAATGTCATCCCTTTGTAGCAGAGTGGATCCAAAAAAGCGGGGTCAAGCATTTGGAGATCGAAGAAGAATTTGAAAAAAAATTGCTGCGCCTGGATCAGGAGCACCCCCTGGCCTTCGCCACGGCCCGGCTGATTCCCGTAGATGATACCACAGCCATGGCCATCTGCCCCTTCTATGACGGTCTTACGCCGCAAATCATTAAACGGGCTCTGCTGGACATGCGGATCGTCAAAGGGCTTTTTACTGCGCCCGGTCCCATCAAATATAGACTTATTAATGCCGCTATGCATTTAAGCGGCCAACACGCTACCTGGAAGGGACTGATGAACCAGCCTGCCGACAATCCTAAATGTGTGAAGAGCAACGAGGAATTGCTGCGCCTTTTCTATCATTCCGTGAAACCGGCCGTCAGCATGATCAAAAGCTTTGACGACAGCCTGCAAAACGGTACGGCACTGAACAAGCGTTTTGATCGAAATTTCGAGTAGCATGCTCCACCGCGAATGCAGAACACCGGACAAGAGAGGGTATCTATGGAAAACACAAAGCTGAATAAACTGGAGAAATACTGGATTCTCTATGATGTGGGCAATTCTGCCTTTGTTCTTCTAATCGCCACTGTCATTCCCATCTACTTTAACAGCCTGGCTGAGGAAGCCGGGATTTCCCCTGTTGATTATCTGGCCTGCTGGGGCTATGCCGCTTCTGCCGCTACCGTCATCGTAGCGCTGATCGGCCCGGTACTGGGTACCATCGCCGATACTCAAGGCTTCAAAAAACCATTGTTTGCCGCCAGTATGGCAGTGGGTGTGATCGGCTGCGCAATTTTATCTTTCCCCCGCTCCTGGCTCCTGTTCCTGGTTGTCTTTGTGATCGCCAAGATTGGCTATAATGCCAGCCTGATCTTTTACGATTCCATGCTGGTAGACATCACTACCCCGGAGCGAATGGATACGGTTTCCTCCCATGGCTACGCCTGGGGTTATCTGGGAAGCTGCATTCCTTTCATCATCTCTCTGGTCCTGATACTTTTTGGCGAAAAACTTGGCCTCTCCGCGCACCTGGCTATGACGATGGCTTTCCTGCTGAATGCCGTCTGGTGGCTGATCGTCACTCTGCCGCTGCTGAAAACCTATCGGCAGGAGAATTATGTCAGCCTGCCGGCCCGTCCTGTCCGCAGCAGTTTCACCCGCCTGGCCGCCACACTGCGGGATATACGGAAGCAAAAGCATATCTTTTTGTTTCTGCTGTCCTTCTTCTTTTTCATTGACGGCGTCTACACGATCATCGATATGGCCACGGCTTACGGCAGCGCTCTGGGCTTCGACACCCAGGGTCTTTTGCTGGCCCTGCTGGTAACTCAGCTCGTGGCTTTCCCCTGCGCACTGATCTTCTCCCGCCTGTCAAAAAGCCACGAGACATCCCGGCTGCTGCGGGTCTGTATCATCGCCTATATCAGCATCGCCCTGTTTGCCGTCCAGCTGGATAAGCAATGGGAATTCTGGCTTTTGGCCATTCTGGTGGGCATGTTCCAGGGAGCCATCCAGGCCTTGTCCCGCTCTTATTTTGCCAAAATCATCCCCTCGGAAAAATCCGGCGAATACTTCGGTATTTACGATATTTTCGGCAAAGGCGCTTCCTTCATGGGCGCTACCCTGGTAGGCATCATTGCTCAGGTCACTGGGCTTCCCAACGCGGGCGTAGCTGTACTGGCGGTGCTGTTCGTTATCGGGTTTATTATTTTCTGTAAAGCGGACAAGCTAAATGGCCGGAATGCATAGAAAGGATCATTTATACTACGGAATCATAAAGTACAGCGGGAGACTTATTCTCATGAGATATGTAAAAAATATATTTATATGGCTGCCCTGTTTTCTGACTGCGGCCATGGCTATCTTCTTCACATTGCGGACAGTTCAGGCAGAAAATACCGTTGCTGACGGAGCCCAAAAGCCAGCCATAGAAAACCTCGAATCCGATTTTCAGCCGCTGGAACAGGAAAAGCCGAAAGCAGAACTGGCCCCATCCAGCACGGGTATGGGGGAGACTACGGAAATCCTGATCCGCTTCATGATCCTATGGTCCATTATTTATCTAGTGATTAAATTTGTACGAATGTGGCTGGATAAGCATAAATAGTGAACCAAAAAGATCTCTCTAATCAGCCCGGCTACAAACTACTATGGGCAGATGTTCTGCATACGACAGCATGTACACTCAAAAAAGCAGGTTTACACCTGCTTTTTTGATGTAAGCATAGCGAACAATCCCTGGCAGCCTGCCAGGATCTGCCGATAGGCAGTCTCAAAATCCCCCGTGTACCAGGGATCGTCAATCTCTCCCGGCGAATCTGTAAAATCCCGCAGAAGACGGACTTTCTGCTCCCTATCCTCCGGCACAAATCTGCGCATATTGCGCAGATTCCAATTATCCATGGCAATCAAATAGTCATAATGATCATAATCCTTTTTTGTCATCTGCCTGGAAGTCTTGCCAGCCGGATTGATGCCGTGCTCCATAAGTTTTTTCCTAGCCGGAGGATATACCGGGTTTCCGATTTCCTCTGTGCTGGTAGCTGCCGACGCTATCTCAAAATCCGATTCACAATGAGATTTTTTCACTATATCTTTCAAAACAAACTCAGCCATCGGGCTACGGCAAATATTGCCGTGGCAGACGAAAAGTATCTTAATCATAATAAAAATTCCTCCTAAAATGCGTTGATTTGCCGTGTTTTGGCACGTTTTGCGAGGTTTATTTTTCTGATGAGCATTGTTAAAAAAATCACAGAATGAGCAAAACAGGGCAAAATGTGACAAGTTGAAGCCATGAAACGTAGTAAAATCGTAGTAAGAATTAGGGGTTTTTACTACTCTGAGGTAGTGTAAAATAGTTTGTGTCTTTGGTAGAAAATGGCTCCTTTTTGGTAAGA
>CASWRE010000014.1 GCA_949471785.1 uncultured Lachnospiraceae bacterium | reverse complement strand
TATCCAGTGTTACAAAAGCGTAGAAACCAGATGTTGTAGAAAAATTTTCATGTCCAAGCATCTGCTGGATATAGGGTAAAGGGCATCCATCCTGGTATAGGCTCATGGCGCGTGTTTTACGATCCATATGAAAATGCACGGCCGATGGCATGATGATGCCTTCATTCCTGCATTTTTCCGTATATTTTTTCAATACTTTCTGTATGCAGTCATCAGAGAGCCCATGTATATGGCCATGAGTAACCGTATAAAACAAAGGAGCTTCCATATCCGGGATATCACGATGAAATTCCTTGACATATTTACGCAGGTGTTGGACGGTTTTATCCAGCAGAGGGATACTGCGGTATTTTTCGCCTTTCCCAAGTATCCGGATATAAGGTTTTTGTGCATCAAGAAACAGATTTCCGACTTTTAGTTTTGTCATCTCCCCAATGCGCATGGCGGCATCATAGCCGAGAATCAGCAGCATCTTACTGCGGCGTTCAGACTGTTTTTCTATTCCGGGCGCATTAAGGATTGCCTTCATCTGGTAATCCTCGAAACATTCGATCTCCCCAGCTGGGGTACCCAGACTTTGTATGGTCTTGCTTGAAGCAAAAATAGGCGTAATGTCTATGCATTCTTCTGATGCATAAGAAAGCAGGGACCTTATCGCGGTCATCCGGAGGTTGCAGGTCTTGGGGCTCCATTTCTTGTCTTCTGCCATCCACATAAGGTACTCTTTCAGATTTTCCTTGTCCAGATCGGAAAAACAAATGCTTTCACGCCGGATACCTTTTACATCCTCAAGATAGTCAATACAGATATTTAGTGAAGTACGGTAAGCGGCAACGGTATTCAGGCTCTTCTTTCTTATCTTCAGCAATTCATAATCCAGAAAACGCCGGGTTGTCAGCCCTATTTGGGAAAAACACCCTGCGGTCTGGGAATAGGCGGCTGATATGCCGGTCATAATCATCCAGATATTCCGTAAGCTCTCTGGATAGATAAATCCTGCGGCTTTTGGGGCCTTTGGATTGAAGGACATCAAAATAACCTTTATCCAGATGCACATCCTTTCTGGCAAGCACACGGGCTTCTTTACAGCGGAGGCCACAGCAGTATAGCGTCCATTCTGCCTTTTATATGCAACAAACTGATCTGCTAAAGGAAACAAAGAATCATTCATCATCTGCACTCTCTCCTTTCCAGACGATAGGAAGCGGCAGTGTACAGGAAGCAATGGAGGCGGCATCCGTCGAAAGATACACCGAGACAATGTTAGGATCTTTATGTCCGAGTACTGCTGAAATATCGGGCATGGGAACGCCTGACCGGAGCATGGATGAAGCGGTGTGGTGTCTTGTTATCCGGCTTCCGGATATCCTCCCTTCTTTTTGGACGCCGGCCAACCGTTCCATTTTTTGCAGGATGGGCCGTATAGCTCCTGCACCCAGTTTCCCGAATGGTGCTGTGTTCTTTAGAAATACATGTGCATCTTTGCTTTCCGGGCGTTCATTCAAGATATAATCAGCGATTGCATTTCCATAAGATGCCCTCAGCGGAATGGCCAGCGACGTTTTGGTTTTGTCCTGGCAAATGTAAATGACATCCATTTCCCAATCAATATCTTTCAGCTTCAAGGAACAGATATCCGTTCCACGCAGTCCCGTTTCCAACAGGAGCCTGCAGACCGCTGTGTCCCTTCTGGTCATCTGTCCGGATATGAGCAGGTTTTCAATGGCTTCCAGTTCTTCTTTGCTGTAGACTTCGATGATTTTTACTTCACGTGGGAGATGTGCGGGTATTTCCAATAAAAATCTTTCTGTATGTGTGTTCCCTGAAAGGAACTTCCGCAATCCGGATAATGCACTGCTGATCGTCGTCGGGCGGTATTTCCCATCATGATAGAGCGAGGCGATAAACCGGCTTACATCGTTAGTCTTGAGATCGGTTAAAGATTCATGGCTGCTTTCCTGACAAAAAAGCAGGAAGTATGTAACAATGCGTTTATATCCGCCAGTGGTATTCGGGCTGAGGCCGTCCTCTTTCATCTGTCTCAGAAATTTTTCCGGTTCCGTACGGAATACTTTAACATAGAGAAGATCACAAATACTTTCTGGTTTTTGTCTGTCCCAATCGATCATGCCACTCTCCGCAAGGGACAGGAGCATCTTGACACAGCGTTTCCGGTGTGTGCGTTCCTTTTCTGCCCATCTTTCTCCACAATTCACAGGAGAATCCAGAAAAGCTTCCACAAGTTTTTCAGACAGATCGTCTTTTCCCAAATCTACAGCTACAGATTTAAGCAGCGAAAAGCTATACTGATAATGGCTGTAAATCTTTTGTCCGTATTCTCGCTCCCGCATCTGCGCCAACACTTCTTCGATTAATCCATTTAGTTCTATTTCATTACCCTTCATCTTCAGCAACCTCCTTTTCTTTCTATGATGAAGGATATTTTCCTTAAATGCAAAAAACTATGCCGACATTTTTCTGGGAATTGCAGCGGATGGCTGGATCCAACGAAATGTCGGCATAGTTTTTTTGTCGGTATAAGTCGTGTACATCACTTTCCGGACTGCGCTTCCATATTGGAACAGCTGCTCTACATAAGACCAGTTACGTACCCATACGTCTACTGCTCCGGGATAACTGCTCCATGCCTGCCTGAACCGTTCAAACTCTGCCTCTGCCGCTTTCAGGCTGGAAGCCCCATAGATCTTGCTCCTTGCTCAAGCCCTGAAACGCCATCCATGCTGATGAACAGGACATCTTCCACGCCACGCGCCTTGATCTCATCAAAAATCTGCATCCAGTAATGCTTTCTCTCGGCTTCTCCAATCCAGCCCCCCCCCCTTAAAAATTTATTTTCTTTGCACAATCACATTCATAATTCAATCAAAAATCCTCGTAATATCTTGAGACCGGTTGACTACACGATAAATTTCTACGTATTCGTTGCCTACTTTGTAGATAATCACATAATCTTCCCATATCGCATATTTATAGTCTGTTTGAAAGCTGACTCTTTTGGAAAGATTCGAACCCATTCCCGGAAACATCTGGAGATTTTCAAATTTACCATAGATTTCTTTTATGGTCTTTGCGGCATATTTTTCGTTATCTTCGGCAATGTAATCCCGGATATTCTTCAGATCCTTTGCAACAATCGGATTAATCCGCAGTTTTAACATCTTATTCCCCCATAAGTGCTTTCAGTTCGTCAAGATTCAGCCAGCCTTCGCCGTCTTTCACTGCTTCTTCGGCTTCCTGCAGCTTCATTAGAAGCTTTTTCTCTGCACGATCACGCTCATAATCTTCAATATCCATAATTACAAAACGTCCTCTGCCATTCTTGGTCAGATATACCGGCTCTCCTTTGTGACAGCTTTTCAGGACTTCATTATAATTTCTCAAATCAGATACTGGTAAAATGTTTGCCATATTCTTTCAGCTCCTTCCCTGATTCCGTATTGTATCAGCTCCTTCTATTATATACAAAATGCTGTAATATTCAACGTAGATTTTTACATCAAGAACACAATCGGGAAAAAGCGGGAAAAAGCAGATTGCCAGAGAATCATTAATGAAATGGTTTAGGACGGCAAGAAACATTCTGCCATATCCAATCTGAAAAGCTTTCCGAATATTGTCTTTGAATGTGCCTTAGTGCGTCTACGTCCGTGACACTGGAGACATAAAAATCTGTAAAGAAAAAATACTTGACAACAGTCCTTCCCCGTTGTAAGATACTCAGGGTGTTGGAAATGGAAAACTTTGTGCGAAGGACATTATTATATGATTTTTACGGTGAGCTTCTGACGGAGCATCAGCGGGAGGTCTATGAAGCGGTGGTGCTGGAGGATTATTCGGTCAGTGAAGTGGCGGCCGATCGGGGCATCAGCCGACAGGGTATCCATGATCTGGTGAGGCGGGTGGACCGGCTGCTGGAGGGATACGAAGAACGCCTGGGGCTGGTGGACCGGTTTATCCGTATACGGAATCAGGTGATCCGGATCAATGAAATGGTGTCCGCCTGTACGGCCGATGAGCTTCCGGGGGTCAGGCAGGACGTGGCAAAGATTTCCGGCAGCATTTTGGAGGAGTTGTAATCCTCACGGGAGAGGCCTATGGCATTTGACAGTTTAACTGAGAAATTACAAAATGTATTCAAAAACTTAAGAAGTAAGGGCCGCCTGACGGAAGCGGACGTTAAAACCGCCCTGCGGGAGGTCAAGATGGCGCTTCTTGAGGCCGACGTCAGTTTCAAAGTAGTCAAGCAGTTTACCAAAGCCGTGCAGGGACGGGCCGTGGGCCAGGATGTGATGAACGGCCTGAATCCCGGGCAGATGGTCATTAAGATCGTTAACGAAGAGCTGGTTAGCCTGATGGGCTCGGAAATGACGGAGATTGCCTTAAAGCCAGGTAATGAAATCACCGTTATCATGATGGCAGGTCTGCAGGGCGCCGGTAAGACGACTACGGCAGCCAAGATCGCCGGAAAGCTGAAAGCCAAAGGGCGTCAGCCTCTGCTGGTGGCCTGTGACGTGTACCGGCCGGCGGCGGTGGATCAGTTAAAGCTCAACGGTGAAAAGCAGGGGGTGGAAGTATTTGCCCTCGGTGATAAGATAAAGCCGGTGGACATTGCCAAAGCATCCGTAGAACATGCGAAAAATACGAAAAAGAATATTGTAATCATAGATACCGCCGGACGTCTGCATATCGACGAGGATATGATGCAGGAGCTGAAAGATATCCGGGAAGCCGTTGGGGTGGATCAGACTCTGCTGGTGGTGGACGCCATGACCGGCCAGGACGCGGTGAATGTGTCGGAGACTTTTAACCGGGAAATCGGTATAGACGGCGTGGTGCTCACCAAGCTGGACGGCGATACCCGGGGCGGCGCCGCTCTTTCCATTAAGGCCATCAGCGGCAAACCGATTCTCTATGTGGGCATGGGCGAAAAGCTTTCCGATCTGGAGCCTTTCTATCCGGAGCGTATGGCGTCCCGTATCTTGGGCATGGGCGACGTGATGAGCCTGATTGAAAAAGCCGAGGCCAGTCTGGATGAGGAAAAGGCCAAAGAGATGGAGCAGAAGCTCCGCAAAGCCAGTTTCGGATTTGACGATTATCTGGAGAGCATGAACCAGATGCGCAATATGGGCGGCATATCCAGTGTCCTCAGTATGCTTCCCGGTATGGGCGGCGGTAAGATGAAAGACATTGAGGGTATGATCGATGAAAAGGATCTGGCCAGAAAAGAGGCCATCGTCCTGTCCATGACGCCCAAAGAGCGGGCCAACCCAGATCTGCTGAATATATCCAGAAAGCAGAGGATCGCCCGGGGCGCCGGCGTGGATATCAGCGAGGTCAACCGTTTTGTCAAGCAGTTTGACCAGACCCGTAAGATGATGAAGCAGATGCCCGGTATGATGGGCGGCAAGGGCGGTAAAATAGGCCGGTTCCGCCTGCCCTTTTAAGTAAATGTTTAGAATGGATGATATCCTTTCTATATAAATTGTAACTACATCGTAATTGTTCGGTACAGGCCGAAGCACTTGCTGCTGAGGCCGTAAAAGCATGATTCAAGTGTGCAAAATCCCATCGCCGTAGGCGATTCTAATTGGATTTTGCATCGTAACTGTGAAGGTACTGAACAGTTACACTACATCAAGGAGGTGAAAGAAAATGGCGGTAAAGATCAGACTGAGAAGAATGGGAAAAAAGAAAGCTCCCTTCTATAGAATCATCGTGGCGGATTCCCGTTCTCCAAGAGACGGAAGGTTCATCGAGGAGATCGGAACCTATGATCCGAATCAGGAGCCCAGCGCTTACAAAGTAAACGAGGAGGCAGCTAAAAAATGGCTGGCCTGCGGCGCTCAGCCGACGGACGTGGTAGCGCGTATCTTCAAGCTGGCCGGGATCGAAAAATAATCTGTCAGGAGGCATGTAATGAAAGAGTTAGTTGAAGTAATTGCAAAATCTCTTGTAGAAAAACCTGAGCTGGTGGTTGTCACGGAGACAGAGACAGAAGAAGCCTTTGTCGTGGAATTAAAGGTTGATCCTGCCGATATGGGCAAGGTGATCGGACGCCAGGGACGTATTGCCAAGGCGATCCGCGCAGTGGTGAAAGCTGCGTCCTCAAAATATGACAAGAAGGTTATTGTGGAAATTATGCAGTAATACAGAAAGTCCGCCATTACACAAGGTACGCCTTCGGTGTGGCGGCCTTTCTGCATACTACGGCATGCCGGGGATATTGCAGAAGCAATATCCTTTTTTTCTACCCGGGCGTATAGAAAAGACAGACGGCTGACCGACAGGTCCGTGTATGTACTGCGCAGACCCTGAGAAAGTGATGGGGATAATATATGGAACAGTATTTTCAGGTGGGGGTGATCTCTTCCACCCATGGGATTCGAGGAGAAGTAAAAGTATATCCGACTACGGATGATCCGGCCCGCTTTCGCCGATTGAAAGAGGTACTTTTGGATACGGGCGGCGGGTGGCTGACCCTGGAGCTGGAGCAGGTGCGCTTTTTCAAACAGATGGTTATTGTCAAATTTAAAGGGTATGATTCCATCAATGATGTGGAAAAATATCGCAGTAAAGGTCTGTATGTGCCGCGGGAGCAGGCGGTTCCCCTGGAGGAGGGGGAGTATTATATTGCTGATCTCCTGGGAATGAAAGTACTCACGGAGGATGGCGGGCATTTCGGAACATTGAGGGATGTGATGCAGACAGGGGCTAATGACGTGTACGTGATCGACAGCCTGCACAGTGGCGAGGTGCTGCTACCGGCCATCGCCGACTGTATCCTGGAGGTATCGGTGGAGCAGGGATGGATGAAGATCCGCCTTCTGGAGGGACTGTTAGATTAGCGGCGGTAATGCGGCGGATCTGCATTGCGGCGGCAGATAACGGGAGGGGACAGGCTTGCGTTTTCATGTATTGACATTATTTCCGGATATGATCGTGAATGGTATGCATACCAGTATTACGGGCCGTGCCATAGAACGTGGCCTGATAGGCCTGAATACGGTGGATATTCGAAATTATGCGGATAATAAGCATATGCGGGTGGATGATTACCCCTATGGCGGCGGAGCCGGGATGGTGATGCAGGCAGAGCCGGTATACCGGGCTTTTGAAGCGGTAAAAGAGCACATTTCCCATCCGGTGCGTGTGGTTTACCTGACTCCTCAGGGCAGAGTCTTTAATCAGGAGATGGCCGGGGAACTGGCCGGGGAAGAGGAACTGGTCTTTCTCTGCGGCCATTACGAGGGGATTGATGAGCGGGTGCTGGAGGAGATCGTGACAGACCCGGTATCTATCGGCGACTATGTGCTGACCGGCGGGGAATTGCCGGCCATGGTCATGATGGACGCGATCTCACGGCTGGTGCCCGGCGTGTTGCATAATGAGGAGTCGGCCGTAGGAGAATCTTTCCAGGGATATTTGCTGGAGTATCCGCAGTATTCCCGCCCGGCCGTCTGGCGGGAAAAAGCCGTGCCGGAGGTGTTGTTATCCGGGCATCACGCCAATGTGGAGCGCTGGCGCAGGGAACAATCCGTATTGCGGACGGCCAAGTGGCGTCCGGATCTGCTGGAGAATGCGGAATTGACGCCGAAAGAGCGGGAAATGCTAAATTAAGTAAGGGAGGGCGGCAGCTATGAAGGTTTGTCCCCATTGTGGTGCGCCTGTAAGAGACAATCAGAAGATCTGTGACAGTTGCGGAGAATTGACAGGCGGCGGTAATCCGGGCCGGAAAAATATCGTTATGAGCCTTTTGGCTGTGCTTTCTTTTGCTGTGGGTTTATGCGGGATCGGCGCCTATACGGTCCATCATAAACGGATGGTTCTGGCAGAGCAGGAAGAGGAGAAGAAGAAACAGCAGGCAAAAGAAAAAAGGGCCGAGGAACTGGCGGCCGAGATGTTGGCGGAGCAGGAGCGGCGCGAAAAGGCTTCTTCTTCGTCTGCCGTGGCAGAGCCTCCCGGACAGGAGAGCGATTCCCAGGTTCAGGAGGAGGAAGAAACCACTTATACGGATCTCTCCAAACTGGCCCAGCAGGATCTGCAGCCACTGGTGGAAGAGACCGGAGCCGTCCAGGTTGAGAACAGAGGGGAATATGAGGAGTATCATACAGAGAATGATGCGGTCATTCTTGCCTATACGGAAACGGGCTATTCAGTTACCCTGGACAGCGAATGTATTTACAGTCTGTACGGCGTCTATGTAGGGATGGATCTGGATGAGGCGTTCGCTCATCTGGAATCCAGAGGCTTTAGACGAACAGAGGATGAGGAAGAGATCTGTTATAAGATTGACGATGTTGATTTGCTTTATATACTGGAAGACGGAGACAAAGTGGGAAGTCTGCGCCTGGATGTGATCGTAGGGGATATGCAGGAAGATACAGAAGAACAGGAGTAAATATATGAGAAAAATACTGATTGTCATAGATATGCAAAATGATTTTATCGACGGGGCCCTGGGAACGGCAGAAGCCAGAGCCGTCGTCCGGCCGGTGATGGAAAAAATAAAGGAATATGATCGGGAAAATGTATGGGCCACAAGGGATACCCATGGGGAAAACTATCTGGATACCCAGGAGGGGCGGCGCCTGCCCGTGAAACACTGCATCCGGGGGACGAAAGGATGGGAGATTGCCGACGGCGTGGCGGCGGTCCTGTCGGGGGCGACGATCATAGACAAGCCTACATTCGGTTCTGTTGAGTTGGCCGACCGGCTGGCAACCCTGGCCGACAGGGAAGAGATTGAGCTGGAGCTGGTGGGACTGTGTACGGATATCTGTGTGGTCAGCAATGCTCTGAACCTGAAAGCACGGATGCCGGAGACGCCCATATCTGTGGATGCCGCCTGCTGTGCCGGCGTGACGCCGGAATCCCACAGGGCGGCTCTGGAAACGATGCGCATGTGCCAGATCACGGTCATTAACGGCTAACGGCGGGCAGAGGGCCGCGAACCGGGCCGCTCTGTGAATAGCCCCAATTTTTGTCATGCATCCAGAAGCTGATAGCAGAGCATGATCTTGTCCGGGTCGCCGCTGGAATTCTGAATCTCGATGGAACCGGGGGCGGAGGCAGGATTTATGAGCCCCGAGACAGAAAGCTGGCGACGGGCTTCCCGGGCGGTGCCGTTGCCGCCGTCATAGATAACCGTATGGGGAGCGGCCTGTTCGATGACCGGCCGTACAAAGGGAAAATGCGTGCAGCCCAGGACGAGGGCATCGGCCGGGGCCTCCATATGACGGTCCAGAATATGTTTTACCAGGGACAGGAGAGCGGGACCGTCGAGTTCTCCCCGTTCCACATATTCTACCAGTTCGGAGGCCGGTACGGGGATAATTTCGGCCTGGGAACGGTAGTGTTCCAGCAGAGCGGCAAATTTTTCCTGACGCAGGGTCATTTGTGTGGCCAGAACGGCGATGCGCCCGCCGGGATGATGAAGGGCCGCCGGCTTTAAGGCCGGTTCGATGCCCACGATGGGAAGCTCGGGATACATGCCCCGCAGGATACGTACCGCGGCGCTGGTGGCCGTATTGCAGGCGACGACAAGGGCTTTCGCTCCCTGCTCCAGCAGAATTTCCACGTTAGCCAGGGTCAGAGCGCGAATCTCTTCCACAGGACGGGTACCATAAGGGGCATTGGCGGAATCGCCGAGATAGACATAATTTTCATTAGGCATGAGCCGCACCAGTTCCCGCAGTACACTGATTCCCCCCACGCCGGAATCGAAGACAGCAATGGGGGCGCTTTTTTGTTCCATATATGTAAACCTTCTTTCATGATAGATGTTTTTGTCATACCAGTATAATACAATATGCGATTGGGCAGAAAAAAGCAATACTAAAAATAGAATTTCGTTTTGCAGAAATAAAACGGTTTACATTCCGATAAGCCTGTGCTATACTTGTCGGGTATAAAATTCAGCCCGGGTTCAGTAATCGGATACTCCGGCCATTGCCTGATCCGCGGCGATTAAAAGTATTAAGGAGGAAACCAACATGATTTCAAAAGAGAAGAAGACAGCAATCATGGCAGAGTATGCCAGAACACCCGGGGACACAGGTTCACCGGAGGTACAGGTGGCAGTCCTGACCGAGAGGATCAGAGAGCTGACAGAGCATTTGAAAACAAATCATAAAGATCATCATTCCCGTCGCGGTCTGCTGAAGATGGTAGGTCAGAGGCGCGGCCTTCTGGATTATCTGAAAAAGACGGATATCGAGAGATATCGTTCACTGATCGAGAGACTGGGTATCAGAAAGTAAATGGACAGAGGGCGGAGTATTCCGCCCTTTTTGCCATACATTATTTTAATACGGACAGGCATTAAAGCATAAACTCCGAGACCACTGAAAAGGGTATTTTTGATTGCTTTTTACGGATCGGGAATGCGTATATATCGCGGATTTGAAAGTACATTTTTCAGTTGTTTCGGGCTTGTTTTATGCCGTATCCGAAAGAAAAGGAGAAAGTATATGTATAAGACGTATTCAATGGAGCTCGCCGGACGGACGCTGACCGTCGACGTCGGGCGGGTGGCAAAACAGGCGAACGGAGCCGTGCTGATTCACTATGGCGAGACGGTGGTGCTGTCTACGGCCACAGCCTCTGACAAGCCGAGAGACGGGATTGATTTCTTCCCTCTGAGCGTGGACTTTGAGGAAAAAATGTATGCCGTGGGCAAGATTCCCGGCGGATTTAACAAGAGGGAGGGCAAGCCCAGCGAGCATGCAATCCTGACTTCCCGGGTGATTGACCGTCCGATGCGTCCTCTGTTTCCGAAGGATTACCGGAACGATGTCAGCCTGAATAATCTGATCATGTCCGTTGATCCGGACTGCAATCCGGAGATTCCGGCCATGCTGGGTTCTTCCATTGCCACATGTATTTCGGATATTCCCTTTGCGGGTCCCTGTGCCATGACTCAGATTGGCATGGTAGACGGCGAGCTGGTGGTGAATCCCGCCATGGCGCAGCGTCCTGTGTCCGATCTGCAGCTTACCGTGGCGTCCACCAGAGAGAAGGTCATCATGATCGAGGCCGGAGCCAACGAGGTGCCGGACGACAAGATGATCGAGGCCATTTACAAGGCCCATGAAGTCAATCAGCAGATCATAGCGTTCTTTGATACCATCATTGCCGAGTGCGGTAAAGAAAAGCATACCTATGAAAGCTGCGCGGTACCGGAAGAGCTGTTTGCGGCCATCCGTGAGGAAGCGCCCGCCGAGGTGATGGAGAAGGCTGTATTTACCGATGATAAGCAGACCAGAGAGGCCAATATCCGCGAAATCCGTGATAAACTGGCCGAGAAATTTGCCGAAAATGAAGAATGGCTGGCCGCGCTGGACGAAGCGCTGTATCAGTATCAGAAAAAGACCGTCCGCAAGATGATCCTGAAGGATCACAAGCGTCCGGACGGCCGCGCCATTGACCAGATCCGTCCCCTGGCTGCGGAGATTGATCTGATCCCCAGAGTGCACGGTTCCGCCATGTTTACCCGTGGTCAGACCCAGATCTGCGATGTGGTGACGCTGGCGCCTCTTTCGGACGCCCAGAAGGTGGACGGCCTGGACGAGTTTGTGACATCGAAAAGATATATGCATCATTACAATTTCCCGTCCTACTCGGTGGGTGAGACTAAACCCTCCAGAGGACCGGGACGCCGTGAGATCGGCCACGGCGCTTTGGCAGAGAGGGCGCTCCTTCCGGTGCTGCCCACGGAGTCTGAGTTCCCTTATGCGATCCGCGCCGTATCCGAAACCTTTGAGTCCAACGGTTCTACGTCTATGGCGTCTACCTGCGCTTCCTGTATGGCCCTGATGGCAGCCGGCGTGCCCATAAAGAAAATGGTGGCCGGTATTTCCTGCGGACTGGTTACAGGGGAGAATGATGACGACTATATCGTGCTGACCGATATCCAGGGCCTGGAAGATTTCTTTGGGGATATGGATTTCAAAGTGACAGGTACGAAGGACGGCATTACGGCTATTCAGATGGATATCAAGATCCATGGTCTGACCAGGCCCATTGTGGAGGAGGCTATCCGCAGGACCCATGAGGCCAGGGATTTCATCATGCACACCTGTATGGAACCCTGCATCAGCGCGCCCCGTGAGCGCCTGAGCAAGTACGCGCCGAAGATTATTCAGATGATGATCGATCCGCAGAAAATCGGCGACGTGGTGGGGCAGCGTGGCAAGACCATCAATACGATCATCGAGGAAACCGGCGTGAAAATCGATATTGAGGATGACGGTTCCGTATGCATCTGCGGTACGGATGAGGTCATGATGGAGAAGGCGAAGGAATATATCCGCATTATCGTCACGGATTTTGAGTCCGGACAGATTCTCACCGGAAAAGTAGTCAGCATTAAGGAGTTTGGCGCGTTCCTGGAATTCGCTCCCGGTAAAGAGGGCATGGTACACATTTCCAGGATCTGCCGAGAGAGAATCAATCATGTGGAAGACGTGCTGACTCTGGGCGATAAGGTGAAAGTGGTCTGCCTGGGCAAAGATAAAATGGGCAGGTACAGCTTCAGTATCAAGGATCTTCCGGCATCCGAGAGATAACAGGGTTACTCAAGAGATTTACGGAAAACATGCCGCAGGCAGTTTTTGGTATACGAAAGTATCGTGAGGGGCATTTCGCAGAGGAATGCCCCTTTTTGAAAATGGAGATACACGACTATGGAGAAAATCAGGATACAATATCAGGATGAGAGTATAGAAAGACTTCGCTATATCGATGGTAAGTCGGACTGGATCGATCTGCGTGCCGCTGAGGATGTGGTCATGAAAGCGGGAGAGTCCGGACTGATTCCTTTGGGAGTAGCCATGCAGCTGCCGCAGGGGTATGAGGCTCATATTGTGCCTCGCAGCAGCACTTTTAAGAATTTCGGGATCATACAGACGAATCACTGCGGCGTCATTGACGAGAGCTACTGCGGACCGAACGACTGGTGGTATATGCCGGTCTATGCCTTTCGGGATACCGAGATCCATAAGAATGACCGAATCTGTCAGTTTCGGATAGAGAAGCATCAGCCCGCCCTGGAGTTTTGTGAGGCAGGGCGGCTTGAGCATGATGACAGGGGCGGTTTTGGCAGCACGGGCGTCCGGTAGGAGGAATGCTATGGATTGTGGCGATACCATTAAATGCATTGAACGGTTTGTGAATCATGATCTCACACCCAGGGAGATGGAAGGGTTTCTCGATCATGTGGCGGAGTGTCAGGACTGTTACGAGGAACTGGAAACGTACTACACGGTGGCCGTGACGCTGCATTTTCTGGAGAAAAATGAGGAGGGGAATTATAATATTCCTCTGCGCCTTAAAGAACATCTGGCTCAGGAACGGCAGCGTCTTCGGAACAGAAAGATTCTCCGCCGATGTATAGGTGTCTTTCTGGTGTTGTGGCTGGCCGGCCTGGTCTGGTTTCTGATCAGTGTGCAGCTGCCGGCCATATATGCTTTTTTACCGTTTGGCGTCTGATACTTTCTTGATGAGTCGGTATAGAATACTGCCGATGGCAGATCTTATATGTCAGAAAAATCTGGAGGATAGAAATGGCAGAAAAAATAGTTCTGATTGACGGGCACAGTATTTTGAATCGTGCTTTTTACGGAGTTCCTAATCTGACAAATGCCGAGGGGCTTCATACCAATGCGGTCTATGGCTTTTTAAATATTTTATTTAAAATTTTGGATGAAGAAAAACCGGAGTATCTGGCCGTAGCCTTTGATCTCCATGCGCCGACCTTCCGGCATAAAATATATGAGGCGTATAAAGGTACGCGCCATGGGATGCCCGAGGAGCTCAGAGAGCAGGTTCCGGTGATAAAAGAAGTACTGGCCGCCATGGGTGTGAGCACCGTATCCCTGGAGGGATACGAGGCGGACGATATCCTGGGTACGGTGGCGGCACGGTCGGAGAAAGAGGGATTGGATGTGACCATCGTGTCCGGGGATCGGGATCTGCTGCAGCTGGCCACGGACAAGGTCATGATCCGCATACCGAAGACAAAGGGCGGTAAGACGGTGATCGAGAATTACCATGCCAAAGAGGTATGGGAGACCTATCAGGTGACGCCGCCTCAGATTATTGAGCTGAAAGCATTGATGGGAGACAGTTCCGATAATATTCCCGGTCTTCCGGGGGTGGGTGAGAAAACAGCCACCAAAATCATCGCCGCTTACGGCACTATAGAGAACGCCAGGGAACATGCGGAAGAGATTAAGCCCAACAAAGCCCGGGCAGCCATGCAGGAACATTTTGACCTGGCGGAGCTTTCCAAGGTATTGGCCACCATTAACGCAAACAGTCCGGTAGACTTTTCTCTGGAACAGGCCAGGGTGGGAGATCTTTTCACGGACGAGGCCTACGACTGGTACAAGAGGCTGGAATTCCGTAATCTGCTGGCCCGGTTTGAAAATCGGGAAGAAAATGGCTCGGTGGTGGATTCCTTTGTGACCGAGGCCGGAAAAGAACGGATGGAGGAGGTCTTTGCGGAGGCCGAGTCCGCTCCTTCTGTAGGGGTGGCGGTTTGTACGGAGGCGGGCTGCAGGGGTGTGGCTCTCTGTTTTTCCGGTGAACGAACGGTGTGGCTGCCGGAAGGGGAGGCGGAAGCTTCCTGGCTCTGGGAACGCATGGCAGATGTCATGAGCCGGGCCGGGCAGGCGTCGGCCATGGATGTGAAGGAACTTCTCAAGCTTCATCCTTTTGCGGAGAGGCCGGAGATCTGCGATGTGTCCGTGGCGGCCTATCTGCTGAATCCGTTGAAAAATGATTATCTTTACGATGTCATAGCGAAAGAATTTCTCTCATGTACGCTGCCGGGGAAAGAGGATTTGCTGGCAAAACAGAAAAAGCTTTCTCCCGAAGAGCTGTGTGTAAACCGCAAAATTTACTGTTGCTGTCAGGCCTATACGGCCCGTATGGCCGTCGCGCCCATGCGGGAGGCGCTGGAAAAGCAAAAGATGGATCATCTCTACAGAGATATCGAGATGCCGCTTCTGTATACGCTTTATCATATGGAAGCGGAGGGAATACGGACGCTGAAGGAAGAACTGGTCAGCTACAGTGAAAAGCTTGACGTGCGCATCCGGGAGCTGGAGACATCCATTCATGAGCAGGCGGGAGAGGTATTTAATATAAACTCCCCCAAACAGCTGGGGGTGATCCTGTTTGAAAAGCTGGGGCTTCCCGGTGGAAAGAAGACCAAGACCGGATATTCCACAGCGGCGGATATTCTGGATAAGCTGGCGCCGGATCATCCGATTGTGGCGGATATTCTGGAATATCGTCAGCTCGCAAAATTGAAGTCCACCTATGCTGACGGGCTGATTCCTTTTATCGCCGTCGACGGCCGGATTCATTCTAGCTTTAACCAGACAATCACGGCCACGGGCCGAATCAGCAGTAACGAGCCCAATCTGCAGAATATCCCTATCCGTATGGAGCTGGGCAGGCTGATCCGCAAGGCGTTTGTGCCGAAAGACGGATACATTTTTGTGGATGCGGATTATTCTCAGATAGAGCTGCGGGTACTGGCCCACTTTTCCGGAGACGAGGCGCTCATACAGGCTTACCGTGAGGCGAAAGATATCCACCGCATTACGGCCTCCCAGGTATTCCATATTCCCTTTGACGAGGTGACGGATCTGCAGAGGAGAAACGCGAAAGCCGTGAATTTCGGCATTGTCTACGGTATCAGTTCTTTTGGGCTGAGTCAGGGCTTAAGCATCACCAGAAAAGAGGCTGAAGACTATATAGCCGGCTATTTTGAGACATATCCGGGTATTAAAGGATTTTTGGATGGCTCTGTGCAGGACGCGAAGGAGAAAGGCTACGCGATCACTCTTTTCGGCCGTCGAAGGCCGATGCCGGAGCTGAAATCTTCCAATTTTATGCAGCGCTCTTTCGGCGAGCGGGTGGCCATGAACGCCCCCATACAGGGAACGGCGGCGGATATTATCAAGATTGCCATGGTGCGGGTAGACCGAAGGCTCCGGGCGGAGGGCCTCTCTTCCCGGCTGCTTTTGCAGGTGCACGACGAGCTTTTGGTGGAGACGGCCGTAGAGGAACGGGAACGTGTGGAAGCCATTCTCCGGGAAGAAATGATGGGAGCGGCCCATATGGACGTGGATCTGGAGATCGACATGCACGTGGGGAATAACTGGTACGAGGCGAAGTAACAGCTGCGGCTGTGTGGACAGGTAAACAAAGGATAAGATTATGAAGATTATCGGAGTAACCGGCGGTATCGGGTGTGGGAAATCAGAGGTGCTGAATTTTATCGCGTCCCATTACGATGCCACGATCATGAAGGCCGACCAGATCGGCCATATACTGATGCAGAAAGGGAGAAAGTGCTACGGGAAAATCGTGGCGACTTTCGGTGAAGGAATTTTGAGGGAAAACGGGGAGATCGACCGCAGTAAGCTGGCCCATATCGTATTTCCTCAGCCGGAAGAACTGGCTAAATTGAACGCCATCATGCATCCGGCCATTAAAAATTATATTCTGCATACCATTGAAAAAGAGAAAAATATCGGCACCGAATATTTTATTGTGGAGGCAGCCCTGCTTCTGGAGGATCATTATGATGATTTTTGCGATGAGGTATGGTATATTTATGCCGACGAAGATACGCGCGTCGAGCGGCTGAAGGAGAGCCGGGACTATACGGAGGAGAAGATTGCCCATATTATGGCTAATCAGCTTACAGAGGATGAGTTTGAGCGCCGGTGTAGTGTGGAGATTGACAACAGCGGCAATTTTTCTTACACGGAGCGGCAGATCAGACGGAGGTTGGGCGATGAAGCTATGTAGCGTGGCCAGTGGAAGCAGCGGTAACTGTATTTTTGTGGGATCGGAGCGTACCTCCCTGCTGGTGGATGCGGGAATCAGCGGCAAGCGGACGGCGGCGGGAGTGGAGGCTCTGGACCGCTCCATGCAGGAGCTGGACGGTATCCTGGTGACCCATGAGCACAGCGACCATATCCGGGGGTTGGGCGTGCTGGCGCGGAAATATAAGCTGCCCATCTACGCTACGGCGGGTACTATCGGGGAGATCCGGCGTACCAATCCCATTGGGAAGCTGCCGGAGGGGATTTTCCATGAAATTGTGCCGGACCAGGCCTTTACACTGGGGGATATCGATGTATACCCGTTCCGGATATCCCATGACGCGGCGGAGCCAGTAGGTTATCGTTTTGACTATGGTGGAAAACATGCGGCCGTAGCTACGGACATGGGGACGTATGACCGATACATTGTGGACAGGCTGCGGGGGTTGGATGTACTGTTGCTGGAGTCTAATCATGATGAGCGGATGCTGGAAGTGGGCCGTTACCCCTATTATCTGAAGCGTCGGATCGCCGGAAACAGCGGGCATCTCTCCAACGAGACGGCCGGCCGGCTGCTCTGCGAGATCCTGCACGACGGTATGAAGGAGATCTTCCTCGGCCATCTGAGCCAGGAGAATAATTATGAGGACCTGGCCTTTGAGACGGTGTGCAGTGAAATTACGATGGGGGAGAACCCGTACCGGGCGGCGGATTTTCATATCGAGGTGGCCCACAGGGACAGGATTTCGGAGCTGGCGGAGTTTTAGAAATATTTAGTATGAAATTGTAGAAGCGTTGGACGGTTGTAAATTAGTGGAGGAGAATATTATGGCGATAGAGAATCTAATTGAAAACGTGGATACACAAATAATAAAAATAAGAACAAAAAGTTTGGATATATCATTTAATGAATTGTATGATATGTATCAAAATAAAGAGTTAATTATTTCACCCGATTATCAAAGGCTTTTTAGATGGGAAGAAGAGAAACAGTCACGTTTTATAGAATCTCTACTTTTAGAGATGCCCGTTCCACCGATTTTTGTGATAGAGATAGAGGACGGGGTCTATGAGTTAATTGATGGTTTACAAAGAATATCCAGCTATTTGCATTTTCGGGGTGAACGTTTAGGAGAAACTGAGGATGATTTTTTAGTATTGCATGGATGTGATATAGTTGCTGATTTGAACGGTATTACATTTGACAGATTACCGAAAGCATTACAGATAAAAGTAAAAAGAAGTTTTGTTCGTATGGAAGTAATTAAGAAAGAGAGTGAAATTTCTCTAAAATACCATATGTTCAAAAGGCTTAATACCGGCGGAGAGCTTTTATCGGCTCAGGAAATCAGGAATTGTACTATCCGGCTACTGGGATCGGACGGAATCAATTTTTTGGAAGAGTGTAGTAAAAATATTGATTTTAAAACAGTAATAAAAAGATTACCAGCAGAAAAGAGAAAAACCAGATATGATCAAGAGCTTATTTTGAGATTTTTTGCAATAAAGAACGATATTAGTCATTATAAAAATCCGGTGACAGAATATCTGACAAGGTATCTTGAAAAAATGACGACCGGAGAAATACAGTTCGATTATAATAGAGAAAAAGTCATTTTTGAGCGGACGTTCAAATTTATAAATGATCATTGGGGAGAAGAGGCATTTTCAGGGAAAACAGCTAATGGAACTGTAAAAAATGAGTTTGTAACATATTATTTTGATGGTATTTCCGTTTCTGTAGCAACCTTAATTGACGGGATTTTGGCGAGCGGCTGTGTAAAAAGTGTAGTAGAGGGAATTAATTCTATTAAATACGGGTCTGAATTGCAGTCATATAAGACGGGAAGTGTTAATGGTGTACGGGCAAGGATAAAATTGTTTACGGAAGGAGTGGCTAAGATTCTTGACTGCAAATGAATTAAGGGCGGCGCTTGAGACAGAACTGGCTTGGCGTCAGGAAGAACTTGCTTTTTTCAAGAATCAATTAAACTCTATTAAAGAAGATAATAAAAGTAAATATAGAAAAAGCTTAGTATTAGTATTGTATGCTCATTTAGAAGGTTATATAAAAATCAGTTTACAAACTTATATTCAGTATATTAATTCACAGCAGTTAAGCCGAAAAGATGTGAATACGGGTTTAATGGTGGCAAGCATGTATAAAGAATTTCTTGCTTATGAAAATTTGGATCGAAAATGTGAAATTTTTCGTAGAGAACTACCGGACGACGCACGTTTACATCGTTTGTTTCGGCGAATTGATTTTATGGAAAAAGTAGATGATTTTAAGGAACAAAAGCTAAATATAGATGATCAGATTATTAATATAGAGTCAAACTTAAGATATATCGTATTACAAAAAAATTTGTATAAAATCGGATTGCCAATAGATTTGTTCAATGATTATCAAAGTGATATTGATGCATTAGTAAATCGTAGGAATTCGATAGCACATGGAGACTTTAAAGCAGGTGTAACGGCGCAGGAGTTTTCCAATTGGGAAACAAAAGTTTTCAGTATCCTGTCAGGAGTGACAAGATTACTTTACGATTATGCAAATAATAAAAGATACTTGCAATAATTGCAAAAGATCTGGCGAGTTGTTGTGTAATATTTAGATATTGAGTAAAGGCATATGCGGCTTGTACATACATAAAATTACGGAGGTGGCTATGAAAAAAGCAATCATTACGGTGGTAGGCAAGGATACGGTGGGTATTATCGCCCGGGTCTGCACATATCTGGCGGATAATCAGATCAATATTCTGGATATTTCCCAGACCATTCTGGACGGCCTGTTCAATATGATGATGATTACGGATATCAGCGGGACGGATAAGACTATGGGGGATATTACGGCGGATCTTGATAAGCTGGGCGGAGAGATCGGCGTGGTGATCCGCTGCCAGCTGGAAGATATTTTTACCAAGATGCACCGGATCTGACACGGAGGAGGATTTTCATGATCAATATATTCGAGGTACATGAAACCAATAAAATGATCGAGCAGGAAAATCTGGACGTCCGCACGATTACCTTAGGCATCAGCCTGCTGGACTGTGTGGACGCAGATTTGGACACGCTCTGTGATAAAGTTTATACGAAGATCACCACCCTGGCCAGGGATCTGGTGAAGACCGGCGAGGATATTTCTCTTGAGTATGGGATTCCCATTGTAAATAAACGAATTTCCATTACTCCGGCCGCCCTGGTGGGAGGAGCTGCCTGCAAATCCCCGGAAGATTTCGTGCGGCTTGCCCGTACTTTGGATCAGGCGGCAAAAGAGGTAGGGGTGAATTTTCTGGGAGGATATTCGGCCCTGGTGGCCAAGGGAATGACGAAAGCGGATGAATTGCTGATTCGCTCTATTCCCGAGGCGCTGGCCGTGACAGAACGGGTGTGCAGTTCCGTCAATGTGGGTTCCACGAAAACGGGTATCAATATGGACGCGGTGCGTCTGATGGGGGATATTGTCCACGAGACAGCGGCGCGCACCGCCGATCAGGATTCCCTGGGCTGTGCAAAGCTGGTGGTATTCTGCAACGCGCCGGACGACAATCCCTTTATGGCCGGGGCATTCCACGGCGTGACCGAGGCGGACGCTATTATCAATGTGGGCGTCAGCGGTCCGGGAGTAGTGAAATATGCTCTGGAACAGGTGCGGGGAGCCGATTTTGAACAGCTCTGCGAGACTATAAAGAAAACTGCTTTCAAAATTACCCGCGTGGGCCAGCTGGTGGCTCAGGAGGCTTCCCGCCGTATGGGTGTTCCTTTCGGCATCATCGATTTGTCCTTGGCGCCCACCCCGGCGGTGGGAGATTCCGTGGCGGAGATTCTGCAGGAGATCGGTCTGGAATCCGTGGGCGCGCCGGGAACCACGGCGGCCCTGGCTCTTCTGAATGATCAGGTGAAGAAGGGCGGCGTGATGGCGTCCTCTTATGTGGGAGGGCTTAGCGGCGCGTTTATCCCGGTCAGTGAAGATCAGGGAATGATCCAGGCAGTGAATGCCGGTTCCCTGACCCTGGAGAAACTGGAGGCCATGACCTGCGTATGCTCCGTGGGGCTGGATATGATTGCCATTCCCGGAGATACGGCGTCCACAACTATCGCGGGTATCATTGCTGACGAGATGGCGATCGGAATGGTGAACCAGAAAACCACGGCCGTGCGCCTGATCCCGGTGATCGGGAAGGATGTGGGCGAGACGGTGGAGTTCGGCGGTCTGCTGGGCTATGCGCCGATCATGCCGGTAAACCGTTTTTCCTGTGAGGGATTTGTAAATCGCGGCGGCCGGATACCGGCGCCGATTCACAGCTTTAAGAATTAAATGAGAGAATGACGGGGTACAGGACAATCGGGGATGGGAGGATTCGATTGTCCTATAGAGTGAATAATGCTTTTTCGTAATCTTTCACATAGTATCGGATGTTTTTTCGGCCTTTTTGGATAATGATATGCCCTTCTCTTTCGAGCAACTTTTTTTGTGCTTCGATACCGCCGGGATATTTTGGGTTTAGTTCCCCATGGACTTTCAGCGTTCTCCAATAAGGTGTCTTATCATGGTTCCTCTGAAAACTTGCCCATGCGGCAATCGAGACGAATATTCCTGCCGTAATCGGCTCTGTAAAATCAGCCCCGTTTATGTTTGCAAAATATTCCCTTATTGCACCTACTGTGAGCAGCTTTCCCCATGGTACAAGCCGCATTACTTTGTCATAGTCAATTGGCGGCGCAAAATACATTCTGTCTCCGCCATATTTCTCTATGCTTTTTTCATCCGTAATTGTCTGGAACTTCGGCATATCCTTACTGTCGTTCAACATTGCGTTAAAATCTTTCTTATCTTCATTTGCCATAACCAGGTACCTCCTGCCTACAAGCATATACGAAAGAAATAATGTATGCAATGAGATGATTTGAAAAAATACAATCAAAGCTGGGAGCCGCAAAGGAGGATATAGGCATGACAACGTTTTATTTCATACGCCATGGTCAAATGGATAGCTCCATGGCAGGAAAAAAATTTTATAAAGGCTTTGCTTATAATATGATGACATTATCTGAAAAAGGGATCGAACAGATTCATGAAACCGCAAAAGACAGCCGGTTGCAAAAGGCTGAGCTGATCATTACATCACCATTTGGCCGGGCGCTGCATAGCGCGGCTATTTTGTCAAAATGCTTAAATCTTGAAATGCAGGTAGAAACTGATTTGCATGAATGGCTGGCAGATGGAGTCTCATATGAATTCCTGCCTGATGAAATGGCAGAAGAATCCTATAGGAGTCTGGCAGAAAATCAGGGGCGTCATCTCAAGGGAGTACAATGCCTTTGGGAATCTGCCGAACAGATGAAAAAACGGGTCATGGATGTTTTGGATAGATATAAAGACTATAATACTGTTATTGTTATGTGCCATGGAACTCTTATGCAGTATGTCCTAGGAATAGAACATCCGGAACATGGTCAAGTGGAAGAACTCGTTTATTGACAAAGTTTAGTTGTTTATGAATGGGGCAAAAAAATCAAAGTATGTGGAGGCGGACAGAAGGATGGGTCCTTGCTGAATGAGTATACGATGGTGAAAGAATTACGTAGGTGAATCAGAATTTGGCGAGACAGGTGCGTGATGGGTAAAAAATTATCAGAAATGAGTCTGGAAGAATTGTGGCAGTTGTTTCCGGTCTTTTTGACAGAGCATAAGGATTGTTGGAAAGACTGGTATGCCAGGGAAGAAGCTTTTCTGAAATCAATACTGGTTCAAACGGCCAGAATAAACCATATAGGGAGTACGGCTATTCCTTCCATATGGGCCAAGCCGATTATTGATATTCTTGTGGAAATTCCGGGAGGATGCAGTCTGACAGACAGCAAAGAGGTATTGGAAAATAACGGCTATATCTGCATGAGCCAGAGCGGCGACAGGATCTCATGTAATAAAGGTTATACGGAAAATGGATTTGCCGACAGGGTTTTTCACGTACATCTGAGATATGCCGGGGATCATGACGAGCTGTATTTTCGGGATTATCTCATGGAACATGCGGATATCGCCGGACAGTATGAGAAAATGAAAATAAAGCTTTGGCGGGAATATGAGCATAACAGAGATGCTTACACAGAGGCCAAGACAGAATTTGTCAGAAAGTGGACGTCCCAGGCGAAGGAAGTCTATCGCGGCAGGTATTGCTTTATACCCGCGAGCACAAAGGTTTTCCAAATTCATTGGCGCTCGCGGGCATATACGGGCGATAACGCCGGCAAATCATAACGCTCGCGAGTATAATACTGTATAGAACGACCGTAGTATTTATCCTCTCATCTGCGTTTTAATGGTATCAGGCTGGGTATGGGGGGATTTTCCCATCATCCGGCCACATATGGAGGTGACGGATGATGAAAAAGAGGAAACTGACGGGAATTTGTCTGGCAGTCTGCATGATGGGCGCCGTTATGACAGCCTGTTCGGCGAGGGAGCAGACGGAGAACGGCAGTCTGGCATCCATGGAAGAGGAAGGGGCACAATACATCGACGGAATAGCCGAAGAACCGGGGAATGGCAGAGAAAACGGCGAGACGGCGTCCGGTGACAAAAGCCAAATAGCGGATGGACAGGGTGTAGAGAGCGGCTCTGGCGGTTCGGACGGGACGGCTGGTAGCCGGGAGGAAGATCCTGCGTCCGCCAGTCCGGAAGCAGAGAACGATTTTCCGGCGGAGCTGCTTAAGGACACATACCTGAACGGCCCCGAAACCTGTCCGGATGTGACGTTTGTACCCGACGGCCCGGTGACGGCCGAGGGCGGCAGATTCCTCTTGTCTGCCGTGGAGGGCGGAGACGCCTGGCGCTATGATGAGTTTGAGACGTTGAAACGGTACATGCACGGGGAATGGTACAGGGTGCCTATTATCACCGGAAGGTGCGGAAATACTTCTTATTACAATGTCCCGGCAGACGAACCGGAGACGATGGATATAGAATGGCAGTGGCTTTACGGCGAGCTGCCCCCCGGTATCTATTGCCTGGAAAAGGATGTTTTTCCCGTGAACGTTCTGGACGCGGATTATGAGGATATGGACGAGAAAACGGCAGCCCTGGAGGAAGCAGGGAAACATGTCTGCGCTCCCTTTGTCATCCACGGGGAGCCGGATATCCAGATGGAGGTCTGGGACGTCACGCCCACAGGATTGAAATTGCAGTTCACCCATATGCCGGATAAAGGGCAGGTTACAACGGAGTATAGCTTCGGCTCCTGGTATGAATTGGAGCAGTATACGGAAGGGGAATGGAAAACCGTGCCTGTATACGCAGAGGTTCAATATGCATGGAAGGATTTGGCCTATAATATTCCCGCCAAAGGTTCCCAGGTGCTGGAGATTGACTGGGAATGGCTGTACGGATCTCTGGAGGAAGGCGCATACCGTATTCACAAGAAAATATATTCTGAAAAGGACGCGTCCCGGGATCTGTCGATGTATACGGCTTTTTGGGTAGAAAAATGCAGGGAGGAAGAGTAGATTTCCGGTCGGTCTGGGATAAGAGTCAGAGGAAAGGAATATGGAGATTCAGAGCTTTATTGTGTTTTGTATGGAGCTGATCGGAACGGTTGCCTTTGCCGCGTCCGGCGCAATGGTCGGGATTCATTGCAGGATGGATGTTTTTGGCGTATGTGTGCTGGGGGTGATTACGGCCGTGGGGGGAGGTATGACAAGGGATATCATGCTGGGCCATGTGCCCGGTGCGCTGACCAATCCGGTGTACGTGATTGCGGCTGTGATCACGGCCCTCATATTATTTGTCGTATTATTTTTCAGGGCAAATGTATTGCAGGGAAGATTCGGCATATTATATGAAAAAATCATGCTGGTCATGGATTCGATAGGGCTTGGTATATTTACTGCTGCCGGTGTGATCACCGGGATAAATGCCGGGTATATCGGAGATGTATTTCTGCTGACAGTTCTCGGCACATTGACCGGCGTGGGCGGCGGTCTTCTGCGCGATATGATGGCGGGGCAGCCGCCCTACATTTTTGTGAAACATGTGTATGCCTGCGCTTCGGTGACGGGGGCGGTTTGCTGTGTGTGGATATACAGACTGTTCGGACAGGTTCCGGCCATGTTCATAGCGTCCGGGGTGGTCATGGCGATCCGCTTTCTGGCTGCCCATTACCGGTGGAATTTACCGCATGTAAGATTGGAAAGGAAAAAGCAGCGATGAAATTTTTCCATTTATCCGATCTTCATATAGGATTGAAACTGATGAACCGGGATCTGCGGGAAGATCAGGAGCATATTTTCCATCAGATCGTCCGTCTGACCGGACGCGAGAAACCGGATGCCATTGTGATCGCGGGCGATATCTATGATAAAGCCGTCCCTTCCGCGGAGGCGGTGGAGGTGTTCGACCATTTTATTGCGGCGCTGACCGCGGCGGTTCCCGACGCGGTGATCATGATGATCAGCGGAAACCACGACAGTGCTTCCCGGGTCAACTGCTTCCGGAGCGTGCTCTCCCGGCAGAGGATTTATATGATCGGGCAGCCACCCCGGTCAGAGGAAGAACATATAGAGAGGGTCACGCTCCGGGACGGGGATGGTCCCGTGAATTTCTTTCTGCTCCCTTTTGTAAAGCCGTCCATGGTCAGACAGATCGTGGGAGGAGATGAGAACGGCAATTATCTTTCTTATAAGGATACGCTGCACCGGCTGATCGGGCGGGAACAGATTGACAGTGTAGAACGGAATGTTCTGGTGAGCCATCAGTTTTATCTGCCCGTAGGGAAGAAGGCGGAGGATGTGGAGCGGATGGATTCGGAGATTCGCGCCGCGGGCAATATCGACGAGGTGTCTGCCGATGTGTTGAAGCCCTTTGACTATGCCGCACTGGGGCGCATCCATAAACCGATGAAAGTGGGTAAGGAGGTCTACCGTTACTGCGGTACGCCTTTGGCCTGTTCTGTCAACGAGGCGGGGCAGGACAAGGGGATGGTGATGGTGGAGATGGGAGCGAAAGGTGAGGAGATACAAATCTCTGTCCTGCCGTTGGAACCTCTGCGCCGGGTGCGCTGAGACTGTCTGCCTCCGCGGAGCGTCTGATTTGCTCCGCGGGGGTCATTTGTCGTCAATCATTAAAATGAAATGAAAATTCAGGAAGATTTCGGACGAATACCCATTGAAAAACGGGGGAGCTTACTTTATAATGTATCATGGCTGAAATTGGTGTATATTATTATTATAGAAAATGGAGGGCTGAAAAATGAGTAACACAGCACAAAACGCAGCAAGCCAGAGGATTGCTTCTCTGCTTGATGACAACAGCTTTGTTGAAATCGGCGGCCGGATTACAGCCAGGAATACGGATTTCAACCTGTCGGAGAAAGAGACCCCGTCCGATGGCGTTATCACAGGCTATGGAGTGATTGATGGCAATCTGGTATATGTGTACAGCCAGGACGCTGCAGTATTGAACGGCACGATCGGCGAGATGCATGCGAAAAAGATCGCGCGACTGTATGATTTTGCCATGAAGACGGGAGCGCCTGTGATCGGCCTGGTGGATTGTGCAGGCCTGCGTCTGCAGGAGGCGACGGACGCCCTGAACGGTTTCGGAGAGATCTACATGAAACAGTCGTTGGCTTCCGGTGTTATTCCTCAGATCACGGCAGTATTTGGCACCTGCGGCGGCGGTATGGCCGTGGTATCCGGACTGACAGATTTTACGTTTATGGAGAGCGGCAAAGGAAGGCTGTTTGTGAACGCGCCCAATACTATTGACGGCAATGAGGTATCCAAATGTGATACGGCCTCGGCAGAATACCAGAGCCATGAGACAGGCCTGGTGGATTATGTGGGCAAGGAGGATGACGTCCTGACCCAGATCCGTGTGCTGGTTTCCATGCTTCCGTCCAATAATGAGGATGACGATACTTTCACGGGATGTGAAGATGATCTGAATCGTGTGTGCGATGATATTGCCGGATGTGTCGGCGATACGGCTATCGCCCTGTCCAGAATCGGCGACGACAATATTTTCTTTGAGACGAAAGCGGGTTATGGAAAAGATATTGTGACCGGATTCATCAAACTGAACGGTTCTACCGTGGGCGCTGTGGCCAATCGCAGCGAGATTTACGGAGAGGACGGAGAGCTGGCAGAAAAAATGGACGGTACGCTTTCCGCCAGAGGCGCAAAGAAAGCTGCAGAGTTTGTGGAATTCTGTGACGCTTTCAATATCCCGGTACTGACCCTGACCAATGTCAAGGGCTTTAAGACCACCAAATGTGCAGAGAACAATATGGCGAAGGCCGTGGCGGCTATGACTTATGCTTTTGCCAACGCCACAGTCCCCAAGGTGAATGTGATCGTGGGCGCGGCTTACGGCAGCGCATACGTGGCTATGAATAGTAAAGCGATCGGAGCGGACATGGTTTACGCCTGGCCTGCTGCCGAGGTGGGTATGATGGACGCCCGGTCTGCGGCGAAAATCATGTATCCAGATGCGGACGCAGCCACTGTCAATGAAAAGGCGGCTGAGTACGCGGCCCTGCAGTCCGGTGTTTCTTCTGCGGCGGCCCGCGGTTATGTGGATACCATTATCGAGCCCGAAGATACAAGGAAATATGTAATCGGCGCTTTTGAGATGCTTTACACGAAGAGAGAAGACCGTCCGGACAAAAAGCATGGCACGGTTTAAAGCGAGGTGAAGCAGATGAAGAGATTGAGTAGAAAATTACTGGCACTTTTGCTGGTTGTGATCAGTGTGACGGCCCTCAGCGCCTGCGGCAGCACGGAAGAGAGCAAAGATTCCGGTGTGGATTCTGCCATGCAGGAGTCCATCAAGGCCCAGGTGGAAAGCATACTGGATACGCTGAACGGCCTGAGCGATGAGGATATGGAGAAGTATAAGGATGTGGACGACAGCTTTACCGTGTCTGCTGTGACAGCCTATGAGGCCGTGAAAGACGAGCTGGGAACATTTACTTCCATAGGCGATGTGGTCATAGAAGAGGAGAGTGACACGATCACTGCCACCACCACCGCGACTTTTGAGAAGGCCACGGCTACCGTGATATTGAATATTGACGCGGCTACCTATGCCATGAAATCCCTGAATATGGATGTGAATTATACCCTGGCTCAGACTCTGCAGAGAGCAGGGCTTAATACACTGATGGGCGTGGGTATCGTATTTGTTGTACTGGTGTTCTTGAGCTTTATCATTTCCCTGTTCCGATTCATCGGCGCGGCGGCTGATAAGAGTATGGTGAGCCATGAGGCGCCCAAGCCCATACCGCCGGCGCCCGTACAGACTCCGGCAGTTCAGAATGCTCCGGAAGAGACGGATGACAGGGAGCTGGTTGCCGTGATCGCCGCAGCGATCGCCGCAGCGGAGAATACGTCCACAGACAGTTTTGTGGTTCGTTCCATCAGAAAAGCGAATAAAACGAAATGGCGTAACGCCTAATTATACAGGAGGATTTTATCATGAAAAATTATACGATCACAGTGAATGGCAATGTTTATGACGTAACCGTAGAAGAAGGACAGTCCACCGGCGCACCGGCGCCCAGGGCCGCAGCGCCCAAGGCGGCTCCCGCGCCTGCAGCGGCTCCCAAGGCGGCAGCGCCGGCGGCCGGCGCAGGTTCCGTGACCGTAGCCGCTTCCGTGCCGGGCAAAGTGTTCAAGGTAGAGGCGAGCGTAGGTCAGGCAGTGAAGACCGGCGATAATATCGTGATCCTTGAGGCTATGAAGATGGAAATCCCGGTTGTGGCTCCCCAGGATGGTACAGTGGCGAGTATCAATGTGGCGGTCGGCGACGCCGTAGAAAACGGCGATGTGCTGGCGACCATGAACTAATGACAGTGGTACAAGCTGCTGAATCTTGAATGGAGGTACGAACATGTCTTATGTGACAAATACATTGTCAAATCTGCTTGAACAGACGGCTTTCATGAATCTGACTGTGGGAAACTACATTATGATTCTGGTGGCCTGTGTGTTCTTGTATCTGGCAATCGCAAAAGGATTTGAGCCTCTGCTGCTGGTGCCGATCGCATTCGGTATGCTTCTGGTCAATATCTACCCGGATATCATGGCCGAAGCTTATGTGGACGCCAATGGTATTGAGCATGCAGCGGGCTTATTACACTATTTTTACCTGATGGATGAGTGGAGTATTCTGCCGTCTCTGATTTTTATGGGCGTGGGCGCTATGACAGACTTCGGCCCGCTGATCGCCAACCCAAAGAGCTTTCTTCTGGGTGCGGCTGCCCAGCTGGGTATTTACGCGGCTTACTTCTTTGCCATTTTCATGGGCTTTGGCGGAAAGGCTGCGGCTGCCATCTCCATCATCGGAGGCGCGGATGGTCCTACGTCTATCTTCCTGGCCGGTAAGCTGGGGCAGACAGGCCTCATGGGCCCCATTGCCGTGGCGGCTTATTCCTACATGGCTCTGGTGCCGATCATTCAGCCGCCCATTATGAAGCTGCTGACCACCGAAGAGCAGCGAAAGATTAAAATGGAGCAGCTTCGTCCGGTTTCCAAATTGGAGAAAATTCTGTTCCCCATCGTTATTACGATTGTAGTATGTATGATTCTGCCCACAACGGCTCCTCTTGTCGGTATGCTGATGCTCGGCAACCTGTTCCGTGAGTCTGGTGTGGTCAAACAGCTCCAGGAGACGGCTTCCAATGCTCTGATGTATATCGTTGTTATCCTGCTGGGTACTTCCGTGGGCGCTACCACTAGCGCCGAGGCATTTCTGAACATGGATACCATCAAGATCGTTATCCTCGGCCTGATCGCTTTTGCCATCGGTACGGCGGGCGGCGTGATCTTTGGCAGGATTATGTGCGCGGCTACAGGCGGTAAGATCAATCCGCTGATCGGTTCTGCCGGTGTTTCCGCCGTTCCCATGGCGGCCCGTGTATCCCAGAAAGTGGGTGCGGAGGCAGATCCGACGAACTTCCTGCTGATGCACGCGATGGGCCCGAACGTGGCCGGCGTTATCGGTACCGCTGTGGCGGCCGGTACTTTCATGGCTATCTTCGGTGTATAATGATAAACCTGCATACGCCGTATTGGCGCGCCGCCAGGCATCAAAGCCGGAACTGGCGCACCTGGCATCCTTGAATGGATGCCGCCTGCGGCGGCGGGTTTTTAAGGTAAAAGAATAAGGAGGTTTTATAATGGCAGATACAACGAAAAAACCAATTAAAATAACGGAAACAATCCTGCGTGACGCCCATCAGTCTCTGATTGCCACCCGTATGACGACAGAGCAGATGCTGCCCATCGTAGAAAAGCTGGATAAAGTGGGATATCATTCCGTGGAGTGCTGGGGCGGCGCTACCTTTGACGCTTCCCTGCGTTTCCTTAAGGAAGATCCGTGGGAAAGGCTGCGCAAATTCCGCGACGGATTCAAAAACACCAAATTGCAGATGCTGTTCCGTGGTCAGAATATTCTGGGGTATCGTCCCTATGCCGACGACGTGGTGGAATATTTTGTACAGAAATCCATCGCAAACGGTATCGATATCATCCGTATTTTCGACTGCCTGAACGATCTGCGCAATCTGCAGACGGCGGTAAAGGCGGCCAATAAAGAGAAAGGCCACGCACAGGTGGCTTTGTCCTATACCTTGGGCGATGCCTATACGCTGGAGTATTGGACGGAAATTGCCAAGCGCATTGAAGATATGGGGGCAAATTCCATTTGTATCAAGGATATGGCCGGGCTGCTGCTGCCTTATGCGGCCACAGAGCTGATCGGAGCATTGAAGAACGCCACATCTCTGCCGATTCAGCTGCATACCCACTATACATCCGGTGTAGCTTCCATGACGTATATGAAAGCCGTAGAGGCCGGCGTGGATGTGATCGATACGGCCATGTCGCCCTTTGCCTTGGGTACGTCTCAGCCCGCTACAGAGGTTATGGTGGAAACTTTCAAAGGTACTCCTTATGACACAGGCTTTGATTCTAATCTGCTGGATGAGATCGCAGATTATTTCCGCCCCATCCGCGACGAGGCCCTGGAGAGCGGTCTGTTGAATCCGAAGAATCTGGGCGTCAATATCAAGACGCTGCTGTATCAGGTGCCGGGCGGTATGCTGTCCAACCTGACGTCCCAGCTTAAAGATATGCATGCGGAGGATAAATATTATGAGGTGCTGGAGGAGGTGCCGAAGGTGCGTAAAGATCTCGGCGAGCCGCCCCTTGTCACACCGTCATCCCAGATCGTGGGTACCCAGGCCGTTATGAACGTGATCCAGGGCGAGCGCTACAAGATGGTGACGAAAGAGACGAAAGCCGTCCTTTCCGGTGAATATGGGGCTACCGTTAAGCCCTTTGATCCTGAGGTGCAGAAGAAGTGTATCGGCGACAAGGAACCCATCACCTGCCGTCCGGCAGACCTGCTGGACAATGAGCTGGATAAGCTGGAGAGCGAGATGTCTCAGTGGAAAGAGCAGGACGAGGACGTGCTGTCCTATGCCCTGTTCCCCCAGGTGGCCGTTGACTTCTTCAAATACAGGGAAGCTCAGGCCACAAAAGTAGATCCGACGGTGGCCGACAATAAAAACGGCGCCTATCCGGTTTAAATTTGGGTAAATGAAAAATTTCCTTTTCCCCTTGCAAATCCTGGTAGACAGTGGTATACTTTACAAGAACTTAATAAGATGATACCGGTATAAGAGTGAACTTCGGTTCACTCTTATTTGTTGGTATACGTTAGTATAATGCGTTTGTATGGTCTGGAGGGAGGCGTATTTTGAGTAAACGTGAGGAATATGAGCAGAAGGCGGAAGCCCTGCTTATGCCGGTTATAGAGGCCGGGCAGTATGAACTGGTGGACGTGGAATATGTGAAAGAAGCAGGCACCTGGTATCTGCGCGCCTACATGGATAAGGAGGGAGGCGTCACCATTGACGACTGTGAGAAAGTCAGCCGGGCCTTCAGTGATCTTCTGGACCAGGAGGATTTTATTGAGGACGCTTATATTCTGGAGGTCAGCTCTCCGGGGTTGGGCCGTCCGTTGAAAAAGGAAAAGGATTATAAGCGCAGTATGGGTAAAGAACTGGAGATACGTACCTACAGAGCGATCGACGGGAGAAAAGAATTTGGCGGAACTCTGTGCGCATATGATGATAAAACCGTAACTGTCCGACAGGAGGACGGGTCCGACAGGACGTTTGACAAGAAAGAAATCGCGTTGATACGACTGGCATTCGATTTCTAGAAGATCAGGAGGAATAAGGGAAAAAATGAATACAGAACTACAAGAGGCATTGATGATCCTGGAGCGGGAAAAAAATATCAGCAGGGAGACGATTCTGGATGCCATTGAACAGTCGCTGCTTCAGGCATGTAAGAATCATTTCGGCAAAGCGGATAATGTGACCGTGACGGTCAACCGCGAGACCTGTGATTTTCGCGTGACTGCCGCCAAGACTGTCGTCGAGGAGGTGGAGGACCCGGTCATGGAGATCAGTCTTGCCGAGGCGAAAATGATCGATCCGTCTTATGAACCTGGGGATGTGGTCAACGAGGAGATCCAGTCAAAATCTTTTGGCCGTATTGCTACGCAGAACGCCAAAAATGTGATCCTGCAGAAAATACGGGAGGAGGAGCGCAAGGTACTCTATAACGAGTATTACGGTAAAGAGCGCGAGGTAGTCACCGGTATCGTCCAGCGGTATCTGGGAAGAAATGTCAGCGTTAATCTCGGGAAAGTTGACGCGATATTAAATGAAAATGAAATGATCAAGGGAGAATCCTTTCGCCCTACAGAGCGCATCAAAGTGTATGTGCTGGAGGTGAAAGATACGTCCAAAGGCCCCAAGGTACTGCTTTCCAGAACCCATCCGGAGATGGTCAAAAGGCTTTTTGAAGCGGAGGTAACGGAGGTGCGCGACGGTACCGTAGAGATCCGGGCCATTGCCAGAGAAGCCGGTTCCCGTACCAAGATCGCCGTATGGTCCAATGATCCGGATGTGGATGCGGTGGGAGCCTGTGTCGGTATGAACGGTTCCCGGGTCAACACCATTGTCGGAGAGCTGGGAGGAGAGAAAATCGATATTATCAACTGGAATGAGAATCCCGCTCTTCTGATTGAGAATGCGCTGAGTCCGGCAAAAGTGATTACTGTCCTGGCGGACCCCGACGAGAAAGACGCTCTGGTCATCGTGCCGGATTACCAGTTGTCCTTGGCCATCGGCAAGGAGGGACAGAATGCCCGTCTGGCAGCCCGCCTGACCGGATATAAGATAGATATTAAGAGTGAGACTCAGGCTAGGGAATCCGGAGACTTCGAGTATTACGAACAGGAAGATGACGAGTATTACGAAGACGAATACGAAAACACGGAAGATCCGGAAGAGGATGAAGAGGAGCATACCGGCGAAGGCGAAGACGGGGAGGCTTTTGACACGGGCGATGAAGAGGAGACAGACGCGTTTGCCGTAGAGGAAGATGAGCCTGCCGGCAGGGAGCATGACGATGCGGGCGAAAGTGATGAAAATGACAGGATAGAAGCCGGGGCGGAAGAAACAGTCGATCCCGCCGGTGAAACCGAGGACGGTGATGAATGCGATGATGAAGAAAACGAAAACACCGATGCGTAAATGTACCGGATGCGGCGAGATGAAAAACAAAAAAGAATTGTTCCGCGTACTAAAAACCCCGGAAGATAAGATTATGTTGGACGCCACAGGCAGAAAAAACGGCAGAGGCGCTTATCTGTGTCCGTCATCCGCCTGCCTGAGGCTGGCCATAAAAAGCAGGGGACTGGAACGCTCCCTTAAGGTTACTATCCCGGAAACGGTTTATGAAGAACTGAAAAAGGAGATGGCAGCCATTGAACAATCATAAAGTTCTGTCTTTTATCGGAATATGCATGAAAGCCGGAAAGCTGGTCAGCGGCGAATTTTCTGTGGATAAGGCGGTTAAAGGCGGGCAGGCCTATCTGGTCATTGCGGCCGGCGATATGTCTGACGGCAGCAGGAAGCATTTTACGGATATGTGCAGGTATTATGACGTACCTCTTCGCTTTTACAGTTCCAAGGAGGAACTGGGAAGGACGCTGGGCAAGGAATACCGGGCTTCCCTGGCCGTTCTGGATGAGAATATGGCCTTGGCATTGCAGAAAAAGATGGAAGAATTATAATATAGGAAAGGCTGGTGTAGATTTGCAGAAACGCAAGGTTCATGAGATTGCAAAAGAATATCATGTGACCAACCGGGAGATTCTTGAATTTCTGAAATCCCGGAATGTGGATGTGAAAAGCCACATGAGTACGGTTGATACACCACAAGAGAGGCTGATACAAGAGGAATTTTCTCGCAGATCAGGCAAACAGATAGAAAATACGGAGGCAAAATCACAGTTGCAAAGAGAGACAAATCATAAGGAAAAAACAGAGAGCAGGGAAAACAAAGAGGTAAAGGGCCAGGAGAGGGCTACGGTTCGTCCTAAAAAGAAAAATCTGATCCAGGTATTTCGTCCTCAGAATGCGAAAACCCCGGAGGGGAAGAATTTTCATAAAAATGCGGTAAAGCCGGGAGCCAAGCAGGGAACAAAGTCTGCGAAAGCGGCTCCGAAACCGGAGACGGCCAGAAAAAAAGCGGCTCCGAAGACAGAGGTGGCTCCGAAGGCAGAGCCGACGCCCAAGGCCGAACCGATATCCCGGGAAGAGACGGCAGCCAAGGTGGCTTCCCGGATGGCTTCGGCGGCTAAAGCCATAGCCAGGCCGGAAAAAGAGGAAACCGCGTCGAAAGCGACTTCGGTTGTCAAAGAAGAGCCGGTTGCGAAGACGGTCCATCAGGCAGAGCCGACGCCTAAGGCAGAAAAAGAGAGCAGAACACAGGCGCCGGAAAGTTCATCCAGACAGGAAACCAGAGAGAAAACGTCGGATACGCAGAAGACCAGACAGACAGAGACTCCCAAAACCGCAGCGTCTCAGGCAGAAGCGGCAAAGACGGATATGGGCAGAAGCGACTCCGAGGCAGGAAGACAGAGGCGAACCTCCAGGAGCGCCGCCCAGACAGTTTCGGGAGCTGGGCAGGAGCGTCGGAGCGCCGGCGCCGGTCAGCGCAGGACCGGCGGTACAGGTCAGGAGCGCAGAGCAGGCGGAGCGGGGCAGATGCAGGGCCAGAGACGCCAGGACGGCGACCGCAGAAGTACGGTCGGCGGCCAGAGAAGCGGTTCGGCTTTTGGGCAGAGGCGTGACGGTCAGGGCCAGAGAGGGTTCGGCGGTCCCCGCATCGGCGACGGCGCCCGTGCGCCCAGAGCCGGGCAGGACGGCCAGAGAACAGGCGGTTTTGGTCAGAGAAGGCAAGACGGCGACCGCAGAGGTCCGGGAGCGGGCAGAGGCTTTGCCCAGGGCGGAGACGGCCGCAGGCAGACACCATTTGACAATAAGAGAGGCGACAGCCGTAAGCCGGCGGTGTCCGAGGATCTGGGTCTGGCTAAGAAACCGTCCCGCGACGGCAAGAAAGAGAAAAGCAAAGAGAGAGAGAAAGTCTCTCAGCGGGAAAATAAGATGACCAATGACAGAAGGACCGGCGGCAACCGTCCCAACCAGGGATTCCGTCAGAATTCCCGTCTGCCCAAGGCGCTTCAGAAGCCTGCCCGCCCGCAGCCCAGGAAAGAGGAGCCCAAGGAGGTCATCAAGGAGATCCAGATTCCTGAGAAGCTGACCATCCGTGAGCTGGCCGAGGCCATGAAAAAGCAGCCCTCCGAGATCGTGAAAAAACTGTTTATGCAGGGGATGCTGGTGACGGTAAACCAGGAGATCGATTATGAGAAAGCCAGCGAGATCGCGTTGGAGTATGATATCATTGCCGAGCCCGAGGAGAAAGTGGATGTGATCGCCGAGCTGCTCAAAGAAGATGAGGAGAATGAGGCGGATATGACTTCCCGTCCGCCGGTGGTCTGCGTCATGGGCCATGTTGACCATGGTAAGACCTCCCTGCTGGATGCCATCCGCAATACCCGGGTGACTGACAAAGAGGCAGGCGGCATTACGCAGGCCATAGGCGCTTCCGTGGTGTCCATCAACGATCGGAAGATTACTTTTCTGGATACGCCCGGTCATGAGGCGTTTACAGCCATGCGTATGCGCGGGGCCACATCTACGGATATTGCCGTGCTGGTGGTGGCTGCCGACGACGGCGTGATGCCCCAGACATTGGAAGCTATCAGCCACGCGAAAGCCGCCGGTGTGGAGCTTATTGTGGCGGTCAACAAGATCGATAAGCCGGGAGCTAATATAGACAGGGTGAAACAGGAGCTGTCCGAGCAGGGGCTGGTACCCGAAGACTGGGGCGGCAGTACCATCTGCGTGCCCGTATCCGCCAAGACCCATGAAGGCATCGAGGATCTTCTGGAGATGATCCTTCTGACAGCCGATGTCATGGAGCTGAAAGCAAACGCAAACCGTAAAGCCAGAGGTCTGGTGATCGAGGCCAAGCTGGATAAGGGCAAAGGTCCGGTGGCCAGCATTCTGGTACAAAAGGGTACGCTTCATGTGGGAGATTTCATTGCGGCAGGAGCCTGCTCCGGTAAGGTCCGGGCCATGATGGACGATATGGGACGCCGCGTGAAATCGGCGGGCCCCTCCGTTCCGGTGGAAATCCTGGGTCTGAATGACGTCCCCAATGCCGGCGAAGTGCTGGTAGCTACGGAAAACGATAAAGAAGCAAAGAATTTTGCCGCTACGTTTATTTCCGAGAATAAAAATAAACTTCTGGAGGAAACTAAATCCAGAATGTCTCTGGATGATCTGTTCAGCCAGATCAAGGAAGGTAATCTGAAAGAGCTGAACCTGATCGTCAAAGCAGATGTGCAGGGATCGGTAGAGGCCGTAAAGCAGAGCCTGACCAAGCTGTCCAACGAGGAGATCCTGGTCAAGGTAATCCACAGCGGCGCAGGAATCGTCAACGAGTCCGACGTTTCCCTGGCTGCCGCCTCCAACGCCATTATCATTGGTTTCAATGTGAAAATAGACGCCACCGCCAAGGCTACGGCGGATCACGAGGGCGTGGATGTACGACTGTACAGCATCATTTATCAGGCCATAGAGGACGTGGAAGCCGCCATGAAGGGTATGCTGGACCCGATTTATGAGGAGAAGGTGATCGGCCACGCGGAGATCCGTCAGATCTTCAAGGCGTCCGGTGTGGGCAATATCGCCGGAAGTTATGTGATGGATGGTGTGTTCCAGCGAAGCTGTAAAGTGCGCATTACCCGCGAGGGCAAGCAGATCTTCGAGGGCAATCTGGCGTCCCTGCGTCGTTTCAAGGATGACGTCAAGGAGGTCAAGACAGGATTTGAATGCGGTCTGCTTTTTGAGGGCTTCAATGAGATTCAGGAGCTTGATATGGTAGAGGCATATATCATGGTGGAGGTTCCCCGATAGGCCGCGGCCCGGGAACCTCTCAATGAGAGGATATATATGAGAAAAAACAGTATAAAGAATACGAGAATTAACGGGGAGGTGCTCCGTGAGCTCAGTATGATTATCAGACAGGAGATTAAAGATCCCCGTATTCACATGATGACCTCCGTGACCGGTGTGGAGGTGGCTCCCGATTTAAAGACCTGTAAGGCATTTATCAGTGTGCTGGGCAATGAGCAGGAGAAAAGGGATACCCTGGAGGGGCTTAAAAATGCAGAGGGTTACGCGCGCCGTATGCTGGCTAAACGTCTGAATCTGCGGAATACGCCGGAAATCCGTTTTATTCTGGATCAGTCTATTGAGTACGGCGTAAGTATGTCCAAATTGATTGACCAGGTACAGGGCGTCGGGAAGGATGAAGACGATGACGATTGAAAAAATGCTGGAGGGCGCAGCCACGCTGGCTATTGCCGGACATGAGCGTCCGGACGGAGACTGTATCGGTTCCTGTATGGGATTATATTTGTACCTGAAAAGAAACATGCCGGAACTGGCGGTGGACGTTTTTTTGGAAGAGCCCCAGGAGGTTTTCTCTTATATTCAGGATCTGGACAAAGTACAGACCGTATACGATCCGGAAAAATCTTATGATATTTTTCTGACGCTGGACGTCAGCAGTCTGGAACGGGTCGGCGTGGCAGGCGGGTATCGGGAGAAAGCCGTAAAAACTATATGTATCGACCATCATATCACAAATCCGGGAATCGGGATGATCAATGTGATTGACGCCGAAGCCAGTTCTTCCTGTGAGGTTCTGTATGATCTGCTGGACCATAAAAAAATAGATAAGGCGATAGCGGAAGCCCTGTATACGGGAATCATACACGATACAGGTGTGTTTCAATATGTCAATACACGTCCGCAGACGATGAAAATCGCAGCGGAACTGATCGAAAAAGGGATCAATTTTTCCTGGATCATAGAGCATTCTTTTTATGAGAAAAGCCACAGCCAGGAGCGTATTCTGGGCCGGGTACTGGAGAGAAGCCGCCTGTATCTTGACGGCGCGGTGATTGTGGGGGTGGCCCATAAAGAAGATATGGAAGAATTCGGCATAGCGGCGAAGGAGATGGACGGCGTTGTCAGTCAGCTCAGGCTGACAAAAGGTATCCGGGTAGCCGTACTGCTCTATCCGGTGTCGGAAAGCGGTTATAAAGTGAGCCTCCGCGCAAAAGGCGAGGTGGACGTCAGCGAAGTGGCCGGTGTCTTTGGCGGTGGCGGCCATGTCCAGGCGGCGGGATGCAGCATAAACGGCACGGCCCAGGAGGCGACGGAATTGCTGCTTGACGAGCTGAAGAAGAAATTGTGAGCGGGGATAGACGATGAACGGGATTCTCAACGTATTTAAGGAAAAGGGTTATACATCACATGATGTGGTAGCCAGGCTGCGCGGGATTCTGCATCAGAAAAAGATCGGCCACACAGGAACCCTCGACCCGGACGCCACAGGCGTGCTCCCGGTCTGTCTGGGCAAGGCCACCAAAGTCTGTGATATGCTGACAGAGGAGCATAAGAGCTACGAAGCCGTGCTGCTTTTGGGGTGTGAGACCGATACCCAGGATATGAGCGGGCGGATTCTTAAGGAGTCGCCGGTGGCGGTCAGCGAGGATGAGGTGCGGGAATGTCTGGCCGCTTTTGTCGGAGAGGGCATGCAGGTGCCTCCGATGTACTCCGCAATTAAAATCAACGGCCGCAGATTGTACGAGCTGGCCCGTCAGGGTGTTGAGGTGGAGCGAAAAGCCCGTCCTGTGCATTTTTATGACATTACGGTACTGGACATGGAGCTTCCCAGAGTACGGTTTTCGGTGGCTTGTTCCAGGGGAACATACATACGGACACTTTGCTACGATGTCGGCGCGAAGCTGGGCTGCGGCGGCTGCATGGAGAGTCTGATTCGCACCAGAGTGGGAATTTTTGATCTGAAGGACAGCCGGACGCTGGAGCAGATTGCCGCTTCCGTGGAGGAGAACGGCGTGCCGGAGGGGCTGGTCAGCCTGGACCGGCTGTTTGGCGACCTGGCCGAGGTGGTTCTGCGGCCGGAGGGGGATAAACTGGCCCACAACGGCAATGTGTTTCACGTATCCTATATGGAAAAGCGGAGTCGCCGCGACTGGAGGTATCTGCAGGAAGTCCGTGTTTATGACAGTGAGGGACGCTTTGTGGGAATCTACTATTACCGCGATGGACATTTTTATTTAAAAAAAATGTTTTATTAGAACATGTACTGTCAGTCTTAAGAAATATGGTACAACAGGCGGACAGTAAAAGCGGCATAGGCCGCTTTTGTTGTGTCGGCGAATATGGTACAGAAAAGGGTCGGCAGCGGGACCGGCTTGCGGGCAGACAGAGAAGAGAGGAAACGGTGTATGCAGTACAGTACCGGAACAACAGAATTTGCCCTTGATCGACCGAGCGTGGTGACATTGGGGAAATTTGACGGGATGCACAGAGGACATCAAAAGCTTTTGCATCGAGTATTAGAGATCAGTCAGGCCCGGGGGTTACTGTCGGTCGTATTTACGTTTGATGTTTCTCCTGCCATAATCCTGAAAAACGGCGGGGCCGGTATGCTTCTGACGAATGAGGAGCGGAGAGATATCCTGAATCAGTCGCGGCTGGACTGGCTGATTGAATGCCCCTTTGAGAAAAGCCTGATGCGAATGGAAGCGGAGGAGTTTGTCAGGACCGTACTGGTAGAAAAGCTTCATGCCGCCATGCTGGTGGTGGGGGCGGATTTTCGTTTCGGATATGAAAGAAAAGGAACTCCCGGGCTTTTGAAACAGATGGGTATAAAATACGGGTTTTCTGTGGAAGTACTGGATAAAGAAACATACCGGGGCGAGGAAATCAGCAGTACCAGGATTCGGGAGGCCGTACTGCGGGGGCAAATGGAAGAGGCAGGGCAGATGCTGGGATTCTCCTACTTTTTTTCTGGCGAGATCATTCATGGGCGGCAGTTGGGAAGGAAACTGGGCATTCCTACCACCAACCTGCGGGCCGATGAGCGCAAACTCCTACCGCCTTTTGGCGTGTATATTACAAGAAGTATGATCGGGGACAGGGATTTCGGCGGAATTACCAATATTGGAACCAAACCTACCGTGAACGGGGAATTTGTGGGGATAGAGACCCATCTCTTTTCCTGCAATCTGAATTTATACGGAAAAAACGCGCGGGTGGAGCTTCTGAAATTTCAGCGTAAAGAGAAGAAGTTTGCTTCTGTGGAAGAGTTGAAAAGACAGATTCTGGCCGATGAAGAGGAGGGGCGGCAGTTTGTGTTTTGCGAAGCGAATTTTCCTATCCCAACTGCGCGTTGCGGATCACGGAGTGACCAGTAACCGAATTGATCCGGGAGCGGGAATAAGAACTTGTATTGTAGAAAAAGATACGATATAATGTCCTGAGATAAAGAGTATATGTAAATGGCTTCCGGCGGAACAATGTGTTGCGAATACATAGCCGGTACAGGCTGCCGGGAATGCAATAATGAAACGGACGTTTTAGAAAGGAGATTTATCATATGACCGTACAGGAATGCTATGAGCGTATTGGAGGCGATTATGAGAGCGTGTTCGGACGTTTTCGTAAGGAGGAACGGATCAAGAAGTTTGTGTTTCGTTTCCCGGGTGATAAGAGTTTTGAGACGCTCTGCACTTCGATTGAGTCCGGAAATACGGAGGAGGCTTTCCGGGCCGCCCATACGCTGAAAGGCGTCAGTCAGAATCTGAGTTTTGACAGGCTGTTTAAGTCCAGTCATGAAATTACGGAGGCGTTGCGTGCGGAAAATATGGAAGCGGTGGATGCTTTGCTGCCCCAGGTGCGGGAGGATTATGAGCTGACGGTTTCCGCGATCCAGGCATTGCAGGCGGAAGAAGCGTAGGATTTTCATAGCCGGAATATTGGTCAGGCAGCAGTTGTAATCTATATTGGTTGTGATAAAAGCCGGGATTAGAAATGAAATCCCGGCTTTAATTTTATAAAATCAGGAATAATAAATGAAAATAACTGTTCCTTCATGGAGGAGATTATGAAAAAAATACTGGTTTATTTGAAATCTTATAAAAAAGAATGTGTGCTGGCGCCCTTGTTCAAACTGTTGGAAGCCACTTTTGAGCTTTTTGTGCCTCTGGTGGTGGCGGCCATTGTGGATACCGGTATCACGGGAGGGGATAGGGGCTATATCCTGCGGATGTGCTGCGTCATGATTCTGTTGGGCGTCATCGGGTTGGCCTGTTCGGTTACAGCCCAGTATTTTTCGGCCCGGGCGGCTGTGGGATTCTCCACAAGGCTGCGCCGTGAGCTGTTCGCCCATATTCAGAGTCTGTCCTTTACCGAACTGGATCAGGCAGGGACTTCGACCATGATCACCCGCATGACGAATGACGTCAATCAGGTGCAGTCGGGCGTCAATCTGGTATTGCGTCTTTTTATGCGGTCGCCTTTCATCGTGTTCGGCGCTATGGTGATGGCTTTTACCATCGACGTAAAAGCCGCTATGATCTTTGTGGTGACGATCCCTCTTCTGTCTGTGGTGGTATTCGGCGTGATGTTGATCAGCATACCGCTGTACCGCCGGGTGCAGAATGCCCTGGATCTGGTGCTGGGCAAGACCAGAGAAAATCTGACCGGCGCACGGGTGATCCGTGCGTTTCATCGGGAGGATGAAGAGATCGACGACTTTGAACGGCGCAATGTCGCCCTGAACGGCCTGCAGCGTTTCGTGGGAAAGTTGTCGGGACTTATGAATCCGTTGACTTTTGTCATCATTAATATGGCTATTGTGGTGTTGATCTATGTGGGCGGCGTACAGGTAGATACCGGCGTGATCACCCAGGGCGAGGTGGTGGCTCTGGCCAACTATATGTCCCAGATCCTTGTAGAACTGGTGAAGCTGGCCAATTTGATCATCACTGTCACCAAGGCGGTGGCCTGCGGCAACCGTATCGGACAGATGCTGGAAATACAGTCCTCTCAGGAAGACGGGAAGGAAGCCTTTGTTTCACAGATGCGGCAGACTGCCAGGGAAAAAGTTCCTGTCTCAAAGAAACGGCCGGGAAGCGGGGACACATCTTCTGCAGGGCAGGATTCTCGGGAAGACTATATCGTCTTTGATCACGCCGGGCTTATGTATGCCGGTTCTTCCGTACCGGCTCTCACAGATCTGAATTTACGCGTGAAACGGGGCCAGACCATCGGCGTGATCGGCGGTACAGGTTCCGGAAAGTCTTCCTTCGTACATCTGATTCCCCGTTTTTATGATACGACGGCGGGGGCCGTGCGTATCGGCGGCAGGGATGTAAAGGATTACCGGATGGAAGGACTGCGCCGTCATATCGGCATCGTTATGCAGAAGGCGGTGTTATTCCACGGTTCTATACGGGAAAATCTGCAGTGGGGAAATGAAAATGCCACGGAAGAGGAACTGTGGACGGCTCTGGATACGGCCCAGGCCCGCAACGTAGTGGAAGGCAAGACCCTGGGCTTGGACGAACCGGTGGGTCAGGGCGGAGGAAATTTTTCTGGCGGGCAGAGGCAGAGACTGACCATTGCCCGGGCCCTGGTGCGCCGTCCGGATATCCTGATCCTGGACGACAGCGCCTCGGCTCTGGACTATGCTACTGACGCGGCCCTGCGGAAAGCAATCCGCAATATGTCCGGCGACATGACCGTGTTCATCGTATCTCAACGAACTTCCAGCATCCGGTATGCGGATCAGATCGTGGTTCTGGATGAGGGAAAGATGGTGGGACTGGGAACCCATGAAGAGCTTCTGGAAAGCTGTCATGTATACAGAGAAATTTATGAATCTCAGTACAGGAAGGAGGGAGCGTGATGGCAAAGAAAAAAGCGGGTTTGGAAAAAGAAACCCTGGGCAAGGTACTTCGCTATGTGCGCAGACATGGCGTCTGGCTGGCGGTATCTGTGGTGATGGCCGCGCTGTCGGTAGCCGGCGCCCTGTATCTTCCCGTGCTGACCGGGCAGGCAGTGGACTGCATCATCCGGGCCGGAGAGGTGGATTTTGCCGCTATAAAAGATATCCTGCGGCAGATGGGACTGTTGATCCTGTTGACCGCTGTCGTCCAATGGGTGATGAACGTATGCAACAACCGGATTACTTATGATGTGGTGCGTGATCTGCGGGAGGACGCTTTTAGAAAAATCGAAGCGCTTCCCCTGAAATACCTGGACAGTCATCAGCCCGGAGAGATCGTGAGTCGGGTGATCGCCGATGCCGATCAGTTTGCCGACGGCCTTTTGATGGGATTTACCCAGCTTTTTACCGGTATACTGACGATTGCGGGAACTTTAGGTTTTATGCTGTCGGTGAATCTGTGGATTACGCTGGTGGTGGTGCTCGTAACGCCTGTTTCCTTTCTGGTGGCGGGATTTATCGCCAAACGGACTTATAAAATGTTCCGCCTGCAGTCGGAGACAAGAGGAGAGCAGACGGCTCTGATCGAGGAAGTGATCGGAAGTCAGAAAGTGGTGCAGGCTTTCGGACATGGCAGCACGGAACAGGACAAATTTGACGAGATCAACGGTAAACTGCAAAAATACTCGATGCAGGCCGTATTTTTCTCATCGCTGACGAATCCCTGTACCCGGTTCGTCAACAGTCTGGTCTACACAGGCGTGGCTTTAACCGGGGCCATACTGGCGATCTCAGGATCGCTGAGCGTAGGGCAGCTCACCTGCCTGCTCAGCTACGCCAATCAGTATACAAAACCATTTAACGAAATTTCCGGAGTGGTGACAGAACTGCAGAATGCTCTGGCCTGCGCGGGCCGCCTGATCGAATTGATTGAGGAGGAGCCCCAGAAGCCGGATGAACCGGATGCCAGGGTGCTCACGGAGGCTTCAGGACAGGTATCCCTGGATCATGTGGATTTTTCTTATGTTCCGGAGCGGCCGCTCATTGAAGATTTTTCCCTTGAGGTTCGGCCGGGGCAGAGAGTGGCCCTGGTAGGTCCTACAGGCTGCGGTAAGACCACGATGATTAATCTGTTAATGCGTTTTTATGATGTGGACGGCGGTGCGATCCGTGTGGATGGTACGGATATTCGCCATATTACGAGAAAAAGTCTCCGGGGAAATTACGGCATGGTACTTCAGGATACCTGGCTGAAGGCAGGTACAATTCGGGAAAATATCTGTATGGGCAGGCCGGAAGCTACCGAAAAAGAGATGATCGAGGCTGCAAAAGAGTCTCATGCCCACGGGTTTATTCTGCGTCTGCCGAAAGCATATGACACTGTGATCGGCGAAGACGGGGGAAGTCTTTCCCAGGGGCAGAAGCAGCTTTTATGCATCACCCGGGTTATGCTGTGCCTGCCGCCCATGTTGATTCTGGATGAGGCAACGTCGTCCATTGATACCCGCACGGAGATCAGAATTCAGAAGGCCTTTGCCCGCATGATGCGGGGAAGGACCAGCTTCATTGTGGCCCACAGACTTTCTACGATCCGGGAGGCGGATGTGATTCTGGTCATGAAAGACGGCCATATTGTGGAGCAGGGAAGTCATGAGCAGCTGCTGGCGCAGAACGGTTTCTATGCCGAACTGTACAACAGCCAGTTTTCGGCATGAAAAGGCGGCCGTCCGAAACAAGGTTCTTCTTGCGCATGTGGGGTAAATAGTGTAATATTTTATTTAGTTTTACGGAAAGACAGGTGGTCACAATGGCAGTGGACAATAAGTTTTTGATCAGAAAAATAAAGGGACTTTCGAAAGCGTATGTGATGTTTTCGCGAGTGACCAGACATCCTTTCGCGGTATGTGACGAGGAGACCTTTGACGACCAGCTTTGGCTGTTCTCCACGGAACAGGGCGTCAAGGACACGGCGCAGAAATTTCTGGAGAAAGGATATCCAATCTACGGTGTGTCTTTTGAAAAGGAAAGGCTGGGGGCTTTTTTTGCGGAGGCCCATGCGCTGGGATTTAATCAGGTGGTATTCATGGACGGAGACCGGAAAAGTTGTGTCGGTCTGTCGGAGATTGTGCCGGAGCCGGATTTTTCTAAAATGCCCCTGGAACGGCAGCCTGTTTTGAATCCGGCGCTGCAGCTGTCTTCTATGTATTTTATGCAGGAACTGAGCCGTCAGATTCCCGCCGAGGAGAAGACTGGCCTGCAGGAGCTGGAGGAAGAACTGGCCGCGAATTTATCAAAATCCAGACTTATGATCCCCGTGGTGGCAAAGAAGCTTCTTAAACCGGGAGATAAGCTGGAAAAGGGTTCTTTTGATCTGACATTTGTAAAAGATAAAGAGGGAATCATGTTCCTTCCGGTGTTTACGGATGTGCTGGAGTTCAATTTATTTAATGATAAGAAACAGTTCCAGGGTGTGGTCATGACCATCGATCAGTTACGGCCTCTGGTGCAGGGAAAATGCGAGGGGATGATTATCAATCCCCGCAGTATGGCGCTGAAACTTACCCCCAAGATGATCGACGGGATATTAAAACGGTTTTTTGATTTTTAAAAAACAACAGAAAAACGGCAGAAGTCCGTCATGACGACTGCCGTTTTTTTTGCCCGTTTTCGGGGAGGCTGCCTCCCTCTGATCTTTAAGCGAGATATTTTGAAGATTTGATTTTGGCTGCTTTTTTCTTTTTTATATCGTAGCGGTAATACTTAATCTTTCCTCTCGAATCGGAAGTAATATAATAGGCGTATTTCGATGTGAGCATACCTGTATTGGTCGCCTTTATTTTCTTTACAACGGTCTTTTTACTTTTGGCAGACAGGCTGCAGCTGCGGATGCGGAACGTGCTGGAGCTGGAATATTCTCCTGCCACATATTCAGAATAATATATTTTTTTACCGGAAAAGTTGGCTGAACCGGCTTTTTTTGTTATTGTGGTTGCTTTGCCTTTTTTACAGTCATACACGGAAAGCCTGCGGGGGCCTACCGCGCCGCTGTTGGGCATTGCCAGCAGATACCTTCCGTTTTGCTCCATGACGGAAGCGTTTTTCATCGTGCGTTTGGTTTTTCCCGTATTGACGGCCATGCGGTAGGTGTGGATGAGGGTGGCGTCTGTCGTATCGTAACAGTCCAGATACAGGTTGCTTTTGTAGTAAGCTGTGGGACAGAGGGCATTTTTTAAACGTCCCAGAGTGGCCTGGCCCGTGCCGTTTGTCTTGATTTTGCAGACATAACCGGTATAGTTACCTTTCGAATCGTAGGTTCCTCTTTCCACATAGTAGACGGTGGCGCCGTCGGACAAACAGGAGTATGTAAGATACCGGCCGGAAGCCGCGCTGACAAGCACGGAACCGCTCCCGGATTTTGACGTGGAGATCCGCAGGCTGTTTGAACGACTGTCCGTCCAGATGTAGTACTTGCCGGTTTTAACCGTGCGGCCGCACTGTTTAAAGGACGCGGCCTGGGCTTTTACCGGTGCGGCAAAAAGCAGGACGGCCAGAAGACAGAGGGACAGAAGACCCAGATAAAGTGTTTTTTGTTTTTTCATCGTCACATTCCTTTCATAAAAAAGATTACTTGTTTTTGGTTGCCGTGAAAGCCTGAAAGACTGTTCGTTTCTATTATAATGAGGGGCGGCCGTTAAAACAAGTATTACCCGATTTTTTCGTTTTTTTCATAAAGGAATTGCAAAGTGGTTTCAAAAAAGATACAATAAAGCCCATGGATAGAAAATCCGCAGCTATGCGGGAGATAAGAGGAGATATTATGATGGAAATTTTATACAAAAGTACCAGAGGAAACGGTGAGACGGTCACGGCTTCCCAGGCAATCTTGCAGGGGCTGGCGGCCGACGGCGGCCTGTATGTGCCGACGGAGATCCCCGCGCTGGATATACCCATGGATCGTCTGGCCGGGATGGATTACCGTGGAGTGGCTTATGAGGTCATGAGCCGTTTCTTTACGGATTTTACAGAGGATGAGCTCAGGAAATGTATCGACAGCGCCTATGACGCCAAATTTGATACGGAGGAGATTGCGCCGATCAGGGAAGCGGACGGCATGTATTTTTTGGAACTTTTTCACGGGGCGACCATCGCTTTCAAGGATATGGCCCTTTCTATTCTTCCCCATTTGATGACCACAGCAGCGAGAAAAAATCACGAAACTAAAGACATTGTGATCCTGACAGCTACATCCGGGGATACGGGTAAGGCGGCTCTGGCCGGGTTCGCCGATGTGCCGGGGACAAAGATCATTGTGTTTTATCCCAAGGACGGCGTGAGCCCGATTCAGGAGAAGCAGATGGTGACGCAAAAAGGGGAAAATACCCATGTGGTGGCAATCAAGGGAAATTTCGACGATGCCCAGACCGGCGTGAAAAACATTTTTAATGATGCGGTTTTTGCGGACAGACTTGCAAAGGCCGGATATCGGCTGTCCTCTGCCAACTCGATCAATATCGGCCGACTCATTCCCCAGGTAGCCTACTACGTTTACGGCTGTGCCCAGCTGCTGAAAAAGGGCCGGCTGGTCCACGGAGAGACGCTGGATGTCACGGTCCCCACCGGTAATTTCGGCAATATTCTGGCCGCTTACTACGCGAAGCAGATGGGGGCGCCCATCGGCAGGCTGATCTGTGCTTCCAATGAAAATAAAGTGCTGTATGATTTCTTTGCCACGGGCATTTATGACAGGAATAGAGACTTTATTCTGACTTCGTCTCCATCCATGGACATCCTGATTTCCAGCAATCTGGAACGCCTGATTTATCGAATCGCCGGAGACAGCGAGGAAAAGACCCGTGAACTGATGAAAGAGCTGTCGACGGAGGGGAGCTATACCGTAACCGATGAAATGCGGAAAAAAATCTCGGATTTCTATGGCGGATATGCGACAGAAGAAGAGACGGCCGGTACGATCCGCGCCCTGTATGAGAAAACAGGCTATGTGCTGGATACCCACACGGCAGTGGCCGCCTGCGTATGTCAAAAATACAGAAAGGAAAACGGAAATGGCAGGAAGAATATGGTGGTATCCACGGCCAGTCCTTTCAAATTCACCAGGAGTGTTATGACGGCCCTGAATCCGGATCATGAAAAACTCACGGATTTCGAGATGATCGACGAGTTGTCGCGGATTGCGGGCGTGCGTGTACCCCGGGCCATCGAGGATATCCGTACCGCTCCGGTTCGGCACACCACTGTGGCAGAGGCCGATAAAATGGCGGAGGCTGTGGAGGCGTTTTTGGGAATATAACCAAACGGGAGAGGAACATATGGAGTGGAAAAAACTGTTATCGGAAAAGAGGGCGGGGACGCCCCGGTCTTCACGGAAAAAGGGGGACATAGACCTGCGAAGTGAATTTGAGAAAGATTACCATCGCATTGTCAGCAGCGCCTCTTTTCGTCGTCTGCAGGATAAGACCCAGGTATTTCCCCTGGATAAAAGTGATTTTATCCGTACTCGTTTGACCCACTCCCTGGAGGTGTCCTCTCTGGCAAAATCCCTGGGGCAGAATATTTCGGAATATATTATACAGAATCACATGGCAGAGGATTTTACCTACCGAATGAAGGAGGACGTCGGCACTGTTTTGATGTGCGCCGGACTGATTCACGATATCGGCAATCCTCCTTTCGGCCATTTTGGTGAGGATTCCATCCGGGAATGGTTTCAGAATCACCTGAGTGATTATAGCTACAAAGGAACTCCGGTCACGGAACTTTTGTCCCGCCAGATGCTGCGTGACTTGTACTATTTTGAGGGGAATGCCCAGGCCTTTCGGCTGGTGACGAAGCTCCACTATCTGGTCAATGAACATGGTATGAATCTGACTTATGGGCTTTTGTCCACCATGATCAAGTATCCTGTATCGTCCACGGAGATGGAGCCGGGCTCCGGGGATGTGCGCAGAGAAAAGATGGGATATTTTCTGAGCGAAGAAAATATTTTTCATGAAATCAGCAGAGAAACGGGTACAGGCGGCGCCCGTCATCCTCTGTCTTATATTCTGGAAGCGGCAGATGATATTGCTTATCTGACCGCCGATGTGGAGGATGCCTTTAAAAAAGGATGTATTTCTTATGATATTCTGATCCGGGAGCTGAATAAAGAACTGGCGGCTTATCCGGCTGCGGAGGATTTCGACGCTTTTGCGGAGCTGGAGCGTCTGTATCGCAGGGGGAAAAGTGTACAGAGCACAGAGCCCAAGTTGTATGCGGTGCAGAATTGGCTGGTCAAAGTGCAGTCTTATTTGATTTCCTGTGCGACCAGGGGGTTTATCTCTCATTATGACGAGATCATGGCAGGCGCCTGGGCCAGCGACATATTCTATGGCACAGGAGCGGAGGGAATACGGGCTGCTCTACATAATATTGCTTTCCGCAACGCTTTTGAGTCCATTCCAATTCTCCGTATTGAAGTGGGAGCGGGAAAAATGATGGACGATATTTTAGAGCGGCTGATCCCGGCTTTTATATTATACGATACCGATGAGAAAATCGGTATGATTGAGCATAAAATGACGCAGCTCGTATCGGAAAATTACCGGCAGATTTATCACTTTTATTCAGAGGGCAAGTCGGAAGCGGAGCGGCTGTATCTGAGGCTCTTGCTGGTGACGGATTATGTCAGCGGCATGACGGACAGCTTTGCCAGAGATTTGTACCAGGAAGTGAACGGGATACTGTGAGGCCGGTAACCGTTCAGCTTGTCTGAACGGTTACCAAGACTGACTGCAGAGTATGTGGACTTCGTCAAAGTCGATAGAAATTCTCTGTCTTTATCATATTATAGAAATGAAAACATAAAAGAAGAGGAAAATAAATCTATTGACCGGAAAAAATATAGATATTGTGGTGTTGGACTCGGGAATCGAGGCCCATCCGGATTTCGAGGGGCGTATTGCCTCTTTTATAGATTTTGTGGAAGGTAAAAAAACTTTGTACGATGATTTCGGCCACGGTACTCATGTGGCGGGTATCATTGCAGGCAGCGGCAGAATGTCCGGCGGCATTTATCGGGGCTATGCGCCGGAGGCCCGCCTGCATGTACTGAAAATTCTGGACAACAAAGGAAATGGCAGCAGAAATGCCATTCGTAAGGCTCTTGGCTGGATTGTGGAGAATAGAGTCTCCAAAAAACTGCGGATACTGAATTTTTCCGTGGGAACGACGGAAAACGATTATACGCTGCACAGGGAAATACTGGCTTCCGTGGAAAGTATGGTGGAGATGGGCCTGATTGTGGTGGCGGCGGCGGGTAATCTGGGCCCCCGGGCGGGAACGATTACCGCGCCCGGGAGCAGCCGGAAGGTACTGACCGTGGGGGCCAGCGATATGCTGCAGCGCTCCTTTGCCTATTCGGGGAGAGGACCCACCATGGACTGTGTATGCAAACCGGAGGTGGTCTTTCCGGGAAAGAGGATCAAAGCCTGTGCGGCTTCCTGCGAGAACAAGGGGTGGTATTGCGAAAAAAGCGGCACTTCCATGTCCAGCGCCGCCGTGTCCGGCATACTGGCCTGTTATCTGGAGCGGCATCCGGACGCCACGAATCGGGATATTAAGCTCCGCATTCGGGAGTGCGCGAGGGATCTGGGCTATCCCATGAATGTGCAGGGATGGGGCGAATTAAATATTCGGAAGTTTTTGGGAAACGGTTAGTCTGAGAGCCAGTGGCGTCCGTTAAGAATCGACCGAAACGGAGTGAAGACTTTTTACACTCCTGCATGATGTTTTTACGGTATGCGCAGCATATGCGCATACCTGTCCGCTGTCCTGATCCCGATGGCTGTAATGGACGATGGCATTGCATTTTCCGGCAAATTTGTGTATAATGCAAAACTATCGGATGATCCGCACAAAGATATGGGGAGTGTGGGCAGGATTTTTCGCAATGCAGCCCTGAAAAAGGGAGGGAACAGATCTATGAGAGAGATTGCCATTATCGGCGGCGGTGCGGCGGGGATGCTGGCTTCCCTGTACGCTTCGGGCCCCGGTATTCGGGTACATGTTTTTGAGAAAAATGACCGGTTGGGGCGGAAACTGTTTATTACAGGGAAGGGCCGCTGTAATCTGACCAACGACTGCAGCCGGGATCAGTTCCTGGCATCCGTTATGTCCAACGGAAAATTTCTTTACAGTGCTTTTACGGGATTTTCCAATCAGGATGTGGTAAAGCTTTTCCATTCCCTGGGCGTAAGGACGAAGGTGGAACGCGGGAATCGGGTATTTCCGCAGTCCGACCATTCCTCGGACGTCATTCGTTCTCTGGAACGGCGGATGAGAGAGCTGCAGGTACGTATCCATCTGAAAAGTACGGTGACGGGGCTTATCGTCCGTGAGGGAAAAGTAGCCGGTGTGACACTGGAGAACGGCGCGGAGATTCCGGCAGACGCCGTACTGGTGGCCACAGGCGGGCTGTCCTATCCGGTGACAGGTTCTACCGGCGACGGATTTTTCTTTGCGGAAAACGAGGGGCTGAAGGTGACGGCGCCGGCCCCCAGTCTGGTACCCATGGAGACGGCAGAATCCTATATGACAGATATGCAGGGGCTTTCCCTGCGCAATGTGGAGCTTCGCCTCGGACAAAAGGGAAAAGTGATGTTTCGGGAGTTTGGCGAGATGCTGTTTACCCATTTCGGCATATCCGGTCCGCTGGTGTTGACAGCCAGCGCAAAGGTGGGGAAAAATCTTGCCAAAGGGCCGCTGCAGGGGGAGATTGACTTAAAACCGGCCCTGGACGCCGAGCAGCTTGACCGGCGTATTCTGCGGGATTTTGAGGAGAATAAAAATAAGCAATTCAAAAATATCCTCGGAGGTCTTCTGCCGTCGAAGCTGATTGCTCCGGCGCTGTCTCTGTCATCGATCGCCGGGGATGCGCCGGTGCATGGAATAGAAAAAAAGGACAGGCTGGCATTCGGACGGCTGCTGAAAGCATTTCCGTTCACTGTCACGGGCCTGCGGGGATATGACGAGGCGATCATTACCCGGGGCGGCGTATCCGTTCGGGAGATCAATCCCCGGACCATGGAGGCAAAGAAGGTCAGCGGACTGTATTTTGCCGGAGAAGTGCTGGATTTGGATGCCCTGACCGGTGGATTCAACCTGCAGATTGCCTGGTCCACGGCTCATGCGGCGGGCGTGCATATGAGCGGCGGAAAAAAGAGTGATAACGAAAGTGAGGAGAATGACCATGAGTTTTAATATTGCCATTGACGGTCCCGCAGGGGCCGGAAAAAGCACCATTGCAAAAAAAATTGCGGCAAAGCTTTCCTATATATATGTAGATACCGGCGCCATGTATCGGGCTATGGCGCTGTATTTTCTGCGCCTGGGACTGGACGCCGGGGACAGGGAGGGGATGGCTGCCGCCTGCGGCGGCGCTGATATTTCCATCCGTTATGTAAACGGAGAGCAGAATGTATTACTGAATGAGGAGAACGTTACCCCCTATATCCGCAGCGAGGAAGTGGGGAAAATGGCTTCCCAAAGCTCTCCCATTCCTCAGGTGAGGGAAAAGCTTACGCAGCTTCAGAAAGATCTGGCGGCCCGGGAGGATGTGGTCATGGACGGCCGGGATATCGGAACCTGTGTCCTGCCCGGGGCACAGGTGAAGATTTATTTGACGGCCAGTACCCACACCCGCGCCCTGCGGCGGTTCAGGGAACTGGAGGAGAAGGGGCTTAAGGAAAGTCTTGAGGAAATCGAGGCCGATATTGCCGACCGGGATTACAGAGATATGCACCGGGATATTTCTCCTCTCAGACAGGCAGAGGACGCCTGGTATCTGGATACGTCGGATATGGGTATTGATGAAGTGGTAGCGGCAATCTTAAACCGGGTAGAGCAGGTTCGGGAAAGATAACGGCCGGGAGAGGAGCCATATGGAAGTGACACTGGCAAAGACGGCCGGGTTTTGTTTCGGTGTGCGCAGAGCCGTGGAGAAGGTCTATGAACAGGCGGACAGCGGCGGGGGACCGGTCTATACCTTCGGACCGATTATTCACAATGAGGAAGTAGTCCGCGATCTGGAGGAAAGAGGCGTGCGGGTGATTCATACGGAGGAAGGGCTGTCCGCTTTGACGGAGGGAACGGTTATCATCCGTTCTCACGGCGTACCGCGCCGGATCTATGAGCTTCTGGAAGCCAGAGGCATCCGTTATGTGGATGCCACTTGCCCTTTTGTGCGCAAGATTCATAAAATTGTGGAACGGCACAGCCGGGAGGGCCGCCGGATTGTCATTATCGGAAATGATCATCACCCGGAAGTGGAGGGGATCAAAGGCTGGTGTCATACGGAGCCGTTTGTGGTAGACAGCCCCGAAACCGCCGGGAATCTGCCCCTGGAAGAGGGCGTACCCCTCTGTATTGTGTCTCAGACGACATTTAATTACAACAATTTTCAAGATTTAGTTGAAATTCTGAAAAAAAAGAGGTATGATAGAATTGTTTTAAATACGATTTGCAGTGCTACGGAGGAGAGACAGGACGAGGCAAAGCGAATTGCATCCTGTGTGGATGCAATGATTGTCATTGGCGGGAAACACAGCTCCAACACGCAGAAGTTATTTGAAATATGCAAAAAAGAATGTAAAAATACTTACTATATACAGACACTCGTTGATTTGGATTTAAAGCCTTTTCAATCTTTTCGTCATGTAGGTATTACAGCCGGGGCGTCAACCCCAAACAAAATAATTGAGGAGGTTCAGAAACATGTCAGAATTAAGTTTTGAGCAGATGCTGGACGATTCGTTCAGGACAATCAGAAATGGAGAAGTGGTAGAAGGGACTGTCATCGATGCAAAGCCCGAAGAACTCATCCTGAATATCGGTTATAAGGCAGATGGTATTCTTACCAGAAATGAATATAGCAACGATTCCGGTCTTGATCTCACGACCATAGCGTCTGTGGGGGATAAGATGGAAGTGAAAGTGCTGAAAGTCAATGACGGCGACGGACAGGTGGTCCTCACCTATAAGAGGCTGGCGGCCGAGAGAGGTAATAAGAGACTGGAGGAGGCTTTCGAGAACAGAGAAGTCCTGAAAGCCAAAGTTGAGCTGGTAAAGACAGGCGGTCTCAGCGTTATGGTTGAGGGGAGCAGAGTATTTATTCCCGCCAGCCTGGTATCCGATACCTTTGAGAGAGATCTGAACAAATATGCCGATCAGGAGATTGAGTTTGTGATCATCGAGTTCAATCCCAGAAGGAGAAGGATCATCGGCGACAGAAAACAGCTGATTCTGGAAGAAAAGGCAAGGCTGCAGGAAGAGCTGTTTGCCAGGATCAATGTGGGTGATATCGTCACAGGCGTTGTCAAGAATGTGACTGATTTCGGGGCGTTTATTGATCTGGGAGGTGCAGACGGCCTGCTTCATATCTCCGAGATGAGCTGGGGACGTGTGGAGAACCCCAAGAAAGTATTTAAAGTGGGCGAGGAGCTGGAGGTTCTGATCAAGGATATTCGCGGTGAGAAAATTGCGCTGAGTCTGAAATTTGAGGATACGAATCCTTGGCTGACCGCAGATGAGAAATATGCGGCAGGTAATATCGTAGAGGGCCGTGTGGCCAGAATGACCGATTTCGGCGCTTTTGTGGAGCTGGAGCCGGGTGTGGACGCTTTGCTTCATGTATCCCAGATTTCCCGCCAGCATGTAGAGAAACCTTCCGATGTGCTCAGCGCAGGTCAGATCATTGAGGCCAAGGTGGTTGATTTCAACGGTGAAGACCGCAAGATCAGCTTGAGCATGAAGGCTCTCGAGAATGCCGATATGGATATGCCGATGGAGGAAGAATAATTCATTTTTTGTACAGGAAAGATCAAAACTTGTCGTCTGAATGTGGACGGCAAGTTTTTTTATGGGATATGTAGAGAAATGGTTCGCACCATTTTCTCAGGCGCTGATTTTATCTGCTTTTCAATAGATAATGAATGGTTTGGGCCGCGTAGGCGGAAAGTTTTTCATTTTGTTCCAACAGTTTTTGATCAAAGAGAAAGTAGCCGGTTTGATCGCTCCTGTTTTTCCGGAAGACAGGGGTGAAGTTGTTTTCCCATTGGGGCAGAAAGGTACCGGTGAGACGTTCGTAGCAGGTATCCGGCACAGCCTTCCGGCGGTATGCAGGGTCCGTGTAGACGGCCACGCTTTTGTGGATGGCGCGGTCTTCCCGGGGAAGATAGAAATAATTCCGGTAATCCGGGAAATACAGCCGCAGTTCGTCTTGCCGTTTGGGCAGGCGCAACTGGACGGCGTCCTTTTTTACGGATAGAAAGATATCGTTCTTTTCGGTGTTCAGGGACAGGGGGAACCTTTCGGCGGGAATGAGATACAGTGTCAGGCTGTCCGGTTCGTCACTGCAGCGTTCCAGGGACAGGGGCAGCGTACCGTTTCGCAGGGTCAGAAGGGGAAAGAGACGCTGAATCTGTACCATACCCGTGATATCTTCGCAATTGTGGAGAAGCATGGCGTCCAGAAGATGTCTGTCGCCGGTCTGCAGCCATTTTTTATACAGTTCAATCAGCTCTTTGCCCGTATAGCAGTCCTGACGCTGCAGCCCCACGGCCTGTTCCATGGTTTTCAGTTTTAGGTTTTCCGTGGAAAGCCAGGGTTTTAAGGGGCGAAAACGGGTGTAGAGGTCACAGCTGTCCATTTGAAGAACTGATGTGTCTATACCATAAAAGGCACATTTATGTATCAGATAAGGGATGTCAAAAGAAGCCCCGTTGTAGTGGACCAGCCGCGTAAAGCCGGAAGAAAATTGCAGAAAATCCTGTAAAATATATTGTTCATCGCCGGGTTTTTCGGCAAACCACTGGCGCAGGCGGAAGGCGCCTTCGGATTGCCACAGAGCGCCGATTAAATACAGATGTGAACGTCTGTGGTTCAGACCCGTCGTTTCAATATCAAAGAAGAGCGCCCGGTTCCAGTCGAATCCCGCAAATGCACTTAATCTGTCGCTTATATTCGGTCTTACGTTTACAATTTTCATTGCAAATCTTGTCCTTTCACGTTAAAATCATAAATGGCTGTTGTGTACGTAATGCCGGCAGCCAACGACGGTACTCTGCCATTATAGCAAAGGAAAGATAAACGGGAAAGAAAAAGATTATGATTCGATATATACGCGGAATTGTTACGGATATGGAAGAAAACTGTATTATTTTAGAGAATCACGGAGTGGGTTATCGGATTTTTATGTCTGCCTCGGCCATGGGCGGGCATATTCGTGTGGGCGAAGAGATTAAGATTCATACCTATATGAATGTTCGTGAAGACGCCATGCTGCTCTATGGCTTTCTGACCAGGGATGACCTGCGGCTGTTTGAGCTGCTGATCGGCGTCAGCGGCATTGGACCCAAGGGAGGGCTGGGTATTTTGTCGGCTCTGTCGGCCGATGAGTTTCGGTTTGCCATATTGTCCGATGACGCCGCATCCATAGCCAGAGCCCCGGGTATAGGGAAAAAGACGGCTCAGAAGCTGATCCTGGAATTGAAAGACAAGCTGGATCTGGATCATGTCTTTGCGGGACAGCCGGATCAGACAGACCGGGCGGACGTGTTCCGGGCCGGGGACAGTACGCAGGAAGCGGTCATGGCTTTGACAGCGCTGGGTTATCCCGGGACGGATGCTCTGCGGGCAGTGAAGGCGGTGGAAGGCAGGGAAGAGATGGATACGGAGCAGGTGCTGAAGGCGGCGCTGAAACATCTGGCGTAATCAAGAACATGAAAACAGGTGACAGGATATGGAAAAGAGAATGATCACGACGGAATATACGGAGGAAGATGTCCGGATCGAGGGCAGCCTGCGGCCGCAGCGCCTGGAGGATTATATCGGGCAGACGAAAATCAAAGATATACTGAAAATATATATTGAGGCAGCCCTGCAGCGGGGGGACGCGCTGGATCATGTGCTGTTTTACGGGCCTCCGGGACTGGGGAAGACGACGCTGGCAGGGATTATCGCCAATGAGATGGGGACACATATGAAGGTGACTTCCGGGCCGGCCATAGAGAAGCCGGGGGAGATGGCGGCTATTCTCAATAATCTGCAGGAGGGAGACGTACTCTTTGTGGACGAGATCCATCGGCTCAACCGACAGGTGGAGGAGGTGCTTTATCCGGCCATGGAAGACTATGCCATAGATATCATGATCGGCAAGGGAGCCTCCGCCCGCTCGATCCGTTTGGAGCTGCCGAAGTTTACCCTGGTAGGCGCCACTACCCGGGCGGGGCTTCTGACGGCCCCGCTGCGGGACCGCTTCGGTGTGATCCAGCATTTAGAGTTTTATGATTACGAGGAGCTTAAGACGATCATTCAGCACTCTGCCAGGGTTTTGGGCGTAGAGATTGATGAGAGAGGCGCTATGGAACTGGCCCGCCGTTCCCGCGGTACGCCGCGGCTAGCCAACCGTCTGCTAAAGCGGGTGAGGGATTTTGCCCAGGTGCGTTATGACGGACGGATTTCGGATGAGGTGGCGTGCTGTGCCCTGGATCTGATGGAAGTGGACCGTTATGGACTTGACCAGACGGATCGTCGTATTTTGAAAGTTATGGTTGATCAATATCAGGGCGGGCCGGTGGGGCTGGAGACGCTGGCAGCCTCCATCGGTGAAGATGCGGGAACCATTGAGGATGTGTATGAGCCGTATCTGCTCCAGCACGGATTTATCAGTCGTACACCCAGAGGAAGGGTGGTCACCGAGAAGACCTGTCATCATTTGGGGCTTCCGGCGCCGTCCGATGCGTCCATGTAAATAAAAAGGTTGTTTTTCTGTGGGATTGGATTATAATAAGGAGGAGATACGAAAGATATCATCCGGGAGGAGTATACTATATGTCAGCCAAAAATACGACAAAGGTTCTGATAGGGGGAAAGATTTTCACTCTTGGGGGGTATGAGAGTGAAGAGTACCTGCAGAAGGTTGCCGCATATTTGAATAATAAAATTTCGGATCTTGGCAGTTTACCGGGATACAATCGCCAGACGGCGGATATCCGGAATATTTTGCTGAGTTTGAATATTGCCGATGATTATTTTAAGGCCCGAAAGCAGGCGGAGGTGTTCGAGGAGGATTCCCAGACAAAAGACAGGGAGCTGTATGATTTGAAAAATGATTTGATTGCCGCCCAGATTCAGCTGGAGCGGTTGAAAGAAGATTACACTAAGTTAACCGTGGAGAAGGAGGAGCTTACGCAGGAGAATGTAAAGCTCCGGCAAAAGCTGGATGACAGAAAATAGCAGGAGAACGATATGCAGGAGATTTTGAAACTCGGAAAAAAGTCAGTGGATAAAAAGTAAGAAGAAAGGATAAGGGGGATTGTGGCATATACATAGACGCATCGTGTATAAGCGATTCTCCTTTTTTTACGGATATGGATAAGATCGAATTGCTGGCTCCGGCCGGTTCCTTTGAGACATTGAAAGCGGCTGTCGCAGCCGGGGCGGACGCGGTGTATGTTGGCGGTGAACGGTTTGGCGCCAGGGCTTTCGCTGATAATCCCCGGGGGGATGAACTGATAGAAGCTATTGAGTATGCCCATTTGCGGGGGCGAAAAGTATATCTGACGGTAAATACACTCTTAAAGGAGCCGGAACTTAGCGGGGAACTGTATGATTTTCTGCTGCCTCCTTATATGGCCGGGGTGGACGCGGTGATCGTACAGGATCTGGGAGTCATGCAGTATATTTCCCGGCATTTTCCCGGCTTGCCTATCCATGCCAGTACGCAGATGGCGGTCACCGGTGTGTACGGTGCGAAGCTTCTGGAGGAATGCGGCGTATCCCGGGTGATTCCGGCCAGAGAGATGTCTCTGGACGAGCTGCGGGCAATCAGGAGGGAGACGTCTCTGGAAATCGAGGTGTTTGTCCACGGCGCGCTGTGTTACTGCTATTCGGGTATGTGTCTGCTCAGCAGCATGATCGGAGGCCGCAGCGGCAACAGGGGGCGCTGCGCCCAGCCCTGTCGTCTGCCTTATCGGGTATTTGACGGGGAAAAAGAGGTAAATTCCAAGAAGACGGCCTATGTTCTGAGCCCGCGCGATATGTGCGCTATCCGTCTGCTGCCGGAGATCATAGAGTCCGGCGTATGTTCTCTGAAAATTGAGGGACGGATGAAAAAGCCGGAGTACACGGCGGGTGTGGTCAGCGTGTACCGCAAATATCTGGACCGCTATCTGGCCGGGAAATCTACAGAGGTTTCCAGAAAGGATGAGGAAATTCTGCTGGATCTGTACAATCGGGACGGATTCCATGAGAGCTATTTCAAGCAGCATAACGGCCGCCGCATGATGGCCATGGAAAATAAAAAGGCTTCCGACAAGGCGAAGGCGAGGAATGAGAAGCTGTTTGCAGAGATTCGCAGTGAATATATGGAAAAGGAGCTGCAGGTACCCGCAGAGGCAAGACTGGTGGTACGACAGGGAAAACCGGTGAAGCTTACCTTAAGCGCCGGGGGAAAGTCCGTGGAACTCACAGGCCCTGTGGCGGAACCGGCCAAATCTCAGCCCCTGGGTCATAAACAGCTGGAAAAACGGGTAAATAAGACCGGGAAAACAGATTTTGTGGTGGTCAAGCGGGAAGTGGATATGAAAAAAGATATATTCCTTCCTATTAAAGAGGTCAATCAACTGCGGCGGGATTGCGTAGAAGCCCTTCGGGAGGCTCTGTTGGCCCCCGGCAGGCGCAGCATGCCGGAGCGTCCCGCACAAGAACCGGTGAAGACGGAAAATAAGCGAAACCATTTCCGTGACTTTTCCGTGCTGGTTTCTACCATGGAACAATTCAAGATCGTGGCGGAAGGTGATTATCCGGTGAAACGGATCTATGTGGAGTTGTCCCTGTATCGGGAGGACAGTTCGGCGTGCCGCAGACTCATGCGAAATCGCAGGGTGCAGTACTATATGGCTCTGCCCCATGTACTGCATCGGCAGTATGTGGGCAGTCTCAGACAGGAGGCGACCGGGTATCTGGCAGACGGCTTTGACGGCTTCCTTGTCCGGAATCTGGAGGAGTATGCGCTTTTGCGCCGCCTGTCCATGGGAAAGAGAATCCAGCTGGATTATTCAATGTATACGATGAACCGGGAGGCCCAGGAATTTTTCCGCAGTAAAGGGGTGTCGGGTATGACAGCCCCGGTGGAGCTGAATCACAGGGAACTTAGAGATCTGGATAACCATGATGTGGAACTGATCGTTTATGGCTATCAGGTATTGATGGTTTCTGCCCAATGTACCAGGAAAAATACGGCTTTCTGCGACAGAAAAAAGGCAGTATTGACTTTGAAAGACAGGAAAAATGCCTGTTTTACCGTGCAATGTCACTGTGATTTCTGTTATAATCTGCTGTACAATTCTGTTCCCATGGGACTCTTAAGAGAAAGGGACGAGGTGGCGGAGCTGGGCTTTTGCGGGGGGCGGATTCAGTTTACGCTGGAAGATGCCAAAGAAACGAAATCCGTGCTGAAAATGTTTGCAAAGGCGTATGGGGAAAAAGGTGCGATACAGCAAAACCGCATGTTTACCCATGGTCATTTCCAAAGAGGAGTCGAATAAGGATATATGATATCTATAATTGTGACATTGACAAAATATATGATCCTTTTGCTGATGCTTCTGTACACCTTTCTGTGTTTTACGGTATTCAATAAAAAAACGGAAAAGGGCCGGAAGAAGGCGCTCAGAAAACAGATTGTGTTGATCATGTTCTTTTTGATGACTGCCTTTTTTGCCATGCTTTTACAGACAAAAGACATTCAGATGGTCATCCTGTTCGGCGAGATGACGGCCTACGTGGTTGTGGTACAGATTCTGTACCGGTTGATTTACAAAAAGGCGTCCATCCTTCTCTTAAATAATATGTGCCTGTTGATGAGCGTGGGTATTGTGATCCTGTCCCGCCTGAATTTTGGTCTGGCCCAGAAACAGTTTCTGTTAATTGTGGCCGGGACGGGCCTGTCGCTGCTGGTGCCGGTGATCGTCCGCAGGGTGAAGCTTCTCAAGGATCTGACCTGGATTTACGGAGGGGCGGGCGTCTGTCTTCTGGCGGCGGTTCTTTTGCTGGCCCGGGTATCCGGCGGAGCCAAGCTGTCCGTGGGGATGGGGGAAAACGGCCCCACATTCCAGCTCTCTGAGCTGGTTAAGATCATCTATGTATTTTTTCTGGCGGGAATGCTGACCAGGGATATAGCGTTCAAACATGTGGCTGTCACAACGGCGGCGGCCGCTGTCCACGTACTGATTCTGGTGGTATCCAAGGATCTGGGGACGGCGGTGGTATTTTTTACGGCCTATCTGGTACTGGTCTATGTGGCCACGAAAAATCCTCTTTATCCGCTGGCGGGGCTTTCCGGCGGGGCGGTGGCTTCGGTGGGAGCCTATTATCTGTTTTCCCATGTACAGGTGCGCGTGCAGGCATGGCAGGACCCCTTTTATGATTATAAGGGCGGCGGCTACCAGATTGCCCAGGCGTTGTTTGCCATCTGCGCGGGCGGCTGGTTTGGTACGGGCCTTTTTGAAGGCTCGCCTACGGCTATTCCGGTGGCCACTCAGGATTTTGTTTTTGCGGCCATCTGTGAGGAACTGGGCGGGATTTTCGCCATCTGTGTGATTCTGGTATGTATGAGCTGCTTTTTGATGATCGTTAATATTTCCATGCGGCTTGGCAAAAAATTCTACAAATTGATTGCTTTGGGACTGGGAGCGGAGTACGCCATCCAGGTATTTCTGACTGTGGGCGGCAACATCAAATTTATTCCCATGACCGGTATCACCCTGCCGCTGGTCAGTTACGGCGGCAGTTCTATGATCTGTTCTATCATGATGTTTGCTATTATCCAGGGATTGTATATCCTGCGGGATGACGAGCATGAGCAGAGGGAACAGGAGAAAGCGCAGGCTGTAAAGAGACGAAACGACACGGTAAGGAAGACAAGGGGTTACAGCATAAATGAAGAAGAAAAAACACTCGAAGAAAAGATCAGCGAACAAACCGAAAAGAGCCTCAATTGGTAGAGAGTATATTTTTATCTCTTACTTCTTTGTGATGATTTTTGTGACTATGATCGGTTATATGGTGTATTTCCAGTTTTGCCGGGCCAATGATTTTCAAAATGACGTGCACAATACCCGGGTCAATACGGCGGAGGAAAAGGTCGTCCGCGGACCGATCCTGGCGGCGGGCGGCGAGATTCTGGCGGAAACCAGGGTGGACCGGAATGGCAATGAGACGCGGAATTATCCCTACGGGCGGATGTTCGCCCATGTGGTGGGCTATACTTCCCAGGGAAAGACGGGTCTGGAGTCCTCGGAAAATTTCAGTCTGCTCAATTCCAACGCATTTATCCTTGAACAGGTGAAAAATGAGTTCCAGGACGCGAAAAATATGGGAGACAGCGTGGTGACGACGCTGGATGTCCGTCTGCAGAAAGCCGCTTATGAAGCGCTGGGCAAAAACAACGGGGCTATCGTGGCTCTTGAGCCCAAGACCGGCAAAATTCTGGCCATGGCCAGCAAGCCGGATTTTGATCCGAACACCCTGGATGAGGACTGGGAGGACCTGATCTCCGACGATGCCAATTCCAATCTGGTAAACCGGGTTACTTCCGGGCTTTATCCGCCGGGGTCCATATTTAAAATCGTTACGGCCTTGGCCTATGTCCGCCAATATGGTTCGATAAACGGCTTTAACTTTGACTGTGACGGCGCGCTGACTTCTAATAATTTTACGCTGCACTGTTATGACGGCGCCAAACATGGAAAAGAAGATTTTACCGATATTTTTGCGAATTCCTGTAATACGGCATTTGCTTCCATCGGCATGTCGTTGAAAAAAAGTGTGTTTACGGAAACGGCGGAAAGCCTGCTTTTTAATACCGAGCTGCCTTTGTCCCTGGGGCATCAGAAAAGCCGTTTTACGTTGGATAAAGATTCCGGTAATCCGCTGACTATGCAGACGTCCATCGGCCAGGGAAATACCCTGGTGACGCCGATCCATATGGCAATGATTACGGCGGCCATCGCCAACGACGGGGTATTGATGAAGCCCTATCTGGTGGATCACGTGGAGAATAACAGCGGCGATCCGGTTCTCACCTATGATAAAGAGGCCTACGGACTGCTGCTGGATCAGGATGAGGCCGGACTTTTGCAGGAGTTGATGGAAGCCGTGGTGGAGGCAGGAACGGCCAAATCTCTGAAAAACGATACGTATGATGTGGCAGGGAAAACCGGGACGGCGGATTACCGGGACGAGGACGGCGATCCCCATTCCTGGTTTGTGGGCTATTCCGGCGGCGACGATCCGGAGCTTGCCATAGCCGTTATTGTGGAGAGTTCCGGAAGCGGAGGTAAAGTGGCTGTACCGGCAGCAAAAGAAGTTTTTGACGCCTTCTACAAGAATAAATAGATCCGGCGGTTGCAACCTTCCTTAAAAAAGGGTATACTACATGCAGACATAAGAAAACAGCCCAGTACAGGAGGAATTGCAATGATTGAGGCAACAAGCTGTGGCGGGGTGGTAATTTATCGGGGAAAAATTCTTACTTTGTACAAAAGCTATAAAAATAAATACGAAGGCTGGGTTTTACCCAAGGGTACAGTCGAGACAGGCGAGGAATATAAGGATACCGCGCTGAGAGAGGTCGCTGAGGAGGCCGGGGTCAATGCCTCCGTTATCAAGTATATCGGAAAGAGCCAGTACAGTTTTTCCGTACCGGACGACGTGGTAGAGAAGGAAGTGCACTGGTATTTGATGATGGCCAATAGTTACCACAGTAAACCGCAGAGAGAAGAGTACTTCGTAGATTCAGGATATTATAAATTTCACGAGGCATATCATTTGCTGAAATTTTCCAATGAGAGACAAATACTGGAGATGGCCTACACGGAGTATCTGGATCTGCGCAAGGCGAATTTGTGGGGAACCCGGAAGTATTTTTGAAAAAGAGAGGGAGTATCTCTCTCTCTTTTACTATGATTGGTCGTAAGTATGTTAAAATGGTATAAAGAGCTGTATATTGGTAAACATGCAGAAAAGCGAATAAACAGAATTCAAAACCGCATCGACAGAGGAAAACGGCTGCCGCGGATATGGCTGATCTCTCTGGCTGCCAACGGCCGGGATCAGCTGGACATTTTTGACGCCCGCAATTTGTATCAGCCGGCTTTCCGGGCCCGTTGTCCCATGATCGTAGGGGTTGCCGCGGATTACGGCGAGGCGCTGGAGCTTGTGCTTTTGATGGCGGAGGAAGTCTATCGAAGCCGTGGGGACGGGAATATCCGTGCCTGGCTGGAGGGCAGGGAGGAGCATCCGCAGGGCCTATGATGCATATACTGTTAATAATTTTGAAAATAATCGGCATAGCGCTGCTGACAGTGGTGGGGCTCCTGTTCCTGACGCTGCTTTTGACCCTGTTCTGCCCGGTAGTGTACCGGGGCAGATTTGCAAGGACGGCAGGCAGTATGACGGGATCGCTGTCTGTCAGCTGGCTGTTTCGGCTGGTCTGGGTGACGGTGTTCTATGACAATGGGGAACATGGTTTCCGAATAAAGCTGTTCGGTATTCCCTTAAATAGGGGAAAAAAGGAAAACAGAAAATCCGCAGCGGCCATACAGAAAGCGGAAAAGAAGAAAGATCCTCCGGATAAAGCAAAAGTTTCAGAAATCCCCGGGACAACAAAAAAAGACGAAAAACCCGAGGCGACTGAAAAAAGTGAGGCGGGTTCAGAAACGGAAGAAAATGTAGACACTGCAGGGAAGAAACCGTTCTTTCTCGTCGCGATATGGCGAGGAGTCGTTTCGTTCTTTCGAATGCTTATCAATCTGCCGGTGAAAATTATTGAGTTGCCGGTGAAAATCTTGCGGGCCGTTCAAAGTTTTTTTCAAAAAATCACGGCTGCTCTGCAAAAAATGAACCGTTTTCGGGAACTCTTATTTAGTGAAGAGTTTACCGGCGCTTTTCGCCTGGCGCGGGGCAGCGCGGGGAAACTCATACGTCATGTCCGGCCGAGGAAGATCCGGGGATATCTGAAATTCGGTTTTGACGATCCCTGCTATACAGGGCTGTGCCTGGGCGCTGTGTCTGTAATTTATCCCTGGTATTGCAGGACACTGAAAATCGAGCCGGATTTCCGGCACAAGGAGCTGGAGGCGGATCTGTACCTGCGGGGACGGGTATTCGGCGTGTATGCTCTGTATATCTTTATTAAGATATATTTTGATAAAAATGTAAAATACATGATTAACAGATTCAGGGACAAGGAGGCCCGATAGCAATGGCGGAAAATGGATTTAAGAACACAGTGGAATCATTGTTTGCAGGTATGGACAGCTTTCTGTCCACAAAGACCGTGGTGGGCGAGGCAGTGACGATCGGCGACACGACTCTTCTGCCGCTGGTGGACGTCAGCTTCGGCGTAGGAGCCGGAGCTATGGAGGGGAATACAAACAGCGCCGGAGGGGGTATGGGAGGCAAGATGAGCCCCAGCGCAGTGCTGGTCATCGGACCCAATGGTACGCGGCTTGTCAATGTGCGGAATCAGGACGCTCTGACTAAGATTCTGGATATGGTGCCGGATCTGGCGGATAAATTTGTACAGAAGGATATCCCTGAGGAGTGCTCAAAGGAAGAATAGGCGCATATGCTGTAATAAGAATCAGCCCGCAGGTGTCATATGAACCAACTGCTTGGTTTTTTGTTTTTTTGGCTGGGATTTGGTATGCTGCTTCAGATGCTTTTGCCGGACTGCATATGGACATTCTGTCTGTCGGCTGTCTTGATGCTGGTAGGATATCATATGTTTTGTCGGGATAAATAGGCTTTATCTATACAGGTTCGCCGGATGAGGGGGAACAGGAGATACGCCCGGAGCCGCAGGAAGTATTCCGTGGCGGCTATGGGATCGAGGTAATAGAATTATAGACAAAGGAGAATGAAATGGGGGTCATGAAAGATTATGAGGAAAACATGGATGTACAGCGGTTGTTGAGCCATGTAAAGAGCGCACGGGCTTCCCAATATAGCGACGACGCGGAAGAGCTTCTGGATCAGGTCAGGGAGGCGGACGCCCTGCATCCGGTGGCTGTCTACCGCAGTGCGAAGGTTACGGATATCACGGACGAAGCGGTTTATATTGACGACGTTCCTTTTCGGAGTACATTGCTGATGAGAGAAGCCAGGGTGGGCGATACGGTGTATCCCTGCCTGATCACCGCGGGACGCAGGCTGGAGGAGCTGGGGCCGGAGCTGGATGACGCGATGCTGGAATTTCTGAACGGCGTGTTGATGACGGCCTGCCTGGACGACGGCCTGATCGAGATCTCGAAGGAGATTGCCGGTGAACGTAAAAACGGGCATATGCTCATGGTGAAACCCGGGATTGCCGGAAGCTGTGAACTGTGCGAGCAGGAGCAGATTCTGGAGATGCTGCCGGGAGCCATGGCAGAGGCAGGTGTGATTCTGGCAGACAGCGGCATGCTGCGGCCGGCCTACAGCAGTACGGCCGTATTGTATCTGACCGAAGGAGAGAATAATCTCTGTGCCGACTGGGAAGATTCTGCTCAGAGGGCCGCCTATGTGCAGGCGCTGAATGTGATTGCGGGGCACGTATGACCGGAAATATGGAGGAATTATGGAATTAACAACAGAACGACTGCTTCTGCGTCCCTGGCTGGAAACGGATGCGGAAGATCTGTATCAGTATGCGAAAGATCCGGGGGTGGGCCCCATTGCCGGATGGCCGCCCCACACCAGCGTGGAGAACAGCCGGGAGATCATCCGGTATATCCTCTCTGCGGAGGGAACCTTTGCGGTGTGCCGAAAAAGCGACGGGAAACCCGTTGGCTGCGTGGGGCTCTCTCTGGGAAAGGCCAGTAATCTGCATCTTCCGGATACAGAAGGGGAGATTGGCTACTGGATCGGAGCGCCTTTCTGGGGACGGGGCCTCATTCCGGAGGCGGTGCGGGAGGTCATGCGCTATGGATTTGAAACTTTGCAATTGGATAAGATCTGGTGCGGTTATTTTGAGGGAAATATAAGATCCAGGCGCGTCCAGGAAAAATGCGGATTTATCTATCACCATACCAATCAGGATATCCACTGGAAGCTGATGGATGATATCCGTACAGAACATATTACCTGCCTGACAAGGCAGCAGTGGGAAAAGCAAAAGTAAAAGGGGGTGTCGGTTAATACCGATTTTTAACCTCTGACAAGCAAGGAAGAT
>CASWRE010000013.1 GCA_949471785.1 uncultured Lachnospiraceae bacterium | reverse complement strand
CTACCGGGCGGATTCGGGACTTTCACCCGTTAGAAACGTGCGCCGCCGGGCGCACACAAGGAAAAAGGGACTCCCGGCCATCCGGGAATCCCTTTTCTTCATTTCTTACTCTGCATCCATAGCGATGATTTCTTTCTTGTTGTAAGACCCACACGCCTTACATACTCTGTGGGGCATCATCAGAGCGCCGCACTTACTGCATTTCACAAGATTGGGAACAGACATTTTCCAGTTTGCTCTCCTTTTATCTCTTCTGGCTTTGGATGATTTATTCTTTGGACAGATGGACATGGCTACACCTCCTTAAATTTGCTGAATATTTCTTGAAAAGCCGCCGTCCGCAGGTCAGCCTGCCCCTGATCGCAGGAACACGCTCCCTCATTCAGATTCTGCCCGCATACCGGACAAATCCCTTTACAGTCCTCCTTACAGAGCACACGGATAGGCAGATTGATTAAAATCTCATTATGCACAAGCTGATCCACATCCAGCATTTTTCCATCCTGAATGCAGAGGCTCATCTCCAGCTCATCCTCGTCCTCTCCGGGGTGAAGCACGTCCACCTGATGTTCGAAGGTAAGCTCCAGATCTTTTCTGACCGGTGTCAGACAGCGGGCGCAAGCCATCTGCAGAGATACCCTGCATTGCCCCTTTATCGTAAGCACCTGGTCTTTCTCATGCCGTATACTCACCTGTACCGGTGATCGTTCGGTAAGTTTATAATGCTCGCCCCTGCCTCGCCTGAAATGGGTCAGATCAAGGGTAACGCTTTCTTCCTGAGTATTGCCGTCCTGAGATAATACGTCTGTCAGATCAATCCGCATAATCGTCTCCTAATCACACTTTGTTAAGTATAGCCGCTGGTTATGGGTTTGTCAACTGTTTTTTTTGCCGGACTCTACAACCTTAGGGCAATCGCAAAGTCATCTTTTGTAAAATCAGTTACTCTTCCCCTGCTATATTTTTAATTAGGAAGCCCCTTTCTTATCCCTTATAAGAATTTTCCAAATTCATACGCCCGCTTCGCGGATTTTCTTTATGTCTTTAATTTTCTCGGTTTTCGCCTAACCTAACTTTCCATATGCCTCGTCATCTACAGGCTCGCACCACTCATTCCTGGTCTCCTCACCGGGAACTTCCACCGCGATATGAGAGAACCAGCTGTCCGCCTTTGCACCGTGCCAATGTTTCACCTCCGCCGGAATCGTAATAACCATACCCGGTTCCAGACTGACCGCTTCTTTTCCTTCCTCCTGATACCATCCGTTGCCCGCCGTACAGATCAGAAGCTGCCCGCCGCCGCTTTTCGCATGATGAATGTGCCAGTTGTTCCGGCATCCAGGCTCAAAGGTAACGTTTGCCAGAAATACTGCCGTTTCTTTCGGATTCGTAAGAGGATTCAAATAGGAATTGCCGATAAAATACTGTGCAAATGCCGTGTTCTCCTGTCCCAGCCCAAATACGTTCTGTCTGTTAAACTCTTCTTTGTCGTTAATTTTCATGATAAATTCTCCTTTTTTTAATTTCCAACAGCGTTGTCACCCGTTTCCAGACAATCCTATTCTACTATCCTCCATATCCTTTTTCCAATACCTGTACTGTATGATTCTCAATGCCTGCCAGGCATATAAACCAAGCGGCGTGGAATCTACGACTACTTTACGCATTGCCTATCTCCTCCAGAAATTCCTCTTTATCTTCAAAGCGAAAGATGTATATGCCGTTTTGCCCTAGGTATTTGATGAATTCCGCTTCCGTCAGCCCTGCAATCTGGGCGCATTACCCGACAGACACGCCGCTCTGGGTATAATACCCAAGCGCAACCGCCCGCCTTGCAAACTTCCCCGCTTCCCTCGGCTCATCTTCGTATCAAAAAGGACTTCCTCCGGCAGCTGTTAAGAAATATTGTAAAACCCTGAGTTCCATTTAGGTATGCCTCCTTTTTCTGCCATCCTATCAAACACTCACTCTTAAAATCAACCGGCAAAACACCCCGGACCATATAGTATCCGGGGTGATGTTTTACTTGATAAACATACGAAAGAATCACTGACAACCGATTTCCTGTGTATTCGCAAAGCTCATTATTTCACCAATGCTACGGTATCTCTGCAGATCGCCAATTCTTCATTGGTGGGCACTACCACTACCTTCACTTTGGAATCCTGTGTGGAGATCACGTTGTTATCGCCGCGTTTCTTATTGGCTTCGGCATCCAGACTCACGCCGAGATAGCCAAGATAGCCAAGCACCTTCTCACGCACCAGCGGCGCGTTCTCGCCGATACCGGCAGTAAAGGCGATGGCATCTACGCCGTTCATGGCCGCCACGTAAGCGCCGATAAATTTAGCTACGTTATAGCAGAAGACATTCAGGGCATCGGCACACCGCTCGTTGCCCTCATTCATGCCGTTCTCCAGATCACGGAAATCGCTGGACACGCCGGAGATACCCTGTACGCCGGATTTTTTGTTCAGCACGTTCATCACACCGGTCAGATCCAGATTTTCTTTCTGCGCAACATACTCCAGAATCGCCGGGTCGATATCGCCGCAGCGGGTTCCCATCACCAGACCGGCCAGAGGCGTCAGTCCCATGGATGTATCCACGCATTTACCGTTCTTTACCGCGCTGATGGACGCGCCGTTGCCCAGATGAGCCACGATGATCTTGGAATTCTCCAGATCCATTCCCAGGAACTTGGCTGTTTCTTTGGAAACAAAGCTGTGGGAGGTTCCGTGGAAACCGTAACGGCGAACGCCATATTTCTCATAATACTCATAGGGAAGGCCGTACAGATAAGCCTCCTTCGGCATGGTCTGATGGAAAGCGGTATCAAACACGCCTACCATCGGCACGTCGGGCATCAGTTCCTTGCAGGCATTCACGCCGATCAGATTGGCCGGATTGTGCAGAGGAGCCAGGGGATTGCAGGACTCCACGGCCTTGATCATTTCATCATTGATCACGGCAGAACTGGTGAATTTCTCACCGCCGTGTACCATTCTGTGACCTACGGCGCCCACCTCGGCCAGACTGGCAATCGCACCGGTCTTGTCATTTGTCAGGGCATCCAGTACCATTTTGATGGCCTCTTTATGAGTGGGCATCGGAGCGTCGGTGACTTCCTTGTCCAAACCGGCCTTCTGATAGGTAAGGCGGCCGTCAATGCCGATCCTCTCACAAAGCCCTTTGGCCAGCACCTCTTCTGATTCGGAATTGATTAACTGATATTTCAGGGAAGAGCTCCCGCAGTTGATAACTAATACATTCATTTCTTGAAAACCTCCTATGTGCTATGTTAGTCCTGAGCCTGGCACTGTACGGCCGTGATCGCCACCACGCCCACGATATCTTCAGCGGAACAGCCTCTGGACAGATCGTTGACCGGAGCCGCGATACCCTGGGTCACAGGACCGTAAGCTTCTGCTTTGGCCAGTCTCTGGGTCAGCTTATAGCCGATATTTCCGGCATCCAGATTCGGGAAGATCAGAACGTTGGCCTTGCCTGCCACATCGCTGCCCGGAGCCTTGGAGGCGCCCACACTGGGAACGATGGCCGCGTCGAGCTGGAACTCGCCGTCCAGTTTCAGATCCGGATTCTGCTCTTTGGCAATACGGGTAGCCTCTGTCACCTTATCTACCAGCGCATGTTTGGCGCTGCCCTTGGTGGAGTGGGAAAGCATAGCCACTACCGGCTCCTCCCCTACCAGCGCACGGAAAGACTCTGCGGAGGAAGCGGCGATGGCTGCCAGTTCTTCCGGATTGGGGTCCTGATTCAAACCGCTGTCGGCAAATACGAAAGTGCCGTTGGCGCCATACTCGCAATTCGGCACTACCATAAGGAAGAAAGCGGATACCAATTTGGTGCCCGGTTTGGTCTTCAGGATCTGAAGGCAGGGTCTTAATGTATCGGCTGTGGAATGGCAGGCGCCGGATACCATACCGTCCGCGTCGCCCATTTTCACCATCATAACGCCGTAATACAGATACTGGTTCAGAAGGATCTCTTTTGCTTTTTCCGGTGTCATGCCTTTTTTGCTTCTCAGCTCAACCAGTTTATCAATATAGGACTGGGTCTTATCGGATGTGGCCGGGTCCACCACTACGGCTCCCGCCAGATCCAGGCCCTCGCTGCCCTTTTTCACTTCTTCTTCGGAACCGACAAGGACGATATCGGCGATACCTTCCTTCAAAATCTGCGCGGCGGCCTCATAAGTCCTGCGGTCTTCTGTCTCAGGAAGTACGATGGTCTTCTTGTCTGCTTTTGCTCTTGCTTTGATTGTGTCAATAAAACTCATAGGTTTATGACTCCTTTCGTATAATACGCCGCCCCCTTATGGGACAGCCGGAATATATCAAAATTATACCTCTTACAACGCCGTTTCGCAAGTACACGGTTTGGAAAATCACGGAAAAATTAATGAATGGATCATAACAGCTCATCCCGCAGCTTAACAGTTACGGAAAATCAGATCGGCTTAACGATCTCCGATATTCCCGCTGTTGATGCCCTCTTTGTCTTCCTCAAGGGGCAGCCAGTCCAGCACTTTCTTAATGTACCGGTTCCAGAAATCCCACTCATGAGCGCCCGGCCCTTCCTCATAGGTACAGGCAAAACCTTTTTCCTTCACCCGGGCGGCAAATTCCCGGTTTACGCCTAAAAGCGAATCCTCCACCCCGCAGCACAGATAAAAAACCGGTTTCTCGCCCTCATCCCCGGCAGCCTCATCCAAAAGATGATTATAATCCGCCGGACCGCCTTTGAAGCCTTCCCTCGGGCCCAACAGGGTCTCATAGAACCGGGGACCAAACACACTGCGGCCCAGATCTTTGCTGTCAGGATTGCATATATCATCAAATATAAATGCGCTGGACAGACCGATAATCCGGCCAAAACGTTCCCTGTACTTCAATCCGTTGGTAATTGCGCCGAAACCGCCCATGGACAGGCCGCCGATAAACGTATCTTCCCTGGCCGCCGACAGAGGAAACAGCTCGCACATTTTCCTGGGCAGCTCCTCGCCGATGAAACGGCTGTACCGCTCTCCGTTGGCCTCACAGTCCATATAGAAATGATTTTCTCCCGAGGGCATAATGACCGCCAGATTTTTTTCCTCTGCCCATCGCTGGATATTGGTCCCGCTGATCCAGTCCGTGTAATTGCCGAAAATACCGTGTAGCAGATACAACGTTTTAAAGGGTGTTTTTATCGCCGGGGCTTCTTCCCAGGGCATGCGGATTTTGTCAAAGGGAATGACCGCATTGACAGTGACCGTCCGCATCAGACTTTCGGACAGAAAATTCATTTGTAATTGCGCCATGATTTTTGTACTCCTTTCTTTTTTCATAACCGGATTTTTTTTATTTTACTATGGTATACCGGAAATTGGCAACCGCCGGTCAGTCAAAAATAAAATAATATCTGGATGGCTGACCACATGTGTGATAGAATATAACGATTCCGTTTTTCCAAAACGGACAGAACGAAGATCACCACAGTATTGAGAGGAGAGAAAATATTGACTGTAGCCGGAATCATAGCGGAATACAATCCTTTTCATAACGGCCATCTTTTTCATATAGAAGAAACCCGGCGGCTGACCGGCTGTTCTCACGTGATCGTCATCATGAGCGGCAGTTTCGTCCAGCGCGGTGCGCCAGCTCTTATTGACAAACATCTGCGGGCCAAAATGGCGCTGTGCCACGGCGCAGATCTCGTACTGGAGCTGCCCTGCCCTTACGCGTCTGCCAGTGCGGAGCGTTTCGCCACGGGCGCCGTGGAAATACTTGACCGGCTGAACATGGTGGATATGCTGAGCTTCGGTTCGGAAAACACTGATCTGGAGCAGATCACCCGAACGGCAAACGCACTCTGTGAAGAAACTCCTGACTTTTCCAAAAAATTACAGAAAGGACTGCAAACCGGGCTCACGTTTGCCCAGGCACGGGCGGCCGCCCTTCCTGCTGAATATGCCGCGCTGCTCTCCCGTCCCAATACCCTCCTCGGGGTCGAATATTGCAGGGCATTACGGAAAAGGCACAGCCCCATCCGGCCGCTGGCCGTCCCCCGCCGGGGAAGCGGACACCACGATACCGGCCTGACCGGCCCCGCTGCGTCTGCCAGCGCATTGCGCGGTCTGTTTCAACATACATCCTTTAAAAATGAAATCCCCAGACAGCTCTCCCGGCATATGCCCGCAGACGCCGCCGACATGCTGTACGACCGGTACCGGCAGAACGGCCTGGTTTTTACCGATGATTTTTCCCAGCTTCTGCAGTATCGGATTCTCCTGCAGCCTGACGACGCTTTACTGGCCTGTCCGGATGTATCGCCGGAACTTCTGAATCGTATCCGGCGCTGTCAGTACGCGTTTGCCTCCTTCAACCAGTTTGCCGACCTTTTGAAGACCAGAAATATGACCCACAGCCGTATCCGCCGCTCCCTGATCCAGATTCTTCTGAATATCCACGGCTATCCGCCCATAAATGAAGTCCGGGTACTGGGGTTTCGCCGGGAATCGGCATCCCTGCTCTCCGAAATCCACAAAAAAAGCAGCCTGCGCCTGCTGACTTCACAGAATGAAAGTACTTACGATATATCCGCAGACATTTTATATGATATGGTGCAGTGTCGAAAAACAGGGCGCGACATGATACCGGAATGGTCAAAACCTCTGCAGATTTCCGGCAAAGACAGATAAACCGGCCCATGCATACATGCACAGACCGGTTTACTGCTATTTTCCCTCATTCTCTGCCAGGAAATCCAGTTCCAGAGGTTTATCGATCTCCTCGGAAACGTATTTCCCATTCTTCCGACGCTGCCTGACACATTCGGTCAGCAAATACTCGATTTGCCCGTTGACTGAACGAAAATCATCTTCCGCCCAGGCAGCCAGAGCATTGTACAGTTTGGTGGAGAGACGCAGCGGCACCTGTTTCTTGGGTTCGGCCATATCAGTACAGGCTGCCGGAATTCACCACCGGCTGGGCGTCATGGTTGCCGCAGAGCACCACCAGCAGATTAGAAACCATGGCTGCTTTGCGCTCCTCATCCAGCGTCACGATATCGTGTTCATTTAGCTGTTCCAGGGCCATCTCCACCATACCCACAGCGCCGTCCACGATCGTCTTTCTCGCATCTACCAGAGCCGTCGCCTGCTGGCGCTGCAGCATGGCGGCCGCAATTTCCGGGGCATAGGCCAGATAGGTGATTCTTGCCTCGACCACTTCTATACCCGCCTCGTCCACACGACTCTGTATCTCGTCACGGATTCTTCCAGCCACAATTTCACTCGAGCCTCGCAGACTTCCCTCATCCGCCACGCCGTCCCCGGTGGTATCCACATTGGGAGCCACATCATAGGGATAGAGACGAACGATATTGCGCAGGGCGCTGTCGCACTGAAGAGAAAGAAATTCTTTGTAATTATCCACGTTAAATACCGCTTTGGCCGTGTCCTTTACCCGCCAGGTCACCGCAATACCGATCTCCACCGGATTGCCCAGACAATCATTGATCTTCTGCCGGGAATTGTTCAGCGTCATGATTTTCAACGAGAGCTTTCTTTCCTCTTTATTCTCCACTTTTTCTCCCGCATCTCCGTGGCCAATGCTGAACTTGGGAGACCGCACATCGCCGCTCTGGCTCAGCTTCGTCTTGCCGGCCGGATTAAGGGATGTACAAAAAGGATTGACCCAGTAAAAACCGGCGTCTTTAAGCGTACCCTTGTATTTACCGAACAATGTCAGCACCAGGGCTTCCTGCGGTTTAATCACATGCAGGCCCATGAGGGGAATCCAGGCGATGGCCATGAGCAAAATACAGGCGATCACTCCCACAGGGAAATCACTGTCACCCTCACGGACGATCGAAAAAATCAGTCCGGCAATCAATAACAGGTACAGTACAATCTCCCCCAGCAGAACCGGCATACCAATTTTACGATTGGACAATACGATTTCTTTCATGATTTTATCCTCCTATTTGTTTGATATCAAAATCATATCACTTTAATTTCGTATTGTCAATAAAAAAAAGGGGCATACCTGAAAAGATACGCCCTTTTTTCTCATATAATGATACAGATCATTCCGCCATTGCTGTCGTTAACAATTTTTTTCATGGAATTCTGGAGCTTTGCCTGGCTCTCGCCGCTGAGATTGGATATCTTGGCGTTGATGCCTTCCTCCACAAGCTGCTCAATAGATTTGCCGAAAATGTTGATTTCCATCATGCCGTCATCTTTGTCCGAACGCTCTTCAATATAAGAAATCAGATCGCTGGCCTGTTCTTCACTGCCCACGATGGGAGCAATCTCCGTCTCTATGTCAGCCCGTATCATGTGGACGGTGGGACTCACAGCCTTCAGACGCACGCCGAATTTGTTGCCCTGGCGTATCAGTACCGGAGTATCCAGCTGCATTTCATTCCGGTCCGGCAGCACTACGCCGTAACCGCAGTTCCGCACAGAATCTATGGCCTGCAAAACCCTGTCATATTCGCTTTTTTTGCCGGTCAGGCTCTTCAGGATTTTCACCAGGTCATACTCGCCCTCGATGGAGGTGCCGGTGAGCTCGGTTAATATCTGATAGTAATATTCCTCTTTTAAATCCAGCCGCACCTTCACCACTCCGGTGGCAAAATCCATCTGCTCTGTAGCACAATATTTCACACAGGGTTTATCCACGGCCAGAGCCTCCGGCTTTACATCCTTGATATCCTGTATCCGGGAAGATATGGTGCGGGCAATATCCAGCAATTCCTCTTTCAACGGATGGGACAGGGGGAGGATTTCCGCCCATTTAGGTATGTAATAGGCAATTTCCATCACCGGAAATTCCATCAGCACCGCTTCCAGAATGCGGATAATATCCTCCTTGCGCATCTGGTCACAGTTTACCGGAATGACGCTGACCCCATACTGCTCCTGGAGGCCGGCCGCCAGGGCTTTCGTCTCATCTTTATAAGGCTTTTTGGTATTCAGCACCACCACGTAAGGCTTGCCCTGAGCCTCCAGCTCCCGGACAGTGCGCAGCTCGCTCTCCTCATAATTTTCTCTGGGAATTTCCCCAAAAGAGCCGTCTGTGGTCACCAGGACGCCAATGGTTGCATGGTCGCGGATTACCTTCTGCGTGCCGAAATCCGCCGCTTTGGAGAAAGGCATTTCCACATCAGACCAGGGGGTTTTCACCAGCCTTTCTCTGTCATTTTCCGTGCTGCCCACCGCGTCGGGAACCAGAAAACCGACGCAGTCGATCAGCCGCAGCTTCACACGCACATCCTCCGACAGTGACAATGTCACCGGATCACGGGGAATAAACTTGGGTTCCACCGTGGTGATCAGTTTTCCCGAACCGCTGACCGGAAGCTGATCCATGATTTCATTCTTCTGTGCATCTTCCAGATATTCCAGAGCCGTAAGCTCCATGAACCGCCGGATAAACGTCGATTTCCCCGTGCGAACCGGACCGACGACACCGAGCAGCAGCTGACCATGGGTCCGGTTCTGAAGATCCCTGTAAATCGAAAACGCCTCCATATGTTACCTCCTGCAAATGGTCTGGACAAGCATTTCTCAGAGAGGCACAGCTCTCCGTGAATGATGTACTGGTAAAATATATGCAAAGACATACATATTTAGGCGTTAGATTTGAAAAAATATTATGCGCCGTAACGGCAGATCGCCTCCTCAATCAGATCCCAGAAAGCGTCCGCTTCCAATTGGAGAGCCACCCGGCAGTTAGCTCTGCCGCCGCCCTTGCCATAATAGTCGCAGTAAGTGCGGCCATAACCTTCCCGGCCCGTGCAGTCTACGGTCACGTGCATGGGCTTTAGCTCAATCAGCTTGGGGCGCAGCAGCCAGGCGGCGGCCACAGGATCGTGCAGAGGCGCGGCAGTCACATTATAGGTTTTACACTCCACCGCACAGTAAGAAGTCATCGTATCCTTAAAGAGCCGGGCGGCGGGATTGTTGCGACCGGCCATACGGGAAATCATCTGTTCCGAGCAAAGAGCCTGCATCGTCACATCCAGACCGGCCATCACAAGAGGACATCCGCTGGATAATACAATCGAGGCGGCCTCCGGGTCGGCGAACATATTAAATTCCGCCGCTGGAGTCACGTTGCCCAGGCCCATGGCGCCGCCCATGAATACGATTTCGCGGATCTTACCCGCGATTTCCGGCTCCAGACGCAGGGCCATGGCAAGATTGGTCATGGGACCTGTAGCGAGGATGGTCATGGGCTCTGCTGCCTCCCGCAGCGTGCGCAGCATCCACAGCACTCCCTGCTCCGTCTCCGGCGAACGCTTTAAGTCATGGAAAGTAAAGCCGTCCAGACCCGTCTCTCCATGTATATCGTCAGCCAGCACCGGAGAACGGAGCAGCGGACCCTCACAGCCCCGGTATACAGGGATATCCAGCCCCAGATATTCCGTCACACGCCTGGCATTGAAAAATGTTTTATCCACCGTCTGATTTCCAGCCACCGTCGTTATTCCGGCGAACTGCACCTTCTCCGGAAACGCTCCCAGCAGCATAATAGCGATCGCATCGTCATGTCCCGGATCACAATCCAGAATAATCTTTCTTTTTTCTATCATTATCCCGCCTTTCCTTTCTTAATCTATATATCCAGCGCCGCGTGATATCCCCAATAGACCGCATTGGTAATCGTGGACACTTTCGCTGCGTCTCCGATCACCCTTACAAAAGGCGCCGCGTCCTGTAATTCATTGACCACATCTATTCTGGAACGCTGACCCAGCGCACAGATGACGGAAGTCCCGGGAACCAGGTGTTTCTCTCCTTTTTTATCCTCGCAGAGAATTCCTTCTTTCGTCACCTCCAACCCTTTGTAGCCTGTATGTACGGTCACATACTTATCGATTTCCTGCAAAAGCAAAGGACGATGCCTTACATTTGCATCGGGAGCAAGGGCGTCTCTCATCTCCACCAGATGCACGTTCTTTCCCTCCATCCCCAGATGAATGGCGCATTCACATCCTGCCAGTCCACCGCCAAATACGACTACCTCACTGCCAACCTTATCCTTTTCCAGATAATAATTATTGACTACTACCACATTTTCTCCGTCAAGCCCCGGAATCGGCGGTACAAGCGGTAAAGAACCCACCGCGACGATCAGTGCGTCCGCCTGTTCTTTCTCTGCATATTCTTTTGTCACTTCCGTATTTAACCGGATTTCCACTCCTGCCCGCTCGGCAAGAAGCCGATACGTGCCCGCCAGTTCATACATCTCATATTTAAAAGGCAGGGCCTGTTCGCTCTTCAGGATTCCGCCCGTTTCCGATTCTTTTTCGCAGAGTATGACCTGATGACCTCTCCTGGCCGCCGTATATGCCGCATACAGGCCTCCGGGGCCTGCGCCCGCCACCAGCACTTTCTTTTTAACCGGAGCCGGAGCTACTTCATCTCCCTCTGCCTCTCTTCCGATCAGCGGATTGACCGTGCATCTTCTGGTTGACGTCGCCGCCCTCTCCGCCATACAGGTAAAACAGCGCAGACATTTCACGATCTCGTCTTCCCTGTTTTCTGTAATTTTCCTCGGAAGGAACGGATCTGCCAGAAGCGCCCTGGCCATATAAACCACATCAGCTTTACCGGTCGCGATAATCTCCTCCATCTGTACCGGATCGTTTAGTCCGCCGATAGTCGCCACCGGTACTGACACATGTTTTTTGATTTCTGCCGCCAGATAAACATTACAGCCATGCTCCCGGAACATAGAAGGATGGGTTCTGCCAAAACCCCTTTGATATGTACCGGCGGATACATGGAGCAAATCAATATAGGGCTCTATCTGTCCGGCGATCCGGCAGCCTTCCTCCAGATCATAACCGCCTTCAAATAATTCAGATCCGCTCAGACGGAATTCAACAGGGAAAAACGGGCCTACCGCTTTCCTGACCGCCTGCAACGCCTCCGCCGCAAAACGGCATCTGTTTTCCAGGCTTCCGCCATATTCATCCGTGCGTTTGTTAAAATACGGCGACAGAAACTGATTGATCAGCCAGCCATGACCGCCATGTATCATCAGCATTTCAAAACCCGCACGCTTGGCAAGCCCCGCCACATGCCCGTAGGACGATACAATTTCATCAATCATTTCTCTGGTAAGTGCCTTTACTTCTACCCCGTCCGGGCGTATCGTGTCTGACGGCCCCCACTGGTTCATAGATTTCTGCCTGCCTTTGTCCGTCATGTAAGTCCCCGCATACATACCGGAATGAGACAGCTCAATACTGGGCATAGCGCCATGTCTGCGGATTGCATCCGCTGTGTATGTGGCACAGGCAAGGGAATTCAGAATACTTTCGTCCAGATGATAGGCGTGGCTTCCGTCCGTTTGCGGATGAACCATCAGCTCGCTGACGGTAACGGCTCCTGCGCCCCCTTTTGCCCGCAGCTCATAAAATGCGGTAGATTTCGGACCAATACACCCGTCATTCGTAATATCTGTTCCGCCCATAGGCGCAGAAAACATACGGTTCCGAAAGGTTGTCCGTCCCAGTGTGATGGGAGAACAAAGATGTGGATATTTACGTTCCATGGCAAACTCCTCCTACTTGCAGCTTATGGTAAGAAAAACTGTGTTTTTTATATTTTACCAGATCATCAGCTTTGTTTATATCCTTATTTTTCTTCTTTTAGCATTATTTTTTTACGTATTTTAAACATCCGCCTGCAAACAGATGATTCTGTATGGAAATATCCATTCCTTATTATATTTTTCTGTTTTCCCAATATGCAAAATCACATACGCGTAAAGCCCCCAGAACTTGATCCGAGGGCTTTATGCTTTCTTTACTATTTAATGTTTTCGTTTTATTCCACTTCCACAAACGCCGCGCTCTCACCGGGAATATGTAGTATACCGTCTTCCAGCCGAATGGCCCCGCCCCGGCTGTATACCACTGCCTTTTCTTTGTAGGGGCAGGGACAGGACGCCTCCTCCCCGGAGGGATTTAACGCCACCAGGACTTTCTGCTCCTCATCATAGCGCAGATATACCAGCGGGTATTTTTCTTTCTCGCAATAGACGAACTCGATTTTTCCGGAAGCACACAAAGCGGGATGCTCTCTGCGGATCTCGGCCAGCCTCTGTATCTCATGCCACAGAGAATTCTCGTCTGCCATCTGGTCCGCCGCTGCCGGAGCGTCCTCTGTCGTATCCTGAACCGTGTACAATTTCTCCACCGGCGCCTCGGAAAATCCGTAATTGATGCCATGATTCCACTGCATGGGCGTCCGGGAACCGGTGCGGTGATAACCGCCTTCCACATTGGGGATATCCAGATAACGCATACCGATCTCGTCGCCGTAATAAATAAACGGCGCGCCGGGCATGGACAGCAAGAACGCGTAAACCAGTTTCAATTCTTCATTATCCAGATATTTCCGGATACGCACCATATCATGATTGCCGGAGGGTATACAGATCATGCCCTTTTTCCTGGTCAATTCATAATTTTTCTTATACGTTTCCACAAAGGAGAAGGCGTCGCCCTTTCCTTCCCGGCTGAAATAGGGATGTTCGCACCGGAAGAGATCCATATAATGGGAGGGACCGAAATGAAGCAGGAAATCCATGTGGAAACCGCCCATCAGCGATTTGTCCGGCTCTCCCCACTCCGAAATCAGCACGGCTTTCGGATAGGTCTCGTCCAGATAAGCCCGCATATCCTGCCACAACCGGATGGTCTCCGCCTTATCTGGATCATTTTTCACCAGAGAACCTGCCATATCCACGCGGAATCCGTCGCAGCCCCGGGAGATCCAGAAAGCCATTACCTCTTTCATGGCCTGCCGGGTTCCCATAGCTTCCGGGGAATCCACCGCACACTGCCAGGACTCTGTAGGATTGGCAAAGCCATAGTTCAGGGCCGGCTGGGTGGAATAGAAATTCACGCCGACGCTGCCGTCCCTGGGATACATGCCCCGCAGGGAACCGGATATGCCGTCGTAGGACGCCACGTCTTTCCAGATACTGTCCGTCCAGACATACCGACCCCAGTATTCGTTGGGCTCCATCTTCCCGGACTCCTTAAACCAGGCATGTTCAATAGATGTATGGCCGGGGACCAGATCCAGAAGGACATGCATATCCCTCTTGTGCGCCTCCGCAAAAAGCTTTACCAGATCCTCATTGGTACCGTAACGCGGCGCTACCCGGCAATAGTCCGCCACGTCGTAACCCGCGTCGCTGAACGGCGACAGGAAACAGGGATTCAGCCAGAGAGCATTACAGCCCAGTTTCTTAATATAATCCAGTTTTTCCACGATCCCCGGGATATCTCCGATGCCGTCATTGTTGCTGTCATAAAAACTCTGAGGATAAATCTCATAAAAAATACTGTCTTCCAACCAATGCTTCATATTCTGTAGTCCTCCGTATGTACGTCTTGATAATTGAAGTATATCCCGCAAAAACAGTATTGTGTTGCACTATATCCAGTAGTTATAGTACAATATCCCTATAGCTGACAACTGAAACGATTCGAAAAAAAGGCGGCAGGCATGAGACAGGAACTACGTGAAATACGAACGCAGGGGACGCCGATGCGCCCCTTAAAAATATATAAAATGCAGGATGAAAACGGCAGAATCGACGTGCCCTACCACTGGCAGGAACAGGTGGAGATCCTGTGGGTTCTGAGCGGTCGACTCTCCGTCACCGTCCGGGACGAACCCTATGACGGAACAGCCGGAAATATCTTCTACATTAACCCCAGGGAACTCCACGGGATGCAGTCCACGGCCCGGGGATGCACTTATCTGGCCATGGTATTCCCCCTGTCCTGGCTCCAGTTTGACCAGGCCGACGAGGCAGGGGAAAACTATCTGCGCCCGCTGGCCGAGCTGAACGCTTATGTTACCACCTATCTGCCCCGTCGGACGGCAGAGCGGGCGGAATCCCTCTTTCAGGAAATCTATGCCCTGTATGAGGGAGATGACGACGGCGCCTGGCTGGGTATCAAGGCCAGGCTGCTCCTCTTCTATTTTTATTTATATAAAGACGGCGTGATCAGCCGACGTGAAAAAAATTCCCGGCAAATGGATATGCTCCTGCATATCGCCCAATATGTTCAGGATCATTGCGGGGAGTACCTTTCCCTGGAAACATTGGGAAAACGGTTTCATATGTCTCCCAAATATTTCAGCGTGTATTTCCAGAAGCATTTTTCCAGAAATTTCACCGATTATCTGGCCGCCACCCGCATAGAACGGGCAAAAAAGCTGCTCCTGGAAACAGAAGCCGACATGGAGCTCGTCGCACAGCAGACCGGTTTCTCCGGCAGCAGCTATTTCATCCGGGTATTCCGGAAAGCCACCGGCATGACACCCGGACAGTATCGGAAGGAATTTCAGCAGGAACCGGCAAGATAATTCGCTCCAGTCGTTTTCCCAACCGGCCTTGTCCCTATATTCGTGATGCCATAATACATCCGGCCATCTAGCAAAATCTCCGTAACATATACACCGGCTGACGGCAGGATACTTTCATCCAAAACCTCCATATTTGCAGTTGGCATACCGACCAATTTCCCTATCCCCCGCCCATGTATCACTTTTCCCGAAAGGATATTTATAGGATTCTTATTTGAAATTTGTTCCATGATGTCCCTCATATGATTCCATTAAGCGATAATATCAGCAGGATGCAGGTAATTACGATAACCCCCGAAAACAGCCACAAGCCAACCGGTTTTCTGCCCTGCACATTCTGCGCGCCTGAGATATAGCTCGCTTTGCGTAATGCCGTTATCACCGGTTTATAAAGCAGGAATGTAAACCCTGCGTTTAATCCGGCCTTCAGCAGATTAAAGGGGAGAAATGCAGGGAGCAGCAGCTCCGCCACGGCTTCACGCGGATACCCCATATAAATAGGCGTTATCAGATAGTTCCATAGCAGCATCGCCAATACCATCATCAGACTGCCCGTTACCAACCCTGTGACTGCACCGGGTAACGTCCGCTTCTTTTTGTAGATCACAGAGGCTGTACAGGCAAAAGAACACGTTGATATAATATTCATGATACACCCCAAAACTCCGTTTTCACTGATTGTCACCATTTCTATCAGCGATACAATCACAGATACGGTAAGAGAAGTCATCGGCCCCCATATCAGGCCGCCCAGCGTGATGATGATATCCTTCGGATCATACTTCAAAAATAACACAACGGGGACCCTTCCAACCACCACCGCTACATAGGCTACTGCACAAAGCATGGCGGTAGTGGTTATTCTTTTTGTCTTGCTGTCCATATACCATTTCCTCCTGAAAATAAAAATTAGCACCTGAATCGCTATACCATTCAGGTGCCAGGAAATTCAAAACAGCAGCATGACAATAACAGCATACCGCATAATATGAATTCATCTTCTTCTATCCAGACTATACTGTTGGTTTTGGAATCGCACCAAATCCTGACTTGAACCTCTGCCAAGTCCTGCGTTTTCACGCTCGCGGACTATACCGCCAATCGGGAATCTCACCCTGCCCTGAAGATATATCATTATTCAGTTGTTGGGGTAAGTATACTCCTTAGGCCGCACTCTTGCAATACTGCGGAAACATTTCGGAAAGATTTCAGATTTTCCGTGCTTTGCCTGTAAGCCTCCCGGACTGTTTCCAGGTTATCGTCTACCACTGTCATCATAATCATCAGCAATCCCGCAATGTACAAATTGTTCCCTGTATCATTCCCTGCTGTCTGCCCAAAGCCATTCCCTGCTGTCTGGCCTCTTGCTGCTTTACTTGAATATCTTCCTCATAGCTATACTCCGCAATCAGCATATTCTCCACCTCGCTTCCTTTACGTTTCAGATATTCCGCCAATATCCCACTGTCAATACATTCTTTTATTGCTTTTTTAATAGCCCCTTTTTCAGAGGAATATTTTCTTACTGTGTCAATAAACTGGCTGTATTCTCTTAATATTCCACATTTCTTTATTATTTTATGTGCCTTATCCGCGTTTATATTAATAACCTTCACCTTCAGCTCCACAGAATTATTTCCTGGCAGATTCATAAACGCATCCGACAGCGACAATTCCTGTTCTAATGGAAATTCTTTCTCCCCATTATAAAAAGTGTAAAACTCCGGTGTCGGTATCTTAACAAGTGTCGTCCTGTACCGGGCGCTTTTATCCACAAGCTGTTCAAAGGCTCTTCCTACATACAGAAGGCAGCGCAACGGCATATTAGGGTTCACTGTACTTTGATGCTCCCCAAGGACAAGTATCTGTCCATTCGTAAGTTCTTTTTCGCCGTTTCATCCTGATAAAAGAGATCCACAAAAAAGCTATCCTTATGCTCACGGTTCTCTTTCCCCATGGCTACACCACCTGCCTTTCTTTACTTTTATACTATCATACTTCCATTTTGCCTGCAATTATGTAATTTTAAATCCCACGACAAACATATGAATGGTTTTATTGTAACAGACTGATTACAAATTACTCTGTAAAACAGCTCCCGTTCGATAGTCATTCTACCAAACGGGAGCTGCCCGAACTTTACTATTTTATTTTTTAATTCCTAAGAATCTGTTAAGTCAACGGCAAAAATCTGCAAATCAGAATCTGAATTTCTCTGCAAAATAGGCGGGCAGATCCGCAATCTTCACACGTTCCTGCTCCATGGAATCCCTGTCGCGAACCGTCACGGACTGATCTTCCTCCGAATCAAAATCATAGGTCACACAGAACGGTGTACCGATCTCATCCTGCCGGCGATAGCGTTTACCGATAGCGCCGCGGTCATCGTACTCACAGTTGTACTCCTCCGCCAGCATCTCATAGATCTTCTGCGCGCCTTCACCCAGCTTTTTAGACAGGGGTAGCACGCCTATTTTCACCGGAGCAATGGCCGGATGGAAATGCAGTACGGTGCGGACGTCATTCTTCTCGGCATCCAGCACTTCCTCATCGTAGGCGCTGCAAAGGAAAGCCAGAACCATACGGTCGGCGCCCAGAGAGGGCTCAATCACGTAGGGAATGTAACGCTCGCCTGTGGCGTCGTCGAAATAAGTCAAATCCTGTTTCGACACGTCCTGATGACAGGTCAGGTCATAATCAGTTCTGTCCGCGATACCCCACAGCTCGCCCCAGCCGAAGGGGAACAGAAACTCCACATCCGTAGTCGCTTTGCTGTAGAAAGACAATTCCTCCGGCTCATGATCTCTGGCGCGGATCTCCTCATCCTTGAGGCCCAGACTCTTTAACCAGTTCAGGCAGAACTCTTTCCAATAGGCGAACCATTCCAGATCCGTGTCCGGCTTACAGAAAAATTCCAGCTCCATCTGCTCAAATTCCCTGGTCCGGAAAGTAAAGTTGCCCGGCGTAATCTCATTACGAAAAGATTTACCGATCTGAGCTATGCCGAAAGGCAGCTTTTTCCTGGAAGTGCGCTGGACGTTCTTGAAATTCACGAAAATCCCCTGGGCCGTCTCGGGACGCAGGTACACCGTATTCTTGGCGTCCTCGGTCACGCCCTGGAAAGTCTTAAACATCAGATTAAACTGACGGATATCGGTAAAATTGTGCTTACCGCAGGTGGGACAGGGTACCTGATGCTCCTCAACAAACTGCATCATCTGTTCCTGGGACCAGCCGTCCACCGTACCCTCCAGAGCAATCCCCTTCTCTTCGCAGAAATCCTCAATCAGCTTGTCGGCGCGGAAACGTTCGTGGCATTCCTTACAGTCCATCAGCGGATCGGAAAAACCGCCCAGATGACCAGAAGCCACCCATGTCTGGGGATTCATAAGAATCGCGCAGTCCACGCCCACATTGTAGGGATTGGCCTGCACGAATTTTTTCCACCAGGCCCGTTTCACATTATTTTTCAATTCCACACCCAGATTGCCATAATCCCATGTGTTGGCCAGACCTCCGTAAATCTCGGAACCCGGGTACACGAATCCCCTGGATTTCGCCAGCGCAACGATCTTATCCATTGTTTTTTCCATACGAACTTCTCCTCCTTAATTCCTTTGACTTTTACGGTTACTATGGGGCATCCATATCCCCGATCCGGAAACTCCTTTTAAAAAAGCGTACAGACTGCTTTCTGTACGCACTATCGGTACACGATACAGGCCGGCTCGTCCAGCCAGAGCTGCAGCCCGTCCCCGTCAGAACTGTCCGCCGCGTCCTGTGCGCTCTCGGAGGAGGACGTATCTGTCTGACTTCCGGCTTTCTCTGGCTGACCCGTCTCCGGAATGCCGCTCCCGCTCTTTTCCTCTGTGGCGGTCTCCGGAAATACCCGCCCCATCGTTACTTTGGCATGTTTGGCGTCCCGGATCTCCACCACTGGGCTGGCACAGAGTATTTTCCCCGGTACCTCCACCAGCACGGGCTCCGTCAGAATCATCACATGATAAGGCTTTTCACTGTTCGAAATAGTGGTCAGATCCACCTGATTGCCGTTACTGTCCAGATATTCTCCGGCCAGACTGTATCCGGCCGCCACCGCCTCGGTTGCCGTTCCCCAAAAACAGGCGACGCCGTTGAAATCTGCGTAAGCCTCGGCGGACTCATATACGAGTGTCGCCGTAGCGGTCTTATTTTTTATCCGAAAAGACTTCATGGTGACTTTCGCATTGGCTTCCACAGCCGTCTCCATCTCTTTTTCCAATTCCGATTGATTGTAATAATCCTGATCCCACTCTTCCACAATCGTCTGGGTAAGCACACCTTTTTTGCTGAGCGACAGTGTCGTTTCCCGGGTGGCCGAACCACATCCCGTCAGCAAAAGCAAAAGAAAGGGCATCAGAACCAGGATTTTATTGATCATCCTCATCCCTCCATGCCTAATCTTTGTTATTATAACCTCTGTCCTGACAATATGCAACGTTAAATTTTCCTTATATCACGCCTCACACTGCCAGCCGCCAGTTATACAGGAAAAATTGACCGGCACAAGCCAGCGCCAGATAAAGGACCGGCTCCCACCGGGCCAGAGAAACAGCCCGGTCATTGACCTTTTTCAAAACACGACCCATGCATTCCCAGATAAAAAAGCCCCATACCGTTCCAAAAATATTCATCAGCAGATCGTCCACGTCCGTCGTCCGGCGGTTCAAAAGCTGGCTGCACTCTATTATCAGAGAAAGCGCGGCCCCCGTCAACAAGACCTTACCGATATTCCGATACTCTTTCCAGATCAGAGGCAGCAGAAAGCCCAAAGGCACAAAAAGAAAAATATTCAGGACATAGGTCATCCGTCCCTGAGAACCGAACAAAACCGTATTTACCTCATCCCAGCGGATCAGCTCGTCATAACGGCCAATATCCCAGACACTGCCGAACCCGGTAATACTAAACATACCGAAAAGCATCAGCAAAAACAGAATCACCCCTATAAAGTGAAACCGCCACGCCTTTCCGCGCAGCCCCCGGCGCAGAAACAGAGCGCACAGTATGCAGGGAAGCAGTACACAACAGACACCGTAAACGAAAGACAACATCGCATTCTCCTTTCAAAATTTCATTCTTCTTATGATAACGATATGCGGCTGCCATATTCTTCAATTATCCAAAAAAGTACGGCATACGCTTCCTGCGAAATGCCGTATGTATCTGATCATACCCTCTGTCCCAACATCATCTCCAGTACTTCGAGGCTCTTAAACTTCTTGTCCGTGTATCGTTCCACATGACGCCTCATGACCATCTCAAACTCTCTGAGAACCTCGTCTGCCAGGGTAAAGGTAAACAGTTTTTTCATTTCACAGGACGCCACAAACTGCATTGTGTAGACCAGGGCCTCGCACACGCTTATTCCACTCTCCTCCTTTGGCATGGCGGACAGGCAGTTGCGGCAGATCAGGCCGCCTCTGGAAGCACTGTAGACGCCCAGCCCTTCCTTCGATCCGCAGAGCGCACAGGAAAATATGTTGGGATACTCGCCGTTAATTACCATGGCCCGAAGCTCGAAAATGCAGCGGATCAGCCGGTTATCCAGACGGGGATTGACGAGAGCCCGACAGGACAGATAGAGCAGATTCAGCATATCTTTCTCCGGCTTTTCCTCTCTCCCATAGTAATCGGCAAATTCCAGAAAATAGAAACCATAATACACGCCCGGAAACTCCGACGCCAGCTCCGTAAAATAATGCGTCGCCTGAACCTGAGCCAGCGTGTAGGCCGTGCGTCCCTCATAAACTACAAACTGCCCGAACACGAAGGGATTGGCGGCCGCCATCATGGGGCTGCCGGTCCGGCGCACTCCCCGGGCAAAAGCCGTGATCCGGCCCCGCTCCCTGGTCAGAAGCACCAGACGCTTATCATACTCGCCCGACGGCGCGGCCGCCAGCACGATCCCTGTCACAGTCAAAGGCTCACTCATACTAACTTACAATTCCTTCTTGTTATATCCGAAATTTTTCATCTGGATATCGCTGTCCCGCCAGTCCCTGCGCACTTTCACCCACAGCTTAAGATTCACCTGCTGCTCCAGCATCCGTTCGATCTCATAGCGGGCGTTGCTCCCGATCTTTTTCAGCATGGCCCCCTGCCTGCCGATGATAATTCCTTTGTGGGAATCCCGCTCACAGACAATCGTGGCCTCGATATCCGTCAGGCCGCCGCTTTTGCGATCCCGCATTTTGTCCACTGTTACGGCGATCCCGTGGGGAATCTCGTCAGACAGCGCATGAAGGGATTTTTCCCGGATGACCTCCGCCACAATCTGGCGCATGGGCTGATCCGTCAGCGTATCCTCGTCAAAATACATCGGCCCGTAGGGCAAATACCGAAAAATCACATCCAGAACAACGTCCGTGTTGATGTTCCGCAGAGCCGACACCGGAAGGATTTCATCGAAAGGATAGACCGCCCGGTAGCTGTCCATAAAGCCCGGCACATCTGCTTTCTTCACCGTGTCCACCTTATTCATCACCAGCACCACCGGCTTTTTTGCGCAGGCCAGAAGTTCCGCTATATGACGCTCCCCGGCCCCTATGAAACTCGTCGGCTCTACCAGCCACAGAATCACATCCGCGTCCCCGAAAGTGCGCTCCGCCGCCGTCACCATGTACTCGCCCAGCCTGTTTTTGGCCTTGTGGATACCTGGCGTATCCAGAAAAATGATCTGTCCCCGCTCACAGGTATATACGGTCTGGATTCGGTTTCTGGTCGTCTGCGGTTTATTGGACGTGATGGCAATCTTCTGGCCGATCAGCCGATTCATCAATGTGGATTTCCCCACATTCGGCCTGCCGACGATCGCCGCATAACCGGACTTAAACTGTTTGTCCATGTATTTTCTCCTCTGAGCCTGTCCGGACAAACAGATTCTTCCTCTGTCCGGACAGACTGTTTCCTTTGTCATGGCCGCTGTGTTTTACAGCAGGTTCTCCACCTGGCCGAACAAACCGGCATTTTCCTCCACAGCCGTCTCGCTGCCTACCACACAGAAATTCCCCTGATCCATAACGGCTCTCACCATCCCGGACAGGCGGCGTATATCCTCCGGCGTGGCGGCAAGCACCTGATCCCGCTCCTTTTGCAGCATCTCTTCCGTAATTCCCGAAAACCAGGCATTTAAGGATACTTCTCCCCTGGCGCTGGGGGTGAGAGGCGTATCCATGTCGCTGACTGCGCCGATCACATACTGATCCATGGTGCGCTCATCCGCCTCAAAACGCGCCACATAATCGGCCGCTCCCTCAAAGACCGCCACGGTCTCTTTCAGGTTGGGATCACGATAAGACACAAAACTGGTATCTCCGTTTCTTCGGAACAGGTTCATACAGCCGTAAGCGCCTCCCTTGACACGGATATTCATCCAGAGATAATCGTAGCTCATGATTACCTTGAGAATCCGCAGCGCTCCCGTATATTCGTATCCGGCTCTGCGGAAATTTCCGCAGCGGGCCACGTACTGCACCTGTCCGGCTGTTTTCAGCCCTTCATTCTTCCGTGCGGGCTCCCAGACAAAGCTTCCTGTATCCACCTTGTCGGCATACAGCCCGCCGCACAGTCGGCGAAGCTCCCCGTCCAGGCCGGCATAGCCTTCCGCGTCTGCCGTGATGCTGACAGTCAAAAGCTCCGGACGGAAAATCATTTTCATCAATTTCTGCAGATTATCCGCCAGCATAGATTTTTTCTCTTCAAAATTTTCTTCCAGATCCTTAATGAAGCGCGCATAGGCCACGCCCCCGATACGATCCTGGAATCCTGCCATGGCCGAATAGTAGGAATTTGCCCGCAGCACCGCCGTGGAATGGCCGACCGCCGCCAGGGACATCTGGTTTTCCGCTTTGATCTGAGATAATATCTCGTGCAATCTCCGGGTATCTGTCAGTTTCGAAGTAAGCAGAATCTCCCGGATCATGGAAAAGACAAATTCCCTCTGGCTGTAGAGATATTTCGCCCTCACGCCAAACATCCTGCGGCAGCCCGTCGCGTCCTTCTCATCGTTAAAAATCTGGATACCACAGGCAATACCTCCCGAGGAGGCGTTGATTTCATGGAACAGCTCCCCGAACGTATAATGCTCCGTACCGATATACCCCAGCACGGACTTTAAAAGCCCCATGTAGGGAATCAGTTCATCCGGTACCCGGCTGGTATCAAACAGAAGCTGCAGATATGCGATACCGTTGGTAAAAACGTCGTGCTGCAGCACTTTGACCCCATCCACTACATGTTCCGTATTGTACAGCTTTCTGGCTTCCCTGCGGATATCCGATCGCCGTAGAAGAGGGATACAGGCTTTGACCTCTGAGGAATCCTCCTCGTCCTGGTACTCTTCCAGATGTTTGGTGCCCGCCGCCAGTTCTTCCAGCTCTTTCCGGGACATACCGGCCTTTTTGGCCGCCATAGCCTTCTCACGTTCTTTCTCCTTCTTCACCTCCAGCCCCCGTTCCGGTACGCTGACCAGCACAGAGCTGTGCGTGTTTTCCAGAAAATATTTCCGGATCAGAGATTCGAAGTATCCTTCCTTTGCTTTCTCGCGCAGGCCGGCAAAGATTTCCAACTGTTTCAGATAACTGAAAGGCGCTCCGTCGTCGTATAGCCAGCTGTCAAAGGTATCCATGCCATAGATCAGTCCCTTGGGATAAGAGGCAAAATCCGCCTCGCGGAAACGAAATTCAAAGTAATTGATCCCGGAGGCGATGGCCTTCTCGGGAATACCCTCGTCACAAATCTTCTCCAGCTCCTCCTGAATGAGCGCCAGAAAGCGTTCCTTATCAGCAGCATCGGCATTTTTCGCCACAATAGAGAAAAACGGCTGCAAAATCCCGTCCTCGTAACTGCTGCTCACATCCTTGCCGATCCCCTCATCCAGCAGGCGCTGTTTGACGGGCGCTCCCGGGGCGGACAAAAGCACATAATCCAGAATCTGCATGGCCAGATTCAGTTCCACATCCAGCCCGCTGCCCACAACCAGATTGTAAGTCAGGTAGCTGTTCTGCTCCAGGGGGTCAGAATCCAGTACCGGATAGGCGATCTCTTTTTCCACCCGTTTATCAAAAGGCTTCTGAGCCGGGATAGCGGAATCCACCGGACGCTCCTCAAATTTGCTCAGATAAGCCTCATCCAGCCAGCGCAGCTTCTCATTCATATCCATATCGCCGTACAGATAGATATAAGAATTGGACGGATGGTAATAGCTCCTGTGGAAATCCAGGAATTCCTCATAGTCGAGCTCCGGGATGCAGGCCGGGTCGCCGCCGGATTCCACGCCGTAGGGCGTATCCGGAAACAGGGAATTAAAAATTTCCCGGTTCAGAAACTCCTCGGCGGAAGAAAATACCCCTTTCATTTCATTATACACCACACCGTTATATTTCAGAGGCGCGTCCACCGATTCCAGCTGATAGCTCCACCCCTCCTGACGGAAAATTTCTTCTCTGTCATAAATATTCGGATAGAATACCGCGTCCATGTACACATGCATCAGATTCTGAAAATCCTGGTCGTTACAGCTGGCCACCGGATAAATGGTCTTGTCCGGATAGGTCATGGCGTTCAGAAACGTATTCAGGGAACCTTTTACCAGCTCCACAAAGGGATCTTTCAGCGGAAAATTCCTGGAACCGCACAGTACGGAATGCTCCAGAATATGGGCCACGCCGGTACTGTTTTTGGGCGGGGTACGGAAGCCCACGGTGAATACTTTGTTGTCGTCATCGTTTTCCAGAAGCAGAATGCGGGCGCCGGTTTTCTTATGGCGCAGCAAAGTCCCTCCGGCATGAATGTCCTCGATCTGCTCCGTGAGCCGTACCTCATAAGTTTCCGGCACAATCTGGCCGCCTGCTGTTTTTTGGATGTTCATCATTTATTTTCTCCTTTTTGGGTTGATATCGTTGGGTGGGCGGCATACAGCGCCGTTACCTTTTCCAGTAAGCCGGGATTCGCCGTTTTCCATTCCTGAAAGCTCAGGCCCGCGGACTGAGGCAGGGCCCCCAGGGCGATCAGGTATTCCGTCAGTTTCTGCTGGGGGATCTGACCCACAGGACGCCAATCGCGGGAAGGCTGCTCCCGGCTCTCCACAGTAAACCACAGTCTGCTGCCCGGACGGCCGGCTTTGACTGCCTCCTTGCTTTCCGCTGTTTCCGCATTCCCGTTCTCCTCCGTCCGCCTGGTTTCTGCAAGAAACCGCAGATCCGCATCAAAGCTATCCCCGCAGGCCTCCCCACAGCCGGCCACCGTGAAAACAGGCAGGACGCCGTCGGCAAAACCCAGCTTTTTTATTTCTTTTAAAAGTACATGCTCAAACATCTGAGCGTCGCAATTGGCTCCGGAGCACAGACCGCAGAAGCTGTTCACCGGGGAAGATTCCACCGGTGTAAAGGCACCGTCAGACATGCTGTCCATGGGCAGACCCACTTCTTCAGCCAGTAAGTTGCAGACGTAAAGATTCATCCGGGAATCCAGACGAAACTCCACATCCTCAATTTTTTCCACGGATCGCAGGAGCTTCTGCCAGAAAGCCACGTTGACCACACCGCCCAGGGGATGGTAACGTACCGCGTACAGCTCCTCCTGCTTCTGTTTGATGACCCTGGGACCGCAGGTGAAGTTGCCGTTTCCTGTTTTGGTAATCTCCGGCGTCTCTACTTTTACCGGCTGACGCTCCTCTTCGGGCATTGCAGCCAGGGTCTGCCAGAACAGGGAACGACAGGCGTCGGCATTTGCCGCCTGTCCCCAAACGGCCAGTCCCGCTTTGATATAGGAGAGAAAACGTCCCGCCTCCACTCTGCCGGCCAACTGAAAAAGGGGCGTTCCGGCATTCCCCGCGGGATCTTTTGCCCACACGTCAAACAGCCCGCCCTCTGCGGCGCAAAAAACCATATCGCATGCTTCCCCCTCTGCCGGAAGCCGGGGAACATTAGAAAAATAAACCGAAAAAGAAGCTTCCGAAGACCGCTCTTCCGCACTGTTTTGTCCGGCAGACGGCATACGCTCGCTCAGCTGCCTGCGGGCCGCGGCGGCATAGGGATATACGTCAAAGCGCTCGCCCTCCTCCACGCCGGACAGCGGCGCGCAGCCCACGCTGATCTTTTCCGGCATATAGGCGCTCCCGCACACAAGTTCCGCCTCCCCGGCCTCCGCCAGGAAATCTCTCAGCACTTCCCTGCGCAGATTCCAGACCACCACATTGCCGCTCCGGTTCAAAGTCGTTTTGTTGATTTTATACTTCTTCACACTTTCGGTCAGAAACTCCAGCTGCCGCCGGGTCATACGCCCCTCAAAATACAGTTCCGCCACACAGCCGTTGCCCGCCTTCTTTTCGTAAATTTCTTCCGTCATAGTATTACACACCTTTTCCCGCTTTAACCGTATCTGCGGATTTGCCGCAGCCTCCCATTATTGTAGCAGGCCTGCCAGCGGTAATCAAGAACCAAAAAAACAGAACACACCTGCCCGCTTTGTAAAATCAAGCCAGACAAATGTGTTCCTCATTTCTTCATCCTATAGCCGGAAAACGCTCCATCAGCCATTCCGTTTCCCAAAGGGCTCCGTCTACTTTTCTATCTCCACGAATCTTGTCTGATTCATCAGCGGATGGCGCAAACGAATCGCGCCTTCCACCGGGCATGCCATGACGCAGGAACCGCAATAATAGCACTCTCCGGGGTACATGACCAGGGGATGATTGCCCTTCCCGGCGTCGGGAAGTAATATATCCACCTGACACACGGACGCACAACGGCCACAGCCGACACACAGGGATGAATCAAAGACAATTGGCATCACACTGCTGGAAACAGGCGCCGCCGTAAATTCAACCTTTTTCATAACTCGCCGCCTCCTCCCGATAGTCCTGATTATGGGCTTCATAGCCGGATTTCACATCGCCGTAATAGTCCTTGGGGACGCGGCGGCTCCTGATCTCGCCCGCCTCCTGCCAGATCGTAATAAAGCAGTCATCTTTCGTCGGGTCCGTCTCCGGATAATCGCTCCGCGCAAAACAGAGGGGCGCCGAACTGGATTTGCGGAGCAGGCACGCCTGCAAAATCAACCGGCTGACTGTCAGAATATCCAGCACCTCATGGGTACGCATAAGCTCATGGGGATTGCGGCAGGCAAGCCGGGGAACAAAATCCGTCTCATAGCTGTCCAAAAGCTCCAGTCCCTGCCGTAGCAGCATATCATTCTTCACACCGCCACAATAATTCTGCATGGCCTTGGCAATCGCCTTATTCAGCTCGCGCCAATCCATTCCCTCTTCCACGAATAACGGCGCGTAAAGACGCTCTTTCTCCCGCAGGATCTCTTCACGCTCCGGCGTTTCCAGCGTATACCTGCCGCAGGACGCGGCCGCCTTCCGTCCGGCATAATAGCCCGTGGCCGCGGCAAAACCGCAGCAGTCCGACGCATAAAGCTGATCCCCGGCCGCGTAAATACCGGCAATATTGGTCTCCAGATTCCAGTCATGGAAAATCCCACCCGGGGCTCCGAAGAGCTGCCGCTCTTGGGGAAGAAAGGCGGCGGACTGCCAGCCCGTGCCGTAGGACTGCAGGCGGTGCCTGACAGGGTCAAAACCACGCCGGGTCAGATTCTGCAAAACAGGAATCTTCGTCTTGCCTTCCTCTCCCACCATCATCCCCCAGATCACCCGCCGTTCTTCCTCGGGCATTTTACTCAAATCCGCATAAAAGGGAAGCTGATACCCGCGCCTCATCAATTCGTCAAAAGCCAGCGTTTCCGGACCGCGATATTCATATTTGGGATTGTCAATCACGCCTCCCTTCAGGAAAAACTTCTGGCCTTTCGCCGGATAATAGCGTTCTCTCACCGTCTTAAGCTCTCTCCCGTCACGGTCTACATAGGGGATTTCCACCCCGCGGGCGTCCACCATCGTAGCCGCATACCAGGTGTTGTGATTATTCCCGGTACTGTAGGGCGGAAAACTGCGCCCCGCGGCAGAAAACTCACCCTGCACGGATTTTTCCATCATCGTAAATTCCATGCCCGCGCGATAGCCCATGGCATGACCGCTGCCGATGCTCTGGGTCGGACGGAACTCACACAGGCCCACCTGGTCGGCATCAAACAGCCAGACTCGGGCCGGCCGCGACATGGCCAGCACCGTCGTCCTGGCCGTGAAAATCTTAAATTTCCCCGTATGCACATCCATACCCAGGGCGCCGATCCCTCTCTTTTTGCCCTCTTCTTCCTTCACCAGCAGCGCCGTGGCCTCGGTGCGGTCACAGACCGTAACGCCCTGACGCTGCAATTCTTTATACAAAGCCGGTTTGAAAGTACTGCCCCAGACACGGATGGTAAATTTATTTTCATAATCATAGGCAAACAGCAGTCCCGTTTTTTCGTCACGGAAATCAGCTCCGGCAAATTCGCCCTCTGTATCACGGATTTTCCCGCCGAAAGCCTCCATATCTTTCAGGCGATGCCATCCCTCCTCACACTCTATATAATGGGCGATGCCGTTGCTGTAGCCGTCCTGCTCATGGATATAGGCATTGGCAATCTCCTCCGCGGTAACTTTCGAGCAGGGATTGGTGCAGGCCGACTCCCAGTGGTCAAAGCCGCTTCCCGCGGCGCCGCTGCGGACGGTGGCCCCTTTTTCCACCAGAATCACCTGTTTTCCCCGCCTTGCCGCCGCGATAGCCGCATAGCAGCCCGCCATACCGCCTCCCAGGACAAGGACGTCCGCGAAAAGCTGCTCCTCTCTGTCCATCTCATTGGCATAGGGCCATACATATTCCATTCCTTCCCGCCTCCTTCATTCCTCTCGTCAGCCTAAAGCCATCTATACCTTTTCCCCTCTTCTCATTTCCCACGTCCGGAACGGTCTGTCAGACTGAAAAGCACCAAAAAAACAGCGGAAATCCCATATGCGATCAAAAGAGAGAGATCCGTATTCATCTTGCCGAACAGGGGCCCGGGTATGCCGAACAAAAACGAAACTACGCCCACGATACCCCCGGCAATCGCCGCCGCAAAAGCTCCTTTACGGGTCGCCCCTTTCCAGACCAGACCGCCCAGCAGAGGAATCAGCAGACTCCCCATATATGGATAATTAAAAATAATCATGGCGTCCAGTATGTCCGTCATATGAAAAGCAAAGAAAATCCCCGCCAGACTGCCCAGAAGCACCGTCACCTGAGAAATCCGCTTGGACTTGGGCAGTTCATCCAGATTCTCTACTTCCGGATGAAGAAATTTATTATACAGATCCCGGGCAAAGGATGAGCCCATGGATAAAATAACACAGTTTGCGCTGGACATGGCGGCCGATAAAATCGCCGCAATGACTATTCCTGCCAGCACGGGAGGCAGTACTCCCGTGGCCGTAATCGTAAATATACCGTCCGTCACACCCGGAAAAAGCGTCCGCGCCGCCACTCCGATCGTAGAGCACAGCAGGCCGACGATGATCACCAGGATACCACCGATAATGGAGCCGATCTGCGCCGTGCGCACATTTTTTGCCGACTGAATCCGGGAATAGGCGTCATAGGAAACCGAAATGGACAGGAAAAAAGGCAATACCAGATAAATAAATCTGGTACCCATCCCCCGGGGGATAAAAGGCGTCGCAAAAATCGCCCCGATACTGCCGCCCGCCTGGACATACTGTATCAGCGTGGCCACCGCAAGGATCGGAACGCCGACGACGATAATCGTGGTCTGTACCACATCCGTCAGCACCACGCCCCACATACCTCCAACGGTACAGTAAATCAGAATTACCACTGCCGTCAACGCCACTCCCACCTTAAAGGGAATGCCGAAACCTGCCAGAATCCCCCCGGCCGCCAGAAGCTGAGCCACAAAAATGCCTAAAAGGCTGGGAACATTGCTGAGCCACGCCCACAGACGGATCGCCCGGCTCTCACCGTAACGCTGGGCAAAATAATCCATGGGCACATAGCCCTCCTGCGCCCGCAGCTTCCTGGCCGTGACCAGGCCGGCGATAATCAATCCGCCGCCGCAGCCGATCGCGTAATAAATCCCCGGCCAGACGCCGTCATTATAACCGTTGGTGGCGCTGCTCAAAACAATGCCCACGCCTATCTGAACCGCCGCAAGAGTGACCGCCGTCATCGTGATATTCAGCTTTCGCCCGGCCACCAGATAGTCCGTTGTCTTCCTGTTCCTCCGCGCCGCAAAAATGCCTATGGCAACCATGGCAATAAAGTATATCATACAGACGCCTATAACAATCGTATTCCCTTCCATAAAATCCTTCTCTCTTTCTACATTTTTTTGACTTTAAATCGTCAAAGCGTAAATATTTTATCATTTTTCCTCGTGTTTTGCAATATGCATTTTGCAAAATATATCATTCAAAGGCGCCGTAAACGTAACAGTTCAGCCTCCCGACTTCACTGTTACGGAATCTGCCCAGTTCCAGTCGCCTTCGGCGAGGGCAGATTCCCTCTTGGCCTGATTTACATTTTTTTACGGACTTTGCAACAAGTGCAAAGTCCTGAGCCGAACTGTTACCCAAAAACCTCATTCTTGTTTTCATTTCACTGTTGTGATACAATGTTTACATTCTATCAGGAGATAATTTTCCATGAATCTAAACAAGCAGACCCTTTCCGAACAAATTTACCGTATTTTACGGGAAGACATCCTCTCCCAGAAAATCCCCTGCCATGCGCGTTTGACTTTAAAAATGCTGCAGGAACGTTTCGGCGTCAGCTCCACCCCCATTCGGGAGGCCCTGACCCGCCTGATCAACGAAAAACTGATTTCCTACTACTCCAATGTGGGAGTCTCTGTCGTCGGCCTGACCGAAGACGATCTCCGGGAGATCTATCAGTTTATCGGTGATCTGGACAGCCTGGCCATCCGCTATGCTTCCAGGCATCCGGAGCAGGAACGGCTCGTCGCGCAGCTTGCCGATAATCTGGAGCATACCGAAATCTGCGTCCCCGCAAGCCGGGAGTGGAAAGCCTGTTCCGACGAATTCCATTTAATCTTTTATCAGTACAGCAAAAACAGCCGTCTGATCCACTCTGCGGAGCAGATACGCAGCCAGCTGTCCATTGCCGCTTACCAATATGAAAATATCCCTGAGACGCAGAAAAATATTCTCGGAGAACACCGGCAGATCTTTGACGATTACCGATCAGGCGATTACGAAAAAGCCATGGCCGACATGCGGCTCCATCTGTCCCACTCCCTGCAATACGCCCTGGCCTGGGTCAAAGAGCAGACGCCGACAGAGGGCTGATTGGTAACCGTTTCAACATTTTTATCATCTCACGGATTTTCTAATTTGAGGAGGAAAAACATGGCATTAGCACAGGAAAGACTCTATACCGAAGAAGATTATTATGCGATTCCGGAAGATATCCGGGCAGAACTGATGAACGGCAGAATCTATTATCAGGCGGCGCCGAGTCGTATCCATCAGGAAATTCTGATGGCTATCTCAAAAACAATTGCAAATTATATTGATCGTAAAAAAGGCCCCTGCAAAGTCTATCCCGCTCCTTTCGCCGTCAGGCTGTTTGCCGATGACAATACAACCGTCGTGGAGCCGGATATCAGCGTCATATGCGATCCCGGCAAGCTCACTGACCGCGGATGCACCGGAGCGCCGGACTGGATCATCGAGATCGTATCCCCCGGCAACCCCGGTAACGACTATGTGCGGAAACTGAACCTGTACCTGGATGCAGGCGTGCGGGAATACTGGATCGTAAACCCGGGGAACCACACTGTTTTTGTATACCGTCTGGAAAAAGCCACCTTCGAAAGCATCGACCACACTTTCCTGGATAATATAGAAGTCGATATTTTTGATGATTTCAGCATTTGTCTAAAAGAATTTGCACAGATATAAAAATAACGGGAGATGTGGCCAAGTAAAGCATAAAGCTTTCCCCCTAAAAATATACTGTAAAAAAATATCCAGGTCGATCCTTTATGACTGCTTCAAAAAATGCCCGGCGTCTGGCTGCTCTCTCTCTTCTGCTGGTCATCGCCTATTTTATGGGAAACATGACGGCGCGAACCGTGGATACTATCATCCAGCGCGCCGATAACGAAAACTGGGGATTAAGTTTTCAGGAGGAAGGCGCGCCGCCCGTGGCCAATGCCTCCATGGAAGAGCTGGCGAAATATGACGCTCATTACGCCAGCGATATCACCGAAAAGATTCTGTATCTGACTTTCGACTGCGGATACGAAAACGGTAATACGCCCCTGATTCTGGATGCTCTGAAAAAGCATAACGCACCGGCCACCTTTTTTGTGGTGGGGAACTTTCTGTCCACCAGCCCCGACCTCGTGAAGCGGATGGTCGCGGAGGGACATATGGTGGGCAACCACACCTTTCACCATCCCGACATGTCTGAAATTTCCACCCAGGAAACCTTTCTCAAAGAATTACAGGACGTGGAAAATCTATTCACAGAGGTTACAGGCCAGAAAATGACCAAATACTACCGCCCACCCCAGGGAAAATACAACGAGAAAAACCTGCAGATGGCCAAAGATAACGGCTACAAAACATTCTTCTGGAGCCTGGCCTATGTGGACTGGTATCAGGATGACCAGCCTAGCAAAGAGGAAGCTTTCGACAAACTGCTGAACCGGATTCATCCCGGAGCCATCGTCCTGCTGCATAACACGTCTTCCACTAATGGGCAAATTTTAGATGAACTGCTGACCAAATGGGAAGAAATGGGATACCAGTTCCACGCGCTGGATGAGCTGGCAGATCCGGGAAATGCATAACGATTTATCAAATAATATTTATCTTCCAAAAGTTATCAATCCTTGACAAAATCAAATCCTATTGTATAATAAGAATTGAAAAGGACATTACCGATACGCGGTTAGCCCTGTTTAGTGAAAAGTATCAAATCTTGAAACCGTCACTGTGCAGAGTGGCGGTTTCTGCGTTTTATCATAATCGTTACAGTAAACTGTCCGATATGTAATGTTATACGCATGGCCTCACCCCCTTTCGGGCGTGTGGCTAACCGCCTACCGTTCTGGCAATGTCCTTTACTCCTTTCGGAGCAATTCTCATTCTACTCTATATGATATAAGTTGTCAAACGATAACTTATTTTGTTCTCATTTTTACCTATATGCTTTTATTTTGAAAACCTGCCTCCGCAGGCGGCATTCATTCAAATACTCTCTAAGCGTCAGTTCCGTCTTTCATGCGTGGTGACGCGCCAATGCAGCGCATGGCGGTTTATTCAAAGAGCTGCCGCATATTCATACGGCAGCTCTCGATCTGTTTCCGTTCAGCCTACGGCTTCACAGTAACCTTTATTTAACATTTCTCATACCGGATTACTGCTCTCCACCATACAGTGTGATCAGCTTATTCAGGTACTCATATCTTGCCTTCGCTTCACCCTCAGACTTCGCGAACAGTCTCTCAGCCTTAGCCGGATTCGCGCGCATCAGAGAGTTGTAACGAACCTCGCCGTTCAGGAATTCCTGATAGCTCTCCGACGGAGCCTTGCTGTCCAGCGTAAAGGCAGCTTTGCCCTCCTCGGCCAGAGCCGGATTGTAGCGGAAGCAATGCCAGTAGCCGGCCTTTACAGCCAGATCTTCCTCGGTCTGAGCTTTGCTCATACCCTTCTTGATACCATGGTTGATACAGGGAGCGTAAGCAATGATCAGGGACGGTCCCGGATATGCCTCGGCCTCGGCGATGGCTTTCACAGCCTGATTGTAATCAGCGCCCATGGAAATCTGAGCTACATATACATAGCCGTAGGACATGGCGATGGAAGCCAGGTCTTTCTTTTTCACTTCTTTACCACCGGCTGCAAACTGAGCAATTGCACCTGTCGGCGTGGCCTTGGATGCCTGTCCGCCTGTATTGGAGTAAACCTCGGTATCGAATACCATCACGTTGATATCCTGGCCGGAAGCCAGCACATGGTCAACGCCGCCGAAACCGATATCGTAAGCCCATCCGTCGCCGCCGAAGATCCACTGGGATTTCTTTGCCAGATAATCTTTCTTGGAAAGGATTGCTTTCGCTCTGTCGCATCCGCACGCCTCGAGAGCCGCCACCAGCTTATCGGTGGCCGGTCCGTTAGCTACGCCGCTTGCGAAGGTATCCAGCCACTCTTTTGCGGCAGCTTTCACATCTTCATTGTCGCCGTTGGCAACCACATCCTCGATCTGCTCTTTCAGGCCGTTGCGGATGGCTTTCTGAGCCAGCAACATACCGTAACCGAACTCTGCGTTATCCTCAAACAGGGAATTGGACCATGCCGGGCCCTGTCCTTTGGCGTTTACGGTGTACGGTGTGGACGGTGCGGAGTTACCCCAGATGGAGGAACAGCCCGTCGCATTGGCAATATACATATGATCGCCGAAAAGCTGGGTAACCAGTTTCGCGTAGGGCGTCTCACCACAGCCTGCGCAGGCGCCTGAGAACTCAAGCAGCGGCTGTTTGAACTGAGATCCCTTCACGGAAGCGATCTTGAATTTCTCTACCACATCCTGCTTCTCCGGCAGGGTAACGGCGTAATCGAAGTATTTCTGCTCGCCTTCGTTCTCTTCCATATTGGACATAACGAGAGCCTTGGCGCCCTTCTTGCCCGGGCACACGTTCGCGCAGGAACCGCATCCGGTACAATCCAGAGCGGACACAACGACAGCGAACTTGTACTCTTTCATACCGGTCATATCCAGACTCTTCATGCCTTCCGGAGCGTTTGCAAGCTCGTCGGCAGTCATGGCCACGGGACGGATAACGGCATGAGGACATACATAGGAGCAGCGGTTACACTGGATACAGTTCTCGCTGTTCCATACCGGGATATCCACGGCAATACCGCGTCTCTCAAAAGCAGCCGTACCGGAGGGCGTCGTACCGTCCACATAATCCTTAAATGCGGATACAGGCAGGTTATTTCCTTCCTGAGCGTTGACCGGAATCTGTACTTTCTTGACGAAAGCGGTGACTTCTTCTCTGCCCTCTTTGATGGAGGTGCTGAGATCCTCATCCGCACAATCCTTCCAGCTCTCGGGAACGTTAATTTCTACGATCTGTTTTGCACCGGCGTCGATGGCGTCATAGTTCATCTGGACGATGGCGTCGCCCTTTCTGCCGTAAGTAGCCTTGGCAGCCGCTTTCATCAGCTCAATGGCTTTCTCTTCGGGAATGATCTTGGCCAGCGTGAAGAATGCGGACTGCAGAACCGTATTGATACGGCCGCCCAGACCGATCTCTTTACCGATCTTGATACCGTCGATGGTGTAGAATTTGATATTGTGCTCAGCCATGAAGCGTTTTACCTGACCCGGCAGATGCTTCTCAAGGCCTTCCATATCCCAGGAACAGTTCAGCAGGAATGTACCGCCGTCCACCAGCTCCTGTACCATATTGTACTTGCGTACATAAGAGGGATTGTGGCAAGCCACGAAGTTCGCCTTTTTGATCAAGTATGTAGACTTGATCGGGGTCTTTCCGAAACGAAGGTGGGACATGGTCACACCGCCGGATTTCTTGGAATCGTAATCAAAGTATGCCTGAGCGTACATATCGGTATTGTCGCCGATGATCTTGATGGAGTTCTTGTTCGCGCCTACCGTACCGTCTGCGCCCAGACCCCAGAACTTGCAGTTGATGGTTCCTTCCGGTGTAGTCACCAGCGGAGCGCCGATCTCAAGGGAAAGGCCTGTCACATCATCCTCGATACCCACGGTGAATCTCTTCTTCTCCGTATTCTCATATACGGCAACGATCTGAGCCGGTGTGGTATCCTTGGAGCCAAGACCGTAACGGCCTGTGAATACCGGAACAGCGTCAAACTTGGTGCCCTTCAGGGAAGCAACTACGTCCAGATACAGCGGCTCGCCGATGGAACCGGGCTCTTTCGTCCTGTCCAGAACAGAGATCTGCTTAACCGTCTCCGGGATAGCGCCGATCAGGGCTTCCGCGCTGAACGGCCTGTACAGACGTACTTTCACAACGCCGACTTTTTCACCCTTCGCGCACAGATAATCCACAGTCTCCTCGATGGTATCGCACACGGAACCCATGGCGATGATGACCTTCTCGGCATCCTCCGCGCCGTAATAGTTGAACAGCTTGTAGTTTGTACCGATCTTGGCATTTACTTTGTCCATGTACTCCTGTACGATGGCCGGAAGGGCGTCGTAGTAAGGATTACATGCCTCACGGGCCTGGAAGAAAATATCGGAGTTCTGAGCGGAACCTCTCTGGCAGGGATGATTCGGATTCAGCGCATGATCGCGGAATGCCTGGATCGCATCCATATCCACCATCTCGGCCAGATCCTCGTAATCCCAGGTCTCGATCTTCTGAATCTCATGGGAGGTACGGAAACCGTCAAAGAAATTGATGAACGGTACTTTGCCCTTGATTGCGGAGCAGTGTGCCACCGGCGTCAGATCCATGACTTCCTGTACGGAAGATTCGCACATCATCGCGCATCCGGTCTGACGGCAGGCATACACGTCGGAATGATCGCCGAAAATGTTCAGCGCGTGGGAAGCCACACAACGGGCCGATACGTTGATCACGCCCGGAAGCTGCTCGCCGGCGATCTTGTACAGATTCGGGATCATCAGCAGCAGACCCTGGGAAGCCGTATACGTCGTCGTCAGGGCGCCTGCGGACAGGGAGCCGTGAACAGCGCCTGCCGCGCCTGCCTCGGACTGCATCTCTGTCACCTGCACCTCCTGGCCGAAGATGTTCTTTCTTCCCTGGGTGGCCCACTCATCTGTAGCTTCCGCCATGACAGATGAAGGTGTGATGGGGTAAATAGCGGCCACATCCGAAAATGCATAGGATGCATGTGCGGCTGCATGATTACCGTCCATGGTTTTCATTTTTCTTGCCATTGGATTAAGTCCTCCTTATATATAAATATAATCAGTATTAACCACTTGGTATTATATCATGCAAAAAACAGGATGTCCATTTGAATAAATAAAATAAGAGCGTGTTTTGTAAAAAAAACAGTCACAGAAATCGCCGTTCAGATGCGTCCTGTCTCCATCCCCCTGTCTTTAGGCTCCGATGACCCAAGCTCCATATGACGTCTATATGATAATACAATGCAGCATGAAATCATGTCGACATTCCGCACAAGACTTCCCATAATAAAAACATCACTTACGAAGGAGCGCTTACTGATGAAAATATTTCATTTTCTCATAGGAAACATCCGTGGAAATAAAATGGTCTGCGTTCACAAAATAGCCGCTTGTATGAATGAGCTCTTTTACCATCTCTACTTCTTTGTCAATGGCTTCCCTTCCCTCCGCGAGCGCACGCTTATCTACATTTCCCATGAGGATCAAATCTCTACCATACTCCCTCCGCAGCTTTCGCGCATCCATACCGGCCGCGCGTTCCAGAGGCCGGATTTTGTCTACTCCTGCCATTTTTCCAGACATGACCTCAGCTCCTGAAACATGGAAACATATCTCTTTTTCGTATTTTCCACAATCCCCCCAGCGATCTCGCGATTGTATGCATGGGCGACATTATTTCGGTCTGACAGCGCATCCAGCCACAGACGTTCATCCCTGATCATCCCATTGCTGTACGCTTCTTTTATAATCGCTCTCGGCGATCCGATCGCGACTGCCCTGATTCCGGCGGCATACAGGGATTCTTTCATTGCTTTCCAGGACTGCTCAAAACAGATTTCATACAGACCCACCAGTCCTGTAAGGACTACATTGCCATACGGCTCTTCATACTCATATATCTCCTGCAGATTTTCGAGCGCATGACAAAAATTATCATATTTTTTCATATAGAATGATCCCTTCTCTCTCAATAGACTCCCGCAGTCCGGGCTGCACTGCCCTGTCCAAATTTACAAAGTCAAATTTCAGGAGTGTGGATGTCTCCTCGTCTACGCTCAATGAAAAACGGCTGATATCGCCGCCCAAAACTGCCAGGTCAATATCGCTGGTTCTGTAATAATCCCCTCTCGCCCGGGAACCGAAAAGTATTAATCTGCCGATCTCATATTCTTCCGCAAAATGAATGATCTCAGATAAAACCTGTCGGCTGATTCCCGTATCTCTTGCTGTATGGTCAATATCCGGCGTATTCCGCCCGCTCTGCTCACTCACATCCATGATTCCCGCACCCGCTTTCGCTTCATCAAATAGAATTTATTTACCTCTTTACTTTTAAGTATTTTCTCACCCCCATAATATACTATACTTTAAGGACATGATTCAACATGCTTTATCGGATTTCCACAAAAGAAAAAAAGATGGCCCTGCCGCAGCCACCTTTTTCTCCGTCCCGGGATTCCGTCTTACCCGCATCGTCGCATAATTCAAAATCACATATTTTCAGAAAACGGTCTCTCGGCGTCATAATCTGCTCTCCCTGAAATCAAAACTCCGGTATCTCATGGCCCATAACGCCCGTCAGATATTTTTCCAGGTCCGCTTTCACATCCGGCGCAAGCTCCGGCTGTACATAGGCGTCCAGCCGTTCCTGTACTTTCGTCCAGGTCAGTTCGCGGAAATTCCCTCCTTCATCCTTCCAGTTTTTATAGCTGCGTCTGTCTGCCAGTTTCGGCCAGTACAGCTCACTGCGGAAATCCGTAACCGTGCTCGGCTCGCCCAGGAAATCTCCCGCTTCCACACCATCGCCGATGATCTCCGCCAGATCTTCCGGTATCTCGCCGATTCCCCTGCGCATAAACAGGAGCCGGGCCATAATCTCCTCGTCCAGCAGCCATTTATCCCAGCCGATGGCCATAAAAGACTGGTAAACACCCACACTCTGCAGCATAAAATTGACGTCCGAGGCAAAGCCGCAGGTCAGGTTCATGCCGCTCTCCATCCCAGCCTGGGCATCCAGCTCTTTTGCGTCGGTCAGGCCGCCGCTGCTCCTGAACGGGATGCCGTAATGATGGGCCATCTGAGCGCAGGAAGAAGATATGAGCGCATACTCCGGCGTACCCAGGGTCAGGCTCATGGATTTCATATCCATCACCGACGACGTGGTACCGTAGATCACCGGCACTCCCGGCCGAATCAATTGGGCATAAACAATACCTGCCAGAACCTCCGCATTGGCCTCCAGCACACAGCCCATAAGATAAATCGGAGCCGTGGCCCCCGCCATGGCGCAGCAGGATATATTTACGGCCTGATTATGCTCGGCCAGGGTACGGATACCGTCCAGCATCTTCCCGTCCCACGCCATCGGGGACAGGCTGTTGCAGATACCCACGACAAATTGTTTGTCTTCCTCCATGCCAGTGGCGATCTTCGCCATTTGTATGGTGTCCTGGGCAATGCTTCTGTATTCCGTGTCTCCGATGAGCGGCATGTCCGTCATATTCAGCGTATGGTAGATCATCATCTGAATAGCCTCATGAGCGTCCTGTTCTGCCGGAAACAGAGCGCCCGAGCAGGCCATATTGACGACATGGCTGGTCTGCGTCAATTTCAACATCGTGCGGAAATCTTTCCAGTTTGCCGTATGCTGCCCGCTTTGATCCTGGACAGTGGGCACGCCGCCGGTCGGCGCCAGGGCCGGTGCATGCCCGATACCGATCCTGCGTGTCTTTTCCCGGTTACGAGCGTGAATCGTGAATGCCGACGGGGCGCTGCGGATCGCATCCTCAACCATATCCGCAGGGATATAGACCCTGTTTCCGTCAATTTTTGCGCCATGGGCACGAAATGTGTCCACGGCATGATCCGACAGCATGACGATACCCTGGTTAGCGAGAAGCTCCAGCGTAAGCTCGTGTACGCGATCGATCTGTTCCCCTGTCAGAGTCTCCATATGAATAGCCATCATTCCTCCTCCTCTCTTTTCCACCGCTTACTTTTGTTCGTATTATGACTATTTTTTTCATAATACGAACTACACGGATTATACTTGTCTGCCGGTTTTTTGTCAATATATACTTTATATCGCACAGAAAAAATTATTTTCAGGACAATTCATACTAATTTTCATAGCCTGCAGTCAATCATAAATTACAAATCAGCTAATTTTTCTTTTCTGTCCTGCACTGTCCCTTTGCAAAATATATAAAAACTGTCGACAGCCGTTTTTTCAACATACTTTGACACGAAAAAAGCTGCTGCCATGAGCCGCAACAGCTTATCTCTAAAATAACTTCCTCGCACAACCTAAATTAATATCCCTCCACCTGATCAATCACAGTCCCGTCCACGGCATTTACGGCCAGAACGATCCAGGGTACGTCCTCTGTGCTGCTCCAGGAATCCTCCCCTCCGGAGTCCTCCTGGGAGTCTGCGCGTTCAATCTTCGTTTCCGTTCCGTAAAATACCCAGGCCGGCACGTACAGTCCCTGGCGTTTACTGCCATCATTTTTTACCCGCATCAGGCTTAAACATACTTTATCCACATGGATTTCCATAGTACAATCCGTTTTTGGCTCCTCCGAATAGGCCTCCCATTTACCTTCATAGGCCAGAGGCGCCACTTCTTCAAATACCGCCGCCGCATCGTCAAAGGACAGGATCGGCACGTCGCTGGTTACGGTCTCGTCCAGAGATATGGGAGCCTCCCATCTGATATCCTGTATGCCCACTTCAGATACGGTAATCATCAGCTGCTCGTAGGACCAGATCTGTGCCGTCTCATCTCCGGAAATATACGTGCTGGAAGTCACCGCCACCGGAATCCCATCCACCCTGCGGGCATACCGGAACCGGAACGCCGTGTACTCACCGGAAGAAACAGCACTCTCCTCCCCTCTTATCTCTCCCTCCATCAGTTCGGTCTGCGCTACTTCTCCTTCTACGCCGGCCTCCCGGACTGCACCGTCAGCCAGAGCTTTGGCTTCTTCATAGGAATAAGGCAGTTCGGCCGATTTCTTCTCATTCGCTTCTTCAGGCGTTACCGGCAGGCCTATGACACCGTCATAATCATATTTTCCTTCTTTCCGGTATAAGATATTGGGCCAGGCTCCGGAATCTACAGGCACATTCGTCACTGACAGCCTGTCCCCCGCATCGCTCTCACAATGCATCTCCAAAGTTTTTTCCTCATAGGCCCCGTCATCCCCCTCCAGGATACTGGTCTTCTCAACCAGCGTGGCATCCACCGGTATCTTTTTCAGTTCACTTTCCGTGGGCAGTCCGTCATATTCTGCGGACAGTTCTTCCAGCCTTTCCCGAAGATAAGTTCTGCTTTGTTCACGGCTCTCTTCCTCCCATTCTTCCGACCCGTCTCCCGGTTTTTCCAGATCTTCGATCTCCTTCTTGATATTTACCATTTTCTTTTCGCAGGCTTCTTTCGTAAAACTTTCCCCCTGGATCTGATACGTCTCCCGTCCCTCAAACAGATAATCATAAAGCCCCGTCACCTGCTCCTGGGTAAACCCGGTGCTGCTCAGCTTATACATGGGAATTGTCTCACTCTCCGGCAGCGTGACATCGGACTCAGCGTCAATATGTACCGTCCCGGCGCCGTTATCATAATTCCAGCTGTAATGTTTCGGCGTCTCCTCCCGATTCTCAGCCAGCGGCTTTCTGTTCTCGTCCTCCTCCGTGGCTTTGCTGACCAGAGCTTCCGTATTTTTCTGAACTACAGCGTCCGTTTCCGGTGTCTTCATACATCCCGTCAGCAGCAAAACTGCCACACAGAAACAAAATGGTTTTTTCCCTTTCATTTACATAAATCCTCCCTTCTCCTAAAAGATTATAGAAAGGATACTGTATTGAAGTCATCAAAAAAATGTAAAAGAAATGTAAATAATATAGTTACTTTTCTCACCCTCCGGCCGGTCATTTCCCGGACCGGCCGACGGACAGCTGCACGGAAAATTCCGTTCCCTCTCCCGGCACGCTTTGAATCTCCAGGGACGTCCCATGGAGCTGGGCGATATTCTGGCAGAGAGCCAAGCCCAGGCCAAAGCCTTCACGGTTTCTGGAACGGTCGATTTTATAGAAGGGCTGCGTCACCTTATCGAGTTCCTCCGGAGCCATACCGCAGCCATTATCACGAACGGCAAAACGCCCATTCTGAAATGTTATGTCCACACGGGAAGCCCCAGCCTTCCTCGCATTGTCATACAGATTCACTGCCAGGGACACCAAAAGATCCATATCTCCGGAAAATTCCTTTCCATCCTCTTGCGTAACAAGCTGGATATGATGCCTGGCCGCCAAAGGCCGGAGGATACGCCAGAGCACCGCAAAAAAATTCCCGGAATATATGGTCACACATTCAATCTGCCCCTCCGTGGTAATCACCCTGGTCAGTTTATCTGACAGCCGCTCCAGCCTGCGGCTCTGCTCGTCCACAAAATCCAGCGCTTCCTGCTGCTGTTCCTCTGTCAGCTTTCCGCAGCGGAGCGCATAGGCATAACCGGTGATGGCCGTCACGGGGGTGCGCATCTCATGGGCCAGAGCCGTCAGCAGAAGCTTCCTCTCCTCCGCCACCTGCTCCAGATCAGCTACATGGCGCTCCACGGCCTCGGCCATCTGATTAAAGCTGCCTGCCAGACGGCCGATCTCGTCTTCTCCCTTTATCTCTATACGATTGCCATATTCTCCCTGGGCAATAAGCCGGGCGCCGTTTTCCAGACGGCCGATAGGGCGGAGCATACCATACAGAAAGACTGCTTCCAGGATCGTCGCCATTGCCAGAATGAGCAGACCCACCATAATGTAATAAACGGTCAGTTCCCGGACATAAGCCATATTATGGGTGATATCCCGTGCCGTGGCAAACAGATATTCCTCCTGCATGAAGCTTTCTACCGTACCCATGACACAATAATCCCGATCCTCGTGACGGACTACGGCGTAACGCAGGTTCCGGTCCTTTCCTTCCCCCGCCCGCACCATGGCATCCGCGGACACCAGCGCCTGCCAGGCATTGATACCGCAATTGTTAAAGATATTGTCCGTCTCCGTCTGCAAAATGTACTGAGTACTGACATCGGACGCCATATTTGCCTGTTTAACCTGATAATTCAACGCCGCCCGCCGTACCAGACTGCTTTTCGTTTCATTGCTCCCTTCGGCAAATACCTTCCGAACGACCACTTCCAGTGTCCCATGCTCTGTGGCGGTGTAATCCACCGCGTCCGCGATCAGCGTACTTCTCAGAGAACGCACCATCAGAAAACAGCACAGCGCCAGGGCCGCCGCCAGAAGAAGCTGCGTTCCCAGCATCAATTTTGTGCGCAGCTTCATCCCTCCACCTCCAGACGGTAACCGATCTTGGGAACGGACACGATATTCAATCCCGTCTTTTTGCGGAGCTTGGCGATATGGACGTCCACGGTTCTGGTTCCGCCGTCATAGAGGGCGCCCCAGACTTCGGACAGCAGACGCTCCCTGGTCAGGGCCATATTTTTATTTCTGGCCAGCAAAAGAAGCAGGTCAAATTCCATCGGCGTCATGGCCAGAGGTTGTCCCGACAGCCTGACGGCCCGCTCTTTCACATCGATCGTAACGGCGCCCATGACTATCTGCTCCCGGCTCCTGCCATTCCGCTCCAGAACCTTTTCCATACGCACCAGCAGTTCCAGCATCTCAAAAGGTTTGACGATATAATCCTCCGCGCCCCCCTGAAGCCCGGTAAGCTTTGCCTCCAGATCGCCCCGGGCTGTCAGGAAAATGACAGGAATATTCCTTTCCCGCAGGGGCGCCAGCAACGCAAAACCGTCTACTTTGGGCAGCATGACGTCCACCAGGGCCAGATCTGCATGGACTCCGTTTTGTAAAAGATCAAGGGCTTTCTCTCCGTCATAGGCAGATATCGTCTCGTAACCCGTGACGGACAGATTCATGCACAGCATCCGATGGATGGCTACTTCATCTTCAATGATCAAAATGGTACTCATAAGAGAGGACTCCTTTCTTTTACGTTACGGCAATGGACGCGCCGGATCTTGAATTTCCATTGACACCGGTTCATCAGGCAATTACAATACTTACAAATAAGTAAAGGATATAAGGCCATGTTCAAAAAGTTCTTTCACAAACCGGCTCCGCAGTCTCTGTCTTACGACCGTGAAAATCTCCGTCCCGTCCTTCGGTGCAGCATCTGCACCGGGGAACAGGTGGCGGGATTTCAGCATATTCATTCGGGGAAATTTGAGGAGATCCAGCTTATCCGAAACGAGGACGAGCTGCAGGATTTCCTGAACCGTTACGGCATCTCTCATATCGATAAAATTTACTGATTTTCACTCTTCCCCGGCAGCTGAGCCAGGACCACGGCGGAAAAAACCAATACGCAGCCGCAAAGCTCCCGCAGGGACGGAGTCTGTCCCAGGAGCATTACGCCGCCTACCATGGAAAATACCGATTCCATGGACAAAAGCAATGTCGCCGTTGTAGGCTCCGTATACTGTTGTCCGATGATCTGCAGGGTGTAGGCGCCGCCGCAGGACATCACGCCCGCGTAGAGCAGGGTCACGCCGGCCGCCAGCAGTCCTTCCAGGGAGGGCTTTTCCAGAGCAAACATGCAGATAGAAGACAGGATGCCCGTAACAAGAAACTGGATGCAGGACAGACGCACGCCGTCTACATTCCGGGCAAAATGATCGATGATCAGTATATGTATGGCAAAGAAAAAAGCACAGCACAGGATCATCGCATCTCCCGCCGCCAGCGTAAAGGAGCCGGTCATGCTAAGTAAGTAGACTCCCGCCAGACAGATCGCCACACAGAACCAGATTCTTGCGGGGACTTTATTATGCAGAAAAATCCCCAGAATGGGAACCATCACCAGATACAGGGAGGTCAAAAACCCGGCCTTTCCCACCGTCGTATACAGGATGCCCACCTGCTGCAGGCAGCAGGCGATACACATCACCACGCCACAGGCTATACCCACCTTCCAGAGATAGGCCCTTTCCTCCTTACCCGGCGCGGTATAGCCCGGTTTTTTTTTTCTCTGCCTGTCCATCATCCATATGACGGGAATCAGCGCGGCCGAGCCGATCAGGCTCCGTACCGCCTGGAAAGTAAAGGGGCCCACATACTCCATACCCACGCTCTGAGCCACAAAGGCAAACCCCCATATAATGGCCGCCAGAAGCAGGGCGGCGCTGCCATACCATTTCCTCATATGTATCTCACTCCTCTTGGTATCACGGATGACTCGCCTTCCGGTATCGTAGACATCTGCTTTCCGAAATACCCCGGTTATCATACCACAGCAGTCATCATCACACAATCCAAAAGTTGAAAAGGATAACGGTTACAGCCCAAAAGATTTTTTTATATTTTTTTAATTTTCTTTTTACAGATAGTCCTGAGTATGATATGATAGGTCTGAAAAATACTGGGGTGCATTGACGCAATAAAGCGTTAATTTATTACTTCCCCAAAGCAAGAAATGAGGTGCAAAGATTGAAACTAAAGAAAATGCAGATCGTCTGTCTGGCTCTGCTTGGCATTCTGGCCGTTTTGCTGATCATCAGCTTCCAGACCCCGGGACAGATCGCCGATCCTGAAAACTACGCCTGCAAAGCATACTCCACCGTATTCTCCCTGCTGCCGCCGATCATCGCCATATCGCTGGCCCTGATCACCAAAGAAGTTTACTCCTCTTTATTTGTCGGTATTGTCACAGGGGCCCTGCTGTACGCAAACGGCAACCTGGAGCTCACGATCAATACCCTGCTCTTTAATGAAGAAGGCGGTATGGTTTCCAAGCTGTCCGGCTCCGGCAATGTGGGCATCCTGATCTTTCTGGTCATCCTGGGTATTATGGTAGCTCTGATGAACAAGGTGGGCGGTTCCGCGGCCTTCGGCGCATGGGCGTCCCGGCACATCCACAGCCGGGTGGGAGCCCAGTTCGCCACCATGGTCCTCGGCGTCCTGATCTTCGTGGATGATTATTTCAACTGTCTGACCGTGGGAAGTGTCATGCGGCCCGTCACGGACCGCCACCAGGTATCCCGGGCCAAACTGGCCTATCTGATCGACGCCACCGCCGCGCCGGTATGTATCATCGCCCCCATCAGTTCATGGGCCGCCGCGGTGACTTCCTCCGTGCCTGAGGATTCCGGCATCAACGGTTTTACCATGTTTTTAAGAACCATTCCCTACAATTATTACGCCATCCTGACGCTGGTCATGATCATTTATATCACTGTGATGAAAATGGACTTCGGCCCCATGCATACCCACGAGAAAAACGCCCTGAACGGCGACCTGTTTACGACGGAAGCGCGGCCTTACGGCGGACTGGATGACGAGATTGTCTCTCCCCGGGGCAAAGTGATTGATCTGGTCTTTCCGGTGGCCGTGCTGATTTTCTGCTGCGTCATCGGCATGATCTACACGGGCGGATTTTTCGACGGCGTAGATTTCGTCACGGCTTTCGCCAACTCCGACGCTTCCATGGGTCTGGTGCTGGGTTCCTCCTGTACGCTGCTTATCACTTTCCTGTTCTATATGCTCAGAAACGTGATGACTTTCAAAGATTTCACCGACTGTATACCCGAAGGATTCAAAGCCATGGTTGCCCCGATTCTGATCCTTACAATGGCCTGGACACTATCCGGCATGACCGGCCTGCTGGGCGCTAAATTCTTTGTAGCCGACCTGGTATCCGGTTCCGCGTCAGGCCTGCAGGGGCTCTTCCCGGCCATCATCTTTATTGTGGCCGCCGGACTGGCCTTCTCCACAGGTACTTCCTGGGGAACTTTCGGCATTCTGATTCCCATCGTCTGCAGCGTATTCCCCGGCGGAGAGATGCTGGCCATCTCTATCTCCTCCTGCCTGGCCGGTTCGGTCTGCGGCGACCACTGCTCGCCCATCTCCGACACCACGATCATGGCTTCTGCCGGCGCTCACAGCGACCATGTAAATCACGTATCCACGCAGCTCCCCTATGCCCTGACCGTAGCTGCCGTATCCATAATCTGCTACATTCTGAGCGGTTTTTTGGGGCAACTGTCCGGCGCCCTTCCCGTTGCGCTGATCTGCCTGCCGCTGGCCATCATCCTTATGATTGCCACGCTTACCGGCGTCAAAATAGTAACCAACAAGGATCGGGCATGAAATACACGGCATGGCAATTTGATCATCCTAAAATCTCCTACACCTGCGATGCGCTGGATAAAACCGACGCGATCCGACAGTTCCGGACTATGGGGCTGTCCGGTGTGTGGAATATACGTCTGGATTTTCTCAGTCGGGACAGGAAGGAACGACACAGGACTTTCTGGAATGTGGAGGTCTGAAGACGCAAAAATCAGGCCGTATACAGGGTATATCCCCTGCATACGGCCTGATTCAGGTAACCGTCACCCCATAAATTCATTTCCAATCATCGCGCAACGGATTTCAGTTATACTTGCCGCCGTCCCCGACAATATTGCTCTCATCCCCATAACCCTGCAGCCGTATCGTGCCTGTCGCCTCATATTCCTGCCGCAGAGCCAGATAGCTCTCCTTTCTTTTCTGCACATGACTGTACACATTTTCCAAAGTTACATACTCGCCAAACCCTTCGTAACAGTCCGCTCCGGTGATCGTGTCCACAATGAGATCCGTAACCTCATACAAGAAATGACCGTCATTATAAAAATTATAGGGATTCAAGGCAATATCATGGTAGCCGCTGAAATCCCAGTAATCTGTGATCACCGCCAGTTCTTCCATGTACTCCCAATACCTTTCACAGTCATGCTCGCTCATCTCGCCGATAAAAGACGGAGCCATCATCACTACGAACTCCACGCCCTTTTTATCACACAACGCTTTAATTTCCCGGATGGCCGCCAGGTTTTCTTCATAAGCGTCATGGGAAAGATTTTTGGTGAAAAGCCGCTTCATCTGCTTATCGAACTTCTTTAACACCTGTTTTGTTACAAACGCCTCTGGGTCTTTTGCTCTTGAGCGGTAATATTTCTCCAGATTACGCTCCCCCGTAACACAATTGCTGACGGATGCCGACGGATCACCGTCCCGGCTTTCCTTCCAGACATCCATGGCTATATGCACATCCTTAAACAGAAAATCCAGATTTTCCAGTAAGACGCTGCCGCCTTTCACCTGGGCGGGAATGACACAGATATCGCTCAGATATTGCCGGTCATACGCGCGCGTCTCTCCGCCGCTTAAGTTCATGATAATCTTTTTAACGTTTGTGTTCTCCAGAATATATCTGGCATAATAATAGTAATTCTGAACGCTGCCCATCATGCCCCATACATTATAATAGCTGTACCCGTCCATCTCCGCGAGCTTTTCTGTCCGATAACTGCCTGTTTTCGAACCGCCTATGATATAGGCGTCATACTGATTCCCGAAATTTTTGATATGCTCTGCCTGCAGAAAACGGAGATACTGGTCGGCCGTCAGCTCAAAATCAATCCTGCCGTAATCTCCTCCCTTGAAATGGAAATACCCAAAAGGGTCCACAAAATAATTCATACCGACAATCCAGAGGACAACACACAGAACCAGCCCTGCGATTGCCAGATTCCACCGCTTGTATTTATTCGCCATATCTTTCTCCCCAACGCGGCGCCCGTATACCGGTTTGTCCACGGACGACATACCCGCCGAATTTAAAACTGGAAATATAAAAACTGCACCACCTGATCCATTTTACACAGGCAGACTGTCAGCAGCACGCCCGTATAAACCATCCAGGCCGGATTCGGTTGAAATTTCTCCGATAATGTTTTTGTCGTGGGCGCCAGATAGCAAATGGCAAGCCCCGCCAAAACCAAGATTCCCATTTCCAGATGTTCGAGGCAAAAATGGTAGATACGCCAGGCGGCAGGATACCATCCGTCGCCAAACAATCCGCCAAAACTAAACATACCTTTATACACCGACCAGGCGTCCGCCATATCCTTCGCCACAAAAATCACCCTGGTCAACACGATACATAAAAATGTCAAAAACAACGCCGGTATACGGGGCGTATTTTTCTTGTGATAACTGCGATATGCCCCTATGCACACGAGGATGCCGTTCATCAGCCCCCACAGAACAAAATTCCATCCCGCCCCGTGCCAGATACCGGATACCAGAAAAGTCACCATGGTAGCCATATAATAATTACGCCACCGGGAGCCCTTGCGGAAATAGTTTTTAAATATATAGTTTCCGAGAAACCGGGACAGCGTCATATGCTGCCTCTGCCAATACTGCTGCATATCCGTAGAACGAAACGGCGCGTCAAAATTTTCCGGCAGTTTCACGCCGAACATGCAGCCCAGGCCAATGGCCATATCCGTATAGCCGGACAGATCAAAATAATAGGACAGCGAATACTCGATGGTATAAAACCAGGACTGCAGCATAGAAACGCTGCCGGGAATACTGCTGTAAAAGGCTTCCGCATCCATATTCATGGGATCGGCCAGTAACATTTTCTTTGCACAGCCTACGGAAAACACAAAGATGCCCAGCGCTATCTTCTCATGGTTGAGCCTGAGATTTTCTTCCTTTTCAAACTGAGGAACAATTTCTCCGTGATGGACGATGGGACCTACGATTAATTGTGGGAAAAAAGTAATAAACAGAAGATAATGAAGGACGTCATACTCCTTTGTCTCTCCTTTATAGGAATCCACAAGAAAAGCTATCAGCTGAAACGTAAAAAAGGAAATACCGATGGGCAATACAATATTTTTCAGGGGAAACTCTGTGCCCATGGCGGCATTTATATTTTCCAGAAAAAAAAACATGTATTTAAAATAGCCCAGCAGCGCCACATTGGCAAGAATGCCGACCGATACGAGAATTTTCCTCTGCAGTCTGCATTCTTTCTCCTGCATGCGGCTCAGACACGTACCCACCGCATAATTTCCGAATACGCTCCCCAGAAAGAAAGGGAAAAAATCAGGGCTACCCTGAGAATAAAAGAAAAAGGAAGCCAACACCAGCCATATCTTGGAAATCTGATAATATCGGAAATGATTGAAAATAAAATAACCAGAAAACACGACGGGCAAAAATACCAGTATAAACTTATAAGTCGAAAAAATCATCTTTTGTCACTGCTCCCCTTATTCCCTGGATTTCCAATTTTCTGTAAAACACTCCAGAGGAGTAAAAAACAAATTCTCCATCAGCATCATAATCACACCCAGACTAAGGATCACGATCAGAGTAATGGCCGTATTCGCCGTATTCCGCCCCACGCTGAGCACGTAACCCATACCGTCCGGCACACCCACCAGTTCCGCGGCGATTACGGCACGCCAGGCAAATCCCAGCCCCAATCGAAAACCGCTGATCAGATAAGGAATAATACTGGGTACAATGCAATACTTTATGATCTGCCATCTCCCTGCATCCATGATCCGCAGCACCTGGATCAGCTTCTCATCCACCTCCAGAACTCCCTGCAGGGTATTCGTAATGATGGGGGACAAAGCTCCCATAGTGATGATAAATACCGCCGCGCCGTCCCCCAGACCAAACCAGAGAATGGCCAAAGGCACCCAGGCCGCTCCCGGGATCGGAGCGAAGAGACGAAAAACAGGGTGAAGAAAATTGCGGATCGTCTCGCTCATGCCCATGAGGATACCGATAGGCATGCCTATGGCGATGGCCAGGCAGAAACCTTTCATTACCCGCAATAAGCTCACCCATATATTATAAACAAGATACCCCGTCTTTATATTCTCCCACAATTCCACGGCCATCGTGCCGGGATCGGGGAGCAAGAGACGTCCCCGATCCACCTCGACTCTTCCGAAAATACCGGTATGGGAAGCCATGGACCAGACAATCAGAAGCACGCCAAAAGAAAAACACCCCCGCAAAAAAAGTACAAGTTTTTGATTCATACTCCGCATCCCTCTATCCTGACACTATCCCAGCAGGGATGTATCGATCAACTCCTCAGCCCTGGGGAGCTCGTCAATGTATTGCAAATCGTAAGACCACTGCAGCGTGTCCATGATCCCCTGCTCGTCCACTTCATAGTTATAATCGATCCGTTTCCTGGCGTTTTCTACGATGGACTCGTCCAGACTCAGTATATCCGCCAGCACGGCATTGGCGGAATCATCCGTATTGACGTAATCCACCGTCTTTTTATAAATATCCAGAAATTCAGCCAATTCCTCCGGATGTTCATCGATCAGTTTCTGGGCAGCGATAACCACATTAACCGGATAAAAAGAATCACTGCCTGTTTCTTCCTTTATGACAGCGGGAGAATCATACAATACCCGTATATCGTCATAGGCAGCCTCGGCCTGGGCCGCATAAGGTTCCCATGTGATCATCGCATCCACCTCCCGGGTCACCTCCAGTACACTGGCCATATCGGCAGGCTTCATGCCGGGAACCGCCGTAATATCATCCGGCGTCAGACCGCCGGACGGAAGGATTTTGTCTCTGAGCAGGGCATCCGTCACCGTACCGATACCGGGTTCCGCTACAGTTTTTCCCGCAAGATCGGCTACAGAGGTAATTCCGGTGTCCTCCCTCGTCATCAGCACATGACCGCCGCCGTTGGCCGCCGCGACAATCTTAAGGCCCACGCCCCTGGCATACCAGGTAGCCACCGGAGCCACCCCCACGAAAGCGATATCCATCTCATCCGCCGCAAAGGCTTCCATCAGGGCGGAACCGTCCGAAAACTCCAGCAGATCCATGGAAATAGCGCTGTCGTCAAAATATCCCAGTTCCCTGGACACATAAGGCGTGGCCGTACCCAGGGCCAGATTCGTCCCCACCCGCAGGGTCATCTTTTCCGACGCTTCCCCGGATCTGTCTTCTTCCTCCCCGCCCGTATCCCCGTCCGACAGCACGCCGGCCGATCGGGAAGACAGGACGGACTCCGCCTGGGAAGACGCGCCGCCGCAGCCTCCCAGTAACAGTCCCATCGCCATGATCATACAAACTGTTTTTTTCTTACGCATATATTCGTCTCCTTTGTCTTACGTATGATGTAACCGCCCGCTATAAAGCGTACATTTCCAACAATTTCAACCGCTGGATTTTGCCGTTGCCCCCCTGGGGAATTTCTCTCACAAAGCGAACATATCTGGGGACTTTATAATAAGCCAGACGCTCCCTGCAAAACGTCAGCACTTCCTGCTCCGACAGGCAGACCCCCTCCTTCAATTTGATGAAAACCGCCGTCTCTTCCCCATAGACAGCATCCGGTACACCCACCGCGGCGGCCAGCTCCACCTGCGGGATCTGATAAACCACTTCATCCACTTCTCTGGGAGAAAATTTCTCTCCTGCCCGATTGATCAGCTCTTTGAGACGCCCTGTCAAAAACAGATATCCGTCCTCATCAATATAGCCCATATCACCGCTGTGGAACCAGCCGCCGGCAAATGCGGCTTTATTTTCCTCCGGTTTGTGAAAATATCCTTCCGTGATATTTTCTCCCTGGATAACCACTTCTCCCGTCTCCATGGAGGGCAGCTCCCCTCCGTCTGCATCAAGAATACGGATACGGCAGCCCACCGGCAGTCCCACGGAACCGGCTTTGCGTACGCCTGGAGGCAGGGGATTCGTCGTAATCTGGCTGCCCCCCTCCGTAATACCATAGGACTCAATGACCGGCACACCGAATTCCCGTTCAAAAGCTTCCAGCACCGCTACCGGAAGAGACGCCGAAGCCGATCTGGCAAACCGCAGGCTTCGGATATCGTAATCTCCACACCGGCCCCTCGACAGCAGATGTGAATACATGGTGGGCACACCGCTGAACCAGGTTACTCTATATTTTTCTATATACTCCCAAAAATGTGTCACGCTGAATTTCCGCGTTACCACGATGCTGCCGCACGCCAATATGGATGAAAGCAGCGTAATCACCAGACCGTTAATATGAAACCACGGCAGCACACACAGCGCCGTATCATTCCGTCCTAGTCTGTGCCCTTCACAGATATTCCCGGCCTCAGAAAGAAGATTGTGACAGGTAAGCATCACGCCTTTGGGCGACCCCGTAGTGCCCGATGTATACAGGATCATAGCCAAATCCTCCTCCCGCATCCCGGGCAGTTCCGCCTGACGGCACACAGCCTTTTCCTTCAAAGTATACAGCCAAAGACCATTGTCCAGTATCTCCCTCTGCTCCCGGGATTTTTTCAGGATATTATCCGCAAATTCCTCCGTGGTCAATATATATTTGCACCGGGAATCCTGAATCAAATAGGCAATCTCCCCGGCTTTCAGGGCCGTATTAACCGGAATGGCCACGCCCCCGCCGCAGCAGCAGCCAAAATAGCTCACGATAAAATTGCGGCCGTTGGCCAGCAAAAGGAGAACGGCCTCTCCCTTTTCCAACCCCCGGGAGCGCAAATTCTTTCCCATCTGCCCGGCCTCTTCATACAACTGCCGGTAGGTCATGGTATCGCCTGAGAGCGGCTCCACCATAAAACGTTTTTCTCCGCATTCCCCGGCCCGCTTTTCCAGCATATCCTGAAACGTTTTTTCTATGAACATCTGCCCTGCCTTTCCTGCTGCTTTGCCTGGATTCTTCCAAGCCGCAGTATGTGATTACGTATTTCAATAAATTCCGGTCTGTTCCGATCCCTGGGTCTGGGCAGATCCACCTGAATGATCTCCTGTACCCGGGCCGGCGAACTGGTAAACACCACGATCCGGTCGGAGAGATACACGGCCTCGTCACAATCATGGGTCACAAGACAAGTCGTATAGTGATTTTTATCACAAAGCTGAATCAGCTCCTCCTGCAGACTGATTCGGGTAAAAGAATCCAGCGCGCCAAAGGGCTCGTCCATGAGAAGAATATCGGGATTCATCACGATAGCTCTGGCAATGGCAACTCTCTGTTTCATACCGCCGGACAGTTGATGCGGGTAGGATCTCTCAAATCCCCCGAGCCCTACCAGATCAATGGCCCAGGCAGTCTTTTTCTCCACAGTCTCCCTGCTTTCTTTTCGTATCTTCAATCCTGCGGCAATATTATTCCGCACATTCATCCAGGGGAACAATACATAATCCTGAAACACCACCATCCGGTCACTGCCGGGGCCTTCTATCTCCCTGCCGTCCACCAGCACCTTCCCTCTATCTGCCACCAGAAGACCGGCAATCATACGAAGCAGTGTGGACTTTCCGCAGCCCGACGGACCGATAAAAGATACGAACTCACCGTCCTGAATCGTAAGCGAAATATTATCCAATACACGGAAACGCTCGTCCGTGTCATCCTTCCGAAGATGATTTTTTTTAAAATACTTAGTCACATTCTGAATAGATATCAATAGTCGGCTCTCCTCTGTATAGCGGATATAAACTTTATGGGAACAGTTTTATCCCGTATGGTTCGCAAAAAAATACTGTCCGTGTGAAACAGACAGTATTCTAAAGGGCCTATATGGAATCTATATGAAATGCATAAGTAAATTTCTAAATTAAAGTCTCTTTTTCACCGGCATTTTAAAATAAAATGTCGTTTTATCCTCTGCGCAGCATACATCCACACGAGCGTCGTGAATATGGGCAATTTCCTGCACAATGGCCAGACCGATGCCATAACCGCCGCTGCGCTTTCTGGATTTATCCGTTTTATAAAAGGCTTCCCAGATACGTTCCTGGTCATCCGGAGAAAGAGAACCGCCCTCATTGGTCACGGCTATGACATAATGTTCCTCCTCTCTGTCCCCCGTCACCCATATTTTTCCGGCGGGTCTGCCATACTGGACGGCATTTTTTAGATAATTCGTAATCACCCGTTCCAGCAGCAGACGGTTGGCATATATCTCCTGCGGTTCTGATCGAATCGTTATATCTGCCTGAGAAAAAACGGTCTTTGCCAGCCTCCGGATATTCCGGAAAACTTCTTCTATATCCATATCTTCTTTCTCATAGGCGCTCTCTCCTTTTTCCATCCTGGACAATTCCAGCATTTCTTCCACCAGATGATCCATGGCCTCGCACTCTTCCAGAATGATATCGCAGAACCGCCTTTCTTTCTGTTTGTCTTTAAAAATCAACTGCAAATTCTCCGCATAGCCCTGTATGGTGGTCAACGGCGTGCGCAGCTCATGGGTAAGATTGCGGATCAGCGTTTTCCTCCTCTCCAGTTCCCTCTGCATACCTTCGATGCTCGCTTTCAGCTTATCTGACAGCTCGTCCACCGACTCGGCCAGCACGCCGATCTCATCCTTCCCACGAAAATTCAGTTTCTGGTCAAAATTCAGCTCGGAAATATCCTTAGTAACGGAACTGATCTTTATGATCTGCATCATAAAAGACCGCGTCAAACAGATCCACAAAACGCATCCCATGACCGCAATGACGATTCCGCTGGTCATAATGAAAGTAGTGACCAGACGAACGAGCTGATCCAGGCCTCGAATAGATTTATTCATCAGCACATAATGGCTTTCGTCCAGTTTCTTAATAAAATACAGCCTCTTGATCTGATTGGTATCATCTGTCCGCTCCACCACATAAGGGTCCATTCCGGCCTGCAGATATTCCTCAAAAGCCCTTTGGATTCCCTTCTGGCTTATATTGTTAGATTTTGAAGAAAAAATCTGCCGATACTCCCCCGTCTCCCTTTTCTCAAAAAACGAAAAGGAGATTAGCTCTTTATCATAAATATCTGAACAGATTTTTTCCAGGCTTTCCTTCTGATATCCCTCTGCCTGTACCGGCTCGATCTCAGTCAGGCAATTCTCCATCTGCTTCCTCGAATCCCATACCATGAGAGAGCGCAGCGCTATCTGACAGAAAGCGCCAAGCATGACCATACATCCCAGAACAGCGAAAAAAAGGCCAAAATTACTTTTGACCTCAATCCCAGCGTCTTTTTCATCCCCTCTGCACCTCCCCGTCAAAGCAGTATCCCATCCCGCGGATCGTCCGGATGTACGCGCCGTTTTCCCGCAGTGTACGCCGGAGCATTTTGATATGGGTATCGATCGTGCGGTCATTCCCCGTATAGTCAAAACCCCAGATTTTTTCCAGAATGATATCCCTCTTTAACACGATTTTGCTGTTCTGCATCAGCAACAGCAAAAGCTGATATTCCTTCATGGTCATGGGTATCTCCGCGGGGCCGTCGTATACTTTACATTCCGCCTGGGAAAGACGCAGAACGCCGCACCGAAGCTCTTCCTGCTGCTCCGAAGCCCTCTGCTGAATCAGCCTCTTGGCCCTCTCCAAAAGGATCGCCTTCTTAAAGGGTTTGGTTACGTAATCATCGGCGCCTCTGCGCAATCCGCGCACTTCACTATCCTCATCACTCAGAGCCGTAAGCATCAGTACCTTCACACTGAAATGCTTTTTTACATAATCCAGGATCTCCCATCCATCCATGCCCGGCATCATCACGTCCAGAATAATCAGACATATATCGTGTACCTTTTCCATGGTTTCAATCAGCATCTCACCGTCATAGACAGCAAGTACCTCATAACCCTCCTGGGAAAAATCCTCGCACAATAATTCATTAATTCTTACATCATCGTCTGCAATCAGTATCTTTTCATTCATTTTTTCCACACTCTGTATTTATCATCCGGCAACTGCCCGGACCGGCCGAACGGTTCCCCTGCCCTTTCCCTGTTATTCGACAAAATTATTTTCATTAAAAAACAGAAATGTGTAATCTGTATGAAATACAATGCAAAGAGCTCACTGCAAACGTCCTGTCCCGTGCTTTTTTCTATACCCCGGAATAGGCGGCAAATCCGGCGTCAATGGGCAGAATCACGCCGGTAATTGCACTGGCGGCTTTGTCGTCACAGAGGAAAAATACACCGCCAAGCAGCTCCTCGCTCTCCACAAAACGCCCCGTCGGCGTTCCGCTCAAAATCTTTTTCGACCGGGCCGTGGGACTGCCATCCTCGTTGAACAAAAGCGCGCGGTTCTGATTGGAGACCAGAAATCCCGGCGCGATGGCATTACAGCGGATACCTGTCCCCGCAAAGTGGGTGGCCAGCCACTGGGTAAAATTGGAAACCGCCGCCTTCGCCCCGGAATAGGCCGGAATCTTAGTCAGCGGAATGTAGGCGTTCATGGAAGACACATTCAGAATACATCCATGCCTTTTCCGGGCCATATCTCCAGCAAATACCTGGGTCGGCAGCAGTGTTCCCTGGAAATTCAGCTTAAACACAAAGTCCACGCCGGCAGGGTCCAGGTCAAAAAAGGTCTTCTGTCCCTCCGCCGCTTCATGATGATATTCATTATCCGTGGTCGCCTTCGGGTTATTTCCTCCGGCCCCATTCACCAATATATCACAGGGGCCCAGATCCCGCAACACCAGCTCGTGTACAGACGCAAGGGCTTCCGCTTCCAGCACATTCGCCCTGTATCCCTCGCACACAAAGCCGTCCGCCCTGCATTCTTCCGCCAGTTTCTTCACGGCATCCTCATTCAGATCCAACGCGGCCACTTTCGCCCCCGCCTGGGCAAAAGCCCGCACCATAGTCCCACACAGCACCCCGCCGGCGCCTGTCACCACAACCACTTTTCCTTTAAAACTTACATTATACGGTAAATCTATCATAAAATCACAACCTTCCTTTCTCTAAAACTTAATCATATTCCCAGCACCGATCACGGGCAGCCGCCGTCATCACCTCTGTGAACGGCCGCCCTCTACTCTTTCCAGCATATCCCAGCATCCCCACAGATACATAATCCCCAGGGCGCGGTCATACAGCCCATATCCAGGCCTGCACTTCTCGCCCCAGATATGCCGCCCGTGGTCCGGCCGCACATACCCGGTATACCCGCAATCATGGTATGCCCTTACAATTTCCAGGATACCCGTATCCCCGTCGCAGTCCCGGTGAGATGCTTCCGTGAAATCCCCGTTGGGATAATGGCGTACATTGCGGATGTGGGCAAAGGCAATGCGGTCACAGTAAGCGCGGACCATATCCGCCACATGATTTTTCGGATCGGCTCCCAGAGAGCCGGAACACAGGCAGAGACAGTTGTACTCATCATCCACCATCTTCAGAAATCTCCCCAGGGATTCTTTATCGCACAGAAGGCGCGGAATCCCAAAAATATCCCAGGGCGGATCATCCGGATGAATAGCCATCTTAATGCCCGTCTCATGACAGACAGGCATAATGGCCTCCAGAAAATATTTCAGATTCTCCCACAGTTTTTCCCTGGTCACAGGGCGATAGGCCTCAAAAAGCTCGTCCAGCTTCGCCATACGCTCCGGCTCCCAGCCAGGGAAAGTCATACCGTGGAGATTATGGAGAATATAATCCGCCATCGCTTTATAATCATCCTGAATCCGGTTTTTCTCATAAAATAACGCTGTGGACCCGTCCTCCAGCGGATGAAAAAGGTCCGTCCTCGTCCAGTCAAAAATTGGCATAAAATTGTAGGTAACCACTTTGACCCCGAATTTCGCCAGATTGCGCAGAGTCTTCCGGTAATTCTCAATATATTTGTCCCGGGTGGAACGGCCGATCTTGATATCGTCATGCACGTTCACACTCTCCACCACGTCCATGTTAAATCCCGCTCCCTCAATCCGGCTGCGCACCGCCTCGATCTCCTCCGTCTGCCAGACTTCTCCGGCCTGTTTATCGTGCAGGGCCCACACCAGCCCGATCACACCGGGAATCTGTCTGATCGTCTCCGGAGTGATACTGTCATTCCCATCGCCATACCAGCGAAACGTCATCTGCATGATCTTTTCCCCTCCTGCTTAAATATGGGTGTCAAAAATACCGCAGAACGCGCCGACGGGATCTTTGCCCAAAAACGCGTCCTTCCCTGCCATCAGCTTCTCCACCAGCGCATCCAGCGTGACCGGTTTGCTGTCATACGTGTTTATATAGGTTCTGGCTTGGGGAATGTCCGCCAGCACGTAAGGGTACTGGACGCCCACCACCACTACCGGCAGCTCAAAGACATACCAGGGAATCTCCCCGCCGCCTTTTGTCATGCCGAAAGCAGGGCGGGCCACCGGCTGGAACCCTCCGGCGATATCCACCAGCGTAATGATCAGATCCTGATTTTCCCGGAAATCTTTGATCGGAGTCTTTCCCGCAAAATACAGATTGAGATCGGGCTTCTCCCCGGCCTCCGCCTGTTTCATCATCCTTTCTATCGGGCTCTCGTAAATAAATGCGTCAAAGCCTTTTTCAATCAGTCGGTTTTTCAGTTCCTCCGCCGGCGTCACCTTCTTTGCGCCAAACAGAGCGCCCAGTCCGGGAGCCGAAAGCCCTTTCACGTATACGATCATAATCCGTTTATACCGCTCCGGCGTTATGGGCAGCACATCCTCATCCTTATATTTGACCAGCGTAATGGCTTTGTCGGCAATCTCTTTCTGCATGTCCACATGGGCTTTACAGCCCACCACTTCCTGCATCCGTTCCTTTGCAGGCACCAGTTCCTTTTTGGCCTTTCTGTGAAGCCCCATATGAGCTTTCAGGGCCAGTATGCGATGAAGGGCGTCGTCCAGCCGTTCCCCGGTGATCCTTCCGTCCAGATAGCCCTGCTTCATAGCGGCAAAATCCTCGTCCATCTCATTGAAAAACAGGAACATATCCACACCGGCGGCAATGGCGGCCGGAAGCACGTCGCTGCGCTTCATACGGCAGGTCAGCCCCACCATATGGGAAGCGTCCGTCAACACCATACCGTTAAAGCCCAGTTTCCCGCGGAGCAGACCCGTAATCAGCTCCGGCGATAGGGTGGCCGGCATCATCTCGTCATCGGTAATTTCCGGATTCAAACGGCGGGCGTAAGCGGGCTGCATAATATGTCCCGCCATGATCGCATCCAGGCCATTGTCAATAAGATTTTTATATACCATACCGAAAGTCGCATCCCATTCCTCACAGCTCATGGTATTCACGCTGTTTGCCACATGCTGGTCACGAAAATCCAGGCCATCCCCCGGAAAATGCTTGGCCGCGCAGCAAAAGCCCGGATTGGCATGGGCTCCGTCCAGATACGCTTTCGTCATGGCCGCCACCTGATCCGGATCGTTCCCGTAGGTCCGCAGGCCGATGACCGGGTTTTCCCAGTTATACATGATATCGCTGACCGGCGCGAAGGACAGATTGCAGCCGACGGCCGCAGCCTCTTTATTGGCCATATAACCCAGCTGATAAGCATAGTCCACATTTCCCGTAGCTCCGATCTTCGTCTGGCTGCCGATGGGCGTCCCGTCCACACAGGCCCCGTCCCCGCCGTTTTCCGTATTACAGGCAATGATCAGCGGAATCTTGCTGTTTTCCTGCAGGATGCGGTTCTGTTCATGCACCTCTTCGGCGGTACCCGGATTATAGCGAATCCCTCCGATATGAAAGTCATTGACCGTCATTCTAAGATACTCTTCCGTCCGGCTGGAGCCCATATTAAAAAATAACTGGCCGATTTTCTCATCTACTGTCATATTTGCGATCGTATCCTCCACCCATTTACAGTCCTCATCGGACAGATAAAAGGGCTTCGCTTTCATATCTACCATAGATACACTCCTCCTGTCTGCTTTTTTCTCGCGGCAAAGCAACTGCTTCCCGTCCCGACAGTTTCTTTGCCCTCTATATCATTTCAGGTTTTCCAGAAATTCTTCCGTTTTTTTCTGCTGATACCCGTTGCCATAGCTGCCGTCCAGCAGATGATCCAGGCCTGTCTCCATAAATTCCCGCCAGCATGCCGCCTCGCGGCGCACCAGGATCGGATAAAACCAGACCCCCTTTTGTTCCGCCGCCTTCTGGTCGCCCGGCGCGTCCCCGCACATCAATACATGGGAGGGATCGTAACCGAACTTCAGCATTTCCCCGATACAGAACGCTTTGCTTCCCGCATCCTGGGCCAGCACGATATCCGTGTGCTCCAGAAGACCGCAGCGCTCCCACTCCTCCAGCACGGCGTCCCTGTTCGCGCTGGACACAACGGCCACATCCGCATTTTTGTGGGCGTAAATCAGGGCATTTTTTACATTGCCAAAAGGCTTCTTCTCTTCATCCGGCAGCCGGGCGATCTCTGCGTTGACCGCCCTGCTCCAGGCCAAAGCCGCCTGCAAACCGGCGCTGTTCCCGTGCTCCTCCATCGCCCTTTCCAGAGCGTCATTGGACAATTCTTCCGCGCCGTTCACCCACGCCGCAAGAGTATCCAGATCCTCGATCCGGCAGTATTTCCTGTCGATCTCCTGCAGAGCCAGCGACAGTCCCCTGAACCGGTTAATCCCCCGGGTCATGGTATAGAGATTTATTTCATTCCAGCGCCTCAGTATTTCGTTTTGCCATCGGCCGAGCTTCCACTGCTCCACCATACACGGCCCGAAACAGCGGATATGCTTATAATCCATGGTATCCATGGCGCAGCCGTCGCTGTCTACGCAGACGAGATAGTCCTTCTTCTTTTTATAATCTGCCCATGCACCGGTCATTTATTTTCTCCGTTCCGCCAATACGGCCACATTTTCTTCCACCCGCTTTTTATTCAGCGGATAGATAAGGATCAGCGCCACTGCCACGGCCGCCAGCCCGACAGCCGGAATGATACAGGACAGCCGGAAAATACTGTCCAGTATCTCCGGATAGGCAGAAGGATTTTCCGCCACTGCGGCGGTATAACCGATCATGGTCAAAAGCCCGCCGATCATTCCGGAAGACAGGGCCTGTCCCACCTTGCGTGCAAAGGAATATACCGAATAGATTGTACCGTCCTCACGGACGCCGTTTTTTACCTCCGCATCATCGATCACGTCCGTAATCATGGCCCAGATTACCGTATTAAACATGCCAAGCCCCACATAGGCCAGGGAGAAAAACACCACATATACCATGGGATTGGACGGTTTCACAACCAGGCACACCACATACACTGCCGCCCCAAACAGGCAGGATACTACGGACAGCTCCTTCTTGCCGAATCTGGCCGCTAGCCGGGAGGCAAACGGCGCACAGATAGCCAGCATACATACAGAACCTGCCAGAGACGACATAGACTGGGCAGAGGCGCTGTTATAGTAGACCGGGAATACATAGGCGGCCAGCCCCTGCATACCCAGCATACCGAGAAGGAGCAGAATGGCCGCCGCAATGATTCCCAACAGCGCCCGGTTGGAAATAAGATTTTTCAACATGACGCCGATATCCAGCCGGGACGTATTCTGAGGCACATCCACACGTTCGCGGACCAGGTGGAAGCACAGCAGATAACAGATGATCGCCAGTACGCTGAACACACCTGCGATAATGGTCATACGGGGGCCGGACAGTACAGTCGCGCCATTAGCAGCGGTTTCATAGGCCACGATCGGTGTTCCCACGCCGATGACCAGCCCGGCCAGCGTCGCGCCGATGGTTCTCCACGTAGACAGTTCGGCCCGGTCGTCCGGATCGGCGGAAACGGCCGACGCCATAGAACCATAGGGGATATTGATCGATGTATAGAAAACAGATCCCCATATTATATAGGTAACAACCATCCAGAAAATCTTAAATCCCATCTGCATTTGTGCGAATCCGGCCTGAAAAATCAGAAATGAAGCGATCGCCACCGGTCCGCTCATCCGCTTGATCCAGGGGCGGAACTTGCCGTCTTTCGTGGGTTTGGAGTGGTCCACGATCTGCCCCATGGTCACATCGGTCACCGCGTCCACAAAACGGGCCGCCATCATCAGCATACCTACGATACCCGCATTTACCCCCATGATATCTGTATAAAATTTCAGCATAAAGCTGGAGCTCAAAATGAATGTGAAATCATTTCCAAAGTCCCCAAACATATACCCAAGTTTGTCCCTCATGCCAAAAGGACGAACAGATGTATGATTTGCCATTTTTTCTCTCCTTTTTGTATTTATGCCTGTGTTCCCCCATGACCCTGACCGGACCATGATTATTCTTTATCGATTTTAATCAACCGGGCGTTGAGAGATTCCAGAAAACCCTCCGGCGCCATGCCGCCGGCCATGGCTGTCATAGTTTCCGGCGTCATGGCCTTCAGCATATCCCACATACCGACGCCCGGCCGCACTTCAAAATTTGTGGCCAGTTTTACCGCTTTATTGACGATGTCCAGCGCTTCCGGGCAGGAAGCCAGCTCCTCCAGGGAATCCTTTATACTCCATTTACCCTCGGGGAATTCCATCGGAGCTTTCAGATCCATATCGCCCATTGCCGTAAACCAGTTGTCAACGCCCTCTTTGCGCTCATTTACCTCCGGCAGTACATAGATCTCCGGCTCTTTCACCACCTTTTCCAGGGTCATGGCATCCTTCACGTCGCCGGCCACAGCCAGGATCGTGTTGGTTCCCTCTGCCAGAGCCACCGTAAACACGAACACCTTCTTGCCGCTCTTTTCCTCTGCCGGTTTTCCGTTTATATACAGAGCTACCGTGGGCTGATTGGAATACACGCGGATTTCTGTCGTGTCTCCCGCGCGTTGTGCATACCGCTTACCGCACAGATGCACCATGGGTTTTCGGCTCCAATAAGCCTGGTATACATAATAGCTGTCCTTCTTCGTCCTGCGGTCCATGGTCATCAGCCCTTTATTATTCCGTCCCGCCACGCCGCCCTCGTTGCGGGCCGCGCAACCGAAATCAAACATATTCCACACATAAGCGCACCAAATCCATGGGCGCTCGGCAAACATCTTTGCCAGATGCTCATGGTAAAGAGCCTGATACTCTTCGGAATAATCCTTGCAGGCCGGTTTGGGTCCATGGTAGGTAATGATACCCTCGCAGCCGTACTCACTCATACCCAGGCAGAGATCCGGGTGGTTCGCATGGAAATCATCCATCCAGGGGCCGTTGTCCTCCATCCTGCCGCCGTACCAACCGAAATAGTGGTTATAACTGATCACATCGGTGATATGGTGCATCGGGCTCTCTGCCGGCGTCATGGACACATGGGCAATGGTCGTCAGGCGGGTGGCATCCAGCTCCTTGGCCAGAGCGTTCAGCTCCTTATGATTCTCCACCAGTTTTTCCGAAATACCGCCGATGAGAATCTCATTGGAAATGCCCCAGAAACAAATGGACGGATGGTTGTAATTCTGGATGATCAGCTCCTTGAGCTGACTGATACAGTTTTTGTGGGCGTCGGGATCTTTGTTGAACACAGAAATGAAGGGGATCTCCGCCCAGACAATAAAGCCCAGCTCATCACAGGCGTCATAGAAATCCTGGGAGTGCTGGTAATGGGCCAGCCGGATCGTATTGGCTCCCAGTTCTTTGATGATCCCGGCATCCCGGCGATGCTCTTCTCTTGTCAGGGCATTGCCCCTGTACAGCAAATCCTGGTGGCGGCTCACGCCCCGCAGCGGCGTCTGAACACCGTTGAGGATAAACCCTTTATCCGGATCGCAGGAGAAGGAACGCACGCCCACCCTCGCGGACACCTCGTCATAAGCCTCATTCCGATGCTGCAAAAGGGCCGTCACCGTGTACAGATAGGGATTGTCAATTTCCCAGAGCGCCGCGTCAGGCACATGGAGCGTCATAGCCGTATCGTCAGCGGGACGACATCCATAAGCCACTTCTACGCCCTCTGCGTCGCGGACAGCATACAGCACAGTGAAATTTTCATCCGGATTTGTCACATAAGCCTTCACTTCAAAGACGGCTCCGCCGCAGTCACAGGGCTTCGGCGTGACCATAAGTCCCGGACCCCCGAAATAATCCAGATCAAAATGCGTATCCGGCACGCTGACCAGGTTCACACCACGGTATAGCCCGCCATAAAAGGTGAAATCCGCCGACTGGGGATATACGCTGTCCCTGTATTCATTGGAACAGTTAATCACCAGCAGATTTTCCCCATCCTCTTTCAGAAAATCGGTAACATCCGCCCGGAAAAGTGAATAACCGCCCTCATGGTAAACAGCTTCCTCACCGTTTACATACACCGTGGCCTGCTGTCCTGCCGCCGGCACTTCCACATAGGTCCTGCCTCCCGCAAGCGGCTGTTTCGGTGCCTCAAATTTCCTGACATACCAATAACTTCCCCTGTCATAACTGCCGTTGCCGTCCATACCGTCCACAGCGTTCCAGGTATGAGGGAGAGTCACATCCTGCCAGTCCTCCGGGTAATCGTCCACCAGACCCACGTCGCAGTCTATAAATTTCCACCCCGTATTCAGATTGATGATTTTTCTCATAGTGTCCCCCTTTTTTCTTTTTATATGTGCTCTTGCATTACCGCCGCAGGTTCCGTCGGCATAACACACACAGCCCTTTCAACTGCATTTACTTTAAGTCTGCGCAATAATCCGCAAAAATAGTACACATATCCTGCTAAATTTTTATCAACTATGCAAAAAAAATGATTTCTATTATGGGGACAAAAAACATGTTCGTTAGTTGAAACGAAAATCAAGAAAGATCAGTAACGGCTATGGAAACTGTTACTTGATAAAGATACGAAGGACTGATCGTCTGACGCGGATAATATTTTCTAACATTTCTCCCATCTTCGACATATAGTAAAGCAACAGGAAAATGATCCCCCGTACTTATGTACGGTGTCTTTCCTGTCACTTTATTGATCGAGGTACATGTATGCAGTCGATATTGACCCTGCAGGAAATCTGCTATTCTTATCATACATTGCAAAAAGAAGTTCCGGCCATCCAGAAAATATCCTTTGATCTGCATCAGGGAGAATTTCTCTCGATCATCGGCCCCAGCGGATGCGGCAAATCTACGCTGTTGAACCTGATCTGCCGGCTGCAAAAGCCCGATTCCGGTGAGATATTTTACCGTGGAAAGGAAGACATTCCGATCGGTTACATGCTCCAGCGTGACCATCTGCTGGAATGGCGCACAGTCACACAGAATATCCTCCTTGGCCTGGAAATGCAAAAGAAAGACACAAAAGAAGCCCGGGAAAAAGCAGAAGATCTCCTGAAAACCTATCAGCTCTGGGAATTTCGGGACGCCTACCCGCGTCAGCTCTCCGGAGGCATGCGGCAGCGGGCAGCTCTGATCCGTACCCTGCTGACAGACCCGGATCTGCTACTTTTGGATGAACCTTTCTCCGCACTGGACTATCAGACCCGGCTGTCTGTGAGCGACGACATCTATCAGATTATCCGGAGAGAAGGCAAATCTGCAGTCCTGGTCACCCACGACATCTCCGAAGCCATCAGTATGTCCGACCGGGTGCTGATCTTATCTGCCTGTCCGGCCAGGGTGCTTACCTGTATTCCCATGTTGTTTGCCGACAGACAGGCCACCCCCCTGGAGAAACGTTCTCTTCCCGAATTTAACGAATATTTCAATAAGATCTGGAGGGAGCTGCATGAAGCAAAACAGACCGCCTGACCTGCAGGCTATGAGTAAACAGGAGCAGTTTATTTACAACCACCAGCGAAGAAAGCACAGAATCACTGTCTGGAAGCTCGCCATCCTTCTCGCTTTTCTTGCCCAATGGGAGCTCACCACACGCTTCGACCTCGTAAACAGTTTCATATTCAGCAGCCCTTCCCGCATACTGAACACCTGTATCGAGATGGCTGAGAACGGCCAGCTCTTCTTCCACATCGGCATCACGCTGGGAGAAACGCTGGTATCCTTTTTTCTTGTGACTGTCATCAGCATTCTCGCCTCCATGCTGCTGTGGTATTTTACCATGGCGTCCGAGATCGCCGAGCCCTATCTGGTCATTTTAAACAGCCTGCCGAAATCCGCTCTAGCGCCCCTTTTCATTGTCTGGTTCGGTACCGGCTTTAAGACCATCGTCATCGCCGGCATATCCGTAGCCATATTTGGTTCCGTGATCAATCTGTATCAGTATTTCCGTCAGACAGACCCGGAGCTGATCAAGCTCATCTACACCCTGGGAGGCGGGCGCAGGCAGGTACTGACGAAAGTGCTGCTGCCCGGTTCCCTTCCGGCTATTCTTTCCGGCATGAAGGTCAATATCGGCCTCTGTCTGGTGGGTGTGATCATCGGAGAATTTCTGGCCGCCCGGCAGGGGCTGGGTTATCTGATTATCTATGGCTCCCAGGTATTCAAGCTGGATTGGGTGCTTATGGCCATCTTTATCCTCTGTGTAATTGCTATGGGATTGTATAAAGGAGTCGAATATCTTGAGAAACACTGGGGAACGGACAGATAACGACGGCGTTCACACCGGATCGTACCGGATTTCTATGCTGTTCAATGCAAATAAAATCCCCCGGAAACCGAACTGTTAACCGGTTTCCGGGGGAAAATCCTATTTTCGATTAAAGAGATTCTCAATGTCAGTCGCTTCTCGTCTCCTCCAAAATTTCCAGGACTTCACCCAATCAGAACCTTCTTCCCCTCAAAGGCAAATCCATACGCACGTATCCGCTCCGGGGCAATCCCCTTCGCTTCCAGCGCCGCCGCATACCGCCTTTCTTCGATCTGATCCAGCGCCGCCTTCACCGTATCCTCCAGCGTGCTCTCCTC
>CASWRE010000012.1 GCA_949471785.1 uncultured Lachnospiraceae bacterium | reverse complement strand
CCACAGCTTTTACTTGCATTTTAACTCTGTTCTTGGGTATTTCATATATGAAATCCTTATTTTTTTGTATTCCTGTAGAATTTACTTTTCCAAAGTGGAATTTAGTCTTACAAAATGGAATTTACTTTTTCAACTCACCATTCATGCTTGGCAAAATCCTGTACTTTTCAGATATGCCCCAATACTTCTTCCCTCAAGCCTCCATCAGCCTGCAGGACATCAGCAGTGTCAATATGGTATCCGGTTCTTCGATATCCAGCCCGGTCAGCCGCCGTATATAATCCATGCGGCGGCAAAAAGTCGTCCGATGGACATAGATCCGCTTAGCAGCCGCCGTCATATTCAGGCCGCACTGCAGATAGGCCTGCAATGTCCGGGCCAATTCCGTGTGATGCTCCTCGTCGTAAACAAGAAGCTGCATGAGAGCCGGATGGCAGAGCATGGAAGAGGGCAGCTCCTCCCGGCATTTTTCCAGCATATACGCCAGCCGGTAATCATCAAACAGATAATACCAGAAATGGGGATGTTTCGCCTGTCCGATACGGAGGGCAACATTCGCCGCACGCACGGCGCAGGGCGCCAGCGAGAAATCCCGGAACCGGGAACTGACGCCGGCGTTGCAGACGTGATCGCGGACAAAGGACGCCACCCGCTGGTGAAAGGTATGTCGATCTGTGTCCTCCCCGGACAGGCTCAGGTTAATAATCCACAGGATCGCCATGCCTTCAATGACCGCACAGGAATTTCCCCATTCCCTCTCCAGCTCCCGGGTAAGGTAAGGCAGCGCGGTATCCAGATGGGTACTCCAGCCCTCCGTCTCATAAAAACGCAGTTTAATGACCGCGTACAGGTCATCGTTTTTCCAGCCCACCCGTTTCAAAACAGCAGACCGGAAAGAGGCATCCGTTTCTTTTCCGGCAGCCAGCATCTGAAACAGATGGTGGAGCTGATCCCCGGCGCTCCCGCCGGCAAGATCCGGGCTGTGCGTAAATACTTCTTCCAGATGCGTGATAAACCTCTCAAAAATCTCTCTGGCCCCGGCGGGGACCCTGGTTCCCTTCTCCCCCACATACATGACTGTCCTCGCGTAATAAGCGCCTCCCAAAAATATATTTCCGCACAGTGCCTCCCGTCCATTGTTCTCCTCAAAATAGTAAAAGGATTCCTTAAGCTCCGCCGCGGCATGGAAATCCGGATTCATCATCAGCGACTGGGTAATCTCCCGGGGAAGATAATCCGCCTTTTTCTCTAAAAACTGACGATAATCCGGCGTCTGATACAGGATCTTCATATCCGCATCAATGACGGCATACCCCCAGGCCAGCATTTCCCGGCCCCGGGCCATGATCCTCCGGGCGTCCTCCCGGCGGACCACCGCCTCATAAAAGCGGGCGTCCCAGCGCATCAAATCGCTGTACGCCTCCCAAAGCTCCGTCTGTAAACGCTCCGGCGCCATGTCCTCTTCCAGCACGGCATAAGTATCCCCGGGCAGGAATTCAGGCGGTTCTGTCCTGCCTGAGCCGCACACCAGAAAACAGCCCTGCTCCTCGGCCGCCCCCCGGCGCAGGCCCGGCCCGCCCTCCAGCAGATAAAGGATGCCCGCCTCCCCCGAAAATTCCTCCTCCCGCCAGATGCAAATTCCCCTGACCACACTGCCCGGCATTCCGACCTGCTCCGCCCGCAGCGTATGCTTTTTCGATAACCGGTAAAACAACATTTCCGCCGTAATATCCATACCGTTTTTTCCTTCCTCTCCGCTACACATTGTAGCATGAGCCCGGGGAAATAACAACAAATGGCGGCTGTAATTCTACCGGAAATTTCCTTATACTGTTTTTATTAAATACTACTCAGCGGAGGAAAACATTATGGATGAAAGAGCAGCCAGATTATTTGAGGAACGCAAAAACCGCATGGATACGGCCGTCGCCCTGGGTACGCCCGACCGGGTGCCCGTATTCGCCTTTTTCGCCTCCTATGCCCAAAGGTGTAACGGCTCCAGCTACAGGGACATTTACTATGATTACGAAAAGGCCGGGGAGGCCGCTGTCAAATTCTTTGCGGATCACCCCCTGTGCGACGTACATACTTTCTCCGGATTCACCAGCGGACGGGCCAACGAGCTGGCCGATTCCCAGATGATCGACTGGCCCGGAAAACCTGGCACAGCCGTATCGGACTACAGCTCCCACCAGGTTATTGAACGGGAATTCATGACGCCGGAGGAATATCCGGAAATGTTAAACGACTTCACCGGTTTTATGATCCGCAAGTACATACCCCGGGCTTATCCCACGCTGAAAGGCCTGGCCGGTCTCGCCCTGACGCCCACCGTGGTCTTGAGCACCGGTATGCTCTCGCCTTTTTACAATCCGGAAGCCCAGGAAGCCTTCCGTCTCCTGGCAAAAATCGGCGAGGAGGATGCCAAAGCCGGCGCCGCCACCGGAAAGTATATGCAGCAGCTTACCGAACTGGGCTTCCCCGGCATGATCAGCGGCATTTCCGAGGCGCCCTATGATATTCTGGGCGACTATTTCCGCGGCACCATGGGTATTTTTGAAGATCTGACCGATGAAGACATGCAGGAATACATAGAGCAGGCCTGCGACCTGTTTGCCAACCAGCAGATCCAGGCATTGCAGTATCTGCGCTTTGCGGATATGCCGGTGAAACGCGTTTTCTTCCCGCTGCACAAGGCCATGGACGGCTTCATGAATGCCGAACAGTACGAGAGACTGTACTGGAAACCGCTGAAAAAGATCATGACGGCGCTGATCGAGTGGGGCGTGACGCCGCTGATTTACACCGAAGGCCCTTACAAGACCCGCCTGGAGCAGCTGACCGACGTGCCGAAGGGCAAGGTGCTGTATCATTTCGAAAATGTGGATATGAAGGAAGCCAAACGGGTGCTGGGCGGTACGGCCTGCATCAGCGGCAACCTCCCCATCGCCCTGATGGAATTCGGCAAAAAAGAGGAGGTCATCGAACAGACGAAGAGGCTTTTAGACGACTGTATGCCCGGCGGCGGCTATGTATTTGACTTCAACGGCTGCCTGGAAAACAGTAAGCCCGAAAATATGGACGCTCTGTTTGAGACTTTAGAAAAATACGGGAACTATTAAAGCGTATTGAATTATTCATTCCTGCCATCTGCACGTCCCAATTTGTGGGACGCACATCTGACAGAAAGCAATTATTCAACACGCCCTAATAGAAAAGGCCTGCCGTACCGGAAACATATTCCGCGTAGCGGCAGGCTTTCTGCAAAATCATTTAAACAGTCCCAGGAATCCTTTTTTCTTGGGCTTTTGCGGTTTCTTGGCCGTCTGGCTCTCCTCACGCCGTCTCTTATCACGATAATCGATGATCGCTTTACATAATTGATAAACTTCCTCCTTGCTGCAGCACCAGCTGAACGGAACGTCGATATCCTGGAATCTGGCACAGATCCTCTTGTACTTGATATCGCTGATATCATTGGCGCTGCCGGGCTCGCGGCCGTCGAGTACCTCCTCAAAAACATCCCTGATCTTGATATATTTCGTCGGATTATCAGAAACCAGTTTCGTCACTCTTTCGAAATATTCCCTGTTTACCATTTTCCCCCTCCTTTTCCGCACATGAACATGTGCCTGAAATCTCTCCTTTTACCACCCCATTCTAACATGAAAAGAAAGAAAATACTACCTTCCCAAAGCAAAAGCTTTCTTATTCAGCTCCAGGAATTTTTTCGGCACACATGCCTCCAGGGCTTCCTCCCAGGCATCTATTCCGATCTCCGGAAAATACCGGGACAATCTTCCCATCAGCACAATATTCACGGCCTTGGCGGAACCGGCCTCCCCGGCCAGAGCCAGGAAATCTTCCGCATCCACCTTTGCCCCCGCGGCCCGCATTTTCTCCGCCAGATCACGGGGATACTCAGCAGCCCCGATGATCACCGGCATGGGCTCTACTTCCTGGGTATTGGTGATGATCTGTCCTTCCGGTTTTACATACTCCAGCCAGCGGGCCGCCTCCAGAAGCTCAAAGGAGACGATCACATCCGCTTCCCCTTTGTCAATCACCGGAGAGTATACTTTTTCGCCATAACGCACATAAGTCACTACGCTGCCGCCCCGCTGGCTCATGCCGTGAACCTCGGATACCTTCACGTCATAACCCTGGCCCAGCAGCACATGGCCCAGCACTTTGCTGGCCAGGAGGGTTCCCTGACCGCCCACGCCCACGATCATTATATTTTTCGTATCCATTCGCTCACACCTCCCCGCTTTCCAACGCGTCAAACCTGCACATCTGCGTACACACACCGCAGCCCACGCACAGCGTCGTATCGATCACGGCTTTTTTGTCCCTGACGGCAATAGCCGGACAACCGATGCGCATACAGGATTTACAGCCTGCGCATTTCTCCGTGTTGACTTTTAAAGGAGCTTTATGTACTGTCCCTTTGATCATGACGCAGGGACGGCGGCTGATGATGACAGACGGCTCCGCAGCCGCCAGTTCCTCTTTCAACACCGCGTCCACCCGGGCCAGATTATAGGGGTCGACTACCCGCACCCGACGGAATCCGACGGCACGGCACAAAGCCTCCAGATCCACTTTCCCCGCAGGTTCTCCCCGCAGATTCTTCCCGGTCGTAGGATTCTGCTGATGGCCGGTCATGCCGGTGATGGAGTTATCCAGAATAATAATCGTGGAATTGGTCATATTGTAAGCAATATCCGTAATACCCGTAATGCCGGAATGAATGAACGTGGAATCTCCGATCACCCCCACGCTGTGCCGTTCTCCCTCCGCGCCCATGGCAAGGTTAAAACCGTGAAGACCGGAACAGGAAGCTCCCATACACACATTCAGATCCATAGCGTTTAAGGGCGCCACCGCTCCCAGCGTATAGCAGCCGATATCACCGTAAACCATGCATTTCTGTTTCTTCAAGGTATAGAAAATACCCCTGTGAGGACACCCGGCGCACATCACCGGCGGGCGGGGCGGAATGGCATCGGCAATGGAAAGCGTTTTCGGCTCCTCCTGCCCCATACAGGCCCGCACCAGATTCTGGGAAAACTCACCGCAAATGGGGAACAATTCTTTGCCGGACACCGCGATGCCCAGCTTGCGGCAGTGATCCTCAATGATCGGGTCCAGCTCCTCCAGCACTACCACCCGGTCCACCTTCCCCGCGAAATCGCGAAGCAGCTTTTCGGGAAGAGGCCAAGTCATTCCCAGTTTCAGGATACTGGCTTTATCGCCGAATACCTCTTTGGCATACTGATAGGACGTCGAAGAAGTAATAATGCCAAGGGCCGTATCCCCCATCTCCACCCGGTTCAGCTCACAATCCTCGGCATAAGCCGTGAGAGCCCTGGTCCGTTCCTCCACCCGCACATGGGCGTTGCGGGAATTGACCGTCATCATGACTTTTCCCTGATCCTTTACGTAAGGCGCCCGAGGCGGACAGACCCGCTGTCCCGGCTCCACCACACTCTGAGAGTGGGCCACCCGGGTACACATCTTCACAAAGACAGGCGTATTGAATTTCTCGGAAAGCTCATAGGCTTTTATCGTAAAAAGGCGGGCTTCTTCGGAATCCGCCGGCTCCAGCATCGGAACTTTAGCCGCCCGGGCGTAATGCCGGGAATCCTGCTCATTCTGGGAGGAATGCATCCCCGGATCATCGGCCACACAGATCACCAGCCCCGCGTTCAGGCCCTGATAAGAGATCGTAAACAGCGGGTCGGCCGCCACATTCAGACCCACGTGTTTCATCGCGCAGGCGCTCCTTAAGCCCCCGAGACTGGCCCCATGGGCCACCTCCAAAGCCACCTTTTCATTAGGCGCCCATTCGCAGTAAATCTCGTCATACAGCGCCGCCTCCTCGGTTATCTCCGTACTGGGCGTCCCGGGATAACTGGAGATCACAGCGCAGGCCGCTTCATACAATCCGCGGGCCACGGCCTTATTTCCCAGCATCAACTCTTTCATTGCCTATCCTCCTTTAAGCGTTCCATTACCGTAGACAGGCAGCCTGTCCCATAATTCAGCATCCGTTTCACACGGCTTATGGTAGCCGTGCTAGCGCTGGTCTCTTCCAGGATTTCCAGATACACTTTATCCTGCTGCAGCAAAGAAGCCACCGCATACCGCTGTTCCATGGCGGACAGCTCCGTGGGGGAACACAGATCCTCAAAAAAACGCTGACATTCCTCCGCGCTCTGCAGCTTCATAATCGCTTCATACATCTCCGTCACATGTTCTTTTTTAACAACCTTTGCCATGGACGCCTCCCTCCACATTCAACCGGCCAAAAACCGGCGGTACATCCCGTCTGTCACGCCCTGTTCTCTCTGGCCACCAGATTCTCCGCGCCATACTGCCTGCGCAATTTCGGTTTTTCAATTTTCCCGGTGGCGTTGCGGGGAATTTCCGCAAAAATAATTTCCCTGGGCCGTTTGTAGCGGGGAAGACCCTGGCAAAATTCCTGAATCTCCTCCTTCGTACAGTCCATGCCCTCTTTAATCTCGATGATCGCCGCTGTTTTCTCACCCAGCCGGCGGTCGGACAGGCCGATGACGGCGGCGTCCTTAATCTTTTCAAAGCGCCGAAGAAAATCCTCAATCTGTACCGGATAAATATTCTCTCCGCCGCTTACGATCACGTCTTTCTTCCTGTCCACCAGGAAATAGAAACCGTCCTCATCCTGCATGGCCATGTCTCCGGTCAAAAGCCACCCGTCCTTTAAAACCTCTTCCGTGGCTTTTTCGTCATTATAATAGCAGGTCATCAGTCCCGGCCCCTTCACACAGAGCTCGCCCACATCTCCCTGATTTACGACAACGCCGTTTTCATCTATGATCTTACACTCCCAGCGGTAGCCCGGTACGCCGATAGCCCCCACCTTATGTATATTTTCCACGCCCAGATGCACACAGCCGGGTCCGGTGGATTCAGAGAGGCCGTAATTGGTATCATAGTCATGGGCGGGGAAATATTCTTTCCAGCGCTTAATCAGAGAAGGCGGCACCGGCTGTGCGCCGATGTGCATCAGCCGCCACTGATCCAGTTCATAGTCTGATAATTTTAACTCTCCCCTGTCCAGGGCGTCCAGAATATCCTGGGCCCAAGGCACCAACAGCCAGACAATCGTACAATGTTCCCGGGAAACGGCGGACAGGATGGTATCCGGCCTGGTTCCCTTCAGCAGTACGGAACGGCTTCCCGCCACCAGACTGCCCATCCAGTGAAATTTCGCCCCGGTGTGATAAAGAGGCGGAATACACAGGAAGGTATCCTCCCGGCCCGTACCGTGATGCTTCTGCTCCATCTCAGCCGCCTGGGTCAGGCTCCGGTGTTTATGCAGGATGGCCTTGGGGAAACCTGTCGTTCCGGACGAAAAATAAATAGCGCCGTAATCCTCATCGGTAATCTCCACATGGGGGGGCTGGCTGGAGCAGTCGGCCACCAGTTCATGATAGCTCTCCGCAAAATCCGGACAGTTGTCCCCCACATAGATCAGCAGGCGGCCCTTACACAGACGCTCTGCATGGCACTGGATACGTTCTGTAAAAGCCGGACCGAACACCAGCATATCCACCTCGGCCAGCTCGGCGCAGTACAGGATCTCCTCCGCGTCATAGCGGAAATTAAACGGCACCGCAATGGCGCCGCTTTTCAATACGCCAAAATAAATAGGAAGCCACTCCAGACAGTTGTACATCAGTATGGCAACTTTATCTCCCTTACGAATTCCGCGGCTGATCAGCAGATTGGCAAAGCGGTTAGCCTTCTCATCAAATACGCTCCAGGTAATCTCGTGGCGATAGGGCGTAAAACCGGTGGGCTGCATCAGCTCCGACTCTTTCCATGTGGTTCTCCTGGTATCCTTCTCATCCGGATTCAGTTCCACCAGGGCCACCTCCTCCGGATATAATCTTGCATTCCTCTCCAGAAATTCCATTACGGGCATCTCTTTCGTTCCTCTCTTTCCCTCGTGATCTTTCTATCGTTCAGCCTTCGTCTGAACTGTTACTTTTTGTATTCTTTTTAACGCTTTATCCTTTGACTCTTTTATTCACTAAAGTATCATATGGGTGGAGAAAAGTCAACCGGAAAGAAAAGGGGCGAGAAACCTGCTGTTACGATTTTTATAGAACGGTTCAGACAGACTGAACTGGTATGATTTACTCCCCAACAGGGTCCACATGTACCATACAGTGTTTGACATCGGGATATTCCTGTTCGATCCGGTGGTGGACGACGGCAGCCACCTCATGGGCGGCGGTCAGGGACATGTCGCCCTCCACCTCAATGGCCACATCCAAATAAATCCGCGAACCGAAAAGACGGGATTTCATCCAGCGCACCCCCTGCACCTGCTCCGTGCCGATGATGGTCTCCCTCATTTGATCGATAATGCCGGGATCACAGGCATGATCCACCATTTTGTCCACAGCATCCCGGAAAATGTCATACGCGGCTTTCAGAACAAACAGACAAATGACAACGCTGGCTACAGAATCCATAACCGGATAACCCAGGCGCGCAAAAACAATACCGATCAGGGCGCCCACGGAAGAAAGGGCGTCGGAACGATGATGCCAGGCGTCGGCTTTCAGGGCCGCGGAACGGATCTTCCGGGCAGCGCGAACCGTGTAATGATACATCCACTCTTTCACAACGATAGATAAAACGGCAGCGATCAGAGCCAGGCGGCCGGGAACCGCCAGCCCGGCATGACTGCCTGCGCTGATATTTCTTATGCCGCTAATACCAATGCCTCCGCCGGTCAGAGCCAGCACCACGGCCAGCAGAAGGGCGGCTACACACTCCATCCGCTCATGGCCGTAAGGATGCTCCTCATCAGCCTTTTTCTCCGAGAGATGAACGCCGACCATCACTATTATCGTACTGAACACATCCGACGCGCTGTGGACGGCGTCGGAAACCATCGCTCCGGACCGAGCCAGAATACCGGCAAGCAGCTTCCCCGCCGATAGTAACAGATTGACCACTATGCTTACCGTGGATATACGCATCACCGTCTTTTCCACCGTTCCGGCGGGTATCGGTTCATTTTGTGCCTGAACTCTCATAAACAAAACCTCCTCGTTTCCCCATGGGAAATAAATTTCCTGCCATAAAAAGGTAGAAAAAGGCTTCCATAGACCGCGTTAATTTAAGATATGCAATCGAGATAAAAAAGTCAATGCTAATTTTTGTTGTCCCACTGTAACAGTTCAGCCTTCCGGCTGAACTGTTACGGAATCTGCCCATTCCAAGTCGCCTTCGGCGAGGGGCAGATTCCCTCTTGGCCTAATTTACACGTTCTTACGGACTTTGCAGCAAGTGCAAAGTCCTGGGCTTCACTGTTATGGAATCTGCCCATCCCAAGTCGCCTTCGGCGAGGGGCAGATTCCCTCTTGGCCTAATTTACACGTTCTTACGGACTTTATAAAATTCTGAACATTTTTCATAAAAATAATGCAAAATTCCCGCCGATATGATACCATAACCTGCGAGAGAAAAATTTCCGCCTGTACATCTGCAGGTTTCCTGCTGTTCAGGCGGACATTTTTACAGAAAAAACGGACGTTTTGTCCCAAGGGGGTACGTATGCAAAGAGAACATTTTGCTTCCCGTCTCGGCTTCATTCTGGTGTCGGCGGGATGTGCGGTAGGTATCGGCAATGTATGGAAGTTCCCGTATCTGGCAGGCCAGTACGGCGGCGCCGCTTTCATCTTAATCTATCTGGTCTTCCTGGTGATCCTGGGCCTGCCGATCATGGTCTGCGAATTCAGCGTAGGCCGCAGCAGCCAGAAAAGCGTGGCCAGAAGCTTCGACAAGCTGGAACCGGCGGGCACGCGCTGGCACAATTTAAAGCTCATCGGCCTTGTCGGCAACTATATGCTGATGATGTTTTACACCATGGTAGGCGGCTGGATGCTGTACTACTGCTATCTGTCCGCCACGGAACGCTTCGCCGGCATGGATAACGACGCCGTAGCCGGAGAATTTTCGCAAATGCTCAGTCAGCCGGGAACGCTCACTTTCTGGACAGTCCTGGTGATCCTGCTGTCCTTCGGCATCTGTGCCATCGGGCTGCAGAAGGGCGTGGAACGGCTGACCAAGATCATGATGATCACCCTGCTGCTTCTGATGGGCATACTGGCCGTGCACAGCTGCACCCTGCCCGGCGCAGGCGCTGGTCTCCACTTCTATCTCGTACCGGATTTTGGACGAATGATGGAGCAGGGCATCGGCAACGTGGTCTTCGCCGCCATGAGCCAGGCATTCTTTACCTTAAGTTTAGGAATCGGCGCCATGGCCATTTTCGGGAGCTATCTGGATAAGAAACGTTCCATTCCCGGTGAAGCTGTCAGCATCTGCGCCCTGGATACCCTGGTCGCTCTGATTGCCGGATTCATCATTATTCCGGCCTGCTTCGCCTACCAAGTGGAACCGGGAGCCGGACCCAGCCTGATCTTCATCACGCTCCCCAACATATTCATCCATATGGCCGGAGGCCGTATCTGGGGAACACTGTTCTTCCTGTTCCTCTCCTTCGCCGCCCTGTCCACGGTAATCGCGGTGTTTGAGAATATCACTTCCTTCGCCATGGATCTGACCGGCTGCAGCCGCCGGAAGGCAGTGGCCGTAAATATCGTCGCCATGATCCTTTTATCCATGCCCTGCGTGCTGGGATTCAACGTCCTGTCCGGCCTACAGCCTCTTGGCGAGGGCAGTACCATTATGGATTTGGAGGACTTCCTCGTCTCCAATAACTTCCTGCCCCTGGGCAGCCTGGTGTACCTGTTCTTCTGCGTGCGCAAAAACGGCTGGGGCTGGGACAACTTTATCCGGGAAGCCAACGCCGGCGAAGGCATGAAATTCCCCGTTGCCGTTCGGTTCCATATGGTGTATATCCTTCCGATTATCGTGGTAGTCATCTACTTAAAAGGCTATTACGATATGTTCGCGGGCAAATCGCCGATACTGTTCGGCGTGTGGATGTGTATTGCGCTGGCTATCCTGACCTATATCGGCGTCAATGTTTTCGCCAAGCCCAAGAAACAATAAAAAAACAGTATGAACCGCTGACGGCGGCCGCTAAGCAAACGGCCGATTACTGAACTTTTCTTTCTTATCGATGAAAAATTCCGCCATCTCCGCTCCGGCGCGGATCAGTTCCGCCCGGAGTTCCATGGCTGAAACCCGGACCGCGCCGTGTCCCATGACGATGATCTGCTCCAGAGCATCCGAGGTGGCTACACGGACGCGGTTCTTTCTCGCTATCTCGGCGGTCGTCTTCTCAATATAGGCGTCGGCAGTCTCCGCCTCCTTAGTGTAGACCACATGAATATTGTGGTACATCCCCACAGAGCCCGTCCCTCCCTTTACCTTATAGGCGTCAAACACGCAGATCAGGGTACACTGGCGGAATCCCTGATAGTTGCACAGCAGATCCATCAGCTTATATCGGGCCCCGTCCAGATTCTCCCGGGCCACTGATTTTAACTCATCCCAGGCAAAAATGATATTGTAGCCGTCCACCAGCAGGTATTCTTTCATGGGCTCCTTGGGAGGGCGACAGACGCCGGACGATTCTGCCGCGGGTTTCGTCCGTCCGTAGCCGACCTCGCCGTACGAAGACATTACCCGCTTTTTCTGTTCTCCGAACGTACGGCGAAAGATCTCCTCCAGCTCCCGGTCTTCCTTCCAGGAACCGTAATAGGACGATCCTCCCGCCGGCCGGGCCGCCGAAGGAGCTTCCGGAATCCGTTCTTCCGCTTTCTTTTCCTGCGGCTGCTTCCAGCCGCTGTCCACATGCATATATTCCCGCACCCGATTCCATTTGACGATGGTTCCCGCGCCATGGGAGCAGAACACGGAATCCGGCGGATTCTCTGTATCCGCCTCGGGATCATAGCCCATGGCCCTGATCACCTCGTCGGCATTGTGGCAGGGCCGATAACCCTTCATGGTACAGAAAAGCCGTCCTCTGCCCCGGGTATAGGCATTGATCTCCTCCATATACCCGCTCATCCCGGCCACCGGCGCGAAACCTGTGAGCACCGCCGTATCCACGGTCATATCCGGCGGACAGACCGTGCCGCCCATCCGCTGTACATCCGCCATGGCCCGCCCCACCTGTTCCTGGGGCAATTCCAGACGAAAATCATACCAGGGCTCCAAAAGGACACTCTTTGCCTGCATCAGCCCCTGCCGCACGGCCCGATAGGTGGCCTGACGGAAATCGCCGCCCTCCGTATGCTTCACATGAGCTCTTCCCGTCAGCAGCGTGATCCGCATATCCGTGATGGGAGCGCCCGTGAGCACTCCCGGATGTTCTCTCTCCTCCAGATGGGTCAGAATCAGCCTCTGCCAGTTCAAATCCAGGACATCCTCACTGCAGGCCGTGGCAAATACCAGACCGCTGCCCGCCTCCCCCGGCTCCAGCAAGAGGTGTACTTCTGCATAATGACGCAAAGGCTCAAAATGTCCCACACCCTCCGCGGAAGTCTCAATAGTTTCCTTATAGACGATATTCCCGGCTCCAAATCCCACCCGAATGCCGAAACGGTCAGCGATCATTCGCTGCAAAATTTCCAGCTGCACTGCCCCCATAAGCTGTATATGAATCTCCTGAAGACGCTCCCGCCATACGATATGGAGCTGCGGATCTTCCTCCTCCAGCTGCCGCAAATCAGCCAGGGTCTTATGGACATCGCAGCCCTCCGGCAGCAATATCTTATAGGTAAGAACAGGCTCCAGTACCGGAAACGCCGTCTCCCGCTCCACACCCAGCCCTTCCCCCGGAAATGTGTGAGACAGGCCCGTGACCACGCATACCGTACCCGCCGGAACCGCCTCCGCCGTCTGATACTTTGCCCCGGAATAAAGCCGGATCTGATCGACCTTCTCCTCCCAGATCTCCTCCTCCGACAGCGTACGGCCGTTTCTTCCCTTTGACCCACGGTTCGAAAGCAAATGCTTCACCCGCAGCTTTCCGCCGGTGATTTTCATATAAGTCAGGCGGCTGCCCTGGCTGTCCCGGGCGATCTTGTACACCCTGGCGCCAAACGCCTCCGGCCATTGCCGGCGCAGCGTATAGACCGCCAGCCCGTCTAAAAACGCCTCTACTCCCGTAAGCTTTAATGCCGACCCGAAGTAGCAGGGAAACAGTTTCCTGGCCGCAATGAGAGCCGCAAGCTGTCCGTCCGTCAGTCTGCCGTTTTCCAGATAAGTATCCATGGCCTCCTCGTCGCACATAGCCGCCGTTTCATAAAACGCCTCATCCCTCTCCCCGCCGAAATCCACGCAGCCGTCCGAAAGCCTTTCCGTAAGCTGCGAAAGTAGTGCCTGTCTGTCATTTCCCTGCAGATCCATCTTATTGATAAACAGAAAGACCGGTATCCTGTACCGTTTCAACAGCCGCCACACCGTCTCCGTATGGCCCTGTACGCCGTCGCTGCCGTTTACTACCAGGACGGCATAGTCCAGCGCCTGCAGCGTCCGCTCCATTTCTGCAGAAAAATCCACATGGCCCGGCGTGTCCAGCAGCGTCACTTCCATATCTTTATAGGTCAGCCTGGCCTGTTTGGAAAAGATCGTAATCCCCCGCTCCCTCTCCATCACATCCGTATCCAGAAACGCGTCCTGGTGGTCTACCCGGCCCAGAGTGCGCAGCGCGCCGGACAGATACAGCATCCCCTCGGACAGGGTAGTCTTTCCGGCGTCTACATGGGCCAGAAGGCCAGCGACGATATGCTTTTTCTGTTTATCACCCAGTTTATTTTCTGATGTATTCTCCATCAAATACGTCCCTTTCTGTTAACTCTTACAATATCGCAGGTAACCGTTCAGCTTGTCTGAACGGTTACCACATTATAGCACAGAAGGAAACTATACGTCGATAAATTCTTGACGCTCACCATCCTTCGTCCTATAATAAATACTACAAAAGTAGTAGAAAGAGGTACAAAATACCATGAAAAAAATCCCTCAGATTTCCCGAGCCGAATATGAAATCATGAAAATCCTCTGGGCGGAATATCCGCTCAGCACCAACGAAATCACGGAACGCGCCCGGCGTTCCCACAGCTGGAACCAGAAAACCATTCACACGCTGCTGTCCAGGCTGGCGGCCAAAGGAGCGATCTCTTACGAAAAACAGGGACGGATGTACCACTATTCCCCGCTTATCTCCCGGGAAAGCTATCTGCAGCAGGAAAATCATACATTTCTCAACCGATTTTACGGCGGAGAAATCGCGCCCATGCTTTCCTCCCTGCTGGCCCACGCGGAGCTGTCCGACGAGGACCTGAAAGATCTGCATGAAATCATAAATTCCCGGACAAGGAGCGACGACGAATCATGACATTTCCCCTGCATTTTTTAATCTGCAACGGTTTAATCAGTCTGCTGCTCGCCCTGATCCTGGCGGGAAAGCGTCTTTTTAAAAAGCACATGACCGTAACGGCTCAATACCGCATATGGTACATTTTTGTCTTCTCCCTGCTCCTGCCCTTCTGGCCCTGCCAAATTTTTGCCCCCGGAAACTTCTTTCTGTGGATACGGCAATGGTTCGGCCACGGCGCCGGTCTTTCCGCCCCTGTCCCGGCGGGAAATACGGCCGTCCACCCGGCGGCGTCTCTTGCGGGCCTGACGGATCTTTCGACGGCCATAGCTTCGTCCCATACTGTTTTGCCATCTGTATTATGGGGCACATGGCTTGCAGGCATTGCTGCCGCCGCCCTGTACACCCTCCGCACAATCCTGAAAATCTATTTCCTGCGGAAACATGCTTACGCCGTCACCGACCGGACAGAGCCTGAACTGTACCGCCATTTTTTATCCTGCCGGCGGGCGCTGCACATCCGGTGGCACGTCCGGCTGTATGCCTCCTGCCACATCCCCACCCCGGTCTCCTACGGCTGGATTCGGCCCACCGTGATTATCCCTCAGGATCTGGATATCCTGCTGTCCGATGAAGATGTGCGCTATATTTTCCTGCACGAGCTGCAGCACTACCGGCACAGGGACGCTCTTTTGAACGATCTCGTCTGCCTGCTGGGGGTCCTGTACTGGTTCAATCCTTGGATCTGGTACGGTTTTCGCCAGCTGCAAAAAGACCGGGAGATCGCCTGCGATCATTCCGTGATATCTGTCATTGGCAGGGAAAAATGCCTGCAATACGGCTCCACCATCCTGAGATATACCGGGCATATGCAAAAAGGAAGCTTCTTCTCCCCCCTGTCCGCCATGGGAGACCAAAAAGCCGCGATCCGACAGAGGATTACAGCCATCGCAAACTATAAAAGCGATTCCTTTTTTCAAAAATGCAAGAGCATGGGCATAATCCTTCTTGCCGTACTGCCCGTGTACGGCCTGGCGCCCCTGCTGACGGCCCATGCGTCTCAAAACGCGTCTTTTCATTTGGACGCCGAAAACCGGGAATTTCTGGACGCCGCCCCCTATTTTGACAGCGCGGAGGGGTCCTTTGTCCTCTATGACGTATCCCGCAATCGGTATCATATTTATAATAAAGAGGGGGCCGAGCGGCGGGTTTCCCCGGATTCTACTTTCAAGATCTACAGTGGGCTCTTTGCCCTGGAGGAGCATGTGATCTCCCCCGATTCTTCCCTGATCCCATGGGACGGAACCAGACAGTATTTTGATTCCTGGAACCGGGATCAGACGCTTTCCACCGCCATGGCGGATTCCGTGAACTGGTACTTTCAGAATCTGGACAGACGGCTTGGCCTCTCCGCCCTGTACGCCTATTATCGCCGGATTTCCTACGGCAACTGTGATCTGACCGGCGGAGCCACGCAGTACTGGGCGGAATCCTCTCTGAAAATTTCACCGGTTGAACAGGTCATGCTGCTGGCGAATCTGCTGGAAAACAAATGGGAGTTTGATGAGCAGAATATTCTGGCCGTAAAAAATGCCCTGTTTATTTCCGACATTCCCGCGGGAAAACTCTACGGCAAAACCGGCACCGGTTTTGTTAACGGGCAGAATCGCAATGGGTGGTTTATAGGATTTGTCGAGAATCACGAAGATCTTTACTGTTTCGCCGTCAATCTGCAAAATTCTGAACATTCCACCGGCCGCAGGGCTTCGGAAATTGCGGTTGAGATTCTGAATGACCTTTTATAATTTTTCAAATTACATCGTCGTCTTACGCAGAGGGCACTCCGATAAAGTCACCTTTCCCGCAAGCTTCCGCAGCCCGTTATCCCGGAGATAATCCTGCAGAATAAATGCCGACTGGGTGGATTCCGGGCCGATAATGATCTCTGATACCAGATCCTCCAGACCGATGCCCGCTCTCCGGCACATAGCCAGAAGATCCAGGGGATAATATTTCTTGATGCGGTCTGTGGTCACATGATAACAGGGCCTGACGTCAAAATATCTCTTCTCAAAAGGGAAAACCACCAGGCGAACCTCATTCTCCGAGGAAAACGAAGGATGCTTAAAGACCACCGACTGAATCCAGGCCGCTTTCATCGCTCCTTTTATCAGGGGATTGTCCACCGACAGATTCTTTTCCCCTTTTACCAGCAGATAGAATACATCCACCAGCCTGTGCTCCGTCATATCCTCCTGATAGAAAACCATCTGGAGGGACAACTCCCCCTCCGCCATTTTCTCCAGAAATTCGCCTCTGAATCCGATGCACACGCCCCGCCCCTTATTCCCGTACCGTTCCCACTGGGCCGCGTCGTCCCGGTACAGGGAAAAACAGGCCGCATAGGCGGAATAAAAGAATTCTTTTTCCTGCTCCTCCCGGAAAAGCTCCCGGACTTTCCGGGCACATTCACAATCTCCCTCGTCTTCCAGCCGTTTCACCACCGCGTGACACAACCCGGTCATAAAAAAGCGCATCTCCGCCGCGTCATTCATGTTCAGGACATTATTTACCCGCAGCTGCGCGCAGCGGAGGATACCGTCCAACGCCTGAAAGTCCGTATAGTGATAAAGAATTTCCCTTGTATAGCTTTCCACATCCGCACCCCTTTCCGGAACTCACGCTTGACTATCATCCTCACCTGTGCTTTAATCATAGGACATACCCTCAGACAGGCAAACCGCATATTTCCCGTAAATATGCAAAAAAGAAAGGAGGACCCGTAAACATGAAACAAATCCGTTTATCCGAACACTTTACCTACAGTAAGCTCCTGCGCTTTGTCCTGCCATCCATCACCATGATGATCTTTACATCCATCTACAGCGTAGTGGACGGACTGTTTGTATCTAATTATGCGGGAAAGACTCCCTTCGCCGCCATCAATCTGATTTATCCGCTGCTGATGATTACCGGGGCGCTGGGCTTCATGATCGGCACGGGCGGCACGGCCATCGTGGCCCGGACACTGGGCGAGCAAAAGCACGAGGAAGCTAACCGCTATTTTACCATGCTGGTCTGGGTGACGATTATCGGCGGATTCATCATTACCCTGGCCGGGCAGCTTTTTCTGCCCGCCATCGCCGTACTCCTGGGCGCCTCCGGAGAAATGCTGGATAACTGCGTCCTCTATGGCCGGATCACACTGACGGCCCTTCCTTTTTTTATGCTGCAAAACGTGTTTCAGAGCTTTTTCGTCACGGCAGAAAAGCCCAAACTGGGTCTGGCCGTGACCGTGGCCTCGGGCTGTGCGAATATCCTCCTGGACGCCCTGTTCGTGGCCGTCTTTTCCTGGGGCCTGGCCGGAGCCGCCCTGGCTACAGCTGCCAGCCAGATCGTGGGCGGCGTCATTCCCCTGTTCTATTTTTCCAGGGAAAACAGGAGCCTGCTGCGTTTTTGTAAGACAAAATATTATGGACATATACTGGCCAATACCTGCCTCAACGGCTCCTCCGAGCTGATGAGCTCCGTGGCCTCTTCCATCGTCACCATCCTGTTTAACTTCCAGCTTCTCCGGCTGGCCGGAGAGGACGGCGTAGCCGCTTTCGGCGTCATCGCTTACATCAGCTTTATCTTCGCCGCCATCTTCCTGGGCTATGCGGTGGGCAGCGCCCCCATCGTCAGTTTCCACTACGGCGCCGACCACACGGCTGAGCTGAAAAGCCTGCTTGGAAAAAGCCTGACGCTGATGGGCCTGGGCGGCATAGCCATGACCCTTTTGTCCCTGATCCTCTCCGCCCCCGTATCCCGCATCTTCGTGGGCTACGACGCCGAACTGTACGCCATGACCGTTCGGGGGTTCCGGATCTACTCTATCGCCTTCTTGCTGTGCGGTTTCAACATCTACGGCTCCGCCTTTTTTACCGCGCTGAACAACGGCCTCGTGTCCGCAGTGATCTCCTTCCTGCGCTCCCTGGTCTTCCAGTCTGTCTGCGTCCTGCTTCTGCCCGTTTTCCTGGGCCTGGACGGCATCTGGCTGGCCCTCCTTACCTCGGAACTTTTGTCTCTGACCGTAACGATTGGTTTCCTGATGAAAAACGGAAAGAAATACCGGTATATCTGAATATAGCAGCGGCCCCCTTACATCAGCAGCTCCAGCAATTCCTCCCTGCTCATGCTTCCGATACCGGCCATGTCTCCGCTTAGGATCTGATCTGCCAGATTCTGTTTGCTCTCCTGCAGCTGGCAGATCTTTTCCTCAATGGTATGTTTCATAATCAGTTTAAACACCGACACCACTTTCGTCTGACCGATCCGGTGGGCCCGGTCCGTAGCCTGATTCTGCACGGCCACATTCCACCAGGGATCATAGTGAATCACCACATCCGCTCCCGTCAAGTTCAGTCCCGTGCCGCCGGCCTTCAGAGAAATCAGAAACACCTGCACCTGGTCTTTATTAAACTGACGCACCAGGGAAAGCCGTTTTTCTTTCGGCGTACTTCCGGTAATCTCGTAGTAGGTGATTCCTCTGTCCTCAAAAGCCCGACGTATCCGCTCCAGCATCGTGGTAAACTGGGAAAACAGCAGGATCTTATGCCCTCCCTCCACGGCGCTCTCCACCAGATCCAGACATGCCGCAAGCTTGGCGGAGCCTCCCTTATAATCCTCAAAGCACAGGGACGGGTCGCAGCAGATCTGGCGCAGCCTGGTGAGCTCCCGCAGAATCTCCAGTTTATTTTTCTGGAATTCCTCGGGGGCCTGCTCGGCCAGGGTCTGGCGCATATGCACCACCTGAGCGTCGTACAGCCGCTGCTGCTCCTCCTCAAACCGGGCATACCGGATCTCCTCCAGCTTGTCGGGCAGATCTTTGAGCACATCTCCTTTTAAACGCCGCAGAATAAATGGGCCTGTCATCTTCCGCAGCCGCTCGGCCGCCTTTTCGTCGCTGCTGCGCACGATGGGCGTCTCAAACTCCTTTTTAAATGTCTCATAGCGATAGAGAAATCCCGGCATCAGATAATCAAAAATACTCCACAGTTCGCTCAGCCGGTTCTCAATCGGCGTGCCGGTCAGGGCAAAACGGGTATCGCTGTGAATCAATTTCACCGCCTTGGCCGCCGCCGTCGTATGATTCTTAATATACTGGGCTTCATCAATGATCTCATAACCGAAGTTTATGCCCTCATAGGAGACAATGTCCCTTTTCAGCAGGTCATAGGAGGTCACCAGTACATCGCAGGACGCATATTCCGACAGCTTCCTGCCGCGCTCCTCCTGATTGCCCGTCACCAGACACACCGAAAGCTCCGGCGCGAATCGGGCGAATTCCTCTCCCCAATTATACACCAGAGAGGCCGGACAGACCACCAGGGATGTTTTCAGATGACCCTCCAGCTTCAGAGACAGCAGGGCCGTAATCACCTGCAGCGTCTTACCCAGTCCCATATCATCGGCCAGGATTCCGCCGAAACGGCAGGCCTCCAGGGTGCGTATCCATCGAAATCCCGTTTTCTGATATCTGCGCAGCACCTTTTGCAGTGTGGGCGGTTCCTCAAAATCCGCATCAGATACCACCTTGAACTCTTTAATCAGCTGTTTGAAACGACTGTCCCGGTTGCTGTACACATGATCGTTTTCCTCCAGCATCCGGTCCAGATACAGCGCCCGATAAGCAGGAATCTGCATTTTGCCCTTCACAAACTCCTTCGGCGTCATATGAAGGGCATCCATCATCTCACTGAGCATGGCCAGATTGTCATCCTCCAGCGAGAGAAAATCTCCATTCCTCAGCCGATGGAAACGGCGCTTCATCCGATAACTGGCCAGCACCTCCAGAAGCTCTTGATGAGAAATATCCTCAGAAGAAATATCCAAATTCAGGAGGCCACTCTCCAGGGATACCCCCACGGTCACCTTCGTCCTGCGGGACACATTCAGCCGCTTAAAGCGATCTGTACTCTGTACCTCTCCCATAGCCATCAGCGCCTGCACACCCTCACTGAGCACCCGATAAACCGCTTCCTCATCCTCACCGCAATGGTATTCCCCGCTCTTCTCATCCAGCTTCGGAAAATACTGTTCTACCGTATCGCGGGCTTCTGATTCCCGATAATAATCGCGAAAAACATCCGCCTGCAGGCGGCCGTTCTGATCGGCAAGAGGAACCTGTTCTTCCCCGTACACGGCCACGGCACGGCAGACCGCATCCTGATCCACCGCGTCCAGATAAAAGATAAACCGCACATCCGGCTGCAGGTACTGCTCCACCACCCCGGCGTCCTTCTCCCGGATCTCCACATAGTCCCGCAGCGTCGGCAGCACCGTATAATAAAAAGCGGCCAGCTTCTGCCGCCCCACCTTAAAGGACAAGGCATGAGATCTGGCGCCCGACAGCAGCGGCTCCACATGCTCGACAAAATCCTTCTCCAGCCGGTACAGATGCAGATCTTCCAGATAATACCGATGCTGCTGCCCGCAGAGCAGCGCCGGCACTTCTCCGGACACCTCGATACCCTGAAACGCATGGGTCGCCGCATGCTCATACTTCTGTATGGTCAGCTCCAGCCGGGGATTGCCCTCCGCACAGACCAGCGAACCCTTCTTCACCGGCTTTACCGTGCGGTCTTCATATTCCGCTTCCCCATTGGCGCACAGCTCATAAAAAATGTCCAGCCGCCGGCCCGAAAGCTGGATCTGCTGGCCGACTCCGCTTTTCCCCCTGTACCCGCCGTAATTATCCACATAACGGCGGATAAATTCCTTCTCATCACTGACGATTTCCTGAATAAAAGAAATATATTTCCTGCTGTCCTCCGAAAAATTCTCCAGGCTGTGGTTAAATACCGCCGTGGAACCGTAGAGCCCGTTGCCGCCCGTTGCCACAAGCTCCGTAAATTCTTCCATTTTTTTGATCAGATAAAGCCGCCCGCCCTTCTCTCCCACCTTAAAGGACAGCCAGAATCCATCCGCCTTCTGCACCACCCGGGGACGCACCAGGAGCGGCAGTTCCCGGGCTTCTGCCCTGGCAGCCACACCCACGGCCCGCCTGTCCTGAAAAGAGCGGATAATCAGCGTTCCCGCCTTATCTGTAGCGTCGCCCAGACGGTTTTCAACCGCATACTTCTTAAAAAGAAAAAACAGCGCCGCCAGATGTTCGCAGGTTTTCTCGTTCTTGCCATACCAGGTATAAGCGCCGCACTTACAACCCGCCACGTCGCAGTATTTCGTCAGCACCCGGTCGGCCGTCATACTGAGGGACACGCCGTAATGAACATTCTTTTTGACAAATGTTCCCCTGACCACACAGACCATCGCGTCCTCATATTCCGTATAGCCCAGCTCCGCCGAATCCAGATGGACAAAGCCGCCGTCCGCCAGCTTTTGGGCCTTTTTAAGATCCGATGCCGCAAGGCCCAGCTTATTTTGCAGCTCATCCATCTGGAAATAGCTGTATTGATTTGTCTGCTCCTCTACCTCTGCCGACCGGGCTTTCCGCTCTCTGCGGAGCTTCTGCTGCACGGCATAAATCACCGCGGCAATGTGCTTGCAGTTTCCCTTTCCGCCGGCCACCGGACAGCTGCAGGCCATACTTTTTACCACGTCGCCCTTCATGCCGATCTTCACCGCATAGCCTGCCCTGTCCCGGACAAAGGCCTCATAGCCTTTATCCGTCTGCTCCAGATTCACCACGCTGCCGCTTTTATACAACTCCCGCCCCATATTCAATGTGGCCGGAGAAAACGCCTCTTTCCAGTTTTTCATCCGCCGTACCCCGCAAAATTCTCTCCACACAAAATCAGCCGACCAGGCAGCCGGTTTTTTTCAAACCTTTCTGCCTGACGGCCTTCTCTTTATCAAAACCTGTGTTCCATTCTAAAGGGTGGGGAAAATTCTGTCAAGCGCAGAATCAAATATAAACGCATAGCTGCACGCCAAGACCGCAGCCGGGCATGGATTTACCCGCCGTATAAAGCCAGCATACTGTGTTTCAAATCCTCCATGGCCTCTATCCCTTTTTCTGTGACGGCAAAAAATTCATTATCCTTTACCGGTTCATACGGCACATACGTACATTCCTCGTCCGACGGCTCCACGGCCACATTTTCAAAATTTTCATAACAAAAAACCGGGGCGATTAAAGAATGTTCCAGCGCCCTATATACCGGGCGGTCCTGCCGCGCCGCAGTCGTATCCATTTCCCCGTCCAGGAAAACAAGATACTCCTTTCCCTCCCGCATCAAATTCACAAATCCCGTATCTGCCTGCATCCCATCCGGATACAGCCTCCATGAGGAATCAGTCAGCCAGATTACCTGATCCTGCAGATCCTCTGGGCCTTTGAATATCTGCGTCACCTGCGCCCCCTGCTGAAAAATCTGAAACATATATTTCTGTTCTCCCGTCGCCCGCACTTTTAAAACGATATTGCTTTCAGGAAGCTCAGTTTTCAGTCGTTCCGATACAGAAACCGCAAAACTTTCCGGTATCTCCGCCGGCTGGAACATTTCTATGCAGTTGGGCATCGCCCCGTAATCCGTATGGCTTCGCCGGCCGGCCAATCCCAAAACGACTGCCGCGACAGCCATGATCGCAAGGGGCATATACAAAAGCGCAGATAAATCCCTCCATTTTTTCACTGTCCGCCATCTCCTTTCCGAAGCCTGCCGCTTTCCATCAAAAATATTTCATCCGCCAAAAGCCTGATATCCTCTTTATTATGGCTTGCCAGCAATACCAGAGCCCCCCTCTCCTTTTCCTCCCCGACCACTTTCCGGATCTGTTCTACGCCGCTCTCATCCAGGGCGTTGGTGGGCTCGTCCAAAAGCAGGATGTCCGGCTTTTCCATGATGGCCTGGGCAATGATGATACGCTGCTTCATTCCCAGTGAATATTTCTGATAGGTACGCTTATCGTCCGGGTCAAGCCCCACCCGTATAATGGCCTCCCGTATGGCTTCCGGAGTTACCCCGGTAAGCTTCCCCAGGATCTGAAGGTTCCGGACGCCCGTATATTCGGGATACAATCCCGCATTTTCCAAAATAATCCCCATATGGGGCAGGATATCCATATCTCTGTGCAGTACCCGGCCGTCCAGGCAGATTTCACCCGCATCAATGCCCATCAATCCTGAAATGGCCCGAAACAGCATAGTCTTTCCCGACCCGTTCCGCCCGACAAAACCGTACACCTTTCCGGAATACAGCGTCATGGTAATGTCCGAAAGGATTTCCCTGCCTTTTATTGTCTTCGTGATATTTTTCACTGCTAATTCCATCGTCTATCTCCCCTCCTCACGGTTGGTCAGGATCACTTCCTGGTTCTTAACCATATATCCTCCGGCTATACACACTCCTAAAGAAAGCAGGAAAAGTACAATCACCGATTCATTTAAATCAAAATAAATTCCATATTGATCGATATATTGATTGATTCCTTCCATACTGCTGCTGTGCCAGCAAAGAACCAAATGGGATATGGGATTGATCCGCAGTAATGCCGCGTTCCGTTCTGCATCGGCCACATCTTCCAGAGGCAGAATTGTGTTCCAAATATTTAACAGCGCAATACATCCCAGCTGCATACAGGCAACCGCGCCAAAACCCGTACCGCTCTCCCATCGGATGGCCAGCAGATTTACCGTTACGGTCGTCAAAAACAGCCACAGTGACACCAGTGCCAGTTCATATACAAACATCACGGCCCCGCCGATATCCCATCGGACGACCCTTGCCCCGCCGAAAATCAGGCAACCGACAGACAGCATTGTAAACGCATACAGTACAGCCAGCACGTATAAAGCCGCCGCTTCTTTTACAAACCAACGGACTTTATGTGTACAACGGGAAAAAAAGTATACGCTGGCCGTACAATAGTGCCTGTAAATCCGTATGCCAAACAGCATCTGGAACAGAAAAAAAGGCAGCATCTCCAGAGACAACATGATCAGATATACCGGCTGCACCGGCAGTTCCAGTCCAAAATTAGTGAAAAGCAAAAGCTCCGCGCCACGAACCGTCTGCTGTTCCGCAAGCATTTCGCTTCCCAGCATACTGACCCCTTTATAGCCTCCCCATATTCCCGCCCCCAAAAGGCATTTCCCTATATCGTTCATCTCAACAGATCCTCTTTTGCCCTAACATGAATCACCCCGACAGAACCCAAAAGCAGCACGGCCATCAGCCCGAACATGGCCGCCGCACTGAGCCTTCCCCCCGAGTACATACCCAGGTAAAGGAAATATTCCGTGTCAAAGGGAAGATGCAGAAGCTTTCCCACATGGCCGGTTCCATACAGCAGAAAATACGCAGGCATCAGTAAAATGACCCTAAACCGAATCGAAAAAGTGGATACCGCCATGGTCAACACTCCCAGAACACCGGATATCATGCCAAATAACAGGACAAAAGCTATCGCATACGCATAGGGAGACCAGATATATAATCCGCTGAACATATACTGTTTTACTGTTTCTATATAGTATGGATCATATACACTTTCGCCCACTGTATCTCCTGTTGCATGCAGCGGGAAAGCCAAGCAGTTGAGCGCAATTTCTGTAAGCAGAGGAAGGGCAAACACACAGAAAGATACCAAAAATACAGCCGCTGCCTTTCCAAAAAAGTAATCCTTTTTATTGGTACGGGCCACCTGCAGAACCACCTCTCCGGACATCCTGTCCTTCCAAAAAGAAAAACCCGCCGGGATGGAGACCAGTATCGGATAACACTGCAAAAAATAAAAGCCCGCCGCCCCGCTGTCGCTGCCCAGCAGCAGTAATTTCATTGGGTGGTACATTTCCATCACATCTTTGCCCCAAAATGAAAAAACATTTGTCACAAAATTCATAAAAACAAAAAGAGATACTACGTAAAATACAATTACTGTTTCTTTCCGCCTGATCTGAACAGCGCACTGATATCTGACCATGGATATAAAACCATATTTTTTTTCCGTCATCTTACCCTCTTTTCTCCGGAGCCGGGAAATCCCCCGGCTCCGGAAAACATTTTTACATTACATTGTAGAATACTTTTGCCCGGGCCGCATACTCCGGTTTGTTTCCACGAAATTGGAATTTAATACTTTTTGCGCTTAAATAACCTCTTTTTATGTTCATTACCGCGCTTCCTGCGTCCTTCTCACTCAATATGTATTTACTATCTACTGATATACGAGTTCCTGATGAATTCACTACCCGCGCCTGAATCCGCGTAAAATTATCCGATGATGTCGTTGAATAAACAGACTGACACTTGGCATAGCAAAAATCATAGTCTCCAGTTCTCGTTGCCGAGCAGGACACCCATTTTTGATTTTTCGGCAGATCAATCGTCTTAGTTATTGGATCTTTGATGGCAGCCGACACATTGACGGAAAACAAAACGGCCATTGTCAAAACCAATGCGATGTTACTCATGATTCTTTTCATTTCTTATTTCTCCCTTCTTGGCATGCGGGTTATCCGCACATGCCATTTGTTTTTTGCATCCTGCCTCTGCCATTGCTCAAAGCCGGCAAGAATCCCTTTTTATTGAAAGAACGAATCCGGTCTGAACAATATCACCCATTGCGCACTGGGAAAGGCCGAAGCATTCGATCAATCCTGCTTTTCGTGTATAACTAATATCACAAACTTTTCAGTTTCCAAAAAAGATAGAAAACATTTTTTTAACCCACTATTTTACGGCATATGAAACAGTTGCTTTAATCGATTTTGAATTCTTATTTTCAATAAAGATTTTATATGTACCAGTTTGGTCCAATTTGAAATCATGGGAAACCGCTCTTTTGCCAGTCACATATCTTCGCGTTCCGTCCGGCTCAATAATACCGACATTAGTAGATAGATCCGTTGGCAAAAGTATCACCGTTATTTCGATGGTCTGTCCCGATTTCGCCGAAAAGCCCGCGCTGGTCTTCCGTTTGTCGGCCTTTACCGTCCACTCCATATTCCCGGATCTCGCCCCGGGCTGCAACGCCGCCGATTCATCCATTTCCTCGACCAGACCGTTGTCCCCGGTTTCCTCATATTCCGTCATCTCCTCAAAGGGCTGCCCTTCCTCCTCAAGAGCCACATCCGTCTCTTCATACCATCTGTCATATCCGGCAAGCAGCCCCTCCGAAGACGCATAGACCGATACCGTGCCGCACAACAGCAGGGCCGTACATAAGCCGTATACCCACCTCATTTTCGGCAATTCCTTTTTGAAACATTTTTTCATTTTTTCCACTCTCCGGGTTAATTCATGCTTATGGGCAAGCAGCAGCGACCTGCCGCCATCTGTCCATCCCCTGGCAGGCTCTGTAAGGGACAGAATCACACCAAAATATTCTCCTGCTTTTCCCGTTTTCCTGCATACACAGCTGTCACAGGCATACTCGCTCCAACGCCATACCAGCATCCTCAATACCCATACGGCAGGATTAAACCACTGCCAAATCACGGCCATCCGCAGGATGCTTTTCAGCCACAAGTCTTTTTGTCTGTAATGGCTCAATTCATGGAGAAAAATGACCTGCAGCTCCTTTTCTCCATATTCCCCCGCCGGCAGGAGCACCTTCGGCCGCCACAGACCCGTGACCATCGGCGTCCTCACGTGATAGGATTCATACAATCCTACTTTTCCCTCCGACAGACCCAGTTCTTCCAGCGTCCGGCAGAAGACGGCGTATTTCATCCCACCGCACCGGATCTTATTCCTGATCTGATAGCGGTACCGCAAAAAATCCACGCCATACAAAAGCAGCAGCAGAGCCGCTCCGCAGAGCCAGACCCCCGCGGCCCTTTCTCCCATCATCTTTATAGACGGGGAAAAGCAGCCGGGCCAGGCCCCCGTCCCCGCATATTCCCCCGTCCGGGCCCGGAACAGACAGCAGAGGAAGGCGGCCGGGACCAGGAAAAAAAGCGTCGCCGGCCATAAAGCCCTGTACAGAAATTCAATATACCCCCGCTTTTCCGCAGCCCATTTCAGACACAGCCAGGCCGCCAGAAAAATGCCGCCGGTCAATGCGGTAAGCGCCATGCAGCCCATCAGATTAATCGTCCAGTTCATCCAGCAGCCTCCTGATTTTCTCCTTTTCCTCCTTAGATATCCCTCTTTCTTTCAAAAGAGAAGACACATAATCCGAAGCGTCGTCCCTGAACCACCGATTCAACTCTCTTCCGGCAAGATAAGACTTATATTCTTCTTCACTTTTTAACGGGCGGGCATAGGACAGTCGGCCTCTGCGAAATGTTTCCACATAGTCCTTACCGGCCAACCGGGACAAAAATGTTACCACCGTCGTCCTCTGGTAGTCTTTCCCGTACTGTTCCCGAAGTACCGTGATCAGATCGGGGATGGATATATCTTCCCCCGCGTCCCACACCGCTTTCATAATTACTTCTTCGCACTCGCTGAGAATCCTTTTCCCAAACATATGCTTCATCCTTTCCCTTATCACCGTATTGTCTAATTTTGTAGTCACGTTCGTTTTTATCTTACCAGATCCTTCGCTGTTTTACAAGGAAATTGTCTCAGTTTATATAGAAAATGATTTTTGATTGACGCCGGATTTATTTTCCGATCACAAACTTCTGATTTTGTAACTGTTCAGTACCTTCACAGTTACCCTATTTTTTACTTTTTCACCCTTGACAAAGCCGGTCGGTTGTTATAGACTATACTCGTGGTCGGTAATCGCCGACCAAAGGAGGACTCTATGGAATTACTAAAATTATGTGAAAGTGATTACCGTTTTATGTGTGTCATCTGGGATTACGAACCGCTCACGTCCCGCAGTCTGGTGGATCACTGTTCCGAAATTCTGGGATGGAAAAAATCCACCACCTACACAACGCTGAAAAAGCTTTGCACAAAAGGCCTGGCACGGAATGAGGACACCGTCGTTTCCTCGTGCATCCCCAAGGAGCAGGTACAGGCTTTTGCCAGCAGACATTTTGTGGATCACACCTTCGGAGGTTCCCTGCCCCAGTTTCTCACTTCCTTTTTTGACGGGAAAGCCATCTCCGGGCAGGAAGCCCTGGAACTTAAAAAACTGATTGACCAGCACAGGAGGTAACCGTATCATGAAAAAAATTCTTCTTTTTACCGCCCTCATCCTTCTTCTTTTGCAGGCGCCTGTGACTGTTACCGCCCACGGGCATCATGGCGGCGGCCACCATGGCTCATCTCATGCGGCGCAGCATCCATGCAATATGTCCAGCTGCCGGAGGACAGGAACGCATACCCACAGCGGCCGTCAGTATTACGGCCACACCGGAAAATGCATCACCTACGGTCAGTGTACCGTAGAAAAATGTAAGAAAACCGGCCTGCACAGACATCACGGCAAAACCTATTACGGACACTGCGGCTCAGGCAGCGCCTACCGCCAATGCACCGTGGCCGGATGCGAAAAGACTAAAAGACACAGGCATCACGGCAAAACCTATTACGGTCATTCCAGCTGCCGGATCACCTACAGCCAATGCACCGTAAGCGGCTGCAAAAAGACTAAAAAGCATAAACACAGCGGCATATACTATTATGGCCACGCCGGAAGCGGCAAGGTCTACAGCCAGTGTACCGTGAACAACTGCAAAAAAACAAAGAAGCACAAGCATAACGGCAAATACTATTACGGACACTCTACCGTAACATCCTACTGACGTCCGACGGTCGGAGCACATCCCCGGCAATACCTGTTTTGTCATTGTTTCCGCGGCCACCCGGACTGCCCGCCGCCATTATTTTCGTAAATTTTCAGGAGGCTATCATCCCATGAGCAATCTGTTCCTGTCAATGCTCTCTATGAGCCTGACCGCCGGTTACAGCATTTTAGCCGTACTCATCGTACGGCTTCTGCTGCGTAAAGCTCCAAAAAAGTATTCCTATTTTTTATGGGGCGTCGTAGCGTTCCGGCTCTGCTGCCCCGTGTCCTTTTCATCGACCATCAGCCTGTTCCGTCTGAGACTCCCGAGAATATTCCCGTCCCTGGCCGCCGATCCGTCGGCAGCTCTGGCGGATATTGCCCCCGCGTCCGGCCTTCCCGCCGCGCTCCGGAATCCCGCGTCTCCACAGATGTGGCTTATCCTGGGGGCTGTTCTGTGGCTTGCCGGCGCGGCCGCCCTTGCGGCTTATGGCCTGATCTCTTATATCCGTCTGACCTGCAGACTACGCACGGCCGTTCGCCTGGAAGATAACGTGTTCCAGTCGGAATATGTATACTCTCCTTTTATCCTGGGAATAGTCCGTCCGAAAATCTATATCCCCTACTATCTGGACAGTCAGACTCTGCACTACGTCCTGCTCCATGAAAATTATCATGTAAAACGCTGCGACCATATCCTGAAAATGGCCGCTTACCTGCTGTTGTCCCTGCACTGGTTCAACCCGTTATGCTGGCTCGCTTTCCATCTGTGCTGCAAGGATATGGAGATGAGCTGCGACGAGCATGTGCTGGGCCGGGAAGAACATGCCTCCGGTGATTACAGCGAAGCGCTGCTCTCCTTTGCCCTGCGCGGCCGTTTCCCCTCCCCCGGCCCTCTGGCCTTCGGAGAAACCGATATCAAGAAAAGAGTCCTGCACATTCTGCACTGGAAACCGCCCCGCCCCGTTGCCGCTCTGCTCTCGGCCCTTCTCTGCCTTGCCGTCGTTTTCGTCTGCGCCGCCAACCCCATCGCCGCCGATCCCCGGCTGAGCGATACAAATACCACCGAAGACGACAGCTCACCGGACACGGTCGAAGGCGGCAACCTGCCGAATACAGCCGAAGACAACAATTCACCGGATACGGCCGAAAACGGCGACCTTCCGGATACAACCGAAGACGTAGGAGATGACGCCTATTCTGATACGGACGGCTCCTATTCCGGTGTACCCGATACAGACGGCTCCTATCCTGATGCGCCCGCTGCAGACGGCTCCTATTCCCATGCCTCCGATACAGACGGCCTCCTACAGGATGAATCCTATTCCCATGTGGCGGATTCCTCCATGGCTGCAGGGAATGAAAACGCTTCGGAAATCACAGACCCTTCAGCATACGGCGACCTTTCAGAAAATCACCATTCGGAACGCCATCGTTTCCGGCATCATGGCGGCCAGTAAATCCGCTGATCCCGCCGACATTGTTCAGAACAAACGGGCATAGATTCTATGCCCGTCAGAATTCATTTATAAAACAAAAACCATTTCTATTCCGAATCCGCTGTCATACGGAATATCGGAAATCGTCCGTACCTCCACGCACAGCAGCTCGGCATATTTCCGAACAAGATACAGCCCCATCCCCGTGGCTTTTTGCCGATTCGGATGATTACCTGTAAAGCCCTTGTCGAAAATAAACGGCAGATCCTCCGGCGGCACGCCGTCGCCGTTATTGCAGACATCGAGATAGATTTTATCCCCTTCCTGCCGCAGGGAAACAGACGCTTCCCCGTGAATTCCGTCCGCGTATTTCACAGCGTTGCCGATAATCTGCGACAGCATAAAAGCGACGACCTTGCGGTCGGATATCGCTTCTGTCGGCGGCAATTCGGCCGTTACGGAAATTTTCCTCTCCTCGGTAAATGTACCATACTCCGCAAGGACTTCGGTCACACACTCATCCAGGCGAAAACGGGTAAATTTGATATCCGAATGCTCCGCCTGCAGGCGCGCATAGTACAGAATGCGCTCCACATCCTCATTCAGCTGACGCCAAGTATAATTCAGTCTTGTGTACACATAAGACGACATCTCATCTCTATGATTTCCCAGCACTAAGGCGAAAAGCGATAAGGGCGTTTTCGCTTCGTGCACCCAAGCCTCAATATATTCCCGATACTCCGCCAGCTCCACAGTCTTCTCATTGATCAGCGACAGGTCGGCAAGGAACTGCGTGTAAAGCATACGGGAAGCCTCGCTATGTTCAAAAAGATTCAGAAGTGCTTCCTCTGTCTGTTCGCCGGGATTACTGAGAAAGTCCAGCAGAGCTGCGTCTTCCTTTCGCCGGCGGCAAATCTCCGCAAAAACCCCGGCCGCAAAAGCAAACACTGTAAACAGAAGGAGAAACAGCAGCATATACGGAAGCGCCTCGCGGCGCATGATCCACGCCGCAAACAGAAATACGACGTCTGTGGCCAGCAACAGGATAAGCCAGTTTCGGGAGCGTCTGATCACTTTTCTCACAGGCCGTCCACCTCCAACACATAACCCTTTCCCCGGATATTGCGGACGATCTCCTTCAGACCGATCTCCGCCAGGCTCTTGCGCAGGCGGCTCATATTGACCTGCAGAATATTTTCGTCCACAAATTCCTCCGTTCCCCAGACGGCGGCAAACAGCTCGCCTTTGTCCACAATATGCGGATACTGTTCCATCAAAAGCCGCATGATTTTTCCCTCTGTCTCGGCAAGGATCAAAAATCCGTCCTCCGAAACCAGCTTGTAAGTGTCGGTATCCAGCGACAGGGCGCCGACCCGGAGCAGGGCGCGAAACTGCCTGTTGTAAGTCTGCAGAAGCCGCCCTGCCCTTGCGGCCAGGCGATCCGGATGACAGGGCTTCGTGAGAAAATCATCCGCGCCAAGCCCCAGCGCCGTCAGTTCGTCCGAAAGGGTATCCCGGGCCGTCAGGATCAGAATTGGGAAGGCAGATTTCATTTTCAGACGTCTGCACAACTCATAGCCGGATTTTCCTGGCAGATTCACGTCGAGCAGGACAAGCTCCGGCCGCAGTGAGACAATCTGTTCCTCTGCGCGGTCAAACGTCGTGAGCGCCGCCGCGTCATAGCCGGCTTTTTTCAGTGTATGGATCAGCTCCTCACGCAGATAAATATCATCTTCCACAATCACAATCCCGGGCACAGGATCACCTCCGATCGGTTATTTCAATCCGGCATATCTCGCGGACGGCCGTCCGCTTGACAATACCGATATACAGCATTTCAATGCCTGCAAAAATCACCAGAGCAACCGCCGAAAGCAGCGCCACCGTCTGCACGGAAACGCCCGCGGGCAGTTTGGTAAAACTTGTAAACATGGTGAATATCGCCGCGGCGCTGCTGACAAGCGCAGTGCAAAGCACCAGGAAAAAGTATGTTCCGATCTGCTTTTTCACCGAATGGCACATGGACTGGGCGTCGGCTCCAAGCATTGTCAGCGTTTCATAGCGGCGTTTCGTCCGACGCTGGCCGATCAGATATTTCAGTCCGATGACGGTGTTGGCAATCAGCCAGAACAGCACGCCCAGATAGATCGAAAGATAGCTTGCCGCCACCGTGTAGAACAGATTTCTTCCGATTCCGCCGAGATAGCTGTCGTACTCAATCCCTGTATCCGCAAGCAGCGCGTCTGTTTTCTGTACCGCCTGCATCAGTCCCATATCCTCTACAACCGTATCGGACAGGCTAACGTTACGGCAGTATGCTTTCGGTTCTCCGGCAAGCTGCAGGAATAACTCATCCGGTACGATCAGCGCCATATAAATAGTAATTGCCCGATCCGCCACAACGTTATCCATATAAAGCGTGGGGCGGATATCGTATGAAATACCGTCAATACCGATGGAAATTTTTGATCCGGTCGCTTTTGACAGAATCGATCCGAAATCTCCGTCATTGCCTATCGAAGTATAGATTGCCGCCTCATGCGCCGAAAGCTTCAGCTCCTCCTTGCCCACATTTTTCAGGATGCGGTTATAGGAGCTTTCTGCTATGACATATTCAATATGAAGATTTTCGATGATATTTTCTGAACCCTCAATGGCGCCAAGGGCTTTTTCCATCTCCCCGGTATCAAATGCTTTTTCTTCATCCCGGAAATATCCGTCCTTTACAGAAGAAAGATATAAAGGATAGGTCTCCTTCACCATTTCACGGACGCCGTCTTTTTCCAGAGCAGCGTCAATTTGTTCCTCCTCACCGAATAGCGAAAAATCGACCGAGCGGCTGCTTGTGGAGCGTCCTGTCACCATGGAGATGCCGTAGGAAATGCAGGAAAGCGCCATCAGCAGAAGCAATGAGGACACCGCCAGCGATTTATGCTGCGACAGAACGTTCTCCTGCACCTGCCTTGCGGTAAAAACAGAAAGTCCCACAGCTTTTGCGTTCCTTCTGCGAATACGCCCGCCGAGCATTCCGCCCAGTCCGCGATACAAAAGAAAGGTACCGAGAATTCCAAAAATGACAAGGACAAGCAGCGTCATAAGATCCAGCCCGCGCATACGAAATATACCGAGATAATAGGCGGCAAGCAGACAGCAGGCGCCGAGGGCAAACAGCGCCGTACTTTTCCCACCAGACAAAAGCTTTTGCTTTTTGACGTCTCCTGAGCAGAGCAAATCTGCAGGGGCCATTCGGCTAAGGCCGACGCAGATAACCAGCATAGATAAAAGCTGCACAAAGACATATCCGCAGACCGTCCAGAAAATGGCCTGGAGCGACAGAGAAAAATGATGGCCGATAATGCCCAGTCCCACCACTTTCGCCGTGGCAAGGCTGATCCCTTCTGTCAAAAACAACGCCGCCGGAAGCCCGATAAGAAGGGATATGACGCTGCTCCACAACGTTTCACAAAATAGCATCAAAAACATACGACTACGCTTCATGCCAAGCATCAGATACATACCAAGCTCGCGCCTGCGGCTGTCCGTCTGGTATTTGCAGGCGAAATAAACAAGAAAAAATACAAAGAACAGGGAAACGGCGTACACCACGGGGAGCAGCGCCATCAGCTTCGCCACTGCGTCGCTCTCGACTGTGGCAAGATAACGCATAACGTCCTGATCTCCGAGGGAGAGCAGCGTATAAAAGGCCACAATGGCAATGATCAGGGAGCTGAAAAACAGCCCGTTTCCCTTTCGGTTTTTGGCGGCATTACGTTGTACCTGTTTAAAGAACATTTGCGCTGCCTCCTCCCAACTGTGCCATCACGGCTACGATGCGCTCATAAAACATCGCCGTTGTTTCCGTCTGCATATTTCGGCGCAGTTCATGGAAAATACCTCCGTCCTGGATAAAGAGAATACGGGAACAGTAACTTGCGGCGCCTGCGTCATGGGTGACCATCATAATCGTTTTGCCCTGCCCGCGGTTGATCGCAGACAGCTTATCCATCAGAATTTTGGAATTTTTGCTGTCAAGAGCGCCCGTCGGCTCATCGGCCAACACGATACTCGGATTTCCGATGAGCGCTCTTGCCGCCGCCACCCGCTGTTTTTGCCCGCCGGACAGCTGTGACGGGAATTTATCCAGCGTCCCGGCGATATCCAGCATGGCAGCAAGCGCTTCCATATCCGCTTCCGCTTTTTCTGCCGTTACGCCGTGCAGAGCCAGGGGCAGGGTAATATTTTCTCTCGCCGTCAGATTGTCCAGCAGCTCGAAATCCTGAAACAGATAACCGATCTCCTTACCGCGGTAATCGGCAAGAGCACTGCCGCGAAAGCCGGAAATATCCCTGCCCTGCAGAACGATCTTGCCGGACGTGGGCCTCAGCATGGTAGCGATGCAGTTGAGCAGCGTGGTTTTTCCCGATCCGCTGGCGCCCATAATGCCTAAAAATTCGCCTTCCAGTACGGTAAAGGTAATTCCTTTCAACGCCTCTGTTCTATTACCGCCTTTTCCGTAGGTTTTCGTCAGGCCATCCACCTGTAAAATTTGATTTTGCGTATTCATAAAAGGTGCCTCCTTCTTTTCTGACATCAGTATATCAGCGGATGCAGCCAAAAACCACTTACAGCTTTTGTAAGGAACCGTTAAGAATGGGCCAGACGACACACCTTCTTTGCTATCTTCCGTTTCCATGACAGATTTTATCCGACGCCTTAAAGTCACAGATCCAGCTTCATATATATAGCCTTCTCCATAGGGCTGTCATTATAGCTCTCAATCTCATAAAACCCATACGCCTCATACATATGAACCGCCCTCTCCAAAAAAGGCAGCGTATCCAGCAGCATATGATCATAACCGATCTCCCGCCCATCCGCGATGATCCTTTCGACCAGGATTTTTCCGATCCGTTGTCCGCGAAACCGCGGCCGGACATAGAGACGCTTCATCTCGCAGCTCTGTCTGTCTATTTTTCTCAGCCCGATACAGCCCGCCCACTCTTTTCCGCAGCGGGCCAGATACAGCCTTCCCCAGGGCAGTCCGTATTTCATTTCCAGATGAGCCAGCTCCTCGTCATAATGCTGGACGGCCAGATAATCACGGAACGAACTGTCGCCGTCAATCAACATCTTCGTATATTCAGAAAATAACACGCCAACCTCCTGCGGATAGCCATAGGCGGGAATGATTTCTATATTCATCTTAATTATACTCCTCCATCACTGTATGTCCGATCACCCCGCCTGCCAGATACAGACAAATTTTCATAAAAAATATCCCCCGGGGTGGCTTGCGGGCGGAACGATCCGTTGCTAGAATATCAGTAATGACATCAAAAAGCAAGTCAGGACACTCATTTGGGGCCGCACAGCATTCCTCCAAACAAACTGTGCGGCCCTTTCTCCATTCCCGAATCAGAAAAAAATACTGGCATTTCCCTCCTGACTGTAGTATACTGTCAGACAGATGATGCAACTGCGCACCACCATGGGCGCAGTCGCATCTTTTTTTGGGTTAAAACATGGCATTTATGCCATACATGAACAAATTTGCTAAAGATAAGCAGGAGGTTTCTATGTCAGTCAAATATGTATTCGTCACCGGTGGCGTGGTATCGGGCCTGGGGAAGGGCATCACCGCCGCATCCCTGGGAAGGCTTCTGAAAGCCCGGGGCTACAAAGTCACCATGCAGAAATTCGATCCCTATATCAATATTGATCCGGGAACCATGAACCCGATCCAGCACGGCGAGGTATTTGTCACCGAGGACGGCTGCGAGACGGATCTGGATCTGGGCCATTATGAGCGTTTCATCGACGAAAATCTGGGGAAATATTCCAACGTAACCTCCGGAAAGGTCTACTGGTCCGTGCTGCAGAAAGAACGGCGGGGCGATTTCGGCGGCGGCACGGTGCAGGTGATCCCTCACATCACCAATGAGATCAAGAGCCGTTTCTACCGCAATTTTTCCTCCGACGATACCCATATCGCCATCATCGAGGTGGGCGGCACGGTGGGCGATATCGAAAGCCAGCCCTTCCTGGAGGCCATCCGTCAGTTCCAGCACGATGTGGGCCATGAAAACGCTATTCTGATCCATGTCACCCTGCTGCCCTACCTGCGGGCCTCCGGAGAAATGAAGACCAAACCCACCCAGGCCAGCGTCAAAGAACTGCAGGGCATCGGCATCCAGCCGGATATCATCGTCTGCCGCTCAGAGCTGCCGGTGGACCAGTCCATCCGGGACAAGATCGCCCTCTTCTGTAACGTGCCCAGCCATCACGTGCTGCAAAACCTGGACGTGGAATATCTTTATGAAGCGCCCCTGGCCATGGAGGAAGAGCATCTGGCCGAGGCGGCCTGCGAATGCCTCCGCCTGGACTGCCCGAAACCCGATTTGGAAGACTGGAAAGCCATGATCAAAGCCCTGCGCCATCCCACCGGCAATGTGTCCGTCGCCCTGGTGGGCAAATATATCTCCCTCCATGACGCCTATATCAGCGTGGTAGAAGCCTTAAAACACGGCGGTATCTCCCGCCATGTCTCCGTCACCATCAAATGGGTGGATTCCGAGACCGTCACCGACGAAAACGCCGCAGAACTCCTCGGGGATGTGGACGGCATTCTCGTTCCCGGCGGTTTCGGAGACCGGGGCATCGAGGGGAAGATCTCGGCCATCCGCTATGCCCGGGAACATCGGGTACCTTTCCTGGGACTGTGCCTGGGCATGCAGCTTTCCATCGTGGAATTTGCCCGCCATGTCATCGGCTACACGGACGCCCACAGCGCCGAGATCGATCCACGCACCGTCCATCCCATGATCGACCTGATGCCCGATCAGGACGGCGTGGAGGATATCGGCGGCACCCTGCGCCTGGGCTCCTACCCCTGTATCCTGGACAGGGATTCCCTGGCTTATCAGCTCTACGGCACAGAGGAAATCCACGAGCGCCACAGACACCGCTATGAGGTGAACAACGCCTACCGCCATGTGCTGGAAAAAAAAGGTATGACCCTGGCCGGCCTGTCCCCCGACGGGCGTATCGTGGAGATGATCGAGTTAAAAGGCCATCCCTTCTTCATCGGCACCCAGGCCCACCCGGAGCTGAAATCACGACCCAACAGGCCCCATCCGCTGTTCGGCGGTTTCGTGGGCGCGGCGCTGGAACATCAGAAAAGCCGGGGGATACCCGATACGGGTCTGCACTGATCTATCTATACCGTCTATGTAAGCAGGAGGAATTTCTCATACATCCGGGAAATTCCGCCTGCTTACACCATGGTATTTTCTTCTTATATCGCTGATCGCCTTTTCTCCATCCACAATCCGTCCGGCTTTTACATCTTTCAGGCCTTCCATGACAGCCTTTGCTTCATACATTTTCTGCATAGTCCGTTCATAATACTCAATATCCATGACAACCAAACGTCCATAACCGTTTTTTGTCACATAGACCGGTCCGTTTTCTTCAGCACAGCGCCGCTCTACCTCGACTGTATTTTTCAAATCACGCATAGGAATAATCTGCATAAAAACTTCCGCCTCCTTTTTATGGCTTTATTTTATTCTAAATTTAGCCACAAATCAAGGAAACGGAAGTTTTTATCACTCTTCTCCTCCCTCCTGTCTGTAGTGTACTGTCAGACAGATGATGCAACTGCGCACCACCCTGGGCATGATATACCTTCTTAATTAATTTAATTAACTTTAATTCTATATTCTGCTGATATAGAATAAAGAAAAAACATACGGACCATAAGAAAAATCACGCCAGAACCAGTCATATTACTCTGATTTCCGGGACGTACGAAAAAAGCCGAATGGAAAGGAAGGCCAAAAAAGAAAGGAGCGATATATGAAAAAGAGCATTTTAAAAAAAATACTTGCCGTCTCACTTGTGGTATCGTTGTCTGCCACAGCGGCAGCGCCTGACATACTTGCGTCGGATACCGGCTATGCGTCGGAAATAAAGCAAGACGCCAAGCAGGATTCCGGAAATGGGGCGGCCTCAGATGATATTCCCCCTGGGGATCCAGAAGATCTTTCACCTACGGATGCAGAATATGAAAAAAACAATGCCCAGATAAATTTTTCCGAACAGAAGAACTTATCCGGGCGTACGGTAGATTCCATAAAATCAATAGCAGTCACGAAAAACCCAGATAAAATCATGTATTTCAGCGGCCGCGAAAAGATCGACCTCTGCGGCATGGAACTTTCCGTTACATATACGAATAGCGATACAACGACAATTTCTATCAACGAGCACACCGACAAATTTGAAGTGAAAGATCTGGGCGGGACCGTTGTTGCATCCTTGGTTGATTCTGGGGATAACAGCCGTGACCTGCTAATTGAATACCAAAATGCATTCTGTAGGATCACTCTTGATCAGCCAGACTGGGAAACAGAAGCTATTCCCATGGAGAATGAGGAAAATCAGCCCACGGAGCTGACAACAGCTCAGCCATACCGCATATATTCTTTTCGTCCATCTGAAACGAAAACCTACCATTTCTTCGGCTTCAGCGACACCAGTGTGGATAGTTATGCCGAACTTTATACAGCGGACGCTACTAAACCGATCGATGGAAGCAATAGCGGCGGCGAAAAAAGGAATTTTCTTCTTTCCCAGGAATTGCAGGCGGGCACGACTTATTATTTCGTTGTGTCCCATGCTAACTGGGGAACTGCGGGAAAATTTACCTGTTGCCTGAGTTCCACCATATCTTCACTTTCCGAACTGGAAGTGCGAAAGCTGGAGGTGACCAAAGCCTCGAAAAATACATGGTTCGATTTTGAAACGGATCCGATACCTGTCAATGCGTTGGACATCAAAGGTACTGAATATAAGACCATCTATAGTAATGGTTGGGAACGCCCGGGAACAGTCGAAGAGGGTGGATATAAAACGGAGATCTTCGGTAAAACCCTGTCTGCCAGCTGGAAGTATACGACCACAGATGAATCTGGCAAAAGGTGGGCAGACAAAGGCAGAAATGATAATGCCCTCATCTATACGTGGGGTGAGCAGACGACCGAATTTCCGGTCACATTTAATAGCCCCAGCCCCGTGGAATCCATAAGCATCGAAGAGAACCCATGGGAAGGCTGGGAGCCTTATCAATATCAGGCAGAGAAGTTTCCAAAGGGACGGGTTTCCGTAAAAATCCTGTATAGCGATGGAACGGAAGAAACCGTTACATGGTATACAGAGTATGGGTATAACTATGACGAAGAATATAACGGATACTGGATTCGGGTAAAACTGAAAAACGGCGGCAATATCCAGCCGGGAGCAGGGAATGCGATCGTCATCCATTATATGGGGAAAAACGCCGAGATCCCCATTACAATCAAAGAAAACCCCGTAGCATCCATACAGATCCTCCAAAAACCGGAAAAGACAGAATACTACCCCTTTGAAGAATCTGCTGATCTATATGGCATGAAGGTTCAGATCGCTTACAAGAATGGAAAAACGCAGACAGCGGAAGCAACGGAACATACAGACGCGCTTACAGTGCCTGATACAGAAGGCTATGGCGAAGAACTGACTTCTTCCTTAAGCGATTCAAAGACCGTGTCGGTCAGCTATATGGGATATACTGTGGAGGGCGCATTTGGCGCAAAACGGAACTTTACAGCGGAGGATTCCATACAACTGACGGCAGAAGAAGAAAAACAGACTGTTTTAAGCGAAGGTCTGACCTATCAGATCTTCTCGTTTACACCTTCTGAGTTCGCAGCCTACCGATTCATCTGGAAAGGTGAAACCTGGAGTATTGCAAGGATTTATAATGCTGCAAACGAAAAACTGGCCGACGCCTATTCATGGGACGGAAATCTGGATTATGAAATGATTGGGGGCAGGATTTATTATATTGCCCTGATCAATGACAGCGAATACAAACAGAACATTACCTGTTCCATCAGCAGACATGCCGACGCTCACAAAAAAGATGTTTCTGAGATCGCTCTTTCGATGGATGAGCCGTCTGCCGGAAACGCCCTGCCGGATCTTACAGAAATAAAATCCGGTCAATACTATATCATCAGCTGCAGCTGGCTGAATGATGAAAAGGGCGACAAGATTGCTGACTTTGGTAAAAAACACCAGTTCAAGGCTGTGCTGCGGGCCGAAGTCGCCTATCAGTTTACAGCTTCCACCGAAGTTACGGTGAATGGAAAAACGGTTACAGAAAAATCTATCGGCAGTGATGGAGATCTGACAATTTGCTATACGTTCCCATCCTATACCCAGTTCCAGATCACGATCCCTCAGGCAGAAGGGTATACGCTGGATGAAAGCCAAAATGCAGCGCCGGGAAGGGCCGGGTACGGGGAAAGTTACACCTTCCGCTATATCAAAAACACAGGCACTGACAGCAGCAAGCTGATCGTAAAAGCCGGAGACACTGTATTGACTCCCGATGGAAACGGAACCTATGTGATCAAAAATATAACCCAAAATATAACCGTAACTGTAAAAAAAGCAGGCGATACCCCCGTCACACCACCGACGACACCTGCCGATACGCCGTCGAAAACGCCTGCACCTGTAGTACAGCCCAAAGCATCTCAGAAACTCAAAAGCAAATACGACTCAAAAAAGAAACGGCTGCAAGTAATCGCCGGTTCCAAGCTGACACAGGTGATCACCGGAGCTAAGACAAACGTTACTTTCAGCTCCTCCAATTCAAAAATAGCAAAAGTTGGAAAGACCACCGGCGTGATCAGGTTTGTCGGAGCCGGAAAAGTAGTCATTACTGCAAAAGCTGCCGAGACCAGCAAATATAAAGCAGCAAGCAAAAAAACAACCTTTTATGTAATCCCCAGAACCGCCAGTGTAAAATCACTAAAATCCAGCAAAAAAGGACGGGTGACCATCAAAGGCAGCAATGGGGCAAAAGACAACACGGGATACCAGATCCAATATAAGCATAACGGGAAGACCAGGAAAGTCAGCGTCAAAGGCAAAAAATCTGTAACAAAAACATTCAAAAGCCTGAGATCCGGCAAGACTTTCAAAGTAAGGATGCGCGCTTATAAAAAGGTAAATGGTGTGACTTACTATGGAAAATATGGAAAATGGAAAACACTTAAAAGAGTAAGGTAACGTGAGTTCGGCGAAGCCAAAAATGGGGCGCCCGGCAGTGCGCCGCAACAAAAGCCAGTCAACAATGACTGGCTTTTGTGTTGTCAGGGCACGACCCTGTTCTCTGTTTCTCCATACTCGCAGAGAAGACTATCGGCTGTTTTTTATTTCCCGTACCCGTCCGGATTCATCGACTGCCATTTCCAGGAATCGGCGCACATTTCCTCAATACCGCGTTTCGCCGTCCAGCCAAGCTCCTTCTCAGCCTTAGAGGGGTCGGAATAGCAGGTGGGGATATCCCCGGCGCGTCTCGGCTCCACCTGATAGGGCAGGGTCTTGCCGCAGGCTTTCTCGTAAGCATGGAGCACATCCAGCACACTGTAGCCCTTGCCGGTGCCCAGATTATAGACCAGCACGCCCTTCGTATCCTGCATCTTTTCCAGGGCCCGCACATGGCCCACGGCCAGATCCACCACATGGATGTAATCGCGCACACCGGTACCGTCCGGCGTGGGATAGTCGTCGCCGAACACATGGAGGCATTCCCGTTTACCCACGGCTACCTGGGCAATATAGGGCACCAGATTATTGGGGATTCCCTTGGGATCTTCGCCGATCAGGCCGCTCTCATGGGCGCCGATGGGATTGAAATAGCGCAGCAGCACCACGTTCCACTCTGGATCGCCCACATGGAGGTCTGTCAGCACCTGCTCCAGCATACCCTTCGTCTGACCATAGGGATTGGTGATCTGTCCCTTGGGGCATTCCTCGGTGATGGGCACAAAAGCGGGATCGCCGTATACCGTGGCAGAGGAACTGAACACGATGTTCTTACACCCGGCTTTGCGCATTACGTCGCAGAGCACCAGCGTTCCCGCAATATTGTTATAATAATACTCCCAGGGCTTCTGCACCGACTCGCCCACGGCTTTTAAGCCCGCAAAATGGATCACCGCGTCGATCTTATGCTCGGCAAAAATCTTCTCGCAGTATGTACGGTCCAGCATATCCCCTTTGTAAAAAGCCAGGCTCTTTCCCGTGATCTTCTCTACCCGTTTCAGCGCTTCCTCGCTGGCGTTGCTCAGGTTGTCCAGCACCACCACCTCATAGCCGTTGTTCAAAAGCTCCACACACGTATGGCTGCCGATATAACCGGCGCCGCCTGTAACCAGAATTTTCATGTCATCTTCTCCTCTCATCAGATTCTGCTTTTTTCGAACATGTTCCCGTCTCCATGAATCATCGTCCTGTCGATCCCGGACAGCTTATGGACGCCGCACATGGCCATGGTATCCATAAGTTCAACGCCCAGTTTCTCTGTAAATACCTTTACACCCTCGGCGCCGCCGCCGTAAACCGCCGTCACATAGGGCCGTCCGACCAGCACCGCGTCCGCGCCCAGCGCCAGGGCTTTGAAGATATCCACGCCGGAACGCAGTCCGCCGTCCACAAAAATCTTCATCTTGCTCTTCACCGCCAGGGCAATCTCCGCGAGTACCTCCGCCGTGGCCGGCGTCTGATCCAATACCCGGCCGCCGTGATTGGACACCACAATACCGGAAGCCCCGGCTTCCATGGCCTTCACAGCTCCGCGCACGGTCATAATACCCTTCACAATAAACGGCAGCCCCGCATAGGAAATAATCTCCCGCATCTCTTCCACCGACTTGCTGCCGGCAGGCGGGTCCATGTTTTTAAGAAACGGCAGGCCGGCCGCATCGATATCCATGGCTATAACCTTCGCTCCCGCCGCCTTGACCAGATCAATTTTCTCAAAAACCATCTGCCTGTGCCACGGCTTGATCGTGGGTATGCCCCGGCCGCCGTTTGCCCCGATGGCCTTCGCCGCCGAACGCACCACCTCGGCATTCAGCCCGTCGCCGGTGAAAGCGGCGATACCCGCGTCCCGGCAGGCGGATACCAGGATCTGGTTGTACTCCAGATCGTCATACTTGTCGCCGTAATGCATTTTCATGGCTCCCACCGGAGCGGCAAAAATGGGATAACGGTACCTCTCCCCGAACAGTTCAAAAGAAGCGTCCACCGGAAGATTCTCGCAGATCGTGTCCATATTCACGCGGATCTCCTGCCATTTCTGGTAATTGCGTATCGCCACATCGCCCACACCCTTGGCTCCGGGTCCGGGAATATGGTTCCTGCACGCCATGCCGTTGCAGACCGGACAGGCTTTGCAGGGGCCCATATTGTCCTTTGCCCCCTGTAAAATATCCTGATAATCCATATTACCCTCCTCCATGCTTTTTTGTATTATAGCATGGATAAAAGTAGAGGGCTATACTTAGATTGGCAGGTTCTTGCACTATATTGCGGAGGAATGAAAACGAATGCCCTTTCTACCCCTTCACTGCTCCCGCGGCCACTCCACTGATGATATACTTCTGGCAGAACAAATAGAACAGAATAATCGGGATGATAGCCAGTACTAACACAGCCATCATAGCGCCCATGTCGATAGAACCGTAACCACCCTGAAGGTACTGAACGGCTATGGGGATCGTTTTGTAATCGGTTCCCAGTATCAGATAGGGCAGCAGATAGTCGTTCCAGATCCACATGGCATTTAAGATCGCCACGGTGACGGCAGTGGGCTGCAGGATCGGCCAGACTACCCGGAAAAAGATCTGTATCGGACCACAGCCGTCAATCATGGCCGCCTCCTCCAGGGAAAGAGGGATGGCTTTGACAAAACCGCAGAACATAAATACCGACATCCCGGCGCCGAACCCCAGATAAATCAGGATGATGCCTGCAGGATTATCCAGATACAGCATATTGGCCACCTTAACCATGGGGAACATTACCATCTGAAAGGGGACAATCATCGCAAACACAAACAGATAAAAGAGCAGGCTGGAGAAGAGCCCCTTCACCCGGGTAATCCACCAGGCCGTCATGGACGTAAACAGCACGATTACCGCCACCGAAGCAACCGTAATCCACAGGGAATAACCAATAGCCGAAAGAAATTGCGTTTTAGCAATACCTCCGATATAATTTTCCAGTCCCACGAAGGTATCAGACCCGGGCAGGACAAAGGGAGCGTCGCTGATGTAAAATTTCCCTTTGAAGGAATTCATCAGTACCAGGAGTACCGGGATTAGAAAGAATACCGCCAGGATCGTCAGAATCACGGTTAGTACAATCCCCGTCCCCCGGGACACTTCCGACTCCCGGGATCGTTCCTCTGTCTTCATGCGAGCCGCCATCCAATCCCTCCCTCCCTGCCATCCTTCCGCTCCGGCTTCCCCGAAAATGCCTTTTTTACAGTAGAGACCGCCATTTTTTGCCTCCTCCTTTTCATTTCTGTTCCACTGCCGTCCTCTGCTCATTTCTCCATTTCTGCATAAACAGCCACCCTGCTCCCTCCTCGCCGTTTCCGCTCCATGCAGTTTTTTGCAAAGGCTCCTCTATTTCAATATAAACGGCCGATGCCGCCCCGCCTTCCGGTTTCCGATCCGTACCGGCTCTTTTTGCGGCCGTTTCGCCCTTAAGAAAAAGCGTCATCAGCTCTCCACCTCCCTGGTTCTGGTCAGATACAGCTGGGTCAGTGAGATCAGCGCCACCACCAGGAAAAATACCACGGCCTTGGCCTGGCCGGCGCCCTCCCAGCCGTTGCGGCCGTAAAAAGTACTGTATATATTGAGAGCCAGCATCTCTGTAGACTTGCCCGGCGCCCCCGCCGTCAGCGCCAGATTCTGGTCAAACAGTTTAAAAGAATTGGTCAGCGTCAGAAACAGGCAGATCGTGACAGAGGGCATCACCATGGGAATCGTAACGCGAAACAGCGTCTGTGCGCGGTTTGCTCCGTCGATCCTGGCCGCCTCGATGACATCTCCGGGAATATTCTGGATACCCGCAATATAAATAATCATCATATAGCCGATCATCTGCCAGTTCATCAGAACCACCAGCCCCATAAAGCCATATTTCGGATCTGCAGTGATCGTAACGCCAAACCTGGCCAGCACGCCGTTCAGCAGAAGCTGCCAGATATAGCCCAGTACAATACCGCCTATAAGGTTGGGCATAAAAAATACCGTGCGGAACAGGTTCGTACCCCGTATGCCCCGGGTCAGGATATAAGCCAGCGCAAAGGCCAGCACGTTGATCGTCACCACCGCCGCCACCGTAAACAACACCGTAAACCAGAAAGCATGGAGGAACTCGCCGTCCCCAAAGGCCCGCAGATAATTGTCCAGGCCCACAAACCGGGCGTCCACCACTGTGGTAAACCGGCAGAATGACAGGACAATCCCCATGAGAAAAGGCGCCAGGAAAGCAATTAAAAAGGCGGCCAGCGTGGGCAGGACAAAGACCGGGAAATATCGTTTATAAGATTTTTGCATGTCCTCTCCTACTGTGCCCCGTGGGCTTTCTCCGTCTTCCAGTCTGCCGTCATATCGCTCACTACCTGATCCCAGCTCTTCGTGCCCTGGGCATATTCCAGCAGGGATGCGCCGAAATTATCTTTCCAGGTCTGGCTGGGCATGGTGGTGAAATTCCAGGGGATATTTTTGACGTCCGCATCGCCCATATAGCGCAGCACTTCCTGGGCCAGCGGGTCCGTGGGCCGCTCCTCCTCCGTAAAAGTGTTGAAAGGAGTGATGAAACCCAGATTATTGATCACATGGACCTTGCCCTCATCAGAGCTGAACAGCCATTCCATAAAATCAATCGTGGCCTGCCTGTCGGCTTCACTGGCCTTTGCATTTACACACATAAAATTTTCCGTACCTATACAAAGGCCCTGGTTTTCCTCGCCTTCCAGCCCTATATAAATGGGAAGAAATTTGATATTTTCCTCAGATACAGTATTGCCGCTCACCTCCTGGAGCTGGCTCCATCCCCAGTTGCCGTTCTGTACCATGGCCACCCGGCCCAGAGCAAACTCCGCCATGGAATCATTGACCGACTTGGAGCTCAGCATCTGAGGTTCGGTGCAGGAATTATTCAGGTACAGGTCGAACATCTGCTTAAAATTATCGCTGTAGGTAAATTTAATTTCGTCGGGGGCCGTCAGATTGTCCTCTCTGTACTCGGCGGTCAACGCCACATTAGCCAGATGTGTCTGCCAGCGCCAGTCCTCGCCGGGCTTTAAGGATGTGGAAGCAAATACGCCGTCGATCCCCAGAGCTTCCTTTTTCGCCGTCATATCCTCCACTACCGCTTTCAGCGTGGCAAAGCTTTTAATATCCTGGGCAGAGCTGATATCCACGGCCTTGTCCGGCAGGGCGAAATATTGCTGCATAATCGCGTCATTGTAAATAATACCATACCCCTCCTGAGCGAAAGGAATACCGTATACGCCCTCTCCGTCCCTGATCGCCTGCTCCTGATCGATCATCCAGCTATAGAGTTCCGTGTCCCTGAGATCGCTGCAGTAATCCTTCCAGGCCTGATACCCCACCGGACCGTTGATCTGGAAAAGGGTGGGCGCTTCCTTCTTGGCAATCTCCGATTTCAGCGTCTGCTCATAGGTTCCGGCGGCGGCCGTCACCACCTTGACCTTCACACCCGTCTCTTCCGTATACTGCGCGGCAATCGTCTCCCAGACCGTCGCACTTTCCGGCTTGAAATTCAGATAATAGACAGAACCCTTATCTTCCTTTTTCCCGCATCCCGCACAGGATAAAAGGATACACAGCGCAGTACACAGAAGCGTCATCCGATTCATTCTTTTCTTCATACGTTATGCCTTCCTTTCCCAAAATCTTTACCATCCGTTTTATATAGCGTGTCCATTTATGGAGAAAGAAATGCATCGTTTCAGGAGTAAAAAATTTTGTTTTTTAAAAACAATTATGGCCCATTTTCCGATACGATGGTATTTCCAAAAAATATCCTGTTTGAACTCTTGATAAACGCGTTATACGCCGGCGTAAACTCAGAAAACCAATCCGCTATCATTTCCTCAAACATCACACGGACCTCTCCGTTGGTCAGGGCAAGCTCACATTGTGTTCTTCCTGCCTGAATCCTATAGCTTTTCAACTTCAGATAGCCGCTTGCCAGAAGAAGGCTCCAGACAGCGCTTTCTCTATAACCAAGTTGGTTAAACACGACCTGTTCATCTAGTTTTGCAGAGAGGCAGCCCCCGTGCAAAAGATCCTCCATAGCTATTTTGATATCCGGATTTCCCTCCCGCACCAGCTTTTCTATCAGACTGTTGCTGCTGGTGTTGGCCCAGTAGGCGGAAAGCTTCCTCTTGTCCAGATAATTTGAGATAGACCATGGATTGTAGATGTCTCTTCTGTTTCCGAATGTAAATCCGTCATACCGGCTCCTCCCAATAGCCGTTCACATAGGCCTCCTGCATCGGTGTGTCATACTCATCCAAAAGGATGATCACTTTTTTCTTATAATAGCGGGACAGATAAAAGGATCTTTCCAAAACGCCTTGGACGGGTAATCAAGGTGACAGAATCCCCTCTTTCCCACCATTCTTTGATAAACATCGTTTTATCAATATAAAAATAATCATTCGTAATCAGTTGCTCGAAATCCTGATGCCCAATTCCCACGGTTCTTGCCATATCCGCACCGTCTTTTCATGGCCTCTTTTACAGCCCGCCGATATTTCTTAAAAATATCGTAACTGTTCAGTACCTTCACAGTTACGATGCAAAATCCAATTAAAATGTCTACGCTTCGCTTCGACCGGCGCTAAGCGAACGTCCACTGGACGTTCAGCGCCCTGCGGCGATGGGATTTTGCACACTTGAATCATGTTTTACGGCCTCAGCAACAAGTGCTTCGGCCTGTACTGAACAGTTTCAAAATATCAGAAAAAACAGCCCTCTGCTGTTATTAGTATAACAACTTTGGGCTGGAGGTTCAATAACTGTTGTGAGCTCGTCCACTGTCTCTTCCGAAAGCTGAAACTTACAAACGCAGCTTCCCGAATCGCGTCTTTCCCCGGAACTCCTCTGTAAACCACCTTATCTTTTCTTCCTTCACACCCACAGACAGTAAAAAATTCCTGATAGACATCGCCGTACTTTCCGTGGCATTGGCTATTAATATGTAATCATATGTCCAATCTCTATCTCTTAACCGCTCCGGGCAGTCGACGGGGAAGCCCTGCTCCCGGTAGGCCTCGCAGCTCCTGTCCAGCCATCCGGCTATCTCTGTCCGCCCATCCCTCTTAAGATAAGCATAGAGCCCCTGCCCCAGTGCGCCCGCTCCATAGAGCACAATCCGCTCCCCCGCCCGAAGGCCTCCAAAAGGTGCAAGAATGCGATCTTCGCCAGGCGCATCAAAGACTTCTATCTTCCGTAAGGAAAGCAGATAGTTTTCATATGCCACGAGCTGCCAAAAGGTCTCTGAAATCACCCCAGCCTCCCGAAAAACCTTTTCCAAAAAAGCGATCAGCGCCTTAACTCTCCCCTGCTCGTCTGAGAATCCGGTCTTCGTTATGGAGCCCGGATGCTGGACGTAATGGTAGCCTGACAGCTCCGACACGCACACGCTTTCCGCCATCAGCAGGCTGGGATACACGACTGCGGCATCATCCCCCGCGATAACATAAGAGTCAACCATAGGCTGTGTCTTCTTCAGAATCGAAGCCCGGAAAAACTTTGTATACAGATGGGGATTAATCCCGTATTCAAAAAACTCCCCTGCGCAAAGCATAACCGGCGCCAGCTGCTCCCGGTCATATATCCCCGGTTCCAGATTGTTCTTTATCAGGGTGCAGTCCTTCCCGATATCACAGAAATGGGCGACAGCCACAATATCCGCTCCGGACTCTCTTTGCAGCCGCAGCAGATTTTCTATGTAGTCAGGCTCCATCCAGTCGTCCGCATCCGCCCACCCAATAAAATTTCCCGCAGCTATCCTTACTCCTGCCTGCCGGGCCTTTACAATCCCCTGGTTCCTCTGGCTTTGAAGCACAATCCTCTCATCCCTTGCCGCGTATTTCTCGCATATTTCCAGGGAATGATCCGTGGAGCCGTCATTGATAAGGATAATTTCAAGGTTTTTATAGGTCTGCTTACGGATACTCTCAATGCATTTATCCAAAAACCTGTCCGCGTTGTAAACAGGGACAATAATACTTATCCGATCGTCCATTTACCAGCACCTCTCAATCTTAGAAAAAAGCATTCGATAGTCTCTGCAGTGCTGAAGAAAATAAATGGTAGACACATGCTCCGACAGCCAGCACCTGCTTTGCTTCTTCCCAGGGCAGGCGGCCATTTCCTTTTCCACAGAAAAGACTATGTCAAATAAGAAGGAACAGTACTCCTCCAAAATCTCTCTCCGGACAATACAGATATTGTTGGGCAGAAATACGGGATGGGCGGCACACCAGCAGGCCGTATTGTAATAAGCGGGATATTTTTCCTCTATCATCCGAAGCATCGTCTCATAATAAGCAGCCTCTCCCCAATGCTGGTAATAACTCCGAAGATTCTGTCCCACTACAACGGGAAGGGGCAGAATCACGTCGGCCTCCCCCCGCAAAAGTGGCAACATCGCCGCCTCCGATTCAAATCGCCTTCTATAATGACAGATCCCGGAAAATTCATGGTTTGTATTCTTCCACACCCAATACAGTCCGGTCAGCTCATTATAGTAAGCATTCTGATCGGAAATATTTTCGCCTGTATCGTCCCCCATTGCAGCAAACCTTTTGTTTGCCTTGGAGGCTCCGCCCTGCAAATCAGATATCCACGGAACCGCCGAAAAATGTGCCGCTGTTTTTGCATCCCGCTCGCACATCACACTGTAAATATGCAGCCGGTTCGCATACAGATGCGGTTCCACAGACTCCCTCTCCCCAAAGGGGAGAAATCCGAAAGGCAGCTGATACCTGGAAAGATAGGCCGACAAAAATTCCCTTGTAAGCAGCTGCTCCATGGCGTCTGTCAGATAATAAACATGAGAACAAGAGGACATACGCGCCAGCCGTTCCTTGATCTCCTTATGATAAAAGCTCATGGCAACCACCAGGACCGCCGAATCGTCCGGAAATTCTTCTATCTCGTCAATGCCAAGAATTGGAATCCCATCCAGCCGGCCGGGATCTACAATGGCAGCATCTTTTTTGTCCGTTACCAGAAAGGCCTTTGGCCTGCGCCAGAAGGGGATGCCCTCCTTCTGTCTTTCCAGCATTTCCTCGCCCCTGAGACCCGCTCCGTAGAAATAGAGGGTTTTGTACTGCTGAAGAGATGTTCTTAATTGTTGTAGTTTCTTATATTCCTGTTGGTAAAATACGGCGTCCTGCATAAAAATCTCCAATCAAAATTTGTTGGGGTGGATGTGGAATTCATTTAATAATATGATTAGGGAGCCAAAAGGATATTTGTATTTTATCCTTTTGACGATAGGAGCTTTTGACACCTAAATCATATAATATATCCTTTTAAATCTGTATAATTTCCGCCCTGATTCCTGCATCCATAAGCTCATAACTAAACTCCTCCAAAACACGCCGATCCAGGGCCTGTCCACGCCACATGGTACGGCCCAGGGACTGATATTTCTTCTCTCCCAGACCATGGATGGCAAAAATCTGTACCGGAACATCGGGATACTGCCTCAAAAACTCTTTCAGCAAATCTTTATTGGCAGAGGTAAGCGTATACTCCCCGCAGCAGGGAACACGGAACACGCCAAGCCTGCCGCTCCGATATACGGTATCCACGTTCTCTCTGTACCGCGCCACATCTCCCCCGAGAATCTCTCTGCACACATCCGGCTCCAAAATCTTTACATCGGCAATCACAGTATCCAGATACGGCAGCACCCGCCGTACATTCCCCTGTGGCACAAAAAGCGCCGTTTCCAGAGCCGTATGCACGCCCATCCCTTTCAACTCCCGAAGAACTGCCTCCAGAGCCTCCGCCTGCATCAGAGCCTCGCCGCCGGAAAAGGTCACGCCCCCTTGCGCCCCCCAGAAATCCCGGTCCTTGATCAGAACTTTTACCAATTCCTCCGCAGTGAAAGCTTTTCCGTATACGCCGCAGACGCCGTCCTTCTCATAACGCTCCGCGGCAAAACTCAGATTTTCCGGGTTGGAACACCAGGGACAGTGCAGGCTGCACCCTTTGGCAAAAACCGTCGTCCGGATACCCGGCCCGTCATGAAAGCACATACGCTGGATATTGGTAATCATCAACGGCTTAGTACCGCCATTTTTTATCTTTGCACCGGCGTCCGGATCTTTCCTTATGCTCCTCACGGCCCGCAGCATGATCGGACGATAAGTTTCCGCAAAAAAGCGTGCGTTTGTATCCAAATTCGTAAAAAACCGGTACTCTTCCCCACTGGTAATACAATTACCATATTTATCCACATAAATCTCCGGAAGAACCGGGACAGTTACATTTTTTACATGGCCGCACATCCGCAACGTCACTGCAGAATTTATATCGTCCCCGGTTCCCGGCGTCATTCGCCGCAGAACATCCCACTCTTCTGCCAGGCAAATTTTCGGCAGCGGATAATCCTGTTCTTTTTGTCCTGTGGCCTCACGGAACTTTTGTTCAAACTCTTCCGGCGTACAGCCGCACTGCTCCAGCGATATCCCGATCTCATCCCGCGGCCCGCTTTTCTGAATGACAGCGAGTATCCTGAGCAGATCAAACCAGGCGTCCAGAGTATCTCGGCCGGAATCTTTATCCCGGAATTTGATGACAACCGGCCGTTTTTTCCCGACAGCCCTCATCAAAGGCGTCTTCCGGGGGCGGATCGGTAAAATTTTTCCTTCCGCCGCTTTTCCCCGAACCAGATGCAGGAAATCATCAAAGGCATACATGGCTGTGTGAAACATTTCTTCCATTCCTTTGCCATAAAATCCCGCCAGTTGAGAAAACACTTCCTGCAAAATAGTATCTATGAATCGCCCGATATCCTCTTCTGCTATATACTTTGCAAAAAAATGAAGCCGGTTGCGCAGAAAATAGTATCTGCTGAAAGTACTCACTTCCTCCTTACGAAAACCGCCCTTATGCCAGACTTTCGCATTTCCCAGCGCGACAATCTTCCCTCCCGCCAGCCGGATCTTATGACACAGCTCAATATCATCATAATAGATAAAATTGTCCGCAGGCATCGTCCCGGATCTCCGCAAAATATCTCCCCGGACCATGACCGCACAGCTGGGCACATAATCGCACAGGTTTTCCAGCGGCAGACTTCCGTCGTCTTTGTGCCCGCCATAGCCGAACTTTTCCCTGTACACCCCAAAATCCAGATAATCCCCGTAATCCTGGAGAACATCCGGCCGATCCATAATCATGACCTTAGAGCCGACAAGGCCCACATCCCCGCGGGCATCCAGATAAGCCGTCATATGTTCCAGCACGCCATCGTCCAGAATAATGTCATTGTCAAGCAGGGCAATATACCTGTACCCTCTGGCCAGCCCCGTCCGAAGCCCTCTGTCAAAGCCTCCGGAGCCTCCCAGGTTCTCGCTGTTACAGAGCACTTCAACTCTGCTGCCGAATGACGCCCGCACCGCGTCCGCCGATCCGTCCGTGGACGCATTGTCCACCACACAGACATCAAAATCCTGCAGGGTTTGCCGAAAAAGTGAATCCAGACAGTTCAACAAATATTCTTTTCCATTGTAATTGCAGATATAAACCCCTATTCTTTTCATGAAATCTCCCCATCAAGGTCCTGCGCTTTTTTCCTGCAGGCCTCTGTCATGCGTTTCTGATCCCGATACCCCTGTCTGTTCCGCTCTCAGGACGACACGGCCTCGTTCCTCAGAGCCCTGGCGATCAACACATCCTTGTAATCTTCCGGTAAATCTTTAAAATAGGCGCTGAATCCCCATACCCGGACGATCAAATTCGGAAAATCCTCAGGATATCTGCGGGCCTCCAGCAAAGTCTTACTGCTGACCACGTTCATCTGCAGCTCAAAAAAGCCTTTTTTTATACATAACATAAGAAAATCCACAAATTTATCCCAATTGTTATGGATAAAATCCGGATTGACCATAAAATCCACCACATTGCCGTTAAATCTTCCGGCGCCATATGCCAGCCGAGAAGCAAAATTCATGATTTCCGTAAACCCGTCATTATCTTCATTGGAGATATGGGTGGTAAAAGGCTCTCCGGCTTTCCTGCCGTCAAAAGACGCGCCAAATCCTTTTGCCGCATCCAGATAGGCAGAACCGCTGAGTCCTGCCTTCATCCGTCCGCCCTGGTAAGAACGGTATCCTGCCACTTCTTTCGACACAAAAGCCGTGATACGGTTCACCAGATTCAGGATCTCCTCCTCATCCGTTCCGTACCGGGAAGACCTTGCCCTCAGGCGCTCAAGCAGTTCATCCTCCCCCTCAAAATTCCGAATCAACATTTTCTTCACATCGTACAGCGTATAGACCTGCCGTTCAAACACATATTCTTTTATATTCAAAAGTACGTCCACCAGATTTCCCATGGCCACAGACGTGACGCCCACATCATGATAGCGCGCCCCTCCCCAGGAAACATCCGTTTTCTTTTCCAGGCAGTCCTCCGTAAAAACAGACAGCAGCGGATCATACTGAAAACGGCGGGCCGCCAGCACCCGTTTCACGGCATGCAGATTCCTTTCCAAATAAATAAAGTAACGCTCCAGCAGCTCATCAAAAGAATGAATTTCTTCCAGTCGATCCCTTTTCAGCAGATTATCAAGGGCCTTCATATAATTCAGCGCCGTCATGTTGTTCTGGCTCGCGCTCTTTCCCCCGATCAATGGTTCCCAGCAAGCCGAAGTCATATACTCACGGGCATCCTGCTCCTCAATGCCAAACTCCAGCAGACAGGGAATCACCATGTCGTCATTGGCCAGCAGCGGCGCGCCGATACCGGTAGCAATGGACTCAAGGGAAAGCTCCACCAGATCCCTAGGCGTATGCCTGTTCACCCTCAGCAGACATTTCGGTTCTGACTGCTGCACGTTCTTCATGGCCTCTATAAACAAATACGTCAGATCATTACAAAAATACCCTCCCTCCGCATCGGATCTGCCCAATACGAAAATCTGCCCCGTATCTCCCATCAGCACGTTACTTTTATACCGGTAATTTTCATGCAAAATGCGGTACAGATCCTCCAGAATTTCCAGAGCCCCCGCCCTGTCCAGTCTGCCTGCGGCTACGTCCGCCTCATAATAGGGCTGCAGCCAGGAATCCCAGGCGCCCAATCCCGTCAGTCTGTGGTCGGTCTGCCAGAACATCTGGTTGACAAAGAGCATTCTCTGGATAGCCTCCTCAAACCCCTCCGCCGGAGAATCTTTCAGCCGCCTGAACCACTGCTCCTGCCTCTTTGTCTCAAAATCACACTGTCTCAGCGCATCCATGATCCGATCCGCCAAAAGCATCCAATCATCCAGAAGGGCGTTACAGCTTTGACAGAATCTGTTCGTAACCTCTTTCTCCCGATACTTGAGCTGTTCGAGACCCTGATGCAATATCTTCTGATAGGCCGGCGTCAGATTCTCATAACGCGTGCCCTTTGTGGTGTCCATCACATAATTTTCATCTATGAAATAGACAAACCTTCGGTCTGTGATCTGAAATTCTATATTTTTACAAATCAGGGCGAAAGTTTCGTCATAGCTCTTATCTATCCCGTTTTCCAAAAAATCCCCGGAAGTCGTTCTGGCTGTTGTAATCATCCCACCATACCTCCTGTCTAAAATTCATATACAGCGTCTTTGAATGCCAGTACACGGAGCCGGGGCGACAGTTCGCTCAATACCCGGCACACAGCATCATAATCAGCCACGGGGCTGACCAGCAAGGCGTCCACTTCATCCATCTCTTTGATCTGCGATAAAAGGATGACGGGGATGCCGTCGATATTTTGCAGGCCTTCCGCATTTCTGTCTACGAAATATTTCACCGCTATATCGGAGCCTGTGATCTCCCCGTACAAAATCTGTCCCAGCTCCCCGGCGTCATAGATCGCTATGGTCTGATAGCCATATTCATGGAAATAATCCACAAATGTCTTTCCTGCATTCCGGTTCTCCAGCCACCTCTTTAACGTGATGAAACCGTCACGGTTAAGGTTTTTATTCTCCAGATTCATTAACGCACTCCTTTCCTGTAACAGATCTGCTTATCTGAACTATTACCTTTTCTTTCCCTCACACAGACAGCTGAAACTTTTCTTTATGAGCATAATAGTACTCTTTCATGGCTTCATTCTGAGGATTATAAGCCAGATGCCCCACCACGGCATTCTCCGCCACGACCATGGCCCGTGACTGCATCATGCAGAATTCACATAAAGCCGTCTCATCCATCCCCAGATTCCTGACTGTCACGGGAAATCCCCGCAGGCGAATCCAGTTCTCCCGGTGAAATAAAATAAATCCAATACTGTAACGCACCGGACAAACCGAATACTGAAATGCCCTTGCCTGCAAACGCTCCTGCACCCTGTCCAGATTCTCCATGGCTGGATTCCCTTCTCCCCACATAAACCGGGCTGCCTCCGGATTTTTCTGGATTGTCCGGTGGTGCTGAAGGGCAATCGTATACTTGAGTTCCCCGAATCGTTCTTTCCACAATTGATCCGCTCCAAAGATTTCCAGCAGCCGGACATAGCCATAGCCGTTCACCGGAATCAGAGGCGTGACAAAGCCCACCTCATACCGGCTCTCCTGCTGCACCTTTTCATAGGTCGCTTTCAGCGTCTCAAATACTCCCTTCGTCAGGAAGATGTCTTCATCCATCTTATAAATATATCTCGCTTCCGGATGATGCCAGATCGCCAGATTTACCGCCAGAGATACATGATTTCGATCCGTACTCATATAAGACCACTGATACGTCTCACACATTTTCCTAAGCCGCGGATTGACCAAGCCGCTTGTCACAATGCACACATCCACATGTTCCGGCACAAAAGCCTCTAAGCGGCCAAAAACACTGTCCCACACAAACTCTTTGTAACCCGCAAGAACCACCAGAAGGTCCTCTCTGTCCTTTTTCCGATCATCAAACAGGAATGTGCCGTCCACACCGCCGGCCAGAGCCCCCATGGCAAGCATGGTCTCTATGTGCAGAAAATCTTTTCCCGGACGCAGTCCCAGCGCCGTCAGGCTTTTATAAATTTCCTTATAGTAAATCGTGGAGACGAGGATATACGAGTCAAATGCGCCGTCCTGCAGTTCTTTCAGAGAAACGACCTCTTTTCCACGGAACGATTCTTCTCTCTTTTCCGTCACGATAAACCGTGTCACATCCGGTACATACCGGCGGAGTTCATCCTCGTACGAGGCGTACAGATAACCTGTTCCCCAGACAGAAATCTCCCGGGCGCAAATCCGATGATATAGGGATGGAGCAGCCAGAAGCTCCTCTCCCAGAATATAGTTCTCTTCTCCATACCCCATACGCTTCAATCCGGCCACCGCATCATCCTGATCCGGTGTGCATACAATGACCAGAAGGCGATCCCTTTCTTCCCTCTCCAGTCTTGAAGACGGAAAAATTTCATCCGGCGACACACTGATCATATTTTCTTCCCGAAGGTCGTCGTCCACATAGTATAACAGGCTGGGGAAAGAATACAGACCTTCCAGATCCGTCTGCAGAACCCCCACGCCCCAGATTACGATATTTTTATCATTAATTTTTAAACCCATTTCCGGCATAATTTGTCTCCATAATTCTTCTCAATCGTTCCGGCAAAAATACGATCCTTCATCAAAAAATGCGCATAGGCTCTTTCCAAATGATTTTACCGGGCGATATTCCCATCTGCTGTAAATCTGCTTTAATTTTTTCTGCCACAGTCCGTTCACTGACCGCAATATACAGGACGTCATATTCCCGGTCCAAAATATCCTCAGGCGCAGCAACCTGCATATCCATACGCTGATAATGCCTATAATTTTGATCCACCCATAAAACTACAGAAAAACCGAACTTCTTAAATTGTCCACAGGCCATTCTGCCTACTCTCCCGGCGCCGTACAAAATCAGCCTTTTATTCTCCAGGCCGGAAGTGTCAATCACAAACTCCGGAATACCAATCCGCTCGTCAAACCCCATATAACCGTTGATCGCCCAGATATCCATAATCAAAATCCACTTTTGGAGCTGCAAAAGCAGGGAATCCGCGAGGCTGTGCGCTCTGAAATCTGCTTCCAACGCCAGATATACGCGGTTGATATTCATCAGCATACGGTTATTCATCCTATGCAGAGCGGATTCTTTTCGATAGCGATAGTGGTAAAAACATTGATGCAGGATAACCACAGAACGGCATTTTAATAAGTATTTGTATACGAGAACGGCGTCTTCCGCGAAAGTTATCTGCGGATCGATTTCCTTATACACATTTCGCAGCAATTCCCTTCGCCACAGTTTGTTATGGCACCAGGGCGTAAAGCGCTGCAGACGTTCCTTATCCGAATCATATAGCATCTTTTTTAACAACTCGCCAAGTTGCTCATTTCCTGAGTAGCGTCCCTCCGGAAACTCATCATATCTTTCCACTGTCTGATCCGGTGAAAGCTGCTCAAAAACTCCCACCGTAACTAAATCGACCCCGCCGATATGCGCTGCCATCATTTCAATCATATTCGGTTCTATCCGGTCGTCCCCGTCCACAAAAGAAATATATTTCCCGGAAGCGGCCTGAAGGCCTCTGCCCCTGGCCGCAACGACTCCCCCATTCTTTTGATGGATCACCTGGATTCTGGAGTCCCAAGAAGCCGCTTCATCACAAATTATACCAGAATCATCCGTGGAGCCGTCGTCGACAAGAATCATTTCCCATTGGGCATAGGTCTGATTTCGAATGCTCTCTATACAATCACGAATATAAGGGGCCAGATTATATACGGGAATAATTACGCTAATCAGCGAGGCGCTGAACTTTTGATCCGGCGAAAACTTTTCAACCATTTTCATTTCTCCTGTCGCCGCTTTGACTCTACATAATTACGATTCCAATATTGCCCTGTTGTTCTCTTTGCCTCATTTAGTGGCTGTCCGAAAATATGATTTACAAACCGGATTAATTCCTTTTGCACTACTTCTATTTTCTTATTTTCTCTCAACGCCGGTTTTCCAATCATGGCATTATACGCCTTCTCATCCTGATCCAGATAAACGATATATTCAATAGCTTTCTGTACATTGGGAAAATCCATAACATTCACAAAAGCGTCCGTATTAAAACTCTCTCCAATCAGCGGATCACCCCAATAAATCGGTATACATCCGGCAGCAAATGACTGCATAAGTTTTTCAGTCATATACCCCGGATGGGAGACATTTTCAAAAGCGATGGAAAACTTATACTCCTTTTCGAACTTATATTTGCTCACAACCGCTCCACCTATATTATTTTTATATTTCCCACCGCTGTCCACTTTCTTATACAAAGCCAGCTGATCACAAAACTCTCCCCGGAATGCGTCGGCTTTAGCATTCGAATATACAAAAGAGCAAAATTTATTTTTGCGCAAAAAATTCTTCTCTTTCTGTATCATTCTATTATAATCTACACGATAACCGGGTTGATACATTAGCGGCAGCCGAAAATGTCTGTCCAGAAAATGAATATATTCGAAACTGACAGCATAATCGCAAATGTTAAAATCCGGACTTTGATCTTCTCCTGAATAAAATATTTTGATGCAATCATAAAATAAATGTTCATGTCCAAAAGTAGAATATATGATATAATCGGGTTCATCCGATATTTCTACACTATATTGATTACTTAAAAGCAATGCCTCGTAAATCGCATCTTTGGTATAATCAAAATCAGGCCAGAAATCAACATATTTAACTTTTATTGTTTTCATTTTTTACATTGTCCTATATATCTTCCTCTATTATTTCATCATTCATCTGACGGAATAGACAATATTTTCTCTTTCGGAATTCCCCAGTATAGAAAGTTTTGGACAATCTCCTCCTGTACCGCCTTATTCGTAATCGCTATCAGAATATAATCATACGACAGCCTCAGCAATGCATCTAATGGAGATACCGGCAGCCCCTCCTGCTGCAAACTATACCAGGCATTATCTACCCAACCAACCATTACCCCTTGTCTATGCTCTTTGATCCACCGGTAATATCTCTGTCCCCATTTTCCTGCACCATATAACAATATCTTTGCATTGACACAATGGGGACAACGCCCCTTCTGTAACGGCCATGGAATCACTTTATCTTCTTTTTCCATCGGGGATGCCGGAAGAAATTTCTCCAAACTTTCTTTTTCCTGTAACAATCGGGCGCATATCGCTTCATTCTCTTTGCCATTTTCTTGTAATAAATAATAATTTTTTTCTAACAGCCCAACGAGCCCCTGCAAAGTTTGAAAATAATTTTCCTTAAGTTTCTTTTTTTGGAGAAAAGCCAGGCGTTCTCTGAAGGCATCCAAAATATCCAGCCTTTTTATGGAAAAACCACTTCCCATAATACTTGTGTTGCGTTGGAGATAGTAATACAAATATTGCCTGGTTATGGCTATCTTCTTTGCTTTCCAAAATACCTGGTATGTCGTAAATTCATCTTCGTGGATTCTACCAACCGGATACCGGATATACCTAAACAATTTTCTTTTGTATATTTTATTCCAAGCCACCGTATATTTAATAGCATTCACGCCCCCTCTGCACAATTCATGCAAAGCCTGTCTGCCATCATAAAACGATATTTCCTGCCATGGATTCAGCGGTAACGAAAGAGAATCCTCTGAAACTGCTAAGTAGTCGCACTGCGCAATATCACAATTATACCGCAAACACATCTCAAGTAATTTTTCGATAAAACAAGGATGTATAGTATCGTCAGCATCCACAAAAGCTATATACTCACCCTTCGCAATATCCAACCCGACATTTCTAGCGCTGGATAATCCTCCATTCTCTTTATGAATGACAACGATTCTTGAATCTAAAACAGCATTTCTATCACAGATTTCTCCACAGTTATCCGGAGAGCCGTCATTAACCAAGATAACCTCCAGATTCTCGTATGTCTGTTTGCATATACTATCAATACATTGTTGTAAATATCTTTCTACTGAATATACAGGCACAATCACCGAAACAACCGGTGTATTCCTTTCCATCCATTATCTCCTTCTGCAGCCACAAACTTGCATTTCTCTACAACTCTGCCAAGAATCTTATATATCTGAATACATGCTATTAATGATGTCTTCTATTGATATAATTTCCGCTTGCGTCCGATCCTGCAGCTCCTGCTTAATGCTGTAAAATTCAAATATCGGTGTGACCACAATAGCATCCACGGCATCTAATTCATCCTCTGCATGTTTCAAAGGAACTTTCATATTCTGAAACGAATGATCTCTGTCAATCACACAAGTGACTTTTATATCAGAAACCTCCAGTTCCTCCAAAAGCCTCTGTCCCAGATATTGAAATCCATAAATAGATATCTCGTACAGAGAATGCTCTTTAAAAAATTGTCTCAGACTGATATGTCTTTGCTTCAAAGCCAAAATATCGCTCAAATATTCCTGCATTTTTTGATTCTTGGCCTGTCCATATTGAAACGCCAGCTCGTCATCAATTTTTTCTTCCATATCAGGAAAGTATGCTTTAACAATCCGGCGACGTTCCTCTTTTGTTTCTACCCAGTTTTTCGCCAGACTGCTCACGCCATATATGTCATATTCCGAAATAATCAAGTCAATCCATTCAATCCTGCATCCGCTTAAAAATTTCCTGCATAACCAGTCATAATCCGCAACAATTCTATATTCTTCATTAAACCCCCCCTGCAGGCAAGCCGCTTTCGCAAAAACTGCCTGATGACATACCCCTCTTCCTTTAGGAAGGATTTCACGCAAATCCCATCCCTCTTCCATATGCACTATTTTTGATATTTCATGCCGTTTTTCTATATAATTGCCGATAAGGATATCCGGTTTATCTGCTGTAATAATGTATTCAGAGGCTTTATATAATACATCCTTATCATAAAACACATCACCGGCATTTAAAAAATAGATATAATCGCCCGAGGCCTTTGTAATACCCCGATTCATAGCGTTGTAGATACCTGAATCCTTTTCACTGAAGACTAACAGTCTTTTATCATCAGAATATTTATTTAGAATATCTAATGTTTTATCTACTGACGCACCGTCAATAACAATTACTTCAACAAATGGGTATATTTGACTAAAACACTTTCTATTGTCCTTTTTATTATTTTTTCAGCGTTACGACATACAATTATAATAGAAAATCTAAACATGTAAATATACTCCCTTGGCGAATTTCAATCAGAATATAATTAGCACAAACAAGAAATATTATACAGCATACATCACCATTTCATTAGTAGTTAGCGCATAATGGCGAAAATATATTTTATACCATGGATAGTTGGATAAAATATAATACGGTATTTCCCACAAATCATCTTCTTTATGATAGACAGAAATGGCCAGTTTGGGTCTATATTATTTAATGGTTTTCTCAGCGCCTTTTAATGCCTCCATTTCTGCACCTTCAATATCCATTTTGATAAATGTAGCTTCCCCACCTTCCAACATATCATCTATCGAAACTACATCTACAATTATTTCTCCATCTGCGGATATTTTGGATGATCCAGTTTCAGAATCTTCTGTAAATCTTAATTTCCCTGTACGGGAATATGCACCGCAATTAATTGGTATTGCATTTTTTATTGAATTAATATTTATGTATTCTTTCATGATTTCATACATTAATGAATCCGGTTCCATCATGTATATTTTTGAATATATACTATTTGTCCAAGCGCAGAAATCACGACTTGTAGCTCCGTCATGAATCCAATGTATAAAGCGGAAGACCAGCAAACTTTTCTCCCTCTTTATTCGTATATGAATCCGTAAATCCAATAACATTAATATTGAGATTAGAGAATTTTCTATACGCCTGTAATGCGGTAACCGATCGACAATATATAGTGACATCTTTATTCAATAATACATTGTAATCCTCTTCTATTTTATGATAATTGTATCGAAATATCATTTTACATTTTCTCCTGCTTTTCATATTCTAAAAAAAATGGACATATATAATGTTTAATTTTTGCTTTTTTTAATGAACGCATAATATTATCCCAATGAAATGGAAGTATTCCCACTACTACACCTGTGTCATCCTGTGTAAATGGTAACTCGGAAAGCTGCCAAATCTGTTTACCTTTTAACATTTCTTCATTTTTTCCTTTTTGAGACACTGCAAACCCCTGAAAATCTATATGATTATTTTCCAATTGAGCAGCCAGCTTTGCCCCATATACGCCGGCTCCCATAACAACAATATTCTTGTATTTTTCAGTGAATTTTTTTAATTTATCTGAACAATATTCTTCATCAAACAGTTGTTTTCGCAGACATTCCATTTCTTTTAAATACACCTTATATTCCGGCGTCATTACTAATCCCTGCTGTTCACATATATTATAGTATTCCGCCAAGGGTATCTGAGAATCAGCAGCCGCTATAGCTCCACAAACATGAGTCATAATTTTGCTAACAAGCCATACATGATACTCATAATTGGTATATTGATCATATTGGTCCAAAAAACGAACCATCCCCAAATTGAACGTGAACTTCTTTTTCTTACTTTTAAGCATTTCACTATTATAACTATCCTTACTCAGCCATCGATAAACCGACATAATACGACTACTATAGTGGATCTTCCCCTGCGTCAGACAAAATAATTGTGTTGGATAATCACCCACTGGCGTGGTCATAAAGAAATCCGGGCTTTTCAGCAATCCTGCTTTAAAAAGCATGGACGCTGTTGGCGGATGCCCTCTATATTGCATAATTGCCTCTTCTGCGCTAATATTTTTTTCTTTTTTTCCATCATAAGGTTCAATTGCCTGCACCGTTCCATTTTGACAATTTAACTTTATTCCATTATGAATATATAAAGAGCAATCCGCATGTTCTTCCATATAGTCCACTTGAATTTGCAATTTATGACAGTCAATCCAAAAATCATCGCCTTCGCATAATGCAATATACTTTCCCTTACAATGCTTCATTTTAAGGCTGCTGAGCCATTTTAAATTCTGTGGATTACTTTGATACTGATTTTTTTCCTGATAAATTCCACGTATCACTGATGGATATCTCTGTTCATATTCTTTTATAATTTCTACTGTTCTATCCGTAGATGCATCATCGTGGATAATTATTTCATATTTAAAAGCCGTTTTTTGTGCTAAGAAACCTTCTATCGCATCCTTTATATACGGCTCGTGATTATAGGCCATACACCATATTGAAACATATATTTTTTCTTTCTCTTGTTCCTTATTATATCCTCTTTCCTTTATGATTTTTTCAGTACTCCCCATATTTTTTCTTCCCCGCAGATTCGGTCAATACTATTCTTTTCCTTATCATCTTCACTATTTATACATTCGAGTAAATCTCTAAGTGCCCAATCTTCTTCTGACAACAATTTATTTTTATAATATTTAGTAAACATCAAAAATTCCTCTTCATTCGGAAAGGGAATCGGCTTTATCCATTGCAACACACTATTTCGTTTATCGATACATAAAATATAATTTGCTGACCGCATTGCAAAATAATACTTTTCTTCATTTTCACAAAATCCGCAATATTTACTCCAAAAGTCGGGAGCACAATAGTGAAATTGTTTGGGATAGTCCCTATATATCCATGTACATTTAGTATCCGGCGATATGCAAACAATATCTTTTCCGCTCCCCGGAAGCATAACTATCATTTTGTCTGTGACAGCAATTCTTGAAAATTTATTCTTCTCTTCTTCCTCTGAGGTACAATCTGTAATTAACTCCATGGAACAATCATTTATATTCCAAGTGTACACACGGCCTTCTGAGCTCAAAATATATAACACGTCATTATAGTGTATGATATGTACACAGTTTCTTACTTTCATGGGGATCTCATATTTTTGCCATGTGGATGTACTCAAATCATACGCAACGAGTGTATTGCTCCAATCCTGAAAAAGCCAGACGGTATCCATACACTGGCACCCACAGACAAAACAGGCATCCTCATCTTTTTGGAAAGCCTCCCCGGCATACTTTGATTCCGTGTATAATTGTGTTTCCTTGTATACCGCATTCTCCTGCATATCAATCCTTACTAACGCATTCGTGTATTTAGGAAAAATATAAATATAATTTCCCCGTTTTGCAAATGCGGCATAATTTCCCCAACCTTTTTTATCACAATCTATATTAAAATAGAAACATTCATGGCTGCTAATATGATATTGCAACATACGCTTTCCATTCAATTCTAAAGCATAAATAGATTCCTCATCATTTTTTATGTCCTGCGTGATAAATGGTTTATAATTCTTCAATCCTTTAACTAACTCTAATTTTTTAGTTTTCAAATCAAATTTAACAATAAAATGGGCAAAACTTGTAAATGCATATAATGTATTTTTCACTTGCACACAGGAGTTGAATAAAATTCTTTTTTCTTTGATTGTTCTCATTGAATGTTTTAAACTACCTCCATATAACTACACTGCCAATATCTTTCATATTAGTTTTCTATCATTCTGTAATCTTGAACATAATAACTTTCCGCAGATATATTTAATATAATATATATACTTATAGTCCCGAAAATTTTTCCAACTTCTTTAACACTATTTCTACAGACAAATCCAACGAATACTTACTAGTATCAATTATTATATCTGCATGGTCCGGCGCCTCATAAGGGCTTGAAATCCCCGTAAAATTAGGTATCTTTCCTTCTCTGGCTTTCCGATATAGCCCTTTCACATCTCTGCGCTCACATTCCTCCAAAGGTGTGCTCACATATATTTCTACAAAATTCTCCGTTCCGATAATGGTTCTTGCCCTTTTTCTGTCATCTTCAAAAGGAGAAATGAACGCGGTAAGAACGATCAGCCCCGCATCATTCATCAGCTTTGCCACTTCTGCAACTCTCCTGATATTCTCAATGCGGTCTTCCGGTTCAAAACCCAAATTTTTATTCAATCCCAAACGAACATTGTCGCCATCCAAGAGCATCGTATATCGTCCGCTGACGCTCAGACGTTTCTCAATTTCATTCGCCAGCGCAGACTTTCCTGAACCAGAAAGTCCGGTAAACCATAAGGTCAGGGGCTTCTGCCCCATTTTCTTTGCACGGATCTCCCGTGTGAGATCCAATTTCTGCCACACAAGATTCTCCGACCTTCTCAAGGGATGCTCCACCACACCACAGGCAGACGTCATATTTGTCATGCGGTCTATCAAAATGAAGCATCCGATGCTTTTATGCTTTTTAAAAGAATCAAATACGATTTCTTCAGCCATAGAAATATCGCAGACCGCAATTTCATTTTTATATAATCTGGTGACAGCCAAATGCTCTCCCGTATGAATATCGACCTGATATTTGATATCCATAACAGATGCCGGAACAATCTTTGTGCCAATTTTAAGCAGAAAATTCTTTCCCTGGGTCAATTCCCGGTCATCCATCCATAATATGGTCGATGTAAACATACTGCAGACAGCCAGATCCGTATCTTTTACAAGAACACATCCACGGGATATATCAATCTCCCGATTCAGAGAAAGCGTCACTGCCTGTCCTTTTCGAGCCTGCATTTTATCCTGATCGGTTACTAAAACAGACTTCACCACCGCCTTTTCCCGGCTGGGAAGCGCCGTCAGTTCTTCACCCACCATGATCTTGCCGGATTCCACCTCACCCTGAAATCCCCGAAAAGAATGACTGGGTCTGCAAACACGCTGCACAGGAAAAACAAATCCCTGCTCCTTTGCCCCATCTTCGATGTCGATGGTTTCCAGATACTCAAGTAACGTTTTTCCTTCATACCAATGCATATGCGGCGACACGCGCGTAACATTATCGCCCTCAGTAGCAGAAACCGGAATCACATGCACCTCTTCTAATTCCAGATCCACTGCCAGCTTCCGGATCTCTTTATCCAATTTCTGATAAATATTTCGATCATAACGGACGATATCCATTTTATTCACTGCAAACAGAAAATACCGAATTCCCATCAATGCGCATATTCTGGCATGACGTCTCGTCTGCGTCATAATTCCCCGGGACGCATCGACCAGAATCACTGCCAGTTCCGCAAAAGACGCACCCACCGCCATATTTCTGGTGTACTCTTCATGACCCGGCGTGTCCGCAACGATAAAACTTCTTCTCTCTGTTGTAAAATAGCGATATGCCACATCAATCGTGATCCCCTGTTCGCGTTCTGCCATAAGGCCGTCCAACAAAAGAGAATAATCTATTTTACCCTCGCGACTGCCCACTTTACTGTCAAGTTCCAATGCACGTTCCTGATCTGCATAAAGAAGTTTGGCATCATAGAGCATATGCCCAATAAGCGTTGATTTACCGTCGTCCACGCTGCCGCACGTAATAAACTTCAATAATCCCTTCATATTTAAAAATATCCTTCCCGTTTACGCCGCTCCATACTTCCGGCAGATTCATGGTCAATGACACGGCTTGTTCTTTCCGAAGTGACCGCCCCCAGAGTCTCCTTCACAATCGCATCTAAAGTATCTGCAGATGATTCTACGCCTCCTGTCAGAGGATAGCATCCCAGAGTCCGAAAGCGCACGCTCTTATACACAATTTTCTCGCCCGGATCTAAGCGCATTCTATCATCATCCACCAGAATGATATTTCCCTCCCGGTATACTACCGGACGTACCTTCGCAAAATACAAAGGGACAATTTCTATATGCTCCCTGGCAATATACTGCCAGATATCTTTTTCCGTCCAATTTGATATGGGAAACACACGGATACTCTCGCCTTTATGAATTTTCGTATTATACTGTTTCCACATTTCCGGCCGCTGGTTTTTAGGCTCCCACGCCTGCTCTGTATTCCGGAAAGAAAATATCCGTTCTTTAGCCCTGGATTTTTCCTCATCCCTGCGTCCACCACCAAAAGCCGCCGTAAATCCATACAAAGCAAGAGCCTGTTTCAATGCCTGCGTCTTCATGATATCTGTATATGCCGCACCATGATCAAAAGGATTTATCCCCTGCCGTACTCCTTCTTCATTCGTGTAAACCAACATCTCAATCCCGTTTTCCCTGGAAATACGGTCACGAAACGCTATCATTTCTTTGAACTTCCAGGTGGTATCAATATGCAGAAAAGGAAACGGCGGTTTCTCCGGATAAAATGCTTTCAAAGCTAAATGTAGCATTACTGAACTGTCCTTACCTATGGAATAGAGCATAACTGGTCTCTCACATTCTGCAGCCACTTCACGCATAATGTAGATTGCCTCTGCTTCAAGGACATCCAGATGTTCCTGATCAAACAAATGTACAACCTCCTTCTCCATTGATATACCTGTCTCTCACAGAGCAGGTCTGTTTCTGTCGTTTATGGATTATATCATGAATATCACCCGTGTACAAAGTTTTTTTACTTAATTAAAATATTATGTAATCAAAGAATCCCTATATTTTCAAGGATTTTATAAGGAAATGTAGGAATAGTC